>DJFZ01000003.1:1198-10792 GCA_002432655.1 Thiotrichaceae bacterium UBA5859 | reverse complement strand
CCATTGGTAGTGCCGGGCGATAAGGTCAATCGCGGTGATATTTTGGCTGACGGTCCATCGACCGATCTAGGTGAGTTGGCATTGGGCCAAAATATGTTAGTGGCTTTTATGCCGTGGAACGGTTACAACTTCGAAGATTCCATTCTCATCTCAGAAAGAGTGGTGAAGGAAGATCGTCTCACCAGCATCCATATTGAAGAGCTTTCCTGTGTCAGTCGGGACACTAAACTCGGACCGGAAGAGATCACGGCAGACATTCCCAACGTAGGTGAAAGTGCGCTGTCCAAGTTAGATGAGCATGGCATCGTGTATGTGGGTGCTGAGGTGAAGGCGGGTGACATTTTGGTGGGCAAAGTGACACCGAAAGGTGAAACCCAGCTCACTCCAGAGGAAAAATTATTGCGTGCTATTTTTGGCGAGAAAGCCTCTGATGTGAAGGATACCTCGCTGCGCGTGCCCTCAGGCATGAATGGCACGGTGATCGACGTGCAGGTATTCACCCGCGATGGTGTGGAAAAAGATCCCCGAGCGTTGGATATTGAAGAAGCGGAATTGGCCAAAGTTAAAAAGGATTTGAATGACCAATACCGTATTCTCGAAGAGCACGTTCATCAGCGCATGGCAAAATTGATGGTGGGACAAACTGCTGACGGTGGACCTAACGGTTTGGCCGCTGGCGCAACCATCACTGAGTCATATTTAGATGATCTAAATAAAGCCCAATGGTTTGAGATCCGTTTACAGGATGAAAAAGCTAACAAAGATTTTGAATTATTGGCGGAACAGTTGAAGGTGCAAAAACAGCAATTTGAAGCACGCTTCGAAGAGAAAAAGAAAAAGCTGACCTCAGGTGATGATCTCGCTCCGGGCGTGTTGAAAATGGTGAAGGTGTACATGGCGGTGAAACGCCGGACTCAGCCAGGCGACAAGATGGCCGGTAGACACGGGAATAAGGGTGTTATCTCGATGATTGCTCCGGTGGAAGATATGCCCTATCTAGAAGATGGTACTCCGGTAGATATCGTCCTAAATCCACTCGGTGTGCCCTCGCGGATGAACGTGGGACAAGTATTAGAAACTCACCTTGGCTGGGCGGCAAAAGGCTTAGGTGAAAAAATAGGTCAAATGTTGCAACAGCAGTCTAATATCAGTGAACTCAGGGCATTTTTAGAAGAGATTTACAATCGCAGTGGTCGCATCGAAGAATTAGATTCATTTTCAGATGATCAGATTCGGGAACTTGCCAACAATCTGCAAAAAGGCGTTCCTATGGCGACACCGGTGTTTGATGGTGCCTCAGAGGAAGAAATCAAACGCATGTTGGAACTGGCAGGTTTGCCGGTGAGTGGTCAAACCTATTTGAGAGATGGTCGTACGGGAGAATATTTTGAACGTCCAACAACGGTGGGTTACATGTACATGTTGAAACTCAACCATCTAGTGGATGACAAGATGCATGCACGCTCTACCGGTCCCTATAGTCTGGTGACGCAACAGCCCCTAGGTGGTAAGGCGCAGTTTGGCGGTCAACGTTTCGGGGAGATGGAAGTGTGGGCGTTAGAAGCTTACGGCGCCGCCTATACGCTACAGGAAATGTTGACAGTTAAATCTGATGACGTGTCGGGTCGTACCAAGATCTACAAGAACATTGTAGATGGAGATCACCGTATGGAGGCAGGTATGCCAGAGTCATTTAACGTACTGGTGAAAGAGATTCGATCTCTCGGTATTGATATTGAGCTGGAACATAACGACTGAGCCAATGGCCTCGGCGTTTTTGACAGAGATTTATATGTGGTGATGTCCACACCGTTCTAAGGAGACTTACCTTGAAAGAACTACTCAACCTCTTACGACAGCAAGGTCAAATGGAAGAGTTTGATGCCATTCGAATCGGACTGGCCTCACCGGATATGATCCGTTCTTGGTCTTATGGCGAAGTGAAAAAGCCAGAGACTATCAACTATCGTACTTTTAAACCTGAGCGTGATGGTCTTTTTTGCGCGAAGATATTTGGTCCGGTGAAAGACTATGAGTGCCTGTGTGGCAAATACAAACGCCTCAAACATCGAGGCGTGGTGTGTGAAAAATGCGGTGTTGAGGTCACGTTGTCCAAGGTTCGGCGCGAACGTATGGGACACATTGAGCTAGCAAGTCCGGTGGCTCATATCTGGTACTTAAAATCTTTGCCTTCCCGCATAGGCTTGTTCCTCGATATGACCTTACGGGATATTGAGCGTGTACTCTATTTCGAATGCTTTTTAGTTGTGGATCCGGGCATGACTGAGTTGGAAAAAGGTCAATTGCTCAGTGATGAGCAATACCTGGATGCCATTGAAGAGTATGGCGATGAGTTTGATGCTCGTGTGGGCGCCGAGGCGATCAAATATTTAATCGAAAAGATGGACTTGGAATTAGAGGCAAAAACGCTTAGGGAAGAATTACCCACCACCACCTCCGAGACCAAGCTGAAGAAGCTCACCAAACGCTTAAAACTGTTGGAATCCTTTATAGAGTCCGGCAACAATCCGGAATGGATGATTCTGGAAGTGCTACCTGTGTTACCACCGGAGTTGCGTCCGTTGGTGCCGCTGGATGGTGGCCGTTTTGCCACCTCAGATTTGAATGATCTCTATCGACGAGTGATCAACCGGAACAATCGACTTAAACGACTATTAGAGCTGAATGCACCAGATATTATCGTGCGTAATGAAAAGCGCATGTTGCAAGAATCGGTGGATGCCTTACTAGACAATGGTCGTCGCGGTCGTGCTATTACAGGCTCTAATAAGCGTCCGCTCAAGTCTTTGGCGGATATGATCAAAGGTAAGCAAGGTCGTTTCCGGCAAAATCTGTTAGGTAAGCGGGTGGATTACTCAGGGCGTTCAGTGATTGTAGTGGGCCCTACCTTAAGATTACACCAATGTGGTTTACCCAAGAAGATGGCGTTAGAGCTCTTCAAGCCTTTCATATTTAGCAAATTAGAGTTACGGGGTTTGGCCACCACCATCAAAGCCGCGAAGAAGATGGTGGAAAAAGAGGGCCCGGAAGTTTGGGATATTCTCGAAGAGGTGATTCGCGAACATCCAGTGATGCTAAACCGTGCGCCCACTTTGCACCGATTGGGCATACAGGCTTTTGAGCCAGTATTAATTGAAGGCAAGGCGATTCAACTGCATCCTCTGGTGTGTGCCGCCTACAACGCCGACTTTGATGGTGACCAGATGGCAGTACATGTGCCTCTGACCTTAGAAGCTCAGTTAGAAGCACGAGCGTTAATGATGTCCACCAATAATATTCTCTCCCCTGCTAATGGTGAGCCCATTATTGTCCCTACCCAAGACGTGGTACTAGGGCTCTACTTCATGACTCGGGAGAATGTGGGAGCCAAAGGTGCGGGCATGGTATTCGCTAATGTGAATGAAGTTCATCGCGCCTTGGAAACCGGGGTAGTGAGCATGCAGGCCCCCATCAAGGTGCGGGTTGAATTGGTTCAAGAGAACGAAACTAGCGGTGAGATGGAAAAGGTGACGAAGGTGGTGGAAACCACTGTGGGACGAGCCCTTCTGTCCCGTATCCTGCCCGAAGGCCTATCCTATGAGTTGGTGAATCAGCCAATGAAGAAGAAGGCGATTTCCCAGTTGATCAACATCTGTTACCGCAGGATCGGCCTCAAAGAGACAGTCATTTTTGCCGATCAACTGATGTACACGGGCTTTCGTTATGCCACTGTGTCGGGTATTTCTATCGGTGTGGATGACATGGTTGTGCCGCCTGAGAAGGAAGAGATCATTAACGCAGCTGAACGGGAAGTGAAGGAGATCGAGAAACAGTATGTCTCTGGGTTGGTCACCTCCGGTGAACGCTATAACAAGGTGGTGGATATCTGGTCTCACGCAAATGATCAGGTGGCAAAAGCCATGATGCGTCGTTTAGGGACTCAGTCAGTTACCGACATTGAAGGCAATGAGGTAGAGCAAGATTCCTTCAATTCTATATTTATGATGGCGGACTCAGGCGCCCGGGGTTCGGCCGCGCAGATCCGGCAATTGGCCGGGATGCGAGGCTTAATGGCGAAGCCCGATGGCGCCATCATTGAAACGCCGATCACGGCGAATTTCCGCGAAGGGTTGGATGTATTGCAGTACTTCATCTCCACCCACGGTGCGCGTAAAGGCTTAGCAGATACCGCCTTAAAGACGGCGAATTCTGGGTATCTAACCCGTCGTTTGGTGGACGTGTCTCAGGATCTCGTGGTGAGCGAGGACGATTGCGGCACCCTAGAGGGTATCGCCATGACGCCACACATTGAGGGTGGTGATGTAGTAGAACCCCTAGCTGAGCGGGTGTTGGGTAGAGTGGTGTGTAAAGATGTCATCTCCGAAGAGACTGGCGAAGTGCTGATCGCGCGCAATACCTTGCTGGACGAAGAATGGGTACAAAGTCTTGAGGCCATGGGTGTGGACAGTATCTTGGTGCGTTCGCCCATTACCTGTGATACCCGCCGCGGTGTGTGCCGTAAATGTTATGGTCGTGATCTGGCTCGTGGTCACATGGTCAATATTGGCGAAGCAGTTGGTGTGATTGCTGCCCAATCTATTGGTGAGCCCGGTACTCAGTTAACCATGCGTACATTCCATATCGGTGGTGCTGCTTCGCGAGCAACGGCTACTGATAATGTGGAAGTCAAATCTGAAGGTCGCGTGAAACTCAACAACTTGAAGCTGATCCAGCATGCGGATGGTCACTATGTGGCGGTGTCCCGTTCTGGCGAGTTGAATGTGCTGGATTCTCGTGGCCGGGAAAAAGAGCGTTATCGCATTCCTTATGGTGCCATGATCCATGTAGAGGATGGTGTTCAGGTTTCTGCCGGCCAGATGGTGGCCAATTGGGATCCCCACACCCATCCAATTATCACCGAGGTAGCCGGTCGCGCCAAGTTCCGTGATTTTGTAGAGACGGTCACCGTTCAACGGCAGACAGATGAAGTCACAGGATTATCCAGTATGGTAATTATTGACGCCAAGCAGCGCGGTGGCAGTGCGCACAAAGACTTGCGCCCCACTATTACCCTGGTGGACGACAATGGTGAAGATCTCTTTATTGCCGGCACCAACATTCCAGCCCAATATACCTTACCACCAGGTGCCATCGTCACTGTAGAAGATGGTGCTGAAATTGGCGTCGGTGATATTTTGGCGCGGATCCCACAAGAGAGCAGTAAAACGCGGGATATTACCGGCGGTCTGCCGCGAGTAGCCGATCTTTTCGAAGCCAGAAAGCCAAAAGACGCCTCTATCTTGGCGGAAGTCACGGGAACAGTGAGTTTCGGTAAGGAGACCAACGGTAAACAGAGATTAATTATTACCCCGGCAGACGGCGAACAGCCATACGAAGAGTTAATTCCGAAATGGCGGCACTTCGCAGTATTCGAAGGTGAGCATGTGGAAAAAGGTGAAGTGGTGGTTGAAGGGCCGACCAATCCGCACGATGTTCTGCGGTTATTAGGGGTGAATGCGCTGACTGTCTACATCACCAACGAAATCCAGGAGGTCTACCGACTGCAGGGGGTGAAGATCAACGATAAGCATATCGAAGTGATCATTCGTCAGATGTTGAGAAAAGTCCAAGTGACTCATCCAGGTGATTCTAACCTATTGCCCGGAGAGCAGTTGGAAAAAGACACGGTGGCCTTAAAAAATGATCAAATAGCCAGTCAGAACAAGGAGTTAATTGAGTATGAACCAGTACTGTTGGGGATTACCAAAGCTTCGTTGGCGACCGAATCCTTTATTTCGGCGGCTTCCTTCCAGGAGACGACACGTGTGTTAACCGAGGCCTCTGTGCGGGGTGTACGGGATGATCTCAAGGGATTGAAGGAAAATGTGATAGTGGGTCGCTTAATTCCGGCAGGTACTGGTTTGTCCTACCATAATGAACGCCAACGTCGATGGGCTGAAAGTGGTGGAGTAAAACTGGAGGAAGAGGTACCAACGGTATCTGTTTCCGAAGTGGAATCAGCGTTGAGTGAGGCATTGAACGCGCAAGAATCCACTTAAAGGTTACGGAATGAGCGTAATCTTATGGCAGCAACTAAGTATCAATCTATGCAGCAACAAAATCGATTAGATGTCAGTTGCTTGCTTGACACAACGGGTGTGGATCCGTAACATTCTGCATCCCCTGACAGGCCAATCTATTTTGGCCTGTCATTTTATTTGGGCTGGAGTTTAACCTATGGCAACCATTAATCAGTTGGTGAGAAAACCGCGTGTTAGACCGCGCTCTAAGAGCACGGTGCCCGCGTTAGAGGGTTGTCCACAAAAACGTGGTGTCTGTACCCGTGTGTATACCACGACCCCGAAAAAGCCAAACTCAGCTTTACGAAAAGTGGCCCGGGTACGTTTAACCAATGGCCAGGAAGTGACAAGCTATATTGGTGGTGAAGGACATAACCTGCAGGAACACTCAGTGATTCTGATTCGTGGCGGTCGGGTAAAAGATTTACCTGGTGTTCGTTACCATACTGTGCGTGGAACCTTAGATACGTCAGGAGTCAATGAACGGCGACAAGGTCGTTCGAAGTATGGTGCGAAACGGCCCAAAGGGTAGAGAAACAAAGAAAATAATTTCGGAAAAATTTTTGCAAACACAGTAACTAGAATCGGTAATAGGACAGAGTAATGCCAAGAAGACGAGTGGTCGCCCAAAGAGAAATCTTACCCGATCCCAAGTTTAAGAGCGAAAAGTTGGCTCGTTTTATTAACTTGGCAATGCTCAGCGGTAAGAAATCAGTAGCGGAGAGAATGATCTACGGCGCATTAGATACAGTGGCGGAGCGCACCAGCTCAGACGCTTTAGAAATATTTGATAGTGCGCTCGATAATGTGAAGCCGATGGTAGAAGTGAAGTCCCGTCGTGTAGGCGGCGCTACCTACCAAGTTCCTGTGGAAGTGAGACCGCAAAGACAAATGGCATTGGCAATGCGTTGGATTGTCGAAACCGCGCGCAAGCGTTCGGAAAAATCGATGCATTTAAGGTTGGCGGGCGAACTCATTGACGCTGCTGAAGGTCGTGGTGGCGCAGTAAAGAAACGGGAAGATACGCACCGCATGGCAGAGGCGAACAAAGCGTTTTCGCACTTCCGTTGGTAACTCAGTATTAATTAGTTAGATAAGGTAGGGTACAGTGGCACGTAAAACGCCAATCGAGCGATACAGAAATATCGGCATCATGGCTCACATTGATGCAGGCAAAACTACGACTACTGAACGTATTCTTTTCTATACCGGGTTGACCCATAAAATTGGTGAGGTACATGACGGCGCTGCAGTTATGGATTGGATGGAGCAAGAGCAAGAGCGCGGCATCACCATTACTTCTGCGGCGACTACGTGTTTCTGGAAAGGAATGGACGGGCAGTTTCCAGAACATAGAATCAATATCATCGATACCCCTGGACACGTGGATTTTACTATCGAGGTTGAGCGTTCGTTGCGTGTACTCGATGGTGCTTGCGCAGTATTTTGTGCGGTGGGCGGTGTCGAGCCACAGTCAGAAACTGTATGGCGACAAGCGAACAAATATCATGTGCCCCGCATGGCTTTCGTCAATAAAATGGATCGCGCTGGCGCTAACTTTTTGCGTGTGGTGGAGCAAATTAAAACCAGGCTTGGCGCCAATCCCGTTCCGATGCAAATCGCCTGGGGCGCCGAAGATGATTTTAAGGGCATCATCGACCTAATCCGCATGAAAGCCATTCTTTGGGACGAAGAGACCAAAGGTGCCAAATATGATCTAGTGGATATTCCCGAGGATCTCAAAAGCCTCGCGGAAGAGTGGCATGAAAAAATGGTGGAGGCCGCTGCCGAAGCCAATGAAGAATATATGGAAAAGTATCTCGAAGAGGGTGTGCTCACCGTTGAAGAGATAAAAAAAGGTATACGTTCTCGCACCCTAGCGAATGAGATTGTCCCGGTTTTTTGCGGTAGCGCCTTTAAAAATAAGGGTGTTCAAGCGATGCTTGATGCCATTCTCGAATATATGCCCAGTCCGGTAGATGTGCCGGCTATTAAAGGGATCAATGAAGACGAAACTGAAGGCGAGCGGCATGCCAGCGATGAAGAACCTTTTTCCGCTTTGGCGTTTAAAATCGCAACCGATCCTTTTGTGGGTACTTTGACTTTCTTTCGTGTCTATTCTGGCGTTGTCAATTCAGGAGATACGGTACTCAATTCAGTGCGAGGCAAACGTGAACGTTTCGGTCGAATTGTGCAAATGCACTCTAACAGTCGGGAAGAGATTAAAGAAGTTCGTGCCGGTGATATAGCCGCTGCCGTAGGCTTAAAAGATGTCACAACTGGCGATACTCTATGTGATCAGAAAGCGGTGATTACCCTTGAGCGTATGGAGTTTCCAGAGCCAGTGATTTCTGTGGCGGTGGAGCCGAAGACCAAGCCAGACCAGGAGAAAATGGGTATTGCTTTGGGTAAATTGGCGCAGGAAGATCCCTCTTTCCGCGTACATACCGATGAAGAGTCCGGTCAAACGATTATCTCCGGTATGGGCGAGCTGCACTTGGAAATTATTGTTGATCGATTGCAGCGAGAATTTAACGTCGAGGCTAACGTCGGCGCTCCTCAGGTGGCCTATCGAGAGGCGATCAAACAAAATACAGAAATCGAAGGCAAATTCGTGCGCCAGACCGGTGGCCGTGGTCAGTATGGTCATGTCTGGTTACGTATCGAACCGCAAGAGCCGGGCACAGGATACGAGTTTGTTAACGAAATCGTCGGTGGTGTGGTACCACGTGAATACATTCCGGCGGTGGATAAAGGCATCCAAGAACAGATGGAAAACGGTGTGCTAGCTGGTTATCCGGTAGTAGACGTCAAAGTCTCGCTGTTTGATGGTTCCTATCATGATGTGGATTCTAGTGAAATGGCATTTAAAATAGCGGGTTCCATGGCTTTTAAAGAGGGTGCTAAAAAGGCTGGCGTCGCTTTGTTAGAGCCAGTTATGAAAGTCGAGGTAGTCACTCCCGAAGAGTATATGGGTGATGTAGTGGGAGACCTCAACAGGCGTCGCGGCATTATTCAAGGTATGGAAGATGGTGTGGCCGGTAAAATTGTGGCTGCGGATGTGCCCTTGGCTGAGATGTTTGGATATGCCACCGATTTACGATCTGCCACTCAAGGCCGCGCCAACTATTCAATGGAATTTAGCCGTTATGTGGAAGCACCTTCTAACATCGCGGAAGCAGTGATCAGTAAAAACAAATAGTCAGTCTTATTGCACGAGGTAGAGACTCATGTCCAAGGAAAAATTTGAACGCACGAAACCCCATGTGAATGTGGGCACCATAGGCCACGTGGACCATGGAAAGACGACTTTGACAGCGGCCTTAACGAAGGTTCTGGCGGAGAAACATGGTGGTGAGTTTAAAGCCTATGATGAGATTGACGGCGCCCCGGAAGAGCGGGCTCGAGGGATTACTATTGCCACGGCGCACGTGGAATATGAATCGGACGAGCGGCACTACGCGCATGTGGACTGCCCGGGTCACGCGGATTATGTGAAGAACATGATCACCGG
>DJFZ01000003.1:0-892 GCA_002432655.1 Thiotrichaceae bacterium UBA5859 | reverse complement strand
TGGACGGCGCGATCCTGGTGGTGTCTGCGGCGGATGGTCCGATGCCGCAAACTCGAGAGCACATTTTGTTGGCGCGTCAGGTGGGAGTGCCCTACATCGTGGTGTATTTGAACAAAGCGGACATGGTGGATGATGAAGAGCTGTTAGAGCTGGTGGAGATGGAAGTACGCGAGCTTCTGGATCAATATCAGTTTCCTGGAGATGACACCCCGATAGTGACGGGTAGTGCATTGAAGGCTTTGGAGGGAGACAGTTCGGATATAGGCGTGCCATCGATTCTGAAGTTGGTGGAAGAGATGGACAGTTATTTTCCGATCCCGGAGCGCCCGGTAGATCAGCCGTTTTTGATGCCGATAGAAGATGTATTTTCGATATCTGGTCGCGGCACGGTGGTGACGGGTCGAATCGAGCGTGGGATAGTGAAGGTAGGTGAAGAGATAGAGATAGTAGGCATCAAGGCGACGGAGAAGACGACATGTACGGGAGTGGAGATGTTCCGTAAGTTGTTGGACGAAGGCCAAGCCGGAGACAATGTGGGCGTGTTATTGCGAGGCACGAAGCGAGAAGAGGTAGAGCGGGGTCAAGTATTGGCGAAGCCGGGTAGCATCACGCCGCACACGAAATTTAGCGCTGAGGTGTATATATTGTCGAAAGAGGAAGGCGGCCGCCACACGCCATTTTTCAAGGGTTACCGCCCGCAGTTTTATTTCCGCACGACGGACGTGACGGGTGCGATAGAATTGCCAGCGGATACGGAAATGGTGATGCCTGGAGATAACATCTCGATAGAGGTGGAGTTAATTGCGCCGATTGCGATGGAAGAGGGATTGAGATTTGCGATCCGCGAGGGTGGTCGTACAGTAGGTGCTGGCGTCGTCAGCAAGATTGTTGA
>DJFZ01000038.1 GCA_002432655.1 Thiotrichaceae bacterium UBA5859 | reverse complement strand
AGAGCAGCGGACTCTTAATCCGCCTGTCGTAGGTTCGATCCCTACACGGCCCACCATTTTCCAGGTGCGAGGATCCTTTTCCATTTCCGTGAGAAATGGAAAAATTGCGTTCTTGTCCCTTGGTTGACTGGCATTGCAAAAATTGTCAGTTAGTATGTTGGAACTGGAGAGCGGAAAGTTTTGCGCAAAACTTCTGGTTAAACCTCATCCTCTTAGTCTAAGAGCCACATAAAGCAGATCTACAGATAAGCCGGACTCCTCTCCGGATTTAAGATCAAAGCGATCCCAACCGCCCATCAATTGTAAGTGCTTAGAGAGATTGTAATAACCACCCAAAGAGAAGTGGGTATCGGTACCAGAGCCGGAATCTGAAAACGCTGTATCAGCAGTCGAACTGGGAGTCGGATCTGGATTCACCGCAGCGCTCACGGAACTGTCCCAGACGATTATTCCAGCACGAGCAAGAATACCAAAGCTTGTGCTTGGAATATCATAGTTGATCACGGCCCCGATTATTAATGTATCGATTTCTACCTTGCCCCCAATGTTAAACGATTGTTGAAAGGTGTCGGGATTTGAAGGATCATCACCCCGCACTACGATATCAAACTTCCACTCTCCCAGTGATGCCCAACCTGCTTCTAGAGCGATATTATCTGTGACTTTGATACCTCCAAATAATTTTGCACCAATGCCACTACTAGATTCACTATCACTAATTAATGTATTTTGATTGAGGATATCATTTGAACGAGCAACTTTAGAAATATTTCCCACATCAAATTCTATAGTGCCTAATCCAACTCCTGCATAAAATCGTGAGAGTATAGATGCGGCCATGCCTACATCTTCGAATTCCTCGTAGTCATCGTAATACTCCCGCGTCCATCCCGCAGAATAGGTTAAATGAACAACAACTACTAATATACTAAGGGCTAATTGAATTAGGCGCATAAGGTTTCGCTTTCCATCTTTATAATTAAAAAAGTCCTTTTATTCTAATGTACTATAAATTAAAAGCATTTTCGATGGAGTTTAGTGCAGAGCCTATAAATCCGGAACCAAAGTCACCCTCTACACCGAAAAGGGCGCCCGTGACACCGCCATCTAATGTAAGGCTCACATTTAAGAATAACGATTGAGTGGTGGGACATAGTACGAGGCACACTAGTTCACCCATGTCTTCAGCCGCTTCTCGTTGCACAGCAGTAATGGCTTGGCCGGTAATTGTTCTCAGTTCATTATCACTGAGCAAAGTTGTTTCTGCATGCACCGGAGAAAAAGCTAGAGCAATCAGTAAAGAAATATACGCTATAAATCGAAGATTCATGACTTCAACACCTGTAGATCAAGTTAAAATAAATGTGCGTACATTTGATGCTATCGAGCAGGATAGCTATATATTTTTATTTGTATTCTGACTCGTAAATGAGTAGCTGGTTAATATATCGACCAAGGAAATGGAATTTAGAGACAAAAATGAATGCTTAATAAAAAAGCCCTTGGAGAGCCAAGGGCTTTTTATTAAAGTTAGGGTAGCTGCAGCGCTACTTAAAGGTTTCTGCGATATTGTCTAAAGCATTACCAATAAAGCCAGAACCTGAATCACCGTTGATGCCGAATAGCGCACCGGTGACGCCGCCTTGTAAGCTAATAGGCACGCCGATACTTAAATTTGTAAGAGTCGGGCAAAGCACATCACAGATGAATACTCCAGCGCGGTCTGCATTGTCATGGGTTTCCTGGCTAAACCTCTGCTGGCCTACCACACTCCTCAGGTCGGCGTCTTGCATGGCTTGTAATTCAGCTTGACTTGTCGCTGAGAATCCTAGCGACAAGAAGAATAATAATGGAAGTAATAATTTTTTCATTTTTATCTCTCTCTTCTAAAGGTGGCACATATGAAGGTGCTTAGAATATACCTTCTATGGAATTCAGGGCTTGACCTATAAATCCAGTACCAAAATCACCGTCAATTCCGAACAGAGCACCGGTCACCCCACCTTTTAGTGTAGCGTTAATATCGATACTAATTCTGGAGAGAGTGGGGCAAAGCGCACGACAACCGATTTCGCCCATTTCTGAGTAGAGCTCTCGTTGCTCGGCGGTCAGTGCTTGACCGATTACGTCTCTCATCTCTTGTTCATGGAGTTCAGTGAGATCTGCAAATGCCGCCTTGGGTAAGGTGAAAGCTAGTACTGTGGAGAGTAATAAGAGAATTTTAAACTGTTTCATGAAGATAACCTCCTTACCGAAAAGATTTTTCGATGGTGCCAAGGGCTTGGCCAATAAAACCGGTTTCACTATTGCCATTAATGCCAAACAAGGCACCGGTTATACCACCTTCTAATGAAATATTTAGGCCAAGGTTGAGGCCACCAAGAACTGGAAGAAGTACTAGCGAGAGTCCTTCACCAATGTCCTGATAGGGTTCTCTCTCCTCATCTGTTGGCATGGCTTGAGCATAAACTGATCTCAGTTCAACGTCGTCAATCTGAGACAATTCTGCTTGTGCAGGCGCCAGCGGTACCAGAAATAATAAGCTCACAAATAACGAGCTTGTTAGTCTTCTAAGTAATGTTTTCATTTAATGTGCTCCGCTCCTAACAAAAGTGTTTTAACTTCACCTATATGCCGAGTTCGTGTCTAAAACTATTTAAGCAGTCCAGACACCCTTTAACTCGATATATGTCTTATTATTAGTCGAGTTAATACATTTTTTTTATCAGACCATAAGTAATGTTTTAATAACAATTTCTAACATAACCTGATCTAATTGCAAAGATACGATAGTAAATATCAAAAAGCAACATTAAATGTAAAAAAGAATAACTTTTCCGAGGTATTTAACACTTATTAAGTGAAAGGTTAGCTTTCAGAGTATTTTATTTTAGACAAATAAAATACAAAATATAATTATATAACTTGTTGAAATATTATTGAATATTAACAATATGGTTCGATGTGCTTTAGTTTTCTAGTGGTGGATATGATGTGCAAATGGACATTAAATTATAAAAATTGTTATATAGGGCGGATTATAGACTTTAGTTCTGATAAATTAGCCTTTCCACACCGAATAGTCGTTCAATTATGGAAAATTTAAGGTTCAATAATTATTCGTACGACTAATGCCAGAAAAAGTCACTATGATGCTGGGTAGAGTGGTGGTAATTTAGAAGGGTTTTCTTGCTTGTTGGCCTTGTGGAGTTCGACTTCATTGTCTAACCACTGTTTCATCGTTGCTTTTTGTAAGTGTATAGTCATATTTCCGTTTTGACCATAAAGGCTCGACTCTAATTTTCTGATCCAATGTTCGAATTCGGTCTGTTGCACGAAATCAGCTAAATGGATCAAGGTCTTAATGTTCGCCTGTGGAAAAGTATTTTGAGACCAATGAATGAGCGATTCCTTCAATGCTTTAGTGTCCATTTCCTCTAGTGCTTGAAAAATTTGGGTCTGCGTAGAGTTCCTAACGGTTATCGGATTACCATGGTTTGTAGGCTTGTTTGATGGTTCAAATTTCTTGGGCTCGATACCTTTTCTGTATCTCAGCCAGAAAAAGCCGACAGTTGAGATCCATCCTATTACACTCATTACTGCCAACCATTTCCAAAATTGATAGTCGGAATAATGCACGTCGCTGCCATCAGAAGAATTTTGTTTCATTTCTAGTCTGGACAAAGGCACAGGACTATCTTGCGGTAACAAATTGGTACCAGCGTGTGCCTGGGTTGCCAGTACTTGCGGTATTTGATCGGGGAGTTCAGCTATCCGTGGTTGATCTGAAATGGTGTCCCACCAATGGATTTTGAGCGCTGGGATTAGAGTTTCCCCGGGTGATTCTGGAACCAACGCAAACTTTCTTTGCAAGATACCAGTCACTCCCTCGCTTGAGATTCTCGTGTCGATAGTGGCCTGATCGGGATAAATTTGCCATCCTTGAATGGGTTGTAAGTCAATATTTTTTAATTGAGAACCCCGCTGACCAGTTACTTCTAAGCGAATTGTGCGGGTTATGGGTTCGCCAATTCTGAGTGCATCTAATGGGCGGCTCCAATCCTCAGTCAATTTGACAGAAGTAGCGGGCATCCAGTGTACGTGGACGTCATTTGGTTTGGGCTGCACCTGGATGCTAATTTCTGGGCTTTTGCGGGAGAGCTTTCTGACCGCTGGTCGGAACTGACGCCAACCACGATTGCCAAAGCTTTGACTGTTTTCAGTGGCATCAGGATCGATGATAGTGCCACTAAAGAGGATGGGGTCGATCACATAATTCCCACTCTGTTGTGCAAACAGCGCGTAACGTCTCTCAACAACAGAATAACGGACACCGTATTTGAGTTCATCGTAGCGCTTCTGTTCTCCTAAGGATTCGAAAACAAATTGACTGTGATTGGGTTCGCTCAGGGTGCCTTCTTTTAGTTCTGCGCCTATATATAGTTTGACTGTGAGAATACTTTGTTGTTGTACATAGGGATTGTCGTTATCTAAGTTGGATTCTATAAATAATAGTGGCGCTTGGTTGTGTGTATCCAGTTCTTTAATTGCAATCACTTCTAACTGCAAAGGGTAAGTAACTTCGTGGCCTACGGTGAGTGGCGGTAGTTCAAGTTTTCCCAACTTTTTAGGAATTAAGTTGATCGTCCATTCGGTTGTGTGCGAAGTTTGGCCGTTGATACTTCTAAATTGTTCAGATTTTGCAGTACCCAAAATTTCAAAGTCTGCCTCCAAGGGTGATAAATCCGGCGCATCCTTTTTTGTTGAACCTTGTGCGCGAATTGTTAGGTTTACCTGTTCACCTTCATAAACAATGCTACGTGACAAGTGTGCCGAGACCTCAGCATGTGAAACCTTGCTGACAGTCAGCAGCATGATAAGCATTAAATGTAGAAAAATATTGAACTTTGAGTAGACCATGTGTTACCAAGGCTCTTCTTGATTCGATGAGCGATATCTTTTTTTCTGTTGCTCCATAGCAAATTTCCGTCGTAACAAGCCCCCTGGGTCATCAGGCACTTGTCGTAACCACTGTTGCAACGCTTGTTCTGCTTCACTAGCAGTTTCATTCATGGGTTGATAATCATCCATCTGTGAACTGGTATTTTGATCTGGCGTACGCGTATCCTCTGCGTGTTCTAAGTTCCGATGGGAGTTTGGCTCTGAATTGGTTGCCTCTTGAGTCTCGTCAATGTTGGTCGGAGACTGTTTTTGTGTATTGGGAGATGCGGCATTGTTCTGACTGTTTGACTCGACATTTTG
>DJFZ01000031.1:633-28123 GCA_002432655.1 Thiotrichaceae bacterium UBA5859 | reverse complement strand
TAATTCAGCAAATAATGAGAGATACTGGTTGTGTACAAATGATGCGTCCCGGCGATTTAAGTGGTCAGGCGGATAGCATTTAGAATAGGGTTAGTGCTCCTTTTACAGTGGTTTGATTTTCCACAGCATTGGGGCAGCTAGAAAGTAAGACATGAAGCCGGTTTTGGGGGAGTAACAAGAAGAGGGATGCCTACCCTTGTTTGAGTAACGCAAGTGCTTCACCTGCGGTCTGGATGCGATGGTTTGCATCAGGGGCCAGTAATCCAGCCACCAGCTGTGAGGCACTAGAGCCAACTAATTCCGCTAGAAAGTTGGGTGCCATGGTCTGTTTCGAAGCAGCGAAAAGTACTTTTTCCCGAGGACTACGTCCCCGATTCCACCTTTTTGAAGTGATCATTTCGTATAGCATGACACCCACCTGATAGAGATCACTGCGCCCATCCCAAGGTTCGCCTTTGGCCTGTTCTGGTGAAATGTAAGAGGGTTTTCCAAGCCACTGGTAACTCTTTTCGTCTGCTTCTTTCTGGGTATGGGCGCAGCCAAAATCCACTAAGTGGACGTGGCCGTCCCGATCTAAGATGATATTTTCTGCGCTGATATCGCCATGGTAGATCGGATTAGGGCGAGAATGTAAATAATAGAGCTGTTCGAGGATCTCTATGCCACAAGCAATAGACATCTTTAAAAGTTTATCCGGATCGGTGGAACCTTGTTGCTGCCATAGTTTCAGCAAAGGCATACCATGGAAAAACTCATAGGCGTAGTAGGCTTTGCCCTTCAGCACGCCGCGTGAGACATAGCGCGGCAAGGTGGGGTAAAAGAGGGATTGAACAATTTTAGCTTCAATTTCAAACTGATGGTTGACACCTTTATGGTGCCGCCATATGTCCCGAATACGTTTAATAGCTAAACTCGGTCCGCTCCCCGACAAAGGCTCTGCCCGGTATACTTCGCACACTCCTCCCTCAGCGACCGCAACGAAACGGAATTTCCCCAGCGACTTTGGCTGTATAAGCGACTCTATGTTGGATGAAATGACTGATGCCATGGAATATACAAATTTAAATTATGTTTAATGATTCATAATATATTAACAATAACTAATATTTAAAAGCTTTGATTGGCAAAAACTAGAATTAAACGACAATAGGCGGTCTTGCTCAAATAGATGGCTTAATGGTTAGCATTTTTAAATCGAATACGTGGCCTATCAGACTTTTGGGTATTTGATCTCAGTAACATCATTAAACTATATATTTCTATTCCAATCCGATTAAGTTAATTATAAATAACATGGCTTTTCATCTGTATTTTGAATATTTAATTCATATTGACCTATTATTTAATTAAATATTGGGGGGGAAATATTAAGTTAATTTACCTCTGATGCCAGATGATTAATGATAAAAAAGCAGCTGTGTTGGGGCAATATAGGTTAACTTTAACGCTCGAATCAAGGATCATATTATGATAAAAATAATTAATAAAAATAGATAGATACGTGTTTTCGATTAGCCTTCTATGGTTTTGAAATGCAACTGATTAGTTCACTTTGGTCTCCCCTAAGTGGGTGATGGGGATTGATAAAATATGTCTAAAATAGGCATTTTAGTCTGCTAGCTAAACTAAATACGATATTTTTTTTGAAATTGTTATATTGTTGTCGTAATATCATTCAGGTTCGCTATTGCTGCAGTTTTGAAAGAGATGGTGCAGTTTTCCAAATCGATCGCGATAGAGGGCCAATACATAATTATGTCAAATATATTGAACACGAGGGGTGCTCAAGTGAAAATGAAAAATTTATTTAAACAACAGAATGGCCAAGGATTTACTGAATATCTCATTATGGTTGGATTGATCGCGGTGGTCAGTTTAGCCGGAGTAAGAATGTACGGTAGTACTGTAGTCGGGCAAATGGGCGGTATGGCGCAGGAGTTATCCGGTACCACTAATACCGGTAAAACCACATCTCAGACTTATGCTGATGCAGTGGTCAGTGCTGACACGGTGGGTACAGGTATGTCTAATTACGATGACCAACAAGGTAAGATTCTTCAACCGTAGTTCATGAACAAAATCAGTTGACCTTAGCCGTACGTTTTAGGATGACTGTTCCTTGAGTACGGCGAAGGTTCGCTGATATCTTCTGAATCTATCTTAATAGAAACTGGTCATTCATAACGATAAAAACGAACATATAAATAGAAGCTCCGGTAAGTTTTTTTCGGAGTAATCATAGAGATATCAATGGCTGTTTATAACAATAATAATGGCGCGAATAGATATCCTAATATTTCATTTAACTAATTCTTGTGGGGGAGATGCGTATGGCGGAGTCGATGCAAGTGGCACAGCCAGCGCATAGGCAAAGTGGGCAAGCGTTGGTGGCGCTCCTAGCGACATCTGTGATTCTTATTGTTTCTCTTGTGGCCATGTTTAATGTGGGCCGACACTCTACGGAAAAAACCGTGTTGGTGAATGCAGCAGACGCTGTAGCTTTTAGTGGTGCCTCGCTATTTGCACGTAACCTTAACTTTAATGCCTATACCAATCGCGCCATGATCGCGACGAATATCGGTATGACGCATGCCATAAGTTACATGTCTTGGATCCGGTATTTGAATGACGTGCAACGGGCAATCGATGCTGGTGAAACTTTACCCCCTGAGTTTACGACGCTATTGGCGACCATGAACTTAGCAGATGTTTTGGCGGAGGCAGAAGTAAATATGAAAGTACTTTCCTCCTGGTCCGGTTTATTACAGGAAGTGTATCAAGCGACTCAAAGCGGATTGTTTCAAATACCTGATAGTCCAAGTATCGCATCATCTGTGGAAACGGCTATGGCGCGAGTCGCGTGTCGCCACGAACCAAACTTTAATCCTGATTATTATAGCGATTTATTGTGCGCGCGATCTCCTGTGAGCGCTAAACTAAAAGTGAACGACACCCAAACCTTAAATCGAATGCTCAGTTATACAGCCTCTTTGGGTGAAACCGCTGCTTATAACAAACTATTACAGGCGGATTGGGCGACGCAAGCGACAGTGCTGAACAATTTTAGTCAAATGATGATACCTAGCGGAATAAATGGGGCCGGGCTAGACAACAGCAGAATGTATCACCTGGTGTTAGATTCACTCAGTGATGTGGGTGCGACGAATTGGAGCTTTAACCGCACTTGGATTAGTGGCAGCTTTAATAAAAATGGTGCCGCGGTGTTTAGTGCAGATCTAGGTACTATAACTTCTACAGATACTGTCGATGCTGGCGGTGCTCCGCTAGCGAGTGGTGCCGTCTCCAGCGATGAGTACTTGGGGATCCTTTTCCCGCCCTGGATAACTAATCCAGTCACCGGTGAGTTGTTGTCCCTTTCGATACATGAAGGATATGCTGGAATTCAAAATTATCGTCATTTAGCTGATGCTGAATCCGGCTCGGGGCCAGAACAAGATTCATTGACCATTACTGCTTTTGTCAGTATTGAGTTGGAAGACAGGCCAATGACTTTTCGGCCTTATGTAGATGATCCAATTTTACCTGATGGCAGTGCGGTGCTTACCGCAGTGGCGCAAGCGCAGGTATTTTACCAACGGCCGACATTAACTGACGGTATTGGCTTTGTCCCTTTAAACAATGCGACCGTTGAATACGCCAACCTATACAATCCATTCTGGCACGCGAAATTGGTCAACTAATCTGATGAAAGTAGCTCCTTCACAAGATGGTCAAGCGATGACAGAGTTATTGGTTTCACTCTGGTTTTTAATTCCGCTCTTTTTGCTTATGCCCCTGATGGGAAAGTATTTAGACATGCAACATACTATGAATAATGCTGCACGATACGCGGCGTGGGAATATGTAGCGCAACAAGATCTATGGGATGAATTTCCATCTACCGGGGATGCAGAAGACGACAATTCGCCAATTCGTTCTGCAAGCACTATTTTAGCGAATCAAATCCGGGAACGATTTTTCTTCCACCCATTAAATGGCATCACAGAACACGATAACAGTGTCCATAATGAGGTCTGGCGCGATAATACGGGTGCCACGCTACTCAGTTACGACACTGGTGAGCCGGTAAGTCCGATTGTCGATATTGAACGTAGTTTACCAAGCAGCGATGAAATTGCTAATTTTGATACCTTATTAAGGTGGGATATCGAACCCAAAAATCTCTTGTGGGTAACGGTGAACATGCCGGTCAACCCGTTTCCTATGCCAATGCAGGAGGTTTTCGATGGCCCGAGGGAGCCCATGCGCGCCACATCCGCATTAATAGCAGATTCTCTCGTACCGCAAAATGAAGAGGAGTTCACGGAGCGCGTGAGGGCGCTGCGAGAAGTCACCCCCACGCTATTCGGTTTTTCAATTCTGCCACAAAATTTACGAGACATGGTGCTCAGGGTGGAGAAAGAATTCGATCCCATCACCGGGACACCGGGATTAGGTTTAGGGGCGACCTTTCCGGTAGCTGAATCTGCAGAGGCAGTGTTATCTGATTGGCAATTTGTACCTGATGAGCAGTCGCAAATATTGCCACCCGAAAGGCAGGTGCCTTAGTGGTGAAGTCAATGGTGGTTAGAAATATCTATTTAGTGCTTCGATCAATTCTATGCTTATTGCTATCTTGCTCGGTCACTATTGGGTTAGTCAACGCAGCTGGTCGCGCGCCCCTAGAGATCCGTTTACCTCGGGCAGAGGTTCCCCAAGGGGCAGAGGCGCAATGGATTGCAGAAAAAATGGTACTCAACGGATTAGCCATGAGCATCCGACATTTTAGGTATAAAGGTGAACTAGAGCAGGTTCGTGATTATTACACCGATACTTGGAGTCGATTGGGATGCCCAGCCTTGACCGAGCTAAATCAACCACCGGGATATATGCTTGGATGTGAAAGCAATGATTACTATTTCTCTGTGCGCTTACAAGAAGCCGGGCGTGAGATAGAAGGTGTGGTAACTATCAGTGAGCTGCCTTCTAGTGCGATAGTCAATAGAAACACTAAATTTCCTAAATTGAAGTCTACTCAAGTGCTACAAAAAGTAGAATCCAGGGATTTTGGCAAAACTGCAGAGACCTTGTTATTAATCAGTCCGAAATCCTTAGAAATGAATATGGACTATGTGGATCATCAGCTGCTGCAGATTGGATGGACACAGGAAGATGTAACACAGTCTGTTAATCAAAATGATTATTCTGTGACGAAAATATACAACAAGAGAAAACAAACTATACAGATTGTATACAGGCCTACCGCCGGCGATTTGGGTGGTACGCAAATGTGGGTGAATTGGGTAAAGTGATTTGAGATATGGTTAAAAAACATCTAGGTCACATGAAGCAAAAAGGTAATGTATTGACCGAGTATATGATTGTAGCGGTCTGTATGGTTTTAGCTATTTGGTTGGCTGTGCCTGAATTGGCGGATGCGATTGCGGACAGAGAAAATTCTTATACAAGAGCGATATCCATTCCGCTTTAGAGTAGTAGAGAGAGATAATAAAAATTATGAATCCAACTAGAATCACCTTACTTCTATTAGCAGGCGCCATCTTAAGTGGATTGAGTGGCTGGTATTTAACGCAAAACTATATCGAGCAAACAGTAGAGCAGGAAAAGGCTGAGTTAACACGTGGCCAGGAGATGATAGAAATTGTTGTGGCCAATCGTGCGTTAAAACCAGGGGATATAGTTGATTTACAAAGTGTGTCAAAACGAAAAATTCCAGTTAACTTTATCCCAACTGGTGCCATTTCCGTGGATCAGTTTAATAAAATCCAAAATACTCGCTTGATTTTCCCAGTAGGATCTGGGGATCCTATCTTGGAAAAGTATGTTTCTCACAGTTCGACTAATTCTTTTTCCAATCTGCTGGAACCTGGTCAACGGGCGCTGACGATCCCCGTAGATACCTTAGATTCTATATCTGGATTTTTGTCACCTGGCGATTATGTGGATTTTCTCGTGACTGTAAAAGATAACGATGTTTCTCGAACCGTACCTCTATTGAGTGATGTGCGAATTTTAGCAACGGGTAAGAAGCTAGGTTCAGACAATGTCAATTTACAACGAGTAATCGATCAAAATTCTCGCGTACCTACTGGCAATGCCTATAGGGAGGTGACGGTTGCAGTGAATCCTAGAGATGCATCCAGATTGATTCATGCCCAATCAGTGGGCACCCTCACGTTAACTATGCGTTCCGGGGAGGATAGGGATACCAAGTTTAAGGATTCTATAACGATTGAAAATCTTGTGGATTACCAAATAGCGGCTCCTAAAGCTCAGGTGAAACAGGAGACATCCTACTCTTTTGAAATTATTGAGCGGGGAGAGTAATGATGAGCATCCAGTCGAAAATTATAGCCATTCTACTCAGCGTTTTATTTTTGATTCCTCACTTTGTTATGGCGTTGGACTCAGCTCCCAGTGTCACCAAAATTATCCGTGTGGAATTAGGTCAAACGGAAGTTTTGACCTTTAAAGGTGTCACCCAAGTATCCATTGCCGATCCCGATATTGCCAATGTACGAGCCTCCGCGCCGGATGAGATCCTGATTACAGGGTTACAGTCTGGTTATACAGATTTACGAATATGGGCTGGCACTAAATCTGAAGTTCAATATCTGCTTCGAGTAGAAGAGTCTTGGATGCGTTTATACGATTTGGCCAGTACCGTGGTGGCCTCCATAGAGGGTGTATCCGTTAGGCAAAAAGGCGGCGTAGTGTTCATTGAAGGTCGGGCACTACACTCACGAGACTTAAAGTTAATTGATGATCTAAAAGAGGAATTTGAATCAGAAATAAAGGGAGGTTTTTTAGTGGTGAATGTCATTGCGCCACCTCTGGACATGCGCGCAATGGTGATGATGGATGTTAAATTGGTGGAGATTAGACGCAGTGATCTAAAAGATGTGGGCATCCTTTGGAACGATATCGAGCCGGGACCTTTCTTTAGTGTTTTAGGTGAGTTCCACGGTGCAGGAAACTTTGACAAGATTGGCTCTTTCTTAGGATTTGGCGGAGGAGATGCGGCATCTCTGGCGAATCGAGGTGCGTTAACCACGATTAATTCTGATCTTCGTTTATTGGTGAATAAAGGCGCCGCGCGCATTTTGGCACAGCCTAAGTTAGTGACTAGGAGCGGCTCGTCGGCCGAGTTTTTAGCGGGAGGCGAGGTGCCCATTCCGGTGACCGACTTGCAAGGCGGTATTCGGGTGCAGTTTAAAAAGGTAGGCGTGATTTTAAAAATGGAACCTGTGGCCGATCCTGATGGTTATATATTAACTAAAGTAGACGTGGAAGTGAGTACCTTAGATCCTTCAATCGAAGTGTTAGGTATTCCCGGCTTTTTATCTAGGCAAACGAACTCTGAAATGAATGTGCGTTCTGGTCAAACCATGGTGCTATCGGGACTATTAAATGCTGAGGACAGTAAATCAGTAGACAAATTTCCTGTGTTGGGTTCGGTGCCTATTGTTGGTGAATTGTTTAAATCCCGGGAGTTTTCTCAGCGAAAGTCCGAGTTAGCGGTTTTCGTGACACCCTATTTGATTGACCCTGAAGACGATCGCGCGCAAGCAAACTTGCAGAAAGCCAGAGAAATTGAAAATGATCATCCCAATATGGAATTTTCAATTTTCGACTAACTATTAAGAATTGCCATGTTTATATTCGATATTGTAGATGCACAAGATAATAGAACCCGGTATCAATTGGATATGGGTACCTATTCACTAGGTAAAGCGGATAAGTGCGATGTTTTGCTAAATGATCCTTACTCTTCAAAAAAACATGCACTACTACATGTGGACGAGGATTCTGTTTTTATTGAAGATCTGAAAAGTACGAACGGTACTTGGGTGAATAGCCACAAAGTTGATCGTCGAACGGCTATTTATGAGGATGATTCCATCAAATTGGGTGGTTTGAGACTCATTGTTGTAGAGATGATTAAGCCGAAATCTACTGATTTTCAGTCCTCCATATTTAATGAAGAGGTGGAGACCGCACCAGAGGGACATGGAGAATCGCAAGAGTTAGTAGAACTGAAGCGACATATCCATGGTCTGATACTGGAGTATTTGGATCGCAGACGTGCGAACCTACATGGTATGTCTGCGCAAGAACTTAGAACAGAGGCGCAGAATGCCACTACGGACGTAATTCAAAAACATATTAAACGCATTCCTCCAGAAATTACGGAAGCTCAACTCATTAAAGAAGTCGTTGCGGAAACTGTAGGCCTAGGGGCTTTAGAGCCTTTATTGGCCGATGCGGATGTGAGTGAAATTATGGTCAACGGATCCGATCGAATATATGTAGAAAGAAACGGACTAATCAAACTAACAGGGCATCGGTTTAGTAGTGACCAATCTTTGTTAGGCGTTATCGATCGAATAGTTGCTCCTATCGGCCGTCGAATTGATGAAAGTTCGCCCATGGTGGATGCTAGATTAGCAGATGGATCGAGAATCAATGCAATCATTCCGCCACTAAGTTTGACAGGCCCCACTCTCACTATTCGAAAATTTACCGGCGTCGATCTGAATATGAAAGATCTAGTAGCCAAGCACACATTGTCCAGCAACATGGCCAAGTTTTTGGAAATTTGCGTGAGGTTAAAAAAGAATCTTGTCATTTCCGGTGGTACCGGCTCAGGCAAAACCACTTCGCTCAATGTGTTGTCTAGTTTTATTGGACATCAAGAGCGAATTGTCACCATTGAAGATGCCGCTGAGCTGAAACTACAGCAACCACATGTGGTCTCTCTTGAAAGTCGACCATCGAATGCCGAGGGTAAGGGACTAATCACTATCCGTGATTTGGTAGTGAATTCATTACGTATGCGCCCTGATCGCATCATAGTTGGTGAATGTCGTTCAGGAGAAGCGTTGGACATGTTGCAAGCTATGAACACCGGCCATGATGGATCGATGACTACTGGACATGCCAACTCCCCCCATGATTTTCTCGCCAGGTTGGAAGTGATGGTATTAATGGCAGGTATGGAGTTACCAATTAGGGCGATCCGAGAGCAGATGGCTTCGGCAATAGATATTATCGTCCAGCAAGATCGCCTCAGTGATGGTAGTCGGAAAATTACACAAATCTCCGAATTGGTTGCATTAGAAGGAGAAAATATTTCTTTACAACCTATTTTCGAGTTTAAGAGAACAGCTATTACCGAGACAGGTCAGGTGAAGGGGGAATTTAGAGCCACAGGCCATGTTCCGAAGTTCTATGACGAAGCGGTGGAAGCGGGTGTGAACTTAGATAGAACTCTATTTTTTGATGGTGCGACTGAGACAGTGGAACCGATTAATCGAGAGGCATGGACCTCATGAATGAATCCATACTTTTTTGGGCAATATTGTCGATGTCAATTCTCGGCGGGATCTGTACCTTTTTGTTTGTGGTACGTTCTTTATCTAATATATTTGCACTCTACCGAGAAAATTTTATTTCCTCTGTGGGCCAAGGAATACGGGGAATGTTTCTTTTCTCCGAGGCGGGAGAGCTTTTTACCTTAGTCATCGCCCTAGCGATAGGTATCGGTTTACTGAGTTATTTTTTCCTAGGCGTGTTGAGCACCGTGTTCATCATGACGATCATTCTAGTATCTCCGTTAGTTATATTCCCCGCATTGAGAAAACGTCGATCAGAGGAATTCGTGCATCAGATGCCTGATACATTGGACTCAATTTCCTCATCATTAAAATCGGGTTTGAACATCATTCGTTCTTTTCAACAAGTCGTCAAAAATTTTCCTAATCCTACTGCTCAGGAATTTGCCCAGGTCCTGGGCGAATACAGATTGGGTCGCGACTTAAATGAGTCACTGGACGATATGGCAGCTCGGATCAATCGGCACGATGTTGTCCTGTTTGTTTCAGCGGTAAAGATATCTAGAAGTGTGGGAGGAAACCTCGCGAATACCTTAGATACTTTAGCAAGCACTTTGCGTGAAAAAACTCAAGTAGAAGGCAAAATAAGAGCGCTTACTGCTACCGGTCGGGCACAATCCTGGATGGGTATCGTGTTACCTGTAGGATTAGCATATGCATTTTATTTTTTCGAGCCTGAAGCAATGAGTAAGTTGTTTACTACCCCCTTAGGGTTGGTCGTGTTTGGAGTTGTTGTGACTATGATGATTAGCTCCGTAGTTTTAATTCGTCGGGTCTCTTCGATAAACGTATAAGCTTATGTCGATTGAATATTTTTCAGCATTGGGGTTAATTACTATAAGCATTGTCTGCATTGTTGGATTTTTTGGCGTGGTAGTGAACACCACATTTAAACGCCTTGAAGACGAAACCTGGCGCGATCCTGCGCCCTTTCTATTTTGGGTTATTCGCCCACTGGTTAGGGTGTATGCAGGAAGTATTAAGCGCTTTATGTCTGATACCTATGCAAGAAGGTTGCGCAATAGATTAAGTTCTGGAGGAGTGGAGTACGCCATACTTCCTGAAGAATTTATCACTTTAAAAATAGTCTATATAGGGATTAGCTTAATTGGTGTACTGGTAGCCTATTACTTTTATTCTTTTGAGGGATTACATCTGCTCATCGTCAGCTCGCTTTTGCTGGCCATGTCCTATTTTGTACCGGATATGTGGATAAGAGACAGAATTAAAGAGCGCAAACAAAAGGTAGAAAAGGAATTCCCCTATTTCATGGATCTTCAGGTATTAACGATGCGCGCTGGATTAAATTATTCTGCATCACTTGCGGAATCGGTGGCAAGAATGCCAGTGGGGCCAGTGAAAGAGGAGTTTAGTCGTTTACTTCGAGAAGTGCGCGCTGGCCGTCCACGACGCGAAGCGTTGTTGGATCTGGCTGCGCGTATGGATGATTCAGGCGTCTCCAATTTTGTTTCCGCTGTCAATCAAGCAGAGGAGACCGGCGGGGAGATTTCTGAAGTATTGCTGGCGCAAGCAGGGCAATGGCGGGATACACGGTTTCGTGCTGCAGAAGAACGTGCAAACGAAGCGCCGGTAAAAATGATCATGCCACTGGTACTGTTGCTATTACCTATTATGTTTCTATTAATAGGATTTTTAATAGCCGCGAAAATGGCCGATGGCGACATTTTGCCGGAAGCTCTATCCAGATTATTATAAAAATTATTATGTTATTGATTAGAAGAACTCGGGAAGAAATCGAACACGCAATCGAGATCAAAAGTGCGCACAGTTGGTGGACTAGATTGGTAGGGTTGCTGGGGACGAGCACGTTACACAATCACCATGCCATTTGGCTGAAACCCTGTCGTTCTATTCATACCATTGGAATGCAATATGCCATAGATGTTGTGTTTTTAGATAAGGAGCAGGTGGTTCGTAAGTTGGCATCGACAATCCAGCCATTTAGGATCTGTTTTGCACCGAGAGGTACACGTTCAGTAGTGGAACTGGCTGCGGGATCAATACAACGTTTGGATATAAGAATCGATGATCAATTAGTACTTATATAATAGTAGTTATTTTAAGGTATGGGGTGGATTATGAGCGCGGAACATGAAGACTTTAAGTCGGAATCAACACCGGTGAGTGAACCGGTGAAAATGGAGGACGCTCAAGCTGCTCAAACAACTAATGTCAGGACCTTGCCTTTGCCTGAAGAGTCTAGCACCGATATGGGTACCAATCCGGCAGAAGATTGGGCAGAAGAACAGACGCAGGTGTTAAGAGAAGAAGATAATGAACACCTAGATGAGGCCTGGTTATTAATTGGTGGTGACGCGCATGTCAAAATTGATTCTTTCCCTTTTACCCTAGGACGCGCGAAATCTTCTTCTTTACCACTGAACGGTAAAGGAATCTCACGACATCATGCCCATATTCTCTATCAAGGTGGTCGATATTTAATCGTCGATCAACAGAGTCTAAATGGGGTTGAAGTGAATGGTTATATTGTCTCTAGAGTATTGTTGGAAGATGGAGACCAAATAAAGATTGGCGATCAGGAAATTCGCTTTACCCACCGACACCCGCTATCGGATCCCAATCAAAAGCCAACCGAGAGAACTGCTTTTGCATTTCTAGTTAAGGGAATAGCGATATCTTTTGCGACCGTCGCAATTGTGGCGGTAGGCTATTTTGGTTACCAACGTATGGAGTTGGACCAGCGTGTAACTAAATTGCCGTTCGTTTCTACTCCTCAGGCAGGCACTAAGATGAGCACGCCTCAAGGTGACGAGAAAGTTGTCTTGAGTAGTGTGGACGGTTCAGGTCACGCTAAGGCGGTATCAGCTGATGAGAAATCTAGACCAACGGCCGCGAAAATGATGCTGACAAATTCGCGGACGCCTTCAGCAGATAGTGAGAATCCTAATCCCAATTCTAACGTGACTACAGTCGCACCGTCTGCTGACACATCGGGTTCTGCAGTTGAAAATAAGAAGAATGGTGGACTTGCGAATACTAAAGATATGAATGTGGCGTCTGGCGATACTACCAATCGCGCTGTAAAACGAACCGATACCAAAAAAGCATCGATAGAGAGTGAAGCATCAAGTGCCCGCGTTGGTAAGCCAGAGCGTAAAACTGTTCAACCAAACAACTCTGTGTCTACCAATCCAAAAAATGTTCAAACCGCTACGGTCGCTAGTCCTACTAAGAGCAACACAAATACCAGTAGTAGTACCAATCAATCTGTCGCTTCCTCTCAACAAGCAAGGAATAACTCCGGTCAAAGTATTGTCGTGGCAAAAAATCTTAATCAACAATCACTCAATACGATGGAGCTGCAGCGGGCGCGCACAGCATTGCAACAATCTACCAACAATGTAGCGGTTACCAATTCAGTTCCTAATGACGATGAATTTTCTTCTTGGAGGCAACAATCCATTAATCGATTGCGCGAAGGCAGTGATCTAGAGCGTCGACGTGCAGCGCTCGAGATTGCTGAGTATTCGATCCAAGCCGCTGAGGAAAAATATTTGGCCGGTGAAGGTGAAGCTGTACTAGATGTATTATCTGAGTTAGAACAGTCTCCCTATTTAAATGAAAACAGAAAATTAGATGTTCAGGCCGTATTGGAATGGCTGCGTCCACTGTATGGAAAGTTTAGTGAAGGTGAACGTCACTTTAATCGCGCTGACAAAGAGATAGCTTTCGCCAAGTGGGAGTTGTTTTTAGCGGAAGAAAGTAAGAGATTCGGTGATCGCTCTAGCGCTTATGCTGAGCGCGTCGCCACCAAAGTGGTTGAGGAATATCTCATGAGAGCTGAGGAGGCCTACGATCAATCACGATTTCATGAAGCTTTTGCGCTTTGGCAAAGAGCTGTTTTTATTGATGGCAATGAAGAGGCAAAGCTGAAATTAGCTGAAATGGAAATGAAAGCTCGTGAGCTATATCGAAAAGCGTTACGAGCCGAGACCGTGAATGCTTCACAGGCTCGGCGCTATTGGCAGGAAGTGATCAATTTTGTACCTCCAGGGACTGAGTATTATACCAAGGCTAAAGCTAAACTTGCTTGGTATGTTCACTGGGGAGATTAAGGTATGAAAGCGCGGTTGTGGATTTGCTCCCTCTGTTTATTGCTATTTTCATGCGCTGCCCTTGATTTAAATCGTTCGGAAGAAAAAGAGTTTGGCCAGGATATGCGAAAAGCCATGGATGCATATGAAGCCAAAGATTATGTAAAGGCGAAAAAATATTTGCATCGAGTATTGGAAATTAAGCCAAATTTCATCGAAGTTTATTATCGATTGGGCATAATCGCTTTTTATGAGAAAGATTTGCTGGTTGCTAGACAACATTTCGAACGTGTAGTGGCGGCACATCCTAAACATAATAAAGCGCAATATAATCTAGCTATCGTTAACTTAGCTTTGGCAGAGCAACATTTAAATTTCTATACCGCAATGGTAGATGAGGGCGAAGATATCTCTAATATTTTGACTATGTTGGATAAGATCCGGGAATTTTCAGGTCGTGGTCAAACTACAGGTGAGCATCAGGATTTAGACAAATTGGCAAAAATGTTACCTGCCGGCACGCCTGTGGGAGCCCTCAATTCAGGTGAAGAAGAGTATCGTTGGATAGATGGCAGGACCTACATTGGCTCAGTTCAAGATGGTAAGAAACAAGGGTACGGAACTATGATATGGCCAAACGGAGCCATCTATGAAGGTGATTATCTGATGGATAAGAAACATGGCGAAGGAATATTCCAGTGGCCGGATAAGCATAGATATGTCGGAGAATTTAAAGACGACAAAATGCACGGTAGGGGAATTTACTCTACGCCTGATGGGTTTAAATTTGTTGGACAATTTGAAAATGATTTATTTCATGGATTGGGGCAATGTAGTTTTGGCGATACGGTGATCGATTGTCAGTTTGATGCCGGGAAACCAATTCGAAAAAATTGATTAATGTAGGAGGGGTACCAGTGCCTTTGAAATCAGTGGCATGGTCGGAAAAAGGAATGCGTTCTCATGAAAATGAAGATGCATTCCTCTCGATGCCGGATCAGGGGCTGTTTGCTCTAGCGGATGGCGTAGGTAGTGGCGAGTCCAGTGCCGTCGCCGCCAATATGTTAATGGATTGCTTATGTGAGCAGCTAAGTGGTACTGACATTACACAGGACAAGATTCTGCATGCGATAGATGCGGCGAACTTTGCGATTTTTCGATTGGCCCAGCAACCTGGTCATGTCGGCATGGCAACTACTTTAGCGATGGCATGGGTATCAGGTGATTGGGTTCACTGTCATTATGTGGGCGACAGCCGAATCTATGGTTATCGGCAGGGTCGCTTGGTTCAGCTGAGCGAAGATCATGTGGCAATCTCATCGGTTAGTGGTGCACGGGAAAAACACAAAATTACTAGAGCTGTTGGTATTCAGGATCAAGTCAATGTGGACAGTAAATCATTCAGTTGGACCGATAGCGATAGGCTACTGCTGACATCGGATGGGGTTTCAGATAAGGTTAACGAAGCTGATATCCTTGAATTAATTGAAAGCCCCGATCTTCTCACTGCAATAGATCGGATCAGGGGACTCATTCAACTCAGTGTTGAGCGGGGTGGTCGAGATGACAAGACAGCTGTTTACATATTTTGAGCAGTATATTTAAGAGCAAGCTAAAGATTATCATGTTAAAGCAATTGCGACAGACCCAGAAAGGAGCAGCATTCACGGAGACCTTGATTGTGTTGCCGATCATCGGTTTGCTCGTAGGCGGTGCACTACAGTTAAGCTTTTTATGGGAGGCTAAGTCTGCGCTAAACCATACTTCGCTCCTAGTCGCTCGCGCCGCTGCTATGAATAGCCTGGATCAACAGGCCATGCGTGATGCATTTGTGAATGGCATGCTACCTTACTATCATCCAGATGTCGCGAATCCCAGTGATTGGGTGGCAAAAAAACAGAGCGCGCGAGTCGATCTATTCGGAGAAAATGGTACAGAGTTTATTAATGGTCGATTCCGAATCGTAAATCCAACCTTGGATGCATTCAGTGATTGGGGTTTACCATGTGGTGACAGTTGTAGTGAAATTCCCAACGATTTAATGCGTTACCGGGATACCGCGGTGGGCGGAGCCAGTTTAGTCAATATTCAGGATGCGAATTTGGTTCGAGTACAGTTGGCTTATGGTATTGAACCTATTGTTCCGGTGGTGGGAGAAATGATTTATCGCATTGTGCGCATGTTATATATTCCGGAGCCACCTGATCCGGATTTTCCTTTTATTCAAGATCCTAGTTTAGACACCCTAACCGCACCGACGAAAGAATGGTTGTTGCCCATTGTGGAAAATGGCCGTATTCCTATGACTGCGGTAGCCACCGTGAGAATGCAATCTCCTGCGCAGTTGAATGCTGACAACGCCTCATTGATTTTGAGTGTGCCTGAACTTAGGGACGCCTATTAGTGCCCATCTACAAGAGATCTTGGAATATTTCTTTGGTTAAGTGAGATACTTCAACAAATTTAAACCCAGAATCGTAAAAGGCCCCGCTTTTCTGCTCGCACCAGATACTTGCGGCTTCAAAAAAAGCGATAGTGTCTGCCTCGTTCAAGGTAGGGGAATCCGCAAGAGCCAAATGATAAGAGAGTTGGAGTTCGATTTTTTTTGGGCTGGTGAGCTTAAATCCACTGTCCGATAGTTCAACCAGCATCCCCAAATAGGCGTGTGAGTGACGGTCAAACACCGACATATAGTGTTTTAAAGTGCGCCTGGTGGCGCGTCGTTTTTCTTCCATGGCTCATCCCCTGTAGATACTTCTGTCAGGGAAGCATAAGTTATACCACCTTTTTTAGTTGCGGCGCTAAAGGCTCGTGGATCAGTTGTTCAGAGCGCTGCATTAAGGCGTCGATTAAGCCCCAATCATGGCACGCACGGGAAGGTTTCTTAACTTTGCAGTTTACAAAGTATTCTCCCGTTGTGGTCTCAACTTCTGGTGAGGTGGCGAGATAAATGGGTGTTTTCGCGCCTTTCTCTGGGCTGGACAGTAAGGGTTTGAGTAGCTCAGGTGTGCCACCTAGGTTGGTATTGATAACACCTGGGTGCAGGCAATTGACGGTCACGCCCGTATCCTGAAGATGCTTTGCTAAATAGCGAGTGAACATAATGTTGGCCAATTTGCTGCTGCCGTACGCCTTTAATCCATTATATTTTTGCTGCTGTTGAAGATCGTTTAGATTGATACGACCGAAGATATGCAGCATTGAAGTGATATTGATTATTCTAGCAGGCGCGCTGGTGATAAGTTTATCCAGTAGAAGATAACTTAATAACATCGGAGCCAATAGGTGAAGTGCGAGTTGACTCTCGACACCGTCTATAGTCTCTTGTCTCTTGGTGTTAAAGATCCCGGCATTGTGTATTAAGACATCTAAAGTGTCGTAGCGATCTATGATTTGTTGCGCCAGTGCGCGCACCTGTTGTTGTTCTGCTAGATCAGCAATGAGTATATCGATGTTCTGATTGTTGGTTTGTTTAATGATGTTCTCGCGGGCAGATTCCGCTTTAGCGCTATTCCGGCAAACCATGATAATTTCAGCGCCTTGACGCGCCAATCCCAGCACAGTTGCTTTTCCAATGCCGGAGTTGGCACCGGTAATTAGGATTTTTTTATTGAGTGTTTTGTTCATAATTGAGGTCCTTATTGTTATGAGAGTAGTTAAGCGGATTGCAGCCCCATTCCATAAGTGAAGAGTGTGCGCCAGATAAGCTCTTTTTGCGAGCGCACCAATCATGAGATAATTTAGCGAGTCATTGAAATTTCTTATAGATGTTTGAGGAGGACACAATTGTGGAGTATGTGACACCCGATTTATGCGACGAGTATCCACAACAAGTTAGAGTGATTTCGCCAATGTTTCAGCAATTTGGAAAAAGACGCTCTGTAGGGGGGGAGGTAGTCACTATCAAGTGTTTCGAAGATAACTCACGAGTCAAAGAGCAAGTGGCAGAGTCTGGGGCGGGCAGAATATTGCTCGTTGATGGTGGCGGCTCTAAAAGGTGTGCATTGCTTGGGGATCTCTTGGCCGCCAAAGGCGCTGACTCTGGATGGGCCGGAATCATAGTTTATGGCTGTGTGCGGGATGTGGATATTTTGGCGGATATTGATCTTTGCATCCAGGCGCTTGCCAGCCATCCGCAAAAAAGTACTCGTAGGGGTGAAGGCCAAGTGAACATTCCCATTACTATTGGTGGGGTGACAGTTTCGCCAGGAGAGTTTTTATACGCGGATAATAATGGAGTGATTGTTTCGGCCGAGCCGCTTGCCATGCCCTTAGAGTCTTAAGAAAAATTTGATCAACTAGTGACAATATTTGGTTGATATTTAACGTCAGTTAAGGATAATTTAGTGCGGTTGGAATAGCACTTAGTGTTCATTAACTATTCCTTCCTTTTGGATGTTATAGACGATGTAGGGACACATAATTTTTTATTTAGCCAGATAGCTTTAAATACGCAGATATCGAGAGGAGATGTCTATGTCTACAAAAGTTGAAGAAGTAGCTCTGGGTGGTTCAGCTAAACCCAAACTTTCGGAACGAATTTTTTACCCAGTAGATGCGCGTGGGCAACCAAAAATTCCAATGATCTATATGGGTATCGGTTTTGCCATGATGTTCATTGGTTCACTGTCTTACCGTCTTTACCAGCACTATTTTTCCTTTGATTTTGGACTCGACTATTTTGAAGCAGATTTCCAAATCTATTGGATGAATTTACTGAAAGCGCAATTGATTTTAATTGCGGTGTTCGGTATTTGGGCTCTGCATTGGGTTTGGAAAACTCGCGAACGTACTTTGGATGATTTAACACCGGAGCGAGAATTGGCACGGTATTATCTTATTTTCGGAACTTTGGCCCTCGCCTCGTTTAGCAAGTTAACTGCGCTGGGTTTGTTTGCTGAGGCCGACGCTGCTTGGCACCAGGTCACGATACGCGACACTGATTTTACACCTACGCATATTGGGTTGTTCTATTTCATGATGCCTCTGGATGTTGTCGGAATGGTATTTGTGTTGATTTGGGTTCATACCAGATTGCCCGATTTTAAGAACCGGCTCTCAGTGCCCTTATTAATGGTGGTGACAGGTCCATTTTTGATTTTACCTAATTTAGGTTTCAATGAGTGGGGCCACACCTTTTTCTACGCAGAAGAGTTATTCGCAGCACCCATACATTGGGGATTTGTCGTCCTTGGCTGGATGTTTTTTGGTATGGTAGGGTTTATTTTGCAATGTCTTAGCCGGGTGAGTAAATTGACAAGTTTTCAGTCTGCGACGATTGCTCATTAGGCAAAAGGTTTTCTCATTCTCAGCAACGCTTTTATATTCGTTCAATAGTAGAGGGCCCCACTCATTTAGTGGGGCCTTCTTGTCTCAAGTCTCAACGCATACTATGTGTTAATGGTACTCATTAAAGTGTCTAGTCTTACCTGTTTATGGGATACCTAAGTAGTTTAGATTTTCTCTAATTGGTAGCCGCATTCGGTGGATGTGTGACTGATTGTCAATATGAACTGCTGGACACGAACTCTAGGACAAAAAAAGGCCACTAAAGTGGCCTTTTTTTAGAACAGATTCAATCAACTAAAATTGTTCTTCTTCCGTGGAGCCGGTCAAAGCGGTGACTGAGGATTGTCCCCCTTGGATCACGGTCGTCATGTCATCGAAATATCCGGTACCTACTTCTTGTTGATGGGACACGAAGCTATAGCCGCGATCTGCAGCAGCAAACTCTTTCTCTTGTAATTCCACATAGGCGGTCATGTCTTTACGGGAATAGTTGTATGCCAACTCAAACATGTTGTACCACATGTTGTGAATACCAGCCAAAGTGATAAATTGATATTTGTAACCCATTGCGCCCAATTCACGTTGGAATTTAGCAATTGTGTCGTCATCCAGATTTTTCTTCCAGTTGAAGGATGGAGAGCAGTTATAAGCCAGCAACTGATCAGGATATTCTTTGCGAATGGCTTCAGCAAAAGTTCTCGCTTCTTCTAAATCTGGGTGTGCGGTTTCACACCAAAGTAGATCGGCATAGGGCGCATAAGCTAAGCCACGGGAGATTGCTTGTTCAATACCAGGTTTAACCCGATAAAATCCTTCAGCGGTTCGATCGCCGGTCACAAAATCTTTGTCCCAAGGATCGATGTCAGAAGTGAGCAGATCAGCGGCATTGGCATCCGTGCGGGCCAGTACAATAGTGGCTGTCCCTGCAACATCAGCGGCTAATCGGGCCGCTACCAATTTTTGTACGGCTTCCTGAGTGGGCACCAATACCTTGCCACCCATATGACCACATTTTTTCACGGAAGCGAGTTGATCTTCAAAGTGAACGCCCGCTGCGCCTGCTTCGATCATGCCGCGCATTAATTCGTAAGCATTGAGTACGCCTCCGAAGCCAGCCTCAGCATCGGCGACGATGGGTGCGAAGTAATCAATGCCATCTTTATCTTCAGGAGAGATCCCTTTTGACCATTGGATTTGATCTGCTCGTCTAAAGGAATTATTAATTCGTTGCACGACTGCTGGTACTGAATTAGCGGGATAGAGAGACTGATCAGGATACATGCTCATGCCGAGGTTATTATCTGCGGCCACTTGCCAACCGGAGAGATAAATAGCTTTCACACCAGCTTTTACCTGTTGTACGGCTTGGCCACCAGTGAGTGCGCCTAAACAATTGACATAGTCTTCATTGTTCACAAGATCCCACAGCTTTTCTGCGCCTCTTTTGGCAATGGTGTATTCGGGCTGAATGGAGCCACGCAGACGGACCACGTCTTCCGCGCTGTAAGTGCGCTTAACGTTTTCCCAGCGCGGATTTTCCGCCCAATCTTTTTCGATGGCTTGGATCTGTTGTTCTCGACTGGCTGCCATGTGAGAGACCTCTCTAATTTATCGCTGTTTGAATGTAATAAAACTTTGTTAAGTATTTGGCTTGTAGATTGCCAAATCCCCAATTTGCGCTTGCCTCGATAAAGGCGTTCGCTTGCACCGCGACAATTAAGCGCTGCTACCGTTTCAAGCTAAAATTTGGAGCGCAAATTCTGCACTTTAGACGGTACGAGGTCAACCAATAAAAACATTTAATTGGCTATGTCAGCACCCAATCAGGGCTTTAGGTCGATAAGTAGCTCAAGTGTAGTTAAAAGCTTTTGCTGGATAATATTTTCTTTGTGAGTAAATGATCCTGGATCTGACTGATTGGGGGTTTATTATCTTATTGAATAATAATTAAAATGTAATCTATTTTTCTAAATCCAAGCGATTTTCAGGCGACCCTATATGAGGATTTAAGACAAAAGACCCATAAAATAAAAAAATTTTATAATAAAAAATTTCTAACAGGGGGTTTTCCGGAATAAATTAAAAAAATATCAAAATAAGTTTATTTGGGCCATATTCCGAGGGTTATAAATTATTTTTATTGACGACAGCGCAATGGTCATACCAATGGAATATGGGTCTGTTTTTTGTGCTCACACTCTGGATGGGATCGATATTCAAGATCACGCTATTTTTCAGTGCGGGGTGCGTAAGTAAAGACATCAGAGTAAGTATTGCCGTGATTGAATAGTTGGTTCTCTGCTAATAGATCGACACAGGCATACACCATAGCTGGGGAGCCCGATAGGTATAGATGGCAATCCCGCCACTGGGGTAAATCTTCCAATAACACTTGGTTAAGTAATCCGGATCTGCCCGCCCAAGTGCTATCCTCAGCGACCACTTGAATGCAATCGAATTGTGGCCACTGTTGTCGCCATCGATCAATCATCTCTAGCTGGTAGTAGTCCCTGGCTTGACGAACCCCCCAGTAGAGCCTAATGGGTTGTGGTAACTGAGCCGTAAACGCACCCTCAAGCAAACTTTTAGCCTGTGCGAAGCCCGTACTAGCCGCGCCAATAATGATAGGTTGATCGTCGCTGGTGTTATCTAAGGTACAGCTGCCTTGAGGGGCGGTGATTTGCACCATAGAATGATTCTGTAAATAAGAGAGAACTGCGACAGAGGTACCCTGATTGGGATCACGTAATATCTGTAATTCGATTTCAGCATCCTGGCGTGGACATTGTGCAATGGAAAATGCACTGCGCTCATTATCACTATGAATAATTTCTAGGTATTGACCAGGTTTAAAAGATAAGGGGATCCCTTCTTCCATGGACAATATGACCCTATAAACATTATGGTTTAGAGGGGTGACCGAAGAGACTGTGCAGGAGTAGTTAGGCATTTTAGTCTGAAGATAGCAATCTATGCGGCTGTTGCAAAGGAGTTGAATGAGTCAAGTGTGGAAACCAACAGTCAGCCTTCTAGTGTGCTTTATGAATTTTGACAGGCGTGCCAGTTAATGCTGCGACTCCACTCACTGCATCATACCGCTTGGGATCGGTTAAGTCATTGATGCTTTGCCCACCTACTTGATTAGCCTGTTGTGTACGGCTCTGTGCGTGATGATGCCCCCAGCCGAAAGGGACGCTGACAACACCTCTCAGTAACTTGTTGTCCGCGCGTACAGGAAGGGTGATTTCACCTGTGGTGGAGCTGATTTGAATGAGTTGCTCGTCGTTGACATCTAATTGCAGCATATCATCAGGATGAAGGCAGGCGTAAAAACGACTGCGGCCTTTGGTCAGTCGTGCAAAATTATGGCCCCAACTATTGTTGCTGCGGCTATCTCTGCGACTTATCAGCTTGTAACCAGTATCTTCTGCTGTTTCTGTATCCGTGTGCTTCAAGCCTTGTATGGCTTGGATCAACCTCTCCGGGGCGCATTGAATTTTACCGCTTTTTGTCTTTAATTTGGTTTTCGCACTAGAGCGAAGCGGCCCTAAATCGACGCCATGGGGTTGGCACTTTAGGGATGCTAATGATAGCTCTGCAAGCTCTGAGTCTGGCTGCAAGGAGGAAGTGCGCAGCCCCATATCTATCAGCACGCTTGGATCAGGCAGCAGGGTATGATTGCTTGGTAGATTTTTATGATAAGTTTCGTTTAGGGCATTAAAAATCTCCCAGTCGTGGCGTTGATGTGCCTGTCGAGACCAAAGCGCTTGATTCCATCGCGTACTGTTTCGCACACTGAAATGATGAAAAATCAAGTCGTAGTGATCGCGCTCAAGGGCCATAGTCGGGGGTAGGATCAGATGCGCTAATCCTGAAGATTCATTCTGGTAAAAATCGATGGCGACACAAAATTCCAATGATTTTATGGCCGCAGCCAGATCTTTGCCGGCCGGTGTAGTGAGGACTGGGTTACCTGCGGAAAGAACCAGTGCTCTGATTTGATCTTGTCCGGGTGTGGCTATCTCAGTTTGTAAACAGGAGACCGGAAATTCACCACAAAAGTTAGGTAGCTGATCCACTCGGGCGCATTCCGTGGCGAATTGCCCTGGTGTGATGTGAGTCAGATCAATGGCTGGTTGCGCAAATAGGGCGCCCCCTTGTGCATCGAAGTTGCCACTGATTAGGTTGATGAGTTGGCAAGCCCAGTGGCATAAGGTGCCCTGTTGATGAGTGGAGATCCCTAATCGACCGTGAACCACAGCATGCTCTGCATGCAAGATATCCGTGACTAGTTGCTGTATGGAGGATACAGGAATACCTGTTTTCCGGCTCGCTAGCTCTAAGTGGAAAGGGGCGAATAGATGCATCAGCTTTTCGTAACCCTCAACCAGATCGTTTAGCTTTGTAGGTGGCTCAGGTTGATAGATTAGTAGCTGGCGCACGATGGCAGCCAATAGATAAAAATCGCTACCGGGTGTGGGCGCTAAATGAGTTTGTGCTAAGGCGGCGGTTTCTGTAAATCGTGGGTCGATGACGACCAGTTCGCCGCCTCTTTGCTGTAGTTGTTGAATGCGATTGCGAATATTTGGTGCAGTCATCAAACTGCCGTTGGAGACGATGGGGTTGTGGCCAATCAGTATCAACAGTTGAGTACGATCCAGATCGGGTACAGGGAGTAACAGTTGATGCCCATACATCCACAATGCGACCAGTTGTTGTGGTAGTTGATCCACAGAAGTGGCAGAGTAGTGGTTTCGTGTTCCCAGAGATTGAAAAAACTCTCGTCCATGGGTCATCATGCCCAAGTTATGGACCGTGGGATTGCCTTGGTAAACGGCGACAGAGTGAGAACCATATTCCGCTCTCACTTGAAGGAGTCTTTCTACCGTGAGTTGAATTGCACTGTCCCAATCTATAGTATGCCAATCTGATCCCTTTCGGATCCGTGGTTGAGTGAGGCGATCAGGGTCTTCATAGAGATCTTTTAGCGCTAACGCTTTTGCGCAAATGTATCCCTTACTGAGAGGATCTTTTTTGTCTCCACGAATTGAGATAATTTCTCGGTTCTTTGTGGTAATCTCGAGACCACAAATCGCTTCGCACAAATTACAAGCTCGATAATGTTGTTGAGTTTGGTGCATCGGATCAGTTTAGTTTGGCGTACCAACAATGCCTAATAAAAATTTGTTCGCAATCTATTTGGTAGTGCTGATGATACTGGCTGCCTGTAACGGCGGCAGCAGCAGTGACAGCTCTTTTTCACCACCGCAATTTGAGCTTAGTCTTTCCGGTAAGCTAACTTATACCTTTTATCCAGTGACCGTGGCGAGCGGTATCGACTATGAGGCGGAAGAGGCGCGTCCGATTCGCGGCGCGGTGGTAGAAATTCAGAACTCCGTAGGCGGTGTGTTGAGCAGTAGCAATAGCGGTGCTGACGGCTCTTATTCTCTAGGCATTCCAGATAATCAACAGGTACGTTTGGTGGTGAAAGCATCCTTGGGATCCCCCGGTAACCCGAGCACTGAAATTCGAGATAATACCGACGGCGACGCTTTATATGCCCTGTTTCAGGATCTCGATGTGTTGGATGCAGATATTGAATTGGATCTCCATGCAGAATCAGGCTGGAATGGCGTCACTTATAGCGGTACTCGAGCTGCCGCACCCTTTGCTATTCTCGATACACTTTACGAAGCGCAACAATTTATTCTAGCCGCAGAGCCAACCGCCCTGTTTCCCCTATTGAGAGTTTTCTGGAGCCCCGAGAATAGAGAAGTTGAGGGAGATCGTTCACTCGGCGAGATCGGCGGCACCTTCTATAGCGGCCGGGAAATTTGGTTATTGGGCGCAGAAAATTTGGATACTGAAGAGTATGACAAGGCAGTGATCCTTCACGAATGGGCGCACTACTACGAAGATGTGTTCAGTCGTTCGGACAGCATTGGTGGGCCCCACGCCATTGGCGAATTATTAGATCTCACCGTTGCCTTTAGCGAGGGATTTGCCAACGCATTTTCTGGTTTGGTGCGCGGCGATCCCCAGTTACTAGACAGTGTGGGTAGCCAGCAGTCTTCCTTGGGCGTCGTATTGGATCTGGAAGCCGATTTCATTGACGACAATCTAAACGATCAAGGTTTATTGGTGGATGGTTTTTATTCGGAAGCGTCCGTGCAGGAGCTATTGTTCGATATAGGGGACGCACCCAGTTCGGATGATGATTCACTGGCCATCCCCTTTCAAATATGGCATCAGGTTTTCACTGGAGGGCATCGTCAAACTGCGGCTTTTACATCCATTTTTAGTTTCATTGAGTATTTGAAATTGTCTCAACCCAATTTAAGTGCAGAGATAACTATGTTAGCTGCGAATGAGAATATTCCTGCAGGTGATGAATATGAGGGTGAGGGATCACCGTTTTTATATACCGATGTGTATACCAGTGGTAGTTGGGTCATGTCTGATGTCAATGGTGATCTATTAAGGACTCGAAATATCTATGGTGAGATTGAAGATGACTTTGTCGGTAACCACCATTTAAACCGCGTTTTTTTTAAAATTGCACCTTTAAGCAGTGGGTGTTTTAGGTTTGAGGTAGATCCTTTAGCACAAGGTGATCTGGCTATTTTTGTCGGTCGAGGATTTTTGGACGAGGGCGCTGAAGGTGTGATGGAGTCCCTGTTCTTCTCTGCAGCTGTCGGCCAACCGGTAGCGTTTGCGGTAGCGAGTTTTGCCGATGTGGCTTCATTTAGAGTTCGGGCTCTGCCGGTTCAGTCTGGCTGTTAAGAAAAGATAGCGTGACTATGATGAAATGGAAAATTTATTTGTTACTGGTAAGTTATTTGATGAGTTGTTTGGTGTTTGGGAAATCGTACGCACCAGTAACTGTCACCCATGAAGTGCTACAACAGTTGCGCGATAATCAAATTGTTGCCCGCATTACCATTGAGATCACGGACGATCTGCGTTCTTTCTCAGCTCAAATTAAAGCGAATGAAGGATTGGCTCTGATAGATCCGGTTGCTTCCATCAATAAAACTGACTTACCGCGAGGACATAAAGAAGAGTTTGATGTTGCGGTACAACTACATCATTCGGTTGCCTATTTGGCTGTCATTATACAGACCGAAAATCAATATGGGGTTCCACTGGCAAAATCAGCAGTATTAAAATTTAGTGATTCAGACATGCCTAGCCGACAATTTAAAAGCCGAGCAACTCATGGCCTTAAGTTAATGCCCGGTAGTCCGCGCTGATCTGATTTCTAATATCAGATTGAGATTTCATTCGCATTGTTGTCTTCGATTATTCTAAATAAAACTAATATTGCTAACGCAAAAAGGCAGAATAGTGCGCCTGCGTAATAAGTATAGGCGGCACCATACTGTTGCCATATCCACCCCGCTAGAATACTTGCAAACAACATAGACAACCCGCTGACGAGATTAAATATACCAAAACCGGTGCCGCGTAATTGCGCGGGTACCGTATGTGAGACCATGGTAGCCAGCAATCCTTGTGTCATACCGAGGTGAATACCCCAGAGTAACACTCCTGTCACCATAGCAATCAAAGTATGACTAGTGGCAATGATTAAATCTGCACCGATTAAGGTGAGTATTCCGCCAGCGAGTAAACTGGTGTGGCGCATTCTGTCAGCAAGTTTACCAAAAGGGTAGGCGCTCAGAGCATAGGCGAAGCTCATTGCCACCATGATCAGCGGTGCATAGGCGATTGGCAGTCCTCTTTGTTGGGCGGACAACAAAATAAAAGCTTCACTGAACCGCGCGAGTGTGAACAGGCTACCGAAGCCTACTACCCACCAATAGGGTGTAGTTAACTGTGTCAACTGGTCAAGATGAATAGTGGTTTTGTTGTTTGTGGTTCTGCTTGAGGGTTCCCTGAGCCCCACCATCAACAAGGATACGGCTAAAAAACCAGGAATGGTCGCTACCCAAAACACCCACAAGAATTGATTATCCCAGAGCAGCATTAATGCCATCGCAATGAGCGGCCCGGCGAATGCACCGACGGTATCCATCGATTGGCGTAACCCGTAGGCAGCCCCACGAATATTTTTTGGTGTAACGTCTGCAATTAAGGCGTCTCGCGGCGCGCCACGTATGCCTTTGCCGAGACGATCGATTAAGCGCGCACTAAATGCAATCTCAATGGTAGTTGCGATGGCGAATAAGGGTTTACTCAGTGCACTTAAGCCATAACCAAATACTGCCAATGGCTTGCGTTTGCCGAAATAGTCGCTCAGTGCACCCGAGAAGACTTTAACCATCAAAGCAGCTGACTCTGCAATCCCCTCGATGATGCCTAAAGTGAGAGTGCTGGTATTCAGGTGCACCACTAAATAGATGGGCAATAAGCTATGGACCATCTCTGAAGAGATATCCATCAGCAGACTGACGGTGCCTAACAACCAAATGGTGGTGGGTATTCTGGATTTAGGAGATTCGGACACGCGGACACCTGGGTGGCTATGTGCCATTCAGAATATCACTAAAGCGGTGATGTTTGCTGTTTCAATCCTGCTTAGTGAGTCGCGCAGTAATAGAACATGCAGAATAGGCGGGGTGGTGTTTTGCAGGATTAATATTAAGTGCTGGAATGAGATGGGGGATGGTGCTGATTTGGTCGGGGTGAGAGGATTTGAACCTCCGGCCCCTGCCTCCCGAAGACAGTGCTCTACCAGGCTGAGCT
>DJFZ01000031.1:0-435 GCA_002432655.1 Thiotrichaceae bacterium UBA5859 | reverse complement strand
ACCAGGCTGAGCTACACCCCGTAAATTGATATAGTTATTAAACTTTTAAAAATTTCTTTGTGCCGCGAATTCCGCAAGGGCGACCATGCCTTCCTTATAAGGCGAGTGGGGGAGTTCTTTGAGGGCCTCAATTGCCAACTCAGCTTCAGTCGCAGCGCAGCGCGAAGTGTACTCGATAGCTCCGGTGGCCTCAACGATCTTTCTGATTTCCTCAATATTGTCACAACTTTGGGTTTCGATAGCTGACCGCAGCAGCGCGGCTTCCGCCTCTGAACCATGTTTCATGGCATAAATAAGAGGCATGGTTGCCTTACCTTCAGAGAGATCATCACCGATATTTTTACCGATCTGTTCTACCGTACCGGTGTAATCAATGGCATCGTCGATGAGCTGAAAAGCCATACCTAACTGGGCACCATATCGAGATAAGCTGAG
>DJFZ01000022.1 GCA_002432655.1 Thiotrichaceae bacterium UBA5859 | reverse complement strand
CAATTTCACGGTCACTCAAGCCAAAAATAAATAAATAATGGATCACGTATCGTTCATTTACGCTAAGATGGCTATGGGACATAGCGAACTCCTTACAATGTGAGTGGATTGGCGTTCCTCACATTATCGGGCTTTCCCGCTATGTCCTACTAATTTTTACTCAGTGGTGCGTCTACTATTTAGATCCACCTTATGTATTTTTCGTATTAATTATTCGAAATGCCCAAACGATTACAGAATATGATCTTTCGCGCGCATCAGACTTTCGCAATCACCACATAAACGATTGCCAGCCTATTACATAAAGCTTATAAGCTTTTATCTGCCGGCTGTCCGTGCGTATATCTTTTATAGATAATCACCTCTACATCAAGATCTCTTAATTGATTCTGGATCAGTAGCTCCACCTGTTCCCAGTCTAATCCCCCTACGCCTGTGACCAGACTCGGTAGTGCCACCGAGGACAATCCTCTTTTTACCACAATCTTTTTTAATGCGCGCAGTGTATGGTTGACATTGGACGCACTCGCCTTTCCCGGACGTTTGCCCTCCCCATAGCCACCCTCTTGAGTAAGAAGGTTGATGACAAAGGGTCCGCCCGCACAAGTCCATAGCCAAGCGTCACCGGGATTTGGTAAAAATATTTCACCTTCCATACACTGGATCAGTCTGTTTTCTTTTTTTAATGAAATCATAGTTTATTTTTACTAAAACAAGGAATAACGTAGTGTACAGATATGAAATAATTCGCTGATGTTGATTTTATTTATCAAATGATTGGTTACTCTAAAAAAGATGACGACAACAGCACACGCCACGGTGAAAAAAGAGAAACACACCCAACCATGATACAACGGTTGGGTGTGGATAAGACATTAATTAAGCCGTCTTTAACGGTGACTTCACAAAATATCGACTCAACTCTCGATGGCCACCGATATGAACGCCGTCGATAATGATCTGAGGTACGGTGCGTTGATTGGTCAAATCCATCATTTGTTGAAAATTTTGTGTATCTTGCGCCACATCAATTTCCTGATAGCTTAAAGCGTGTTGGTTCAACAAAGCTTTAGCCGCTACGCAGTATGGGCAACTGTTTGTTGTATAAATAATGACACTGTTCATATATCCTCCTATTTAATGACATCAAGTTCATACCATGGGGTCGGATTAATTGGGCATCGAAAACGCACTCCATCTTTGCCAATAGTGACCTGTGAAATACGTGTCTCGCCTGGCTCCAAAGGAAACATATCTAGATTAGTTTTCGTATTGAGATCTTGAATTTGAAAACCCACCAACTTGCCTGCTTGATTAGTAATAACAAACTCATACTTACCCGCCTTTAAGCTCGCTAGAGTCTCTTTCGCCGCAAAATAGCCGTTGTATTCGTCCAGATGAATCACCGTGACTCCATCTGCTCGAGTCTGAGGCGTAGCCGCCATCAATTGCGCAGGTATACTGAAGGCAAGCAAAAATAAGACTGGAAAGATGCGTGAATAATGAATTGTTAAGTTCATAGGTTTCTCCTTCATAGGATTAAGTGAATGGTTTATCAACCAAGTTGACCTTAATTGATATCTGCACTATAGTCCTATTTTTTGGTATTTATTTACTCTTTTAGTCCTTTTTTTATGTCTGATCATACAGATTTCTACCTGAATAACCCGGATCCCCTCAGTTCGTTGTTGTTCAGCCTAGAGCTCACATCGGAGGTTTATGTGAGTGGTGAGTTTTGTGAACCCTGGGCTGTTGATACGTCTGGTAGCAAACGCATCCCGTTTCATCTTGTGAGCGGTGGACATGCCTGGTTACACGTCACGCATCAACCGCCGCGACGGATTGCGCAAGGAGATCTTGTCCTCTTTCCCCATGATTCACCTCACGTTTTGAGTGACTCTGAAAAACCACCCGATAAGGCGCAAATAAATCAATTTAATCCCCGTCAAGACGGCGCAATTACCAACTTGATTTGCGGCTTCATGGATTTTGACAGTCCTGCCTCACAGGTTTTACTCGATTCTTTGCCGCAAGTGATTGTGCTCGATCTGAGTGATCTGAGCGGTAATCCCAGTCTACGCATGCTAATCGATTACATGGTGAATGAGCTAAAAGTGGAAAAACCAGGGTACTATGCGGCGATTAACCAGTTAGCCTATTTATTATTCATCGAGATCATTCGAGCACAAATGACGCAAGGGCAACTCAGCCATGGATTGCTTGCCGGCCTGTTTGATCCTCGTTTATGCCTATCATTGCAAGCCATGCACAACCATCCCGAAATATCTTGGAGTTTAGAAGATCTTGCTCACACCGCAAACATGAGTCGTTCCGCTTTTGCGTCACATTTTCATGGCACTGTTGGCATTCCCCCAATGCAATATTTGACTTCTCATCGTATGGGACTGGCGCGGCAGCAATTAATTAAAACCAATAAATCAATCGTTGAAATTGCGGAATCTTGTGGCTATGAAACAGATGCAGCATTTCGCAAAGCCTTTAAACGAGTCGTCGGACAAACGCCAGGAGAAGTCCGCCGCAATTTTAAACAATAAGCCAGTAAAAACTGGCAATATCTACGCGTAGGTTTATAAATTTTCCAACACGACAAACAGATGTTGCCTATAATTTTTTCATTTTCAGATCTGAGGTGTACTTCATTTGTTCCTGCACTTGCCAAGCGGTCCAGTAGGCTTTCAGGCGGGTGATATGAGCTACGGGCTTTTCCGCATACAGTCGTGCACCCATCAGAAGTGCCTGCCCTTGTAGTTCCTGGCGCCTATGGTGAATTAGGGACAACAATTCTTTGAACTGTTTTGGTTTTCCAAACTGTTGTGGTTCTGCAAACACCAACTGTTCAAGCACGAGCAGATCATGATCATCACCTAGTGTATTTGCAAGACTTTTTAACGCCCGCTCTCGCCCATTCAGTTCATAAGGCCAAGAATTTTTTAGTAAGCTAATGTGATACCAATGGCTTTTAACGTGCTTTCTCCAACCATGATAATCCGCACCAGTCATGTTGGATTGGCATTCTCGATATGTATTTCTACCTGCGCGATAACTTTCTTGTAGCCCCTTACGTAAAAGATCGAAACCTTTATCTTTTATTGGCCAGGACTTCACTCTATCTTGTGCCCGATGCAACACTTCTCTCAATTGCCTCAACTCACCCTCCAACATCGGGTATGACGCCTCTACCTGCGCCAATCTGACTTCCAGATGCTGATGAAGATCAGGAAAGGGGTTAAAGCTTAGTCGCCCGATAAAATATTGCTCTAATTTATTACAGCTCTCTAACGTCGCTTTGGCATCACGCAAGTCTGCCAGTGATCTCGCTTTTTCTGTAAACAAAACCTTCTCTGAGCGGTAATCAGGACCCAGTAGCAATAAAATAGCTCGTATTTCTTTAAAGCGTTTTCGAGTCTCGTGGATCCCTTTATGGGGTACAATTGAATCATATTTAAGCTGTGAATTAGCATCTTCTAAACAGGCCAGAAGGATGCGTTTAAGCTCTAAGTCCACGCGGATAGGTGAGGTAATTCGAAGTAACACGCTAACTCAGTTCGCCATCTATATCATAAAGTCATACAATTGTATGATTCACAAGTGATTGTGCCCAAAAATATTCACAAAGGTACTCTGTTTATTTCGGATGGACTGAGATTAACACACTACCGGGATAATTAAGTACAATTCATATACCTAGATCTATTAGGTAACATAGCGGCATTTTTTTAAGAGTTATATCTGAATACTTTATTCGTACTCGAACTCTTTTATTGCACCTCAAATAGAGATGTCCTACCGACTTTACAATTTTCAACCTTCGCTTCGCTCCCCATGGCGCGCAGCGAAAATGCTTGATAGATATCAACAACAAATTGAGGCAAAAAAGAAGTTAGGATATGGCGTTCTGGATGTGATGGAAAATCACTTGTCCCATCACGACTATTTTGTTGGCGAAATATATAGCATTGCGGATATCGTATAATATGCTTATACACATGTTGTCCATGAAGGAGGATATGATCTAACGGGTTATGTACACATTAACATTTGGTGCCAAAGAATTAAAAGCCAGATCAAATATATTTCCATCTACTCAGATTAACAAAATAGGCATAGCTTCCTTCTCCAACTGGAAGAAGAAAAATATATTGGATATTTGTACTATAGTGATTATTGTCCAAGAATGCTGAACATTCCTGAACTTGAACCCAAATTTAGGTCCGTAACCATTTGCGTACCAGACTCAGTGCCATCAGATTTCCAGAGTTCTTCACCATACATCCCATCATTAACGATAAAATAGAAATTGTGGCCTATTGTTGTAAGTTGAGTGGGTACACTTTGTATTGGGTAAGGTTCTATCGGTGTTATATCTTTCACTAAGAAAGTACCCTCATCAGTGCCGTCACTTCTCCAAAGTTCTACACCATGTATACTATCGTTTCCACTAAAATAAAGAATATTCCCCATTACAGTATATTCATATTCCGTTGGTATGCTAGTAAATGGATCCATTCCTCTAAAAGCTCTAACACTTTTGACGTAAGTTGTTCCTGCCTCTGTGCCATCGCTCTTCCACAAAGCGGATTCTATATTTCCGTCATCGGCCCAAATATTTGAATCTATATAAATTTCAAAACCGGTTGTTCCTATTATTGAGGGAGAACTACTTTCGCTACCAGGCCTGATATCTTTCACTAAAGAAGTGCCTTCCGTGCTACCGTCGGATTTCCAAAGTTCAGTACCAGTATTACTCTCCTTAGCGGTAAAATATAGGTCATCACCCATCGTAGTCATCCAATATGGAAAACTATCTAAGCTTCCTGTATTGATATCTTTTACTAATGAGGTACCTGCTGGTGTTCCATCGCTCTTCCATAACTCCCATCCGCTCTCTCCTCCATTAGAGCTAAAATACAGTTCAGAATTCAGCATCGCAAAAGGCTTTGATTTAGAATCTAACATTAAAACAGTATTTTCACCTGTCCAGATTTTTTGAAGTAATATTGTTCCAACAGCGGTACCATCAGTAATCCAAAGATTGTAGCCACGATCAGCGTCGGTCGCAGCAAAATAGAGAGAGTCTCCTTTGGTTGTAAACAGAAATGGGTTACTTGACTCAACGCCAGTCAAAACATCTTTCACCATGCTTGTACCTTCTACTGTACCATCGGTTTTCCACAGTTCTTCACCGTATAAATAGTCGTATGCTGTAAAATAGATAAAATTATTCGCGGCAATTAGCTCATTCGGATTTAGTAAATCTTCCCTGACTACAAATGTTCCTTGATTCGTTCCATCTGTGCGCCAAATATTTTCGCCGCCGCCTGCACCATCATTTGCCAAGAAATAACGAACTCCCTTTAATGTCACCATACTTTTAATATCAGAATGTCCACCCACCTGACCGACATCAGCCCACAAATGAGTGCCTAATTCTGTCCCGTCAGTTCTCCATAGCTCCCGACCATGAACGCCATCGAAAGCTGAAAAGTACAAATGACTGTTTGCTGCGAACAGCCATTGCGGTCTTGAGTCTCCTTGGTCATTAATGTCGGCCACGATATTCGTACCAGCATTGCTGCCATCGGATACCCATAGGCTATTTCCTCCATAAAGTGAGTTGGCAGTAAAGAAAAGCGTGTCATCCAAGACTGTAAAATTATTAAGATCAGCATTACTGCTTCCTGGCAATATATCTTTTACTAAATTCGTCCCGATAGAGGTACCATCACTTTTCCAAAGTTTATAGCCAGTCACTCCGTCATCCGCGGTAAAATATAAAATATTCCCTGCTACAGTTAATAATGAAGGACGACCACTATCTATCCCTGGATTAATATCCTTTACCATCAGTGTACCGCTAGGGGAACCATCCGATTTCCATAGTTCTTGCCCACCGACTCCATCATTGGCGGTAAAATATAGCGTATGGTCCATCGCAATGAGTCGTTCTATATTACTACCAGAATTTCCTGGATAAATATCCTTTACTAAAGTGGTCCCGAGCGATGTACCATCGCTTTTCCATAATTCTATGCCAGTACTTCCATCATCTGCTAAGAAATAGAGGAATCCATTTATTGACTGCATAGGTGGCTCTGAATTCGAATAGATGCTAGCAAAGCCCCCCTTAACTAATACAGTACCTATATTTGAGCCATCAGATATCCAGAGCTCAAAGCGACCTGTACTTTCAGCAAAATTCTGATGTACAAAATATAATCTATTTCCCATCACCGTAAATCCCCGGGGATAACCATAGCTACCATTATTTTCAAAATCCTTTATCAAACTAGTCCCAGAATTAGTTCCATCACTTTTCCAAAGATCATCGCCGGTAATACCATTATTCGCCCTGAAAAATAGAGCATCCTGTATAGCGGTTAACTCCGATGGATTACTATGATCACCACCAGGATAGATATCTTTAACCAGAATAGTGCCACTTTCAGTGCCGTCGCTCTTCCACAACTCTCTTCCATGTACGCCGTCACTTGCGACAAAATAAAGGGTGCTGCCTATAACGATGAGATGATCTGGACGACTGTCTAAAGGTCCCACATTGATATCTTTCACCAACTCTGCGACCTGCTCGTTGACACTAGTCCGCCAAAGTTCAACTCCAGTAAATCCATCCGTAGCAGTAAAATAGACATACCCATTCATATATACCAAATATTCCGGGTTCGAGTCGGTATTAGTATTGATGTCTTTTACCAATCGGAAAAAGTCGTTCGTACCATCTGTGACATAGAGTTCTTTACCGCTCACCCCATCATTCCCCACAACGAAAAAGAAATGATTATCGATTCCGGGATC
>DJFZ01000062.1:1425-40377 GCA_002432655.1 Thiotrichaceae bacterium UBA5859 | reverse complement strand
GCAAAAGGCTCCAACAACCTCTTGCCCTTCGGCAACTGAGCACAGATCTGATCTAAGATCTGATATTTTCCACCCGCCCATTTTAGGGGAGAACGTCGGCGAGAAAATGAGTGAGGATCGGCCAGAATAAGTTCCCTAGTTAACTGCAATAAAAGTGTATTGAAGACTCTTATGCACTATTATACATCCAGCTTATCTTTCAACATTTGATTCACCATCTGTGGATTGGCCTGTCCCTTTGAAAGCTTCATCACTTGACCCACTAGAAAACCGAGCACCTTCGTTGTACCCGCTCGATACTGTTCAACTTGTGCACTATTATCCGTCAATACCTGAGTCACCAACGCCTCTAAGGCACTGACATCGGTCACTTGTTTAAGGCCCTTGGCATCGATAATTTCATCCGCAGTCCCTTCCCCTGACCATATGGATGCAAATACCTCTTTAGCCATCTTAATGGACAACGTTTTATCCTCGATACGAATGAATAATCCCGCTAACAGTTTCGCATCGATGGGTGCGTTTTGGACTTCTTGGGAGTATTTATTTAAATAGGCGGTCACCTCTCCCAAAAGCCAATTAGCGACAAGCTTTGCATCTTTGCTCCCCAAAGATAGGATCTGCTCAAACACATCCGCCATCTCTTTACTATCGGTGATTTGTGCCGCGTCACTCTCAGACAAACCGTACTGCTGTTGGAAGCGGATACGTTTTGCGTCCGGCAATTCAGGTAAAGTACCTCGAATACTGGCAATCTGATTGGCCGAAATTTCCAAGGGAAGTAAATCTGGATCGGGAAAATAGCGATAATCATTCGCCTCTTCCTTCGAGCGCATGGAGCGCGTTTCGTCGCGATCGGCATCATATAAACGGGTTTCCTGCACCACCACGCCACCCGCTTCAATTAAGTCGATCTGCCTCTCCACTTCGAAATTAATAGCTTTTTCCACAAACCGAAAAGAATTGATGTTTTTAACTTCGGCCCGGGTACCGAATTCCGCTTGACCTTGCGGTCGTACCGACACATTGGCATCGCAACGAAAAGAACCTTCCTGCATATTACCATCTGATATGTCCAGATAACGCACCAAACCGTGTAACTTCTTTAAATAGGCTACGGCTTCCTGCGCCGATCTTAAATCGGGTTCACTAACTATTTCCAGCAAGGGTGTGCCCGCACGGTTTAGATCGATACCAGTGTACTGAGCAAATTTGTCGTGAATCGATTTTCCCGCATCTTCTTCTAAATGTGCGCGAGTGACGCCGATGGTTTTCTTTGTTCCATTTTCCAATAAGATGGTTAATTGGCCTCTGCCCACAATAGGTAATTCAAACTGACTGATTTGGTAACCTTTAGGTAAGTCAGGGTAAAAATAGTTCTTCCTGGCAAACACCGATCGATCAGCTATCTGCGCATCGATAGCCAATCCAAATTTAATGGCTTTATTTACCGCCTCTTCGTTCAACACCGGCAACACACCCGGTAATCCCAAATCTATTGCACACGCCTGACTGTTTGCAGACGCACCATAGGCGGTACTGGCGCCGGAAAAGATCTTTGATTGGGTAGATAACTGTACGTGTACCTCCAAGCCAATCACTGATTCCCACTGCATGGGCTCAACCACTCCTATTACTTAAACTCTGCAGGCATCTGTTGATGCCAATCTGTCTGTTGTTGGTATTGGTAGGCAGCATTTAACATCAATGCTTCTTGCAAATGGTTGGCAACCAACTGTAATCCCACAGGCAGCTGATTGACAAAACCCATGGGTAACGAAATCGCCGGTAATCCAGCTAGGTTTGCCGGTATCGTGTAAATATCGTTTAAATACATGGTCACCGGATCCTCCATTTTTTCACCCACTTTAAACGCCGGCGTCGGCGTCGTCGGACCCAGTATGAGATCGACTTCTTGAAAGGCAGCCGCAAAGTCCTGGCTGATCAGTTGGCGAACCTTTTGCGCCTTTAGATAATAAGCATCATAGTAACCTGCAGACAACACATAGGTACCCATCAGAATGCGTCTTTTCACCTCCTGACCAAAACCCTCGCTGCGTGTCCTTCGATACAGATCTTGTAAATCCTTTGCATCCTGACAGCGATAGCCATAACGCACGCCATCATATCTTGCTAAATTAGAAGAGCTCTCCGCGCAGGCCACCACGTAATAGACCGGGACGGCGAGTGGGCTATTTTCTAATGATATCTCTTTAATAACCGCTCCCATCGATTCATAGATCTTGATGGCCTGTTGCAACCGCTCTGCTACTAACGGATCCAGGCCTTGAGCCAAAAATTCTTGCGGTATCCCGATGCGCATACCTTTAATGGACGCCCCTAAATCAGCGCTAAAAGCCGGGCAAGGTGTATCCAGTGAAGTGGAATCCTTGTCATCAAAACCAGCCATGGCCTCTAGCACCAATGCCGCATCTTCTGCTGTTTGGGTCATAGGGCCCGCTTGATCCATACTGGAGGCAAAGGCCACCATACCGTATCGGGACACCCGTCCATATGTAGGCTTTAATCCAGTCACACCACAGAGTGATGCTGGCTGTCTGATCGAACCACCTGTGTCTGTACCGGTGGCAAAAGGCGCTAAACGCGCCGCCACCGCGGCCGCCGATCCCCCTGACGATCCTCCAGGAACACGTTCTAAATTCCAAGGATTAAGTGTCGGACCATAAAAACTGGTCTCATTAGAAGAGCCCATGGCGAATTCATCCATGTTGGATTTTGCGAGCATCACCATACCGCATCGATTTAATCGCTCGGTGACCGTGGCATCGTAAGGCGCAATAAAATCATGCAACATTCTCGAGGCACAGCTGGTGCGTATGCCCTGAGTACAAAAAATATCCTTGTGTATGTAAGGTACGCCGCACAAGGGATTGGCCTCTCCCTTGGCTAACTGACGATCCGCCTCTGCCGCCCGTTGCAATGCCAAATCGCTATTAATAGTAATGAGACTATTTAGCTTGGCGTCCAGTTTTTCAATTCGACGGATAAAATGTTGAGTAAGTTCAACAGAGCTATATTCTTTATTTTTCAAAGAATTAGAAATCTGTACAAGGGTTTGATTATGCATATTCCATGACTTCTAGACTGTTTGGTGCAGTTGTTAAGCAGAAGTAAGACTCTACTCAATCACCTTCGGTACTAAATAGAGCGCGTCCTCAACAGCTGGCGCTATTGATTGTAGTTCTGTGCGCTTATCTGGCTCTGTTACCCTATCCTGGCGCAATCTCTGAGTAGCATTGAGCGGATGAGCCATCGGCCAAACGGCCTCAGTTTCCACTCCATTTAGTTGTTCCACCATAGATAATATGCGACTTAAATCTTCCACTAAGGGTTGTACAGTATCTTCCGCAATTTCTAATTTTGCCAGATTTGCAATCTTATAAAGCTGTTCGGGATCCAAGATCATGCCTGTCATCACTCGGGTAAATAAAAAAAAATTTAATTTGCTCTGCCATCCAATGGGAGTTGGCCTGTAGATTGCTGAGTAAGGTAACATATTTAGATTGCTTGCCCAATCATAGGCGCACTGTTACATTAGCCTGCTTTTTTTAACAATCGCAACCATAGGGAATGTGTTTTAAATGTTAAAGCGATTGCGGGGTCTGTTTTCCAACGACCTATCTATTGATCTAGGAACTGCCAATACACTTATCTATGCACGCGATAGAGGCATCGTCTTAAACGAACCCTCGGTGGTGGCCATACGACAAGAGCGCGGCAGCCGTCGCGTGGAATCTGTTGGTGCCGAAGCTAAGTTGATGCTGGGCCGCACACCCAAAAATATTGTGGCGATTCGTCCTCTAAAAGATGGAGTCATTGCCGACTTCCACGTCACCGAAAAAATGTTGCAGCACTTTATTCAAAAGGTACACGAAGCGCGTTGGCTGAAACCTTCCCCGAGAGTATTGATCTGTGTGCCTTATGGTGCCACTCAGGTGGAGCGCCGAGCGATTAAAGAATCGGCTGATGGCGCTGGTGCGAGCGTAGTACATTTGATCGAAGAGCCCATGGCAGCCGCAATGGGAGCCGGCATGCCAGTGGGCGATGCCCACGGCAGCATGGTGGTAGATATTGGTGGTGGCACGACTGAAGTGGCTATATTGTCTTTAAACGGTATCGTTTATTCAGGATCTGTGCGCATTGGGGGCGATAAACTGGATGAAGCTATTGTTAACTACGTACGTCGAAATTATGGCAGTCTGATTGGCGAAGCCACGGCTGAACGCATCAAAAAAGAGATTGGCGCCGCATTTCCATTAAAAGAGGTACGTGAGATGGAAGTACGTGGACGTAATCTCTCCGAAGGCATACCGCGCGCCTTTACCCTCAACAGCAATGAAATTTTAGAAGCCATTCAAGAGCCACTAGCTGGCATAATTGGCGCAGTAAAGGTTGCCTTAGAGCAAACTCCACCCGAATTAGCTGCAGATATCGCCGAACGAGGTATGGTACTCACTGGCGGCGGTGCGCTATTGCGAGCCATGGATCAATTGCTTAGAGAAGAGACAGGCTTACCCGTGGTGATTGCGGATGATCCGCTAACTTGCGTCGCCCGCGGTGGGGGTCGTGCATTAGAATTGATGGATGAATTGGGTAGTAGCTTTCTGGTAGTTGACTAGACCGCGGATCAGTGACCAAACTAGGTGAGGAAACTACAGCCATGACAGGGAGTCCGTCATCGAACCTATTTTCAAAAGTGGGCCAAATGTAACTGCCAGATTTGTCATATTTACCGCCTTGGCATTATTGGTGATGACTCTCGATCACCAAAAACATCCCGTGGCGTTGGAATCCCGTGCCTACCTTTCTTTACTGGTGTCGCCTATGCATTGGTTGCTGAACGCCCCGGTGACAACCGCAGCTTGGGTGGAGGAACAGATCACCGATCGCCGTCATCTGCTTGAAGAAAACGCCAACCTCAAAGCTGAACAGATGGCCATGCAAGCACAATTGCAAAAAATGGCCGCGCTGGAAACAGAAAATCGCCGCCTACGGGAACTTATGGACTCGGCATTTAAGGTAGCAGATCAACTTCTGATAGCCGAATTAATTGCAGTCAGTCCCGATCCCTTCAGCCACCAAATCATCATTAATAAAGGCAAAAAAGACAAAATCTACGCCAATCAACCGCTCCTGGATGCCTATGGTATTGTCGGTCAAATAATCGAGTCCGATCCTCTCACCAGTCGCGCCTTGCTCATTACTGATGTCAGCCATGGTATTTCGGTACAGATTAACCGCAACGGTGTACGAGCGGTAGCAGTAGGTACCGGATCAATACACGAACTGGAACTGCTCCATGTACCCGATACCACAGATATTAAGGTCGGCGATTTATTGGTCACTTCGGGATTGGATGGAAGATTTCCAGCAGGTTATCCAGTGGGGCAAGTGACCGAAGTGAAACACGATCCCGGACACCATTTCGCACTGATAAAAGCTAAACCTTCGGCAAGGTTAGATAGGATCCGAGAAGTATTAGTGATTTGGCCGGGTGATCAACAACAAAATCAGCCGCCCTTTCTTCTGAAAAAGCAAGAGTCCGATCCCAAACAGCCTGATCCGGTAAATTTAGAAAAAAACGATACCCTTGCATCATGGCGGTAATAAACCACGCGACACACACAAATGCACGTTGGGTGATATTAGTAACCTTCATTGTGGCCTTTATTTTAGCTTCTCATCCATTGCCGGCCTGGGCCGAATATTATCGCCCGCAATGGATCACTCTGGTGCTTATCTATTGGTGCTTAGCCATTCCCCATCGAGTCAACATCGGTACTGCTTGGGTAGTGGGTATTTTTACTGATGTGTTACAGGGTACCTTACTCGGGTTACATGCATTGGGACTGATATTAGTGGCATTGATTACTCTTAGGTTGCATCGCCGAATCCGCGTGTTTCCTATCTGGCAACAGGCGCTGAGTATATTGCTACTCACACTCCTGGAGCGCCTAGTGACCCTATGGGGGAAAGGATTCACTACCGGCACAGCACCCGATGATTGGCGATATTGGTTGCCTGCCCTAACGAGTACACTGCTGTGGCCCTGGGTATTTATTATCTTAAGAGATGCTCGACGTAGTTTTAATGTTAAATAGCTGATGCGTGATTCGATTCGCTTAAAAGATTACTACCGAGAAAATCTGCTTTTCTCTCGCAGAGCTTATGCTCTCATTATTGCCGTAGTGATATTTATGATCTTGTTGATGAGTCGCATGATTTATCTGCAAATCATCCAGAATGACTTCTATAGTACGATGTCGTTAAACAATCGTGTGCGTCTGGTTCCCATCCCACCCACTCGAGGATTGATCTATGATCGAAACGGCATTTTACTAGCAGAAAACTTACCCACCTTCGGCATCGATCTAATAGTAGAACGCACACCTGATCTTGAACAAACCTTAGAAGAATTGGCAGACATTATCCACATCCGGCCTCAGGATTTAGAAAAATTTCACCGTCTTAGAAAACGTACAAAGCCCTTTGATCCAGTACCATTACGACTGCGCCTGAGTGAAGAGGAAGTGGCTAAATTTGCCAGTAATAGACATCTGTTTCCCGCAGCCGAATTGACAGCCACATTGACCAGACATTATCCCTTCGGAGCTTTAACTGCCCACGTATTAGGATACGTCGGCAGACTGGATGAATATGATCTTAAAAAAGTAGATACCAAGCAATATAGTGGTACTCGACATATAGGAAAAATAGGTATAGAACGCTTTTACGAATCCCACTTACACGGCTCAGTGGGTCACCAACAGATAGAAACCAACGCCCGCGGTCGTATTCAGAGAGTCCTGAAAAGAACTCCTCCGGAACCGGGTAAAAACCTACACCTCGCCCTGGACATTAATTTACAACAGAAGGCCATGTCTCTACTCAAGGATCAACGTGGTTCCTTAGTAGCCATGGAGCCATTTAGTGGTGAAGTATTCACACTTGTTAGCATGCCCACGTATGATCCTAACCTTTTTGTAAATGGAATAGATCAGCAATCTTTCGACGCCTTAAATCAATCCATTGACCGGCCCCTGTTTAATCGAGCGATTAGAGGCCAATATCCTCCCGGATCGACAATTAAGCCTATGTTGGGTTTGGCTGCACTAGATAACGAAATTATTGCGCGGGACTATAAGGTTTACGATCCAGGCTGGTATCAGTTAAAAAATGACGACCATAAATATCGCGACTGGCGTCGCGGTGGCCATGGCTGGGTAGACTATGAGAAAGCTATCGTCGAATCCTGCGATACTTATTACTACGATATCTCACTACGCATGGGCATAGATACGATTGGTAGGTTTTTGCATGAATTCGGCTTCGGCCAACCCACTCAGATTGATATGGGTAGTGAAGCTTCCGGTTTGCTGCCTTCTAGAGAATGGAAATACGCTTTTAGAAACGAACCCTGGTTTCCTGGAGAAACACTCATTACCGGCATCGGACAAGGGTTTTTTCTTGCCACTCCCTTACAACTGGCCTATGCGACTAGCATTGTGGCAAGCCAGGGACATCGTACGAATCCTCATCTCTTGCGGGCAACATCGGATCACACCAGCAATAATCTGGATTTAGTCAACCATGCGACCAAACCGCCCTTAAGTTTAAAGAATCCAGCCAATTGGCAATTGACTACGCAAGCGATGGTTGCCGTCATCACCCACATTCGCGGTACTGCTAACTCTATTGCAGATGGTCTGAGCTATTCTCTCGCAGGTAAAACAGGAACCGCACAAGTATTTGGAATCGAACAAGGCGAACGCTACGAGAAAGACAAAGTGGCCGTCAGATTACGAGATCATGCTTTGTTCGTCGCATTTGCGCCTGCAGAAAAACCTCAAATCGCAGTCGCGTTAATAGTGGAAAACGGGGGTAGCGGTGGTCAAGTCGCCGCCCCTATTATTCGAGATTTTTTAGATTTTTATTTCACAGAAAAATCCCATGCAGACATTTGACTACTTAGATCACACGACCACATCGCCGATATTTGAACGGATTGTGAAACGCATGCATCTCGATCTTCCGCTATTATTGGCCTTGGTGCTCTTGTGTGGCATCGGTCTCATAGCACTCTACAGCGCCTCAGGTCAAAATATCAATGTCATAGAAGCACAATTAAAACGTTTGTCCGTAGGCTTCATTGCAATGCTTTTTGCGGCACAAATCCCACCTCGTTTTTACCAGTTTAGTGCCCCTTGGTTATTTAGTATTGGACTGGGATTATTGGCCGCAGTATTGGTCATTGGGGACATCAACAAAGGGGCTCAACGCTGGATCAGTGTCGGTGGCTTCAGCTTCCAACCCTCAGAGCTGATGAAACTGTTTGTCCCCCTAATGGTGGCCTGGTATTTTTCTGATAGACCTCTACCACCCCGCCCCTTGGAAACCTTGGTGGCAACCATTTTAATCGTGGTCCCCGTTTTCCTGGTAGCCAGGCAACCGGATCTGGGGACCGCGCTACTGATTGGCTCATCGGGATTCGCCGTATTATGGCTAGCAGGCTTGCGCATCCGCACAACCTTTTATCTAATTCTGACCGCCAGTGCCTGTGCGCCGTTGTTCTGGATGTTAATGAAAGATTATCAAAGACAGCGGGTACTGACCCTGTTAAATCCCGAGAGTGATCCTCTCGGAACTGGCTATCACATTATTCAATCGAAAATCGCCATCGGTTCCGGCGGGCTATACGGGAAAGGATGGTTAAACGGCACCCAATCCCATTTAGAATTTTTACCCGAAAGATCCACAGACTTTATCTTTGCAGTATTTAGTGAAGAATTTGGATTATTTGGTATCATTTTCTTGATGGCTATCTATCTATTCATCATCATTCGCGGCATGCAGATTGCCATCCATTCCCAGGATGGTTTCACTCGATTGTTGGTGGGCGGATTGATATTCATTTTTTTCGTGTATGCCTTTGTCAATATGGGCATGGTGTCAGGGTTGCTACCAGTAGTGGGGCTACCCTTGCCGTTGGTGAGTTATGGCGGCACCTCATTGGTGACCTTATTGATAGGATTCGGTATGCTGATGTCCGCACATACTCATAGGCGTCTTCTTTCGTCCTAATTATCATAGGAAATGGATTTTGCAAAAAAATTGGCAGTGTTACGCATATTCTCAGAAAATTTTCAGGCTCTTAAAAATATTCTCTGTTTGTGCATTATTCGTGAGTGGGTTTGCTCAAGCACTGGAACATCCAAAGCTGGAACTTTTAATCGAAGAATTGGTCTCCGAACACGAGTTTGATGAATCTGAGTTGCGCGCGATTTTTCGACAGGTGAAGCTCAAACCTAACATCATTGAAACCATTCAAAGGCCAGCTGAATCAAAACCTTGGCACTGGTACAAAGATTTGTTTGTCAATGACAAACGCATTCACCAAGGAGTTGAATATTGGCAACAGCATCGTGCTGTGCTCGCGGAAGCAGAAAAAGCGACTGGGGTGCCCGCACATATTATTGTCGCTATTATCGGTGTAGAAACTCGCTACGGTCGACATACCGGCGGCTTCCGCGTTCTCGATGCGCTGTCTACTCTCAGTTTTGAGTATCCACCCAGAGCAGATTTTTTCCGCAAACAACTTATTGAATATTTACAGTTAACTCGGAAAGAGGGCATTGACCCCCTCTCTTTAGAGGGCTCCTACGCCGGTGCCATCGGCATCCCTCAGTTTATTCCCAGTAGTTATCGCGTCTACGCCGTGGATTTTAATCAGGATGGTGTTCGTGATCTGCTCAATAGTCATGAAGATGCCATTGGCAGTGTCGCCAACTATTTTAAATTACATGGCTGGGAGCCGAAGCAACCAGTGGTCGTGCCAACGGTGTTAAAAAGTACGCTTACCCAGGAACAGTTCGACTCACAACTGAAACCGACTCGTACCCTCCATGAGATTGCAGAGCTTGGTGTGTGGGTACCAAGTGACTTAACCCTAAATCAAATGGCCACATTAATGAAACTAGACGGCAAAAACGGTGACGAATACTGGATTGGTTTGCAAAATTATTACGTCATTACCCGCTATAACCATAGCCGACTCTATGCTCTAGCAGTTCATATTTTGAGCGAGAGAATTCGATTTGAATACCAAAACTCCAGCCAAGGTAATATATAGTCTATGTATTGCATGATCTCTTCAGCGAAATTTAGGTTTAGCTTATTGACTCTCGTGCTGCTCGCAGGTTGTGTCAATCTACCCAAAGATGAGTTCACTCACTACGGGGATGGACCTCCAAGGAATCCCCCTGATTTGTCAAATATTGTCGATCCGGTTCCAAAATTTGAACCCCTGGCGAAAACAGGCAATAAGCCCTATCGAGTTAACGGTGTTGACTATAAAGTGCTCGCCACCGCTGACAACTATGAGGCAGTCGGCCATGCTTCCTGGTATGGCACCAAGTTCCACGGCCGACGTACGTCTAGCGGCGAACCATACGATATCTACAAAATGACTGCCGCACACAAATCGCTGCCTCTTCCCAGTTATGTGGAAGTCACCAATCTAAAAAATAATAAACGCGTAATTGTGCGGGTAAATGATCGGGGTCCATTCATTGATAATAGAGAAATAGATCTCTCATATGCTGCGGCATTCCGATTGGGCATGCTACAATCTGGCACCGCGCCAGTGAGAGTGCGGGCGTTAACGCCCGTTGAGAATCCGACCACCATCAACACGCGATTAAACCCACCACAACACTCTTCTCAATATTTACAGGTCGGTGTATTTAACGAGGTGGAAAATGCCCAAGCGTTACAACAAAAACTAAAGTCACTCATGAACTTACCAATAGTAATCGCCAGCGAAGCAGAACTCAATAATAAACACAGAGTCGTAGTGGGTCCCTTTGACAACGAAGCCATGCTGCATCGCATCAACGGTCTCCTAGAATTTCATGGTATTATTGGCTATCCAACACGTCTCAACTGATATTGACAATTGACACGTCAAATTTTCACAGCTAATTTTTTATATAAATTTGAGTACAGATTTTATCTTCCTTAGGCAAGGATCCACCGTAATAATTTATCCACAAATATTTATTGATTCTCTTCCATGACACATACATTGACAATAAACATCTCATCGAGAATTTGGCAACTATTCTGTCTACTCTCTGTACTTTACACAGGGACTCTGCTTGCAACAGTAATTCCAGCTCCTCCCCAGATCGCCGCCAGGGGATATGTGCTACAAGATTTTCATAGTGGCAAAATTTTGGTTCAGGCCCTGGCTGATCAACGCATGGAACCCGCCAGCCTAACCAAGATGATGACGGTCTATGTGGTTTCCCATGAACTAAAAGAAGGCAATATCAAAAATGATGATTTAGTTCCCATTAGCAAGCGCGCCTGGCAAGCTGAAGGTTCGCGAATGTTCGTAGAAGTCAATAGTCAAGTCAAACTTGAAGATCTACTCAAAGGAGTCATCATTCAATCCGGTAATGATGCCAGTATTGCACTGGCTGAATATGTTGCAGGCTCTGAAGAAGCCTTCGTTTCTCTAATGAACCATCATGCAGCACGATTGGGCATGTTGGGCAGTCACTTTGAAAATAGTACAGGACTACCATCCCCCAATCATTTTTCTACCCCTTTGGATATGGCCAAGCTCGCTCAAGCTGTCATTAGAGATTTTCCGCTACATTATAATTGGTACTCGCAGAAAGATTTTACCTACAACGATATTAAGCAGTACAACCGTAATAAGCTATTGTGGCGCGATCAAAGCGTTGACGGTATAAAAACCGGCCACACTGAATCTGCAGGCTTCTGTTTAGTGGCATCCGCAGAAAAGGAGGGGATGCGTTTAGTTTCAGTCGTAATGGGAACAGATTCCGAAAATGCCCGCGCTGCCGCCAGTCAACAGTTGCTCTCCTATGGTTTTCGTTTTTATCAAACTCATCGTCTATATTCAATTGGTGAACAACTTTTTACCACCAGAGTGTGGATGGGCAAATTAAAAGAATTACCGCTAGGACTAAACGAAGAGTTATATGTCACCATACCTCGAGGGAAATACGATCAACTCGAAACCAACATGCTTATTGACGATGTCATTCGAGCCCCGATTGAGTCTCAAGAACAGATTGGCCAAGTACAGGTGATTCTAGAAAGTATGGAGGTGGCTCAACGACCATTAGTCGCCTTAACGGAAGTAGAGGAAGGCAGCCTCTGGCGGCGGCTAATCGATCAGTTGATACTGCTGTTCTACCAGTTTCTGAACTAACACTATGTCCATCTGTTGGCTGAATGGCGAGTTCCTACCTTTGGAAGACGCCAAAATCCATGTTCTCGATAGAGGCTTTATATTTGGCGACAGCATTTATGAGGTCATCCCAGTATATGGCGGCAAGCTATTCAGGCTGGAAGAACATCTACAGAGACTAATCAACAACCTAGCAGCAGTAAAAATCGATCCCAAACTCAATGTCCAAGAATTGCGCGGCCTGCTGGAAGCATTAGTCGAACATAACGGTTCTGGTGATCTCTCTGTCTATGTGCAAGTTTCCCGCGGCGTTGCGGCGCGGGATCATGCATTTCCGGAATTATGCCTGGCCACCATTTTTGCCATGGCTAATCCTCTAGTGGGTTGTTCAGAAAAAACATTAAGTGAAGGTGCCAGCGCCATTACTCTGGACGACATTCGCTGGCGATATTGTCATATTAAAACCACCTCCCTATTAGCAAATATTCTCTTAAGGCAGCAAGCATTAGAAGAAGACGCCACTGAAGCCATTTTAATACGCGATGGCCTGGTCACCGAAGGCGCCGCCAGTAACCTCTTCCTAGTAGTGGATACTGTACTACTCACACCACCCAAAAGTACCTTCTTATTACCTGGTATTACTAGAGATCTGATCCTAGAGTTAGCAACAAAACAGAACATCGCTTACAAAGAGTGTGATATTGAGCAAAGCACCCTAAACTCCGCGAGTGAAATTTGGCTGTCCAGCTCCACTAAAGAAATCGTACCGGTCACTCGTTTGAATGGAAAACAAGTCGGAAATGGTAAGCCCGGAAATCTCTGGGTGCAAATGAACACTCATTTCCAAAACTACAAAGACAAAGTACGACAAGGTTTGATAAATTGAGCACATGGTAGATCAGAGAGACTCGGAATCATTATTGGATTTCCCTCATAATTTTACTATTAAAGTTATGGGTGTTGATGACTCTGACTTTAAACAAATTGTGACAAAAATCGTCAACAGACATATTCCCCCAGCAACACAGCAGGGTATTACTGAACTTCAGAGTCGAAAAAAAAAATATATTTCCTATTCGATTACCTTTATCGCCGAAAATCGTCAGCAGTTAGATGAACTTTATGCAGACCTTAATTCACACCCCAAGGTACTGATGGTGTTGTAGATGTGACCTCTGTTCCTCCTTTAAATGTGCGTATGATGGAGCTACAGCCCTACGAATCTGTTTGGCAACAGATGCAAGACTATACCGCTGGGCGAACCCCTAAGAGTGCAGACCAACTCTGGCTATTGGAACACTACCCTATTTATACACTCGGTAAACGCGATCAACGATATCTGTTGCCGACAGCGAGTAAAATTCCCTGGATCACCAGCGATCGCGGCGGAGAGATCACCTACCACGGGCCGGGCCAACTAGTGGCCTACCTGTTGCTTGATTTAAGACGTCGACAAATGGGCATAAAGGATTTGGTTCATCAGCTGGAACAGACTCTGATTGATTTTCTCGCGACTCAACACCTTCAGGCCCATCGACGAGCGGGGATGCCGGGGATTTATGTGAATGATGCTAAAATAGCTTCTTTGGGATTGCGTGTACGTCGTGGATGCAGCTACCACGGGGCAAGTTTAAACGTCAATATGGATCTCTCTCCTTTTACTGATATTGCACCCTGTGGTTATCCTGATTTACAGGTGACACAAATGGCTAACTTTAACGCATCTATCCAGGTGGAAAATATCCTGCACCCCCTGAAAACCGCATTTGAAAAACAGTTCAACTTGATTTCTCAGGAGGCCGGTGAACAATGAACTCAGAAACTTCTCACTCAAAAAAGGTAGTCACCGGTGTCAAGCAGAGAGGCGAAGCCAAACTTGCCCGTATCCCAATTAAGGTAGAGCCCTCCTCAGATCTGCAGCGAAAACCAAAATGGATTCGCGCAAAATCGCCTTCGAATCCACAGGCCATGAGGTTAAAACAGATATTGCGCCAGCATCAGCTGCATACCGTTTGTGAGGAAGCCTCTTGTCCCAACCTTGGAGAATGCTTTGGGCATGGGACGGCCACTTTTATGATCATGGGAGATATCTGCACGCGACGCTGTCCCTTTTGTGATGTGGCCCACGGTCGACCAAATGCGCTAGATCCACAAGAACCCGAAAACTTAGCCAAAGTTATCGCTGACATGGCACTTGCATATGTGGTCATTACCTCCGTGGATCGGGACGATTTAAAAGATGGTGGTGCAGCCCATTTTGTTCAGTGTATTGACGCAGTGAGAGCCGCAAGCCCTAAAACCAAAATCGAAATCTTGGTACCTGATTTTAGGGGTCGCATGGCACTCGCGCTGCAAATATTAGAGTCCGCGCCACCTGATGTCTTCAACCATAACCTTGAAACCGTGCCCCGGCTCTATAAACAAGTTCGACCGGGATCTGACTATCAATGGTCCCTTAATTTAATTCGGGATTTCAAATCACAACACCCTTTGATACCCACTAAATCTGGATTAATGCTGGGCTTGGGAGAATCCATGGATGAAATTAAAACCGTTCTTCAGGATTTAGTGGTACACAAATGCGACATGCTGACCTTGGGGCAATATCTACAACCGAGCCGCTACCACCTACCGGTAACACGTTATTTACCACCGGAAGAATTTGAACAACTGGGTAACTATGCACGAGACATCGGTTTTATGAATGTAGCCAGCGGACCAATGGTAAGATCTTCCTACCATGCAGACTTACAAGCGGCGGGCAAAGAGATAAGCTGAAGGTTCACACAGCAGTTTAAAAGGGAACGTCCTTGTCATGGAGCCAACTTCCTTATTCCAGCAATTATAATACCTGCAAATAGATCTAGTGCAAATATTTACCATCAATTATTTTTAAAAAATGATTTCCGCATTGGCATTATCAGTAGTAACCTAAAAACTTAAAAAAGACCGATCACCTAGACTTGGAACCCCTTTGGCTATCGATTTCATTATTCAATGGATCACTGATCACCCGAACCTTGCCGGCTTCACAATCTTCCTGGTCGCCCTAACCGAATCCCTGGCCGTGGTGGGCATTGTGGTCCCTGGTGCGTTCACAATGTGGGCCGCAGGTAGCCTCATTGCCCTGGAGATACTCTCCTTCTGGCCAATTTTCATCTGGTCAGTTTGCGGTGCATTTATGGGAGATAGTTTAAGTTACTTATTAGGTAAGATATACCATCAACAGCTTCGTGACATGTGGCCGTTTAGAAACCATCCGCAATGGTTAGATCGTGGTCAAGACTTCTTTGAAAAACACGGTGTAAAAAGTCTGGTTCTTGGCCGTTTTGTCGGACCTATCCGCCCTTTCGTGCCACTAGTGGCGGGTATGATGGACATGGGATCCATGAAATTCGTCATTACCAATGGATTATCCGCGCTAGTCTGGGCACCAGCCTACCTGCTACCGGGATATTTGGTGGGTGCCTCTCTCGCCAAAGCTTCTCCGCTCGCAGGTCGACTCACTCTGTTACTACTGCTGATCTTTTTTACTGCCTGGGCACTCCTTTGGTTAATCTTACGAGCAATCGAAATTACCCATACGAGCTCCCATAAGATCCGAGATTTTATTCGCCTCTACAACCTCTCTTGGGAGGTTCGTTGGAGCGCATGGATCGGTGGCCTGGGTATGGTCAGCCTCTTCGCGCTCTATTTACTATTAGGTGGCATTCCCGCTGAACCGTTACCAAGCTCATCACCAACGGCACAAAATTGGTGGCACGATGAATGGCAACAGTCCCCTGCCTATCACCCTGGGACACTCTACACTGAGCCTAACGCGTTTAACGTCCAATATTTTGGTGATATCGAAAATTTACGCACTACCCTAGAGCGGCTTGGATGGCTACCTTCCACCCCAGTTAATTTACCTAGCCTATTGCATGTACTATTGCCCGCCCCCACCATTCAACAATTACCGGTGTTCAGAAAACAGTATTATCGCCAACCTCCTCAGTTATCTTACATTTACAGCGATCCCCTTGTATCTAACAATTATCTTTTTCGGCTGTGGCCTTACGCAACGCAAAATGGGATTGTCAGACTCTGGCTCGGTAGCGTGCATGAAATTACAGTTAAAAATTATATTTATTTCTTTTCTTTAATCGCCAACAGTGGCGATTATAATAAAGGGCTACAACTGTTTCGTAATTTGGATCTTGCGCAAAAGGTAGTGACGACTCATCCCCAGCAACCACAAGCCCAGATCAAGTTAAAGCATCCCTGGGACGGCAAAGTGATTTTAATCGAAGCGACTCACGACTCCACGCGCGCTATGAATTCACTCACACCGGTTGATTAATTTCTAGAGCTTCTATTTTTATTTGCTCCCGCGGTACTCTGATTTGAATTAACAACTGTTTCAGTGCTTCATCACTGGGAACCGACTTATCCACACTATAGGTGGTATGAATACATTCTTCACGAGTAAAACGAACCAAGGAGTAGCCAAAATAATTGGCATTAAAATACCGAATATAGGGATTAGAGGTTGTCACCAAAGCTTGTTCAAACGCATCTGTATCTAATTGTATGCCTGCGTTAGCTAAAGCATCGCCTACATTTAATGAGGTAATAGAAGGTGTCATCAGCTCCACACCCACTAAATTATTCTGCACTAAATTAAAAGGATCTCGCTCATATTTGATCTTCATATAACCCGCCATATAGGCATGCAAATCACCTGTTAATGTAATCAAATTTTTCACACCGGCAGATTTAAGCGTCGTCATCAATTGATAACGTTCAAACTCATACCCATCCCAAGCATCAAGATTGACATGTAATTTACCCAAATCCAATTTAGCAAGTAACACTTGGTTCGCCCAAAGATTCCAAATTTGCTCCGATCCGGCCATGCGAGCTAGAAACCAGTCTCGTTGCGTTTCACCCAACATAGTACGATCCGTATCTCGCTGCTCAGCACATCCTAAACTGGCATAGCGCTGCCCTAAAGTTTGCTCGCCACAGGGATGCGCAGAACGATAGCTGCGATCATCGGTCATCACCAAATTGACTAGATCACCAAATTGAAATGACCGATAAATATCGAAAAATTGATGCGGATGGGTAGCTTGATGATTAATTTTCAGACGTGCTGGCACATATTCTGACCAAGCAGTCATGGCATCCATGCGCAATTGACGCAACAAATTGGCATCATTGCCATACACAGGATCAACAGTAAAGGGATGATCCGGTGCGCCTAATGTATCGCGAAGATAGTCCCAATAACAATCATTAGCGGTTTCGTGATCATCCCATATCACCATCCAAGTATGGCGCTCCATTGCTGCTTGCAACGCTCTATCGCTACGATAGGTACGATACAAATAGCGATAGTCTGCCAATGTTAAGGCTGCACTGCCCGCTGAGGGCAGTAATATATTGCGGCCGAACTGGCTGTCTGTGACTTGAGACTCATAGATAAAATCTCCCAAACAGATTACAAAATGTATTTCTTCTTGCGCTAAATGGGAAAATGCTCCGTAATATCCATTACTAAAATCCTGGCAGGTGACCACGCCGAATTCGATACTCTCTAAATCCACCCCAGGTTCAGGTAACGTACGACAACGGCCTGTTCTACTGACTACTGAACCGTAAATAAATCTATAAAAGTAGGTGTGATTTGCCTCTAAATGACCATCGAGATCTAACTTAATGGTAAAATCATTATTGTCACTAACGTGATCTGCAGGGACCACACCACTCATCACCAAGTCAGTAAATTCTGCGTCACGCGCCACCTCAAATGCTAAAGCTAAATCGGGCTGTCGCGCTTCGGGCTGAATGTGTGTCCAAAGGATCACCCCTTGAGGAGTGGGATCACCAGAGGCAACCGAAAGGTCGAAAACCGAATAGGGATCTGCGGTCGGATCAATTTCCACAGTACAACCGGGGTTAGATTCGGATTGTTCGGCCATGCCCGTCAGGAAAAATGGAGTGGTCAGCAACACCATACTTGACCGACGGAGAAATTCACGACGATTAATCATTTTTTTTTCCTCAATGTCATTCGATTATCTAAAACGAGTTGCCATAGAAAGTAGAAGTTACCTTCATTTGATGACAACTCGTAGTGGACATCAGGGTACAGATTTTGCGAACTTTCAGATCTCCTATCCACTACCATTGGTCGGAATGCTATATGAATTGACCTCTATCTTTAGTGAAGCAGGTAAAAATCTCAAATGTGCTTCTAGATAGGGGAGAAATCAAAAGGCTCGGTCGCCGCAGAAACATTTCCCTATCGAATATAGTCTTGCCCTTGTGGGTTAATCCCACACAAGCTTAATACTTAACGACCGACTAACTCATTTTTTACTGGCCAGACTCGATCATCTGACCATTATTAAGTTTAGTCACCTGCGATAAATTCTCCAATCAATTGTGCACACACCTGCGGTTGCTCTAACATAAAGCAGTGGCCTCCCGCAGTGTGTTGTACACCGATGTTGCGATTTTTCGCCATGGCGCGACGTGCTGCATAGGGTATGAAGGGCATGGTCTTATCACCATAAATAATCTTCGTGCGCACGGTCAAGACACGAATACTGTGCCAAATCCGTTCGGGGAAACTGGCAAATATGTTCGCTTCCATCCAACCGGGACACTTCAATTGTCGACTGCCATCCTTCAATTCGGCAGTGGCAAAGTATACGTAATCATCTAATGCCTGGGGATGCCAGCCTTTGAATATGCCTCTGTTGTGTAGATATTGCCTGGTCTCTTCGACAGAGGGCCAAGAGTCTTGACGCGCTTTCGCCTGACGTGCCATAGGATTCAAATTTGCTAACAATGGTGTGGCGGCCAATCGAGAAATAGGGGAAAAGAAGGGCGGATAAAGTACCGGATCCAATAACAGCAGACCATTCACCGGAAGGCGCTGCTGGCTACCCATTAACAGCGACATGACCGCACCGAAGCTATGACCCACAAGATAGATTGGACAGTCCGGATATTGATGCCGAAATGAGTCGAATACAGTCAGGCAGCGCTCTGCGGTTGCGTTCCAACCGATAAAACTTTCACCATTGTCACTCTCACCATGGCCTTGCACATCATGAAGAAACAGATCGAAATGTTGACTCAAAGATTTTAATACCGACCAGTAAGTGAGACTGCTAAAGCCATTGCCATGAATAAAATGTATCACTGGCCGCTGCCTAGAAACAGTATGCGCACCCCGCAATACTAAGCCTGGTTCAATCTCATATTCCCAAGCCATGAGAGGATCAGGTAATGGCATCTCTTCCCCCAAAAAAAAGCCGATGTCGCTAGCATCGGCTTTTATCACCACAATAATAAATTTTAAAAACTAACCCCAAGATTCAAGGCGCCACCCACTTCCTGATTGATATCATCAGAATTGGTATAAGCAGCAATATCTAGTTGGGTACCAAAGAAGGTAATGCCGAATCCGACCGTTAACAATGTTTGATCACTTTCACTTAAGTTGGTGCGATATCCAGCTCGAACCTGAGCCAGATCCAGGAGATCAAACTCGCCACCCACAGATAAAAATTGTGCTTCTCCATCAAATAAGCCCGCGGAATCTGTTTCGACCAAATCTAAATCTGCGGTGAGGATATAAAGATCCGTTGTCCAACTGGCGCCTAATTGCCACTGAGATTCAATCGTTAATTCTATCGGCGCAAATCCTACGTTGGGTGAAGTTTCATACTCTTCTTCAATAAGATTACGACCCACCAGCCCTACTCTCAAACCCATACCAAAATCCTTGACGACGCCAATATCGAGATTCACATTCGAGTCATCGGCCGTATTTTCATCTAATTCAAATTCAGCGTCTTCTAAAGAGGCCCCGGTGTGGAAAGTCTCCACAGTCACCAGCTTTGGCGCCACACCCACAGCAAAATCAAATCCAGAGATCACCACCTCTTTGGCAAGCGCAACACCTACTTCTGTGACGATTGCGCCCACAAACTCACCAGTGGAAACAAATTCCGGATCCGTGAGTATTGGTTGCCCGTTAGTGGCGGCATCAATCCGAGTTTGTACTTCGGTGACATCTGCTTGCGCAATAGTTAATACCCCCACACCTTCCAAGCGGGTCGTTCCGAATACGGAAAAACCAAAGTCAAACATGGGTACGCCCAATACAATCCCGGCATCCACACCCACGCCCAACGGTTTTCCGCCCAAATCTACCAAGGATTCAACCAGATCATTACCAGTATTTTGCACAATGGCAGCATTTGCAGTAGTAGGATTAACTTGATAATTATCTACCGCCAACTCAAACTCTTCGATCAAATCATCGTCCTGCAAATCTTGTAACTCGGTAATCAACTCGTCCTCGTCTTGAGCACCACCACCGGCAATAATTAAGAGGCTAAAATCATCTTCGTCTCGGTTGGATGCTAGCAATGCAGGATTTATCAGGGCGGCGTTCCCTGTGTCACCGGAGGAGACACCGGTCCCTCCCATGGCCATGGTTCGCGGATCGGGGCTGCTGAAAGTTGCCCCTTGAACCGTTGGCGTCAAGATTAACGGACTGAGTCCGGTTAACAGCAATAATTTCTTGTTCATGAAGTAAGTCCTTTCCGTGCTTTCCTAGTTTGCGATGTGAGTACTTCCTTTAACTTATGAGATTCGATTAGTTATCCTGCTAAACCCATTTTTAGTCAATTGACGCCAATAGGTAATCCATACATAAGCTGTTAGTTTCATAGCTTTAAGAATTTCTTCATATGCCAATAAATCTGTTCCAGTCGCTCCACAGGATCGTCCAATTCCAATAGTTGTTGTTTGGCAATAAGATCTATCGGTAAGCGCTCAGCTAATCTCATGCCAACCCACTCAGAATCTCGCATTAACTCTTCCGAATGAGGCTCCTTAGCTTTGTCCATCCAGGACTGAAGAAATTCTTGTAATGCGTTGTAGCCCTCTGGAAATTCTGCTAAGGGAGCGGCCTGTACTGATTCGATCACACCCTGTTTTAAACCATCGGCCTCAATCCAGCTAGACAGTAAGTTAAATCTCTCCTGTCCCACCGCAACAATGCCCAACATGCCCCTGGGCAATTGCTGCCAATCAACAATTTTGGCTGTGGTTCCAATCCGCACCACCTCAGCAGTTCCGACCTCTTTACCTTTGGAGATTAAACAAATACCAAAGTCGGTTTTATTTTTGAGACACTCACTCACCATCCGCAGGTAACGAGGTTCAAATATACGCAAAGACAATTGGCCTTGTGGAAACAGGACTAAGTTCAGTGGAAAGATTGGGATCTGCACTGTTGTATTTTTTGGCTGATCTGAATTTGAACTCATGTACCCACCTCGATAGAACTCAGCTCGTACTAGCGGTTTTTATCCAGAGCAGAAACATCCCTTTTTTCAAGCTATATTCAAGTGGCTCGAAGTTTCAGTTTATCCACAATACGTTGGTGTATGCCACCAAACCCACCGTTACTCATGATTACAAGACTATCATTAGGTGTCAGTTCTTCCGTTAAATACTCCAAAATAGCATCTAACTCTGGGAAAATTTTAGTTCTACTGTCATCCTCTGTAACTATTGTGGAAAGATCCCAATTTAGTTCAGGAGGACTATAGAGTAACACAACATCCGCTAAGTTTAGGCAATGCGTCAATGCTGATCGATGCACACCCATGCGCATGGTATTCGACCGTGGCTCTAACAGTGCGAGAATTCGACGTTTAGGTGAATGTTTACGAACACCTAACAATGTTTGACCAATGGCAGTGGGATGATGGGCAAAATCATCGTAAATTTTAATGTTTTCAATATCCGCAATTAACTCCAATCGACGCTTGACGCCAGAAAAATCATTCAAAGCCTCAATCGCCTGCTCCACTGCCACACCTGTCTGACAGGCGGCAACGATCGCCGCCAGCCCATTCAACACATTATGTTCGCCCATCTGATCCCAATGTACCTCCCCAGGAACCGCTTCACCGTCTACCGTCAGCGTGAACCGGGTCCCATCTTCTCTGCTCAAATGCGCTTGCCAACTCCCTTGCGCCAATCCAAAACTGATGGGCTGTGACCAGCAGCCCCGCGCCAGCACTTCAGAGATATTGTCATCAGCAGCAGCATAAATTATCTGGCCCTCACCTGGGACAGTGCGAATTAAGTGATGAAACTGAGTTTGAATCGCTGACAAATCGGTAAAAATATCAGCATGATCGAATTCCAAATTATTCATAACCAGCACCCGGGGATGATAGTGAATAAATTTTGAGCGTTTATCGAAAAATGCGGTGTCGTATTCGTCTGCCTCAATGACAAAAGCAGGCCCTTCTCCCAAACGTGCAGAAATACCAAAATTGTTGGGGATGCCACCCACCAAAAAACCTGGCGAATATCCACATTTATCTAAAATATGCGACACCATTGAGGTGGTGGTTGTTTTTCCGTGAGTACCAGATAGCGCAATCACTTGCCGTTGCCGTAAAATGTTGTCAGCCAACCATTCCGGGCCGGAAGTGAAAGGTAAATTCTGATTCAGAACAGCCTCGACCAATGGATTTCCTCTGGAAAGAGCATTCCCGATCAGATAACAATCCGCTGCTATTTTAGTTTGATCAGCTGAAAACCCCTCGATCAGCTCAATACCGAGTGCGTTTAATTGTGTACTCATAGGTGGATACACATTAGCGTCACATCCAGTGACACGATGTCCCTGCTGTGCCGCAAGTGCTGCTATGCCACCCATAAAAGTGCCACAGATTCCTAAAATATGTATATGCATCGCACCAACCTAAGGAGATTCACAATTTTTAAAACATAAGCGTTAAACCATTGACGACCCAGTATAACAATGCTGAATAAGCCAATGCGATTAGGATGCCAATACTGAATTTCTGTGCTACCGCATGACGAAAAATATTTGCTGTTACTAGAAGTTCCCAAACCATCAAAATTAGCAATACGACTTGGATATTGTCACTGATTTGCAATTCCCCCTCGTCACTTTGCTGAATTTGGGCTAATACCGGAAAAGAGATCATCCATATCACTATACTCACTAACCACAAAGCCTCTAAGGTCTGCAAGGCTCTTTCCGGTTTATGAACTAAATTTAAAAACAGATATACCAAAGCTGCAATGGCACATAACTCCACCACAACGGTAATGAAATTTGTTTCAACTACGACGAGCCAAGGCGCGCTGAGCAATCGCACTGAGAGGTAGACCAAGGCGCTCAATAATAAATAGCTAGACTTGGCAGGCAGGTGTTGTGGTCCTGCGCGCAAAAAACAGAGTTGCATGACTGTCTTGATCAATTGCTGCATTTACTAGGAGCGATCATCCAAAGGAGCCAAAGATGCATTTCAACTAATATATTCACGTAAAAGACGCTGAAAATGTATATTTTATAAGCAATAGACTACCGTGCCTTAGTTTTATTGCAAACTAAAACACAATATAAAGATGCAGGAATTGCGACTTCTCTACTCAACGAATAGAAGTATACTCACGGATCAGGGAGTAAAACCCACCAATCGCGAGCTGAAAGAGAATTAAACCACAGCTTTTGAATGTTCTCAAACCTTCCTATGAGGGTGACATACCAATCATCGAAAGGTATGTCACCCACAAGGATAAGCGTCGGTCCGATAGCCTTAGCCGGAGGCTAGGCTAAGAACACTCGGTTCGCTATTTTCTTCTCTATGCAGTTTTGCGCCGAGCACGACCACTGCGTCGCTTCTTCGTAGTGGCAGCACGTTTTTTCTTAGTACCAACCTTTTTCTTAGTGCTGGCACGTTTTTTCTTGGTGCCAGCCTTTTTCTTAGTACCAGCACGTTTTTTCTTGGTGCCAGCTTTTTTCTTAGTGCTAGCACGTTTTTTCTTGGTGCCAGCCTTTTTCTTAGTGCTGGCACGTTTTTTCTTGGTGCCAACCTTTTTCTTAGTAGCAGCACGTTTTTTCTTAGTGCCAGCTTTCTTCTTAGTCGCAACGCGTTTCTTCGTTGCTGCCCTACGTTTTTTGGTGGTAGCGCGTTTCTTCGTAGTTACTCGCTTCTTCGCAGCTACACGCTTCTTACTAGATGCCTTTTTCTTGGCAGTGGATCGTTTTTTCACTGGTTTTGCCTCCTTAGAAGTCGAAGTACTCTTCGTACTCGACGGTTTCACAGATTTACTACTGGAGCCTTTCGTAGCCGTACTCTTCTTACTGCTGACGGTTGTCTTTTGCTGGGTAGCCTTCTTCTCTGGTTTAGCTACCTGTTTCTTTACAACACTCTTTTTCTCGGCAGTCTTCTTTTTGACTGCCGCAGCAGAAGTTGCACTGCTATCAAATTCTATATTCACCACTTCAACACGAACTTTAGGAGAGGTTTTTTTCTGAGTATCAGTAGACTGAACTTCCTTACGCGTTAGTTTTTCCCTTTTTGCTCTCATCCTCTCAACTGGCGGTTTTATTACGGGACCCTTTTTACTAGGAACTCGCTCACGCGCCGGTTTAATAATCCTTCCTCTCACAGCATCCTTATCCTCTTGTTGGGTCTGTTGCGCTGCCTTAGCTTGCATTTGTGCAACAGATTCTGCCTCAGCAGCTTTCTTATCAGCGATTATTTTTGCCCGTCGCTGCGCATCGATTAAAGCAGATCCGGTTAACTTTGAATCCTTTGCTTCTAATGCTTCCGGTAAGAGATTGAAAACACTAGCTATCGAATTAAATATATCGTTCGCATCCCCTACACCATTAATAATTCTTAATAAATTTCGCTCACGATAATAATCCAGCACCGAAGCGACCTGTCCTTGGTATCCTTTAAGACGATTGATAATGACTGCCTCTCGCTCCTCACCTCGCCTTTTTAGTTCTCCCCCACAGTATTCACACACATCACCTAATGAAGAAGGTGCGGAGAAATAATTAAAACCGGCACCACAGTCATTACAGATGATTCGTCCAGTTAGCCTTTCTATTAAGGTTTCTCGATCCACATCTAAATAAATCGCTGCCTCAATCGGCTGTGTTGATCCCTTCAAAGCTTCATCCAAAAGCTGTGCTTGACCCACTGAGCGTGGAAAGCCATCAAAAAAGAATCGTGCATCTTGAGATAACTGATGAAGATGACGAGTAATGAGATCGACATACAGACGATCAGGAACCACGTGAGCTTGATCCATTAAGGCTTTCACCTCTAAGCCCACTGGATCATTCTGTTCTGCCGCCTGCTTCGCAATTTCCACTGGGGAAATCAGCTCTGCAGAAAGCTTTGTGGTTAGCAACCTGGCTTGGGTGCGTTTTCCCGATCCTGGTGCACCAAGCAATATAAACCTCACCTCGTTTAGGTCTCCCTTTGGTATCCATTACCAAACTAACAAGACTACTTAATCCGCACATCAAACTGAAAAAAACAGTTCAGTCTAAGTGTACTTGCACAATCATTCGGCAAGTTCATAAAAACCATTAAACAATTTGATGCGTAAAATTAATCTGTTACCTATATTTAAGTCAATAGATCATTAGCTATTTAAGCTAAATGAAGCACATTTTTTTAAAAAAAGTTACATATTTTAAGATTTGATCGCTGATCACGAGTATGAATAAAGAATAAATTCAGTATGTCAGTTACAAATTGAAAGACAACTAATGTATGTTATCTCTTATATAAACCGATTTAAACGATTACTTTTTATTAGAATAGATAGTGTTAGAGTTTACATGTTGCACACGAATCTAAACCTCAAACAACTGAACAGAGAAACATGACATGAAAGAACAAGGCAATCTATTTTATGCACAATCAGGGGGAGTCACTCCTGTTATCAATGCGACTGCCGCGGGCGTAATAGACAAAGCGGCAGAGAATAAAGCAGCGATCCCGAAAGTATTCATGGGACATAACGGTATTCTTGGTCTAATACACGAAAATTTAATTAATGGTTTTAGTTTGACGTCGTCTCAGAGAAAACAATTGCTACAGTCACCGGGAGGTGCCTTTGGATCTTGTCGCTTCAAGCTGCCAGATGACATTAAACACCCTATCTACAAACGCTGCATAGAAGTCTTTAAAGCCCACAATATTAGATATTTTCTTTATAACGGTGGTGGGGATTCGCAGCAAACCAGTCTCAAGATCGCTCAAGCAAGCCAATATTACGACCATCCCACGCACTGTATAGGTTTACCAAAGACCATTGATAATGATTTACCCGTGACCGACACCTGCCCCGGCTTCGGTTCAACAGCAAAATATATTGCGGTATCTACACAAGAAATTGCGCTAGATGTTGTGTCCATGCATCAAACTTCCACCAAAGTATTTATTTTTGAAGTTATGGGCAGACATGCAGGTTGGCTAGCAGCAGCAAGTGCTCTAGGAAAAAAAAACAAACAAGACGCGCCTCATCTCATCCTCTTTCCAGAACGAACTTTTAAATCTGAAGATTTTCTGCACCAAACAGCATCCACTGTACGGCGCTATGGGTATTGCATCATTGTCACTTCAGAAGGCATACGAGATGCGCAAGGAAATTTTATCAGTGATGCTAATCAGACCGACGCTTTTGGTCATACCCAGCTTGGTGGTGTAGCAGCGTATCTTTCAAATTTAGTCGTGAGCGAATTAAAACTGAAAACGCATTTCGCAATTGCTGACTATCTACAGCGTAGTGCTCGACATATCGCCTCAAAAGTAGATTTAGATCAGGCCTACGCGGTAGGTGCAAAAGGAGTAGAACTCGCACTGAATAGACAATCTGGTGTGATGGTTACTATCAAACGCCTATCCAATGCAAACTATCGTTGGACATTAACGCAAACCCCCCTATCCAGAGTGGCTGCCAAAGAACGAAAACTGCCTAGCAAGTTTATCTCTGCGAATGGCTACGGCATTACCAATTCGGCACGAACATATCTGCACCCCTTAATCCAGGGTGAGGCTTATCCGCAATATCGCCATGGTTTACCGCAATATCTCGCGTTTCAGCCCGAATTCGTGCCAAAAAAGTTGCCTGATTGGAACGATCCCGACGTTTAATTTAGAAACCAATGTCGGCGCGCCATTTTCTGCTATAATGCGCGCCCTCTCCCTGAACCAATCACAGCTGTTTCGGGATTGTTCTTATACGGTTCTCGCCGTTCTTGTAGTGACATTGGAGTGAAACAAAATGCGCCTTGACCAAGTCTGCTCGGGTCATATTGACACGAATGAAATTAACGTAATTATTGAGATCCCAGCTCATAGTGATCCAATCAAGTACGAAGTAGATAAAAACACTGGGGCGATGTTTGTGGATAGATTTATGAGCACCGCGATGCACTATCCATGCAATTATGGCTATGTTCCTCACACCTTATCTGAGGATGGTGATCCCGTTGATGTGTTGGTGATCACACCCATTCCCTTACTGCCCGGTTCGGTCATCCCCACTCGCGTAATTGGTATGCTCGAGATGGAGGACGAGGCAGGCGTAGATGCGAAATTGCTAGGTTTACCAATAAAAAAACTCACTTCAATTTATGATCGCATCCAATCACCGCAAGATGTGCCCGAGTTATTATTGCAACAGATCACGCATTTCTTTGAACATTATAAAGATTTAGAACCCAATAAATGGGTTAAAGTACTAGGATGGAAGGGCAAAGAGGAGGCCATTCAAGAGATCGTGCAGTCAGTTAAGCGCTTTGAGCAACCCAGTTAACGACCTGGTGTATTAGATTCTATCCAACGCTCTCCCTCTTTTAAGATCTCCTTTTTCCAAAAGGGCGCCCTAGATTTTAAGATCTCAATAAGAAATTCATTTGCTTGTATGGAATCGGCCCGATGCACTGACCACACAGCTAGTAACACAATGGCCTCTGCAGGATTGATCTGACCAACTCGATGTAGAATTAACACATCATTGATTTGCCATCTACGCTGGGCTTCCACTACCGACTCACGTAGAACTCGTTCAGTCATACCAGGGTAATGTTCCAGATAGAGTTGCTCGACAGTATTGCCCATATGTTGCTCACGCATGCGTCCAATGAATACTGAATTGGCGCTATTTGCCACTTGGTTCACTTGCTGTTGGTAGTTTTGCAACGCCATCAAAGGCTCAAAGGTTTCAGTCAGAATCTCGATTTTCATGTTATCCACCGGTCACGGGCGGAAAAAAGGCGACTTCTTCGCCCCCTTTGACAACAAAATCTGCTTTCACATATTCTTGATTGACTGCAATTAAGATATTTTGCGCAAGTGTCCGCTGCGGATGCAGGCTCTGCCACACTTCAGCCACAGTGCAGGGATCTTGTAACTCAAGATCTTCCTGGCCACAGGCCAGCTGTTCTCGCAGCTGACCGAAGTAGAGTACCGAGATCTTTGGCATAAAAAATCAGTCCAATAGCAATATGGTGTATAATTTTTTCTAACAATCCAGATTATACGCATAAATTTGCCCTCATCTTGTCTATTTTCTCTCATGTCCAAACTCACTCACTTTGATAAAAACGGTCAAGCGCACATGGTAGACGTCGCGCATAAACCTATCAGCTGTCGGCGCGCCATCGCCGAGGGAAAAATCCGCATGCATGCCGATACCCTGGCGAAAATCACCAGCGGTCATCATAAGAAAGGAGATGTACTGGCAGTAGCGCGAATTGCAGGCATTATGGCCTCTAAACGTACTGCAGAAATGATTCCTCTATGCCACCCACTACCGCTGAATAGTGTCCACATCGAATTTAACTTGGATGAGTCAGACGCCTGTGTCAAAGTCACAGTCACTGTGGAAACTGAAGCAAAAACAGGCGTCGAAATCGAAGCACTTCACGCGGCTCAAGTGGCCCTTTTGACCATCTACGATATGTGCAAAAGTGTCGATAGGGGGATGTGCATTGAAGCAGTAAGACTTGTGGAAAAATCAGGTGGTCAAAGCGGTACCTGGAAAGCGAAGTCAGACTAACGTTCGCCTTCCGTAAGGCAGAATCCTGGCGATATGACGAATAGCATGAATAGATAGAAGCATCCGATCACATCTGTTCTCAGAAGATATTCAAGGCAATTATTCTTGTTTAAATCAATACCTGCTTTAGATAAGGTTCTTCTCAATTGTTTGTCAAAAGGATAGAAATCTCTTCAAGGTTAGTCTCTCAAATGGGCGTCTACCGCAATGTGCAGCAAAAACACGCAGGATTACTCGTTCATTCTGGTTCGAGAGACAATAACCCACGGCAACTGAGCCATAGCTAATATCTGACTACCTTCCCTAGCACTTAGTATAAAATTGAGTGGTGACAAATAAACACACATAGACGATTTTGCCTGGTGACGCCCGTGAAAAAACGTATATTAATTACTATCATCTTTGTTTTTGGCGCTTGGCCACTTTCACCAGTATATGCAGAGCAACATATTCACGTGGCTGCTGCCTCCAGCCTTTTCGCATTTTTACCCGAATTTAAAATGCAATTTGAAAAGCTTTATCCTTATCAGCTAAAAATCAGTTTAGCCTCCTCCGGACAACTTTATCGCCAAATAGAAGCAGGCGCACCATTCGATGTCTTTATCAGTGCGCACATGAGATATGTGACGGCACTTGCACAAAAGGAAAGAATTCTGTCTCATTTTCCCTTGGCAACTGCCCATATAGCGCTTTATCGCAGAGATATGCCGATAACCAACAACTTGACTAACCTACAGGTAAAGGGACCCTTGCTCATACCTCACCCCGAGATTGCGCCCTTTGGAATTGCGGCCAAAGAATATTTACAAAACACGGGTAATTGGGAACACCTTGGATCCCACTTGATATTGGGAAACAGTGCCATGCATACTACTCAAATGGCCAAAGCCGGTGCCGCTACCTATGCCATTCTTCCTCTGCAAAGCGCAAAGCATTTGGCGGAGAAAAACATCGGATTCTACACCGTCATCCCAAATCACTTACACTCTCCAATACTATATACTTGGATAGCTATTAACCGTCAGTCCACTGCATCTAACCGTTTCGCACTAGAGGCGTTAAACCAATTCCTACAGTCCGATACAGCACGAAAGTTAATGGAGACACATTCACTGATCCCGCACTCTAGATCTCTACCCTAATGGACTGGTTAGCATTACAGATCTCCCTCAAACTGGCTCTCGTGAGTACACTCATACTGGTACTATTTGGCCTGCCAGTTGCCCGAATAATCAGTCATCGACAGTTTCGCGGACGAGCCTTAGTTGAATCCCTGATTGCCATGCCATTGGTGCTACCACCTACTGTGATTGGGTTTTATCTGTTACTTCTATTCAATCCGGATAGTCTCGTGGGTAAGTGGGTCTTTAGCGTAACGGGAGAACAGTTAGTATTTCGTTTCTCAGGACTCGTCGTCGGCTCAATTGTCTACAGCCTCCCTTTTGCTCTGCAACCAATGATTCGAGCCTTTGATGCTATTCCCACGCATCTTCGTGAAGCCGCCTGGTGTAGCGGTTTATCACCGATACGCACTTTTTTCAAAATTGAACTCATCCTGGCGCTACCAGGCATCACCACTGCTGCAATCCTCTCCTTTGCGCACACGCTTGGAGAATTTGGTGTGGTACTAATGTTAGGGGGCAACATTCCGGGCGAGACTCGCACCTTATCTATCGCCATTTATGATCAAGTACAAATGTTGAATGATGCAAATGCTCATAAAATGTCGTTGCTGTTTGTACTATTGGCGCTGCTCATCACAATGTGCATCTATATAGTGAGCCATCAATCAAACCGTCCTAGCAAGATCGTATGAAAGACACCCTACTAAAGTGCAAAATTGACCAAAGCCGCCCGTTTCCGTTATCCGTTGAACTAAATTGCCCTGCTAGAGAAATTCATGCAGTGGTGGGCCCCTCCGGAAGTGGAAAATCGACTCTATTAAGATCCATTGCTGGGATACATCGCCCGGATCAAGCTGAAATCAAGTGGGACAAGCACATTTGGCAACAGAGTCACCAAGGGCTATTTTTGCCGCCTCATAAACGACTTGTAGGCTCATTATGGCAACAGTACAGCTTATTCCCTCACCTCACTGTCACGCAGAACATTGCCATCGCCAGTCCGTGGAAACACCACAGGCGCCGGCAACAAATAAACCAGCTCATGCAGGAACTACAATTAACAGAACGGGCGCACGCTTACCCTCAGGCTCTATCTGGCGGCGAGCAACAACGGGTTGCCTTAGCACGTGCATTAGCAAGACGAACCCCACTACTACTATTGGATGAACCCTTCAATGCGTTAGATAGACCACTGCGCACTGATCTTCTACAGATGACCCGTTCGCTCTGTCAGTCCCACCGTTTGACGGTGCTCTGGGTCACTCACGATATAGAAGATGCTTTTTTGATTAGCGATCGAATTTCTCTCTTGCGTAAAGGTCAATGTATGCGGACAGACTCACCAGAAGAACTGGTACGACATCCACATGATCTTTATGTGATTAAACAGTTGGGCTGGCAAAATTATTATGAATGCGAGATCGAACGAATAGATCACCACAGTCAAAAAATTTTTTGGCAAGGGTTGGAGCTCATCAGCCACTGCCCGTTACCAGACGGATACAGATTCGTTTGGGCCACGCCTGCTAGCGCCATTCAGGTAGTCAAATCTGACTGCGCTAAGCTCAATACCTTTAAAGCTACTGTTGTGTGCAGCGAGATCCACGCTAGAGAAAAATTGCTACGGGTTCGGTTAGGGGAATCGGAACTATTAGTACCCGCACCCTGGAGCTGCCCCACTCCAGGAGAGATCCTTCACATTCATCTGCCACCAGAACAGCTGTATATGGTCGTCTATTAAAAACCGGCCAACCGACGCTAGAAGAATTCCGGCACCAACCTGCCACCCAATTGACATCATGCCATGTGGCACCCAAGAGTGAAGCCACCACCATTGCTAATAACAAAAAATCGGCATGATAGCATCTCGATTTGAGAACTAAGGGTTATTTACTCTGAGTCACCTCAAAACTATGAGTCACCTCCGCCGTCTTACCCAACATGATGGACGCGGAGCAATACTTTTCGGCTGATAGATTGACCGCCCTTTTGACAGCAGCATCCTTTAATCCTTCGCCTTCTACTAAGAAGTGCAGATGGATCTTGGTAAATACTGCGGGTACTTCATCTGCCCTCTCAGCATCTACTTGCACCACGCAGTCGGTCACCGACTGCCTCGCCTTCTGTAAGATATGCACCACATCAAAAGCTGCGCAAGCACCCATGCCTAAGACCAGCATTTCCATAGGTCGCGGACCTAGGTTTCGCCCACCATGCTCAGGGGGACCGTCCATCACCAAAGCATGACCGCTACTCGACTCACCCACAAACAACGCGTTCTCTAACCATCTTACTTTTGCCTGCATGATGTGACTTCCCGCACAAAAAAGAAGTTAAGAGTATCACAAAGCTTGTGAATTATGTGTCTACGCCGATAGAGAATATGTCTTATGAATTCTACGCTTTTACAACAGGACCCACGCCGCAGCATGATGCCTACAACTCGCGATCCGGCTATCGAACGCTTTTTGCAACATTGTCACCGTCGAACTTACCCAGCCAAAACCACCATCATTCACGCCGGTGATCCTTCTGACGTACTTTTTTATATTGTTTCTGGTTCCGTCGCTGTTTTGCACGAAGATGATGACGGCAGAGAAATCGTGCTCGCTTACCTGAATTCAGGAGATTTTTTTGGAGAGCTCGCGCTCTTTGATCATGTGAATAGCCGCAGTGCCTGGATCCGCTCCCGTGTACAATGTGAAGTCGCTGAAATGAGCTACAGCAAGTTCCGTACAATGGCCAAACAGGATACGGAAATTCTATTCCAGTTGGCAGGACAAATGGCCGTCAGATTACGCCACACCAGCCAAAAAGTGGGTGATCTGGCATTTTTAGATGTCTCTGGCCGCATAGCAGGTACTCTATTAGAGTTATGTAAAGAGCCCGACGCTATGACTCATCCCGACGGTATGCAAATTAGTGTCACGCGACAAGAATTGGGAAGAATCGTTGGCTGTACTCGGGAGATGGCTGGACGGGTATTGAAATCGCTAGAAGAACAAGGATTAATCAGCGTCGCTGGTAAAAAAATTGTCGTCTTCGGCACCCGCTAATAAAATAGCTGCCGCAAACAACTGCCCGGATCGCTTGCCCGCATAAAAGCTTCCCCAACCAAAAAAGCATTCACACCATGACTTTGCATCAGGGCCACGTCCGATTTTTGGTGGATCCCACTCTCCGTGACGACAATCTTTTCCTGTGGGATATCCGCCAATAACTCAATGGTGGTTTGTAAGCTTGTTTCAAAGGTATGTAGATTTCTGTTATTGATGCCAATCAGTGGTAAATCCAGTGTCAAAGCTATATCCAATTCAGTCTTATCATGAACTTCTACTAATACATCCAGAGAAAGTCTCTTCGCCAACTGGGCAAATTCTGTTAACTCCTCTACTGATAGGGCACTGACAATCAACAAAACGCAGTCAGCACCCAAATAGCGGGATTCGTAGATCTGATAAGCATCTATAATAAAATCCTTACGTAAAACCGGCAGCGAACAGGCGGCTCGTGCTTCTCGTAACGCCTCTGCCGAGCCTTGAAAAAAATCTTTATCTGTTAACACCGACAGTGCCGTCGCCCCTGCCTCGGCATAAGAGTGTGCGATCTCAGTAGGATTAAAATCTTCACGCAACAAACCTTTACTCGGAGACGCCCGTTTGACTTCTGCTATCACCGCTGGTTGACCTGCGGACAGTGTGGCATTCATTGCTGCCACCAAGGAACGCGGCGGGGGAGTTTTATCCGCCAAAGATTGCATTTGCGAAAGTGACGTCTCGTTGAGAGATTCATCCACCTCCTGCCGTTTTCGCGCCAAAATTTTAGTTAGAATATCCGATTGAGGCTGATGCATGGAGTCACACTAAGCTTTAAGCCGCACCACGTTCCTGTTGATGAAGCAACGCATCAAGCTCACCAGAATTCAACAGGGTGTCTACCTGGTCGGCACCCCCAACTAAGGTGCCCTTCACAAACACCATCGGGAAGGTCGACCAGCCGGTCCACATTTTTAACGCATTTCGGCGACGCCATAAAGAAAAATAACTACCGTACTCTAAGTACTCACAATTGATATTCTTGGCGGCCAAAAGCTTACGCGCACGCTTCACGTGTGGATTTTGCGCCATACCTATCACCACAACATCATTTGCGGCAATCGCTTGTTTCACTTCGGCAACCAAATCTGCATGATTGCTCTCGATTTCTTGACGGATCGCCGAATGGATTTGCTCCTCTGCCAATATTTCTCTACTCATCATCGCTCTCCTTTAGATCTTTATGATTGGTTTTGTGTAAAGTCTATCAATTGTTGAAACTTTGCCTTAGCTGCACCAGAAGTCAGTACTGCCCTTGCCTGATTCACTCCTTTTTCAAGAGTGTGCGTGATTCCACTTGCGTACAGTGCCGCACCCGCATTCAAACAGACAATATCCCGCGCCGGAGTAGCTTCATCATCCAATACCCCTCGTACCATAGCGAGACTCTCCTCAACACTGTGAACTTGGATGCTTGTCATAGGCTGCCTCTGAATCGCAAACTCATCTGGGGAAATTTGGTATTTTTTAATCTCACCATCGACGAGCTCCACTACCTGCGTGGGACCACTCAAGGAGATCTCATCCATACCGCCGTCTCCATGCACTAACAACACATGCTCACTCCCCAATTGTTTTAGTACTTGGGCAATCGGCTTCAAAAGAGTGTCACTAAACAAACCGATTACTTGATTGGGGGCGCCCGCCGGATTGGTCAGCGGCCCGAGCAGATTAAAAATAGTGCGTATACCCAACTCTTTGCGTGCACCGATGGCATGTTTCATCGCGCTATGATGTTTTACCGCAAACATAAAACCAATGCCCACTTCATCGATGCAACTGGCCACTTGCTCTGCAGTTAAATCTAAATTTACCCCAGCGGCTTCCAACAGATCGGCGCTACCGGATTGACTGGAGGCAGAGCGATTACCATGCTTTGCCACCCGTGCACCACCGGCCGCTGCCACCACCGCACTCACGGTAGAAATGTTGAAAGTATGAGATCCATCCCCACCCGTGCCACAGGTATCCACCAAATGGTTAGGCGCCACTTGAACGTGAGTGGCCAAATCCCGCATCACTTGTGCGGCAGCGCTAATTTCGGTGACCGTCTCACCTTTCATACGCAAAGCCACTAAAAACCCACCGATTTGCGCACCCGTCGCCTCACCGGTCATGATAGTACGCATCACCTGGGTCATCTCATCAAGTTGCAGATCCTTGCCGTCGAGCAGCCGCTGGATTGCCTGTTTCATTTCCATCGTGGCTTTATTCCTGTGAAGTTTCTATAAAATGAGCCAACAGTTGGTGACCATATTCAGTCAAAATTGATTCGGGATGAAACTGAACGCCCTCTACCGCGAGCGTCTTATGACGTATTCCCATAATTTCTTCCATCTCGCCCTCCTCAGTTTTGGTCCAGGCGGTGATTTCCAGACAATCGGGGATCTGACTTTTATCCACTACCAAGGAATGATAACGAGTGGCAGTGAACGGATTGTCAAGATTTCGAAATACGCCCTCACCACGATGAAACACTTGCGAGGTCTTTCCATGCATCACTTCGCTCGCTCGAATAATCTTGCCACCAAATGCTTGGGCAATGGTTTGATGTCCCAAGCAGACACCCAAAAGTGGGATCTGTCCACTAAATTTTTGTACCACTTCTAAAGATATTCCCGCTTGATCAGGTGCACAAGGTCCAGGAGAAATCACTATCTGACTCGGATGCAACGCTTCGATTTCGGCAATAGAGATCTGATCATTCCGATATACCTCAACCTCAACACCCAATTCACCAAAATATTGCACTAGGTTATAGGTAAAAGAGTCATAATTATCGATCATTAATAACATAGTCGTGCCAAACTAATTTAAACCCTTTTGTGCCAGTTGTACTGCTTTCACAATAGCTCGCCCTTTATTCATGGTCTCTTCCCACTCTTTTTGTGGAACCGAGTCCGCTACGATGCCAGCACCTACTTGAAGATAGAGCTGTTGCTGTTTGATGACAACAGTGCGAATCGCGATAGCTGTATCCATATTTCCAGACCATGCAATGTAACCAACCGCACCGCCATACAATCCCCGTTTTACCGGTTCAAATTCATCGATAATTTCCATTGCCCGGACCTTAGGTGCCCCGGTCAAGGTACCCATTGGAAAAGTTGCTCTGAGTGGATCTAATAGCGCACAGTCATCACGTAACATCCCTTGGACGTTAGAAACAATATGCATGACGTGGGAATAACGCTCTATCACCATTTTTTCAGTGAGTGTGACCTCCCCTATTTTTGCGATGCGTCCAATGTCGTTTCGACCCAAGTCAATCAGCATCAGATGCTCCGCGATCTCTTTTGGATCAGCTAATAGATCTTGCTCTAGTGCCAAATCTTCTGCTTCATCCCGACCACGAGGCCGTGTACCTGCAATGGGTCTAACAGTGACTCGCTCTGACTCGCGACGTACTAATACCTCAGGCGATGCACCGACGACACTGAATTCCCCTAAGTCAAGGTAAAACATATAGGGGGAAGGATTCAACGTTCTTAATGCGCGATAGAGATCCAATGGCGCTTGATTAAAGGGCAGCGAAAGCCGTTGTGATAGCACCACTTGCATCACATCGCCTGCCAAGATGTACTCTTTGCAACGCGCTACTGCTTCTTCAAAAGCCTGTTGTGTGAAACCGGAAACAAAATCCTGCTCGTCTGCCACCTTCTTTTCTTCATCGAAATCCCCATTCATGGGCATTTGCTGACGTAAATTTTGCCGCAACTCATTTAAACGAGCAATCGCCCAATCGTAATTTCGGCTACCCTGGCAATGGGCTAACACTATAATAAATAGCTTGCCCCTCAAGTTATCAAAAACCACCAACTCTTCGGAACGCATTAATAAGATATCCGGAATAGATAATTCATCCCGCCCCGCGCCATTTTTTAATCGGGGTTCAATCAAGCGCACCGTATCATAGCCAAAATAACCCACGTAACCACCATAAAACATGGGTAAATCAACTAACTCAACTACTTTATGTTGGCTAAATCTATCTTCAATCCAGGCAAGAGGATCCGAAGATCGTTCCTCTTGAACTAGCTGACCTGAATCTTCTACTTCGATTTTATTCCCGTAAATTCTGATGACTTCACTACAGGGCAAACCGATCACCGAATAGCGGCCCCAAACCTCACCACCTTGAACAGACTCCAACAGATAAGAGTAACGGCCTCCTGATAATTTCAAAAAAGTGGACAGTGGCGTATCTAAATCCGCCAGTACTTCGAGCACCATCGGTACGGCTGTGTAGCCCTGCTGTACATACCGTTCAAACTGATTTTTATCCAACATCTATCGACTCTTAATGACAACAAGCATGACGCTATTCAAACCTCACGCAAACTTTTAAAAACAAAGTTTCATAGTCCTTACATTCTATAGCTAGCTATTTTTAGCCACACTTTTTTAACGCGAGACGCATGTGATTTATCACATCAGAATAGTCCTCAACACCAAAGATCGCAGAACCCGCGACAAAAGTATCTGCTCCTGCAGTGGCGATATCTGCAATATTCTCAGCAGAAATTCCACCGTCTACCTCTAGACGAATGGTTTTACCACTTTTGTTAATTCGATCTCGCACTGCGCTAATTTTGGGCAGAGTGGCAGGAATAAAACTTTGTCCGCCAAAGCCAGGATTAACCGACATTAAGAGAATCATATCCAGTTCATCTATCACCCAGTCTAAACATTGCACGGGTGTGGCGGGATTTAATACCAGACCAGGCCGACAACCAAGATCTTGAATTAACTTGATACTTCGATGCACATGATCGCTCGCCTCTGGATGAAAACTAATATATTGAGCACCTGCATCAGCAAACGCACGAATTAAATCATCCACGGGAGACACCATCAGGTGAACATCAATTGGCAGTTTAATTCCATATTGAATCAAAGAGTTACAAACAGATGGCCCAAACGTGAGATTGGGCACATAGTGGTTGTCCATGACATCAAAATGAACCAGATCTGCGCCTGCATCCACCACTGCTTGCACCTCTTCACCGAGACGCGCCAAATCTGCCGCCAATACTGATGGTGCAATCCAAAAATCTGAACTCATCGACTCTCTACCCATGGCCCAATTCAAGGCGCCACTTTACAGTAAACGAGGGCTATTTTCAGCCAATAAGCACTCGACAGAGACCATTCACATCTAAGGATTCGGCGCCGAAGTAATAGATATGATGTCGATCAAGCGACCTATCTCAACCCTTATCCCCAGGCAGTATTGTAGGTTCTGGCGACTGAGTCTAGCTCTGTTAGTCATGCTGGCTCACGCACATCAGGTTCAAGCTGAGCCGGCAAAAAGTGCCAGTTTTCTATACCAGTTGAGTCCCAATGAACTTGCCCAGGAGTTCATCAATATCCAAGTGGGGAAGCAAAAGATACATGCCCTGTATAAAGCCAATAAAGGAAAACAAGCGCTTGGCGCAGTCATTCTACTTCACGACGCCTTTGCTCACATCAACGATGATCCTATTATTTCGGGATTGCGAACTTATCTGCCGAATCACGGCTGGGCATCTCTGTCTTTAGAAACGCCATTCACAAC
>DJFZ01000062.1:381-1206 GCA_002432655.1 Thiotrichaceae bacterium UBA5859 | reverse complement strand
TCTTTAGAAACGCCATTCACAACCTATGAAGCATTACCTTTAACCCAAAATGAGTTGTCTGCTGAGATTAAAACCAGAGCTAATGAAGCAATTCAGTTTTTAAGAGAGCAGGGTTTTCAACAAATCGCAATCATAGGTGAAGGCCTAGGTGCCACTCTTGCCAGCCATGTGGCTGCGAACGTTACTGATGGATCAATCTTGACAGTGGTCTGCATCAATTCCGTACAACATCCACTTCTATCAGCAGAGATCCATCCAAATGAAATACTGGCCAGGCTTGAGATCCCAGTATTAGATCTGCAGATCAGCACAACCCCTCTCGGAGCAAGCTACACTAACAACCAACTGCGACACCACACCATTAAAGCCGGTAATCCCAAATATACCTGGATACACTTGCCGGCAAACAATCTGCACGGTGGTGCGACACCGATTAAATTAAGAATTCGAGGTTGGTTACAACGTCAATCTTCTCAGTTACCATTAGCACCCTGATTGCTGAAATTCCTTTGAGGATTGCAAAATGATGAATTTTTTCATGAGTATCGCCATCATGGTGCATCTTTTGGCGGCGTTGGTGTGGGTGGGCGGCATGTTTTTTAGCTACTGGATATTGAGACCAGTGTTGGCCTCCCAAATGATCCCACCTAATGAATTACCTCCATTATGGCGCCAGATCTATAAACGATTTTTCGCTTATGTGTGGATTTCGCTCATCATTCTCTTTATCACTGGATTTTGGATGATGCTCTATGGACTAGGCGGTTTCGGTGCGGTGCCCATCTCCATTCACCTGATGATGACTTTAGCCATCATCATGGCGGG
>DJFZ01000062.1:0-134 GCA_002432655.1 Thiotrichaceae bacterium UBA5859 | reverse complement strand
ACTTTAGCCATCATCATGGCGGGAATCTTCGTTTACATTCAGTTTGGCCCTTTTCAGAGAATGTGTCACTCGATTGACATAGGAGACAAACAGGCGGCAGCAGCCCATATGGTTAAATTACGTACAGTTATATC
>DJFZ01000063.1:9615-10517 GCA_002432655.1 Thiotrichaceae bacterium UBA5859 | reverse complement strand
GGATACCGCCGTTTGCAATTACTGAATATTCCTATGCGGGTGGCAATAAAGCCTGGGGTATCCTCGGCAATCACTACGGTCTTTCCGAGCTGTTGTTCACAACAATCGATCAATCTTTGCGTCGTTTCGGCATCGGTGTCGGGACCCTTCACAAATTCCAGCAGCTGCATATAACGTGGGGGATTGAAAAAATGGGTGATGGCGAATCGCCGTTTAAACTCAGTGCCACAATTTTTAGTTAATTCAGACCATAGGATCCCGGAGGTATTGGAACTCACGAGGCAATGACTGGGTAAATGTGCTTCGAGTTTAGCGTAAAGCTTTCTCTTGGCTTCCAAATCTTCCACAATCACCTCTATCACCCAATCGCAGGGGGTGAGTTTTTGCCAGTCACCCACTAGTGCAGTCTGGATTAATCCAAGTGAAGAAGGATCCATTAGCGCTGCAGGCTTACGGGATAGCAGCCCTTCAAGTGCGCGATCCAAAATTTGCTGGTGCTGTTCATAAAGCACTACTGGGATGCCCGCGTTTGCAAATTGCGCGGCAATGCCCGAACCCATCACCCCCGCACCAATCACCGCGACTTGATTAATCGGTTGCATAGAATTCCTAATCAGTTGAAAATATTAAGTTTTTGTCTTGATATATCAGGCTCAAGAGTTTTATCTTGGCAATAAATCAAGTTGACTGATCTATCAGCTTCTGAAAACGATTAAACGAATTTTATAACATCGAGGAAGGAGGAAAAAAATAGACCGCTGGCCTCCCAACAGTGACTGATTATTTCACAGCCCTCTGATGGGAGCAACCTGAGCGGTCTTAGCTTCATTCAATTAGCTTTTTAATATTATTATTTAGTTACTTATGATTTTATTATCAACTTATTTGCTAATTGAACTGAT
>DJFZ01000063.1:1206-9409 GCA_002432655.1 Thiotrichaceae bacterium UBA5859 | reverse complement strand
CTTATTTGCTAATTGAACTGATTCAAAGAAACCGTGTCTCCAGGGGTCTGCTCCTGGGAAACAACGGGCGCAATGTTTAGCTGCATCGGCGCGCCGCCAATGCCACGACAGAAGGTGTAATAGAGGGCACGGATCCCCTTCAGGGTAGACTCCTGCGGCTCTTCACGCATCTGCAGAAAACTACCTTCGATCATCATCGACATCGCCCTCGCCAAAGAAGCCGCTTCCTCGTTAAAGGAGAAAATACCCTGGACACGACCTGCTTCTAAGGTTTCCACCATAAAGCGTTCATATTCTTCATTACCGCGCGCCTTAAATTCACGGTAGAAGTCTGGATTAATGCGACCTACATCCAGAATATAGCCGGTGACACTATCGAGCAGATTATTGTCTTGTAGAATGGCAATGATGCCTTCGAAAAAGAGACGAATACGCACTTCAGGACGCTTCTCTTCTTCCATGGGTAGAAAAACATGTCGACGAACAAATTTACGCAAGCGCTTTAAACACTCAAAATAGAGCGCATCTTTGCTGGCAAAGTGCCAATAGAGCGCCCCTTTTGTTAAATTGGTTGCTTTCGCAATTTGATCGACGGATACACCTTCGTAACCATATTTACCAAATAGCTTAAAGGCTGCCTCAACAATAGATTCCCGGGTTTCAGCGCTGTTTGTCGCTGGTTTGCGAGCCATAATTGGATACTCCCACGCAAGGACCAGCTTTCTACGGGCTGGCCGATATTTAAATTCAAGGTTTAGTGGCGAGTTTTCTATTTATTATTCGATTTAATAATTTATTTTTTCTTATTTTTAACCGCTATTTACGTCTTTTTCGGTTGAAACTGAACGGTCTATAAGAGTTATCGACCGGTAATTTTTTTTCTGGAGACAATTATTCGATGAACGCTCTACCTGGTTTAGTGCCAAGATTTAAAATTTGTCACGGCCTCAAAATCCGCTTCGCCCACTGGCAACCCCGAGGCCAGGCGCGCGGCAGAGTGCTGCTGCTACAGGGAAGAGCAGAGTTCCTGGAAAAATACCTAGAAACAGTAGGCGATCTAGTGGCCAGAGACTTCGAAGTCATGAGTTTCGACTGGCGCGGACAGGGAGGCTCTGGTCGATTACTCTCTGATCCCTATAAAGGTCATGTGCCCACCTATAATGACTATCTAAGGGATCTCTATACCCTCTGCGGCAACTGGCTGAATGAATCAGAGGTACCTTGCTTTTTACTGGCACACTCTATGGGCGGCCATATCGCGCTGCGCTTGCTAGCCAATCAACCCAGATGGTTTCAAGCGGCCATGCTCTGTTGCCCAATGGTACATGTGATCACCAAGCCCTATAGTCAGCGTCAAGCAGCATTTATCGCCCATGGCGCCTGTTACACGGGCTTTAGTGAAGAATATGCGCCGCAACAGAAGCAGTACCGGTTTAGCAATATGGAATTCGAAAATAATTCCCTCACCAGCGATAAAACTCGCTTTGAACGCAACCGACAATACCTGCGGGATTCTCCCAATTTAGAGATTGGTGGTGTGACATTTGGCTGGTTACATGCCAGTTTTCAATCTATTCGTAGAACTCACCAGAGAGACTATGCACAGCGCATCTCCACACCTCTATTAATCTGTGAAAGCGATCAAGATATGGTAGTGGATAATCGTGCGATCAGAGAAATGGTGGCACGCCTGCCGCAAGCCAAATTGCGGCAACTCTCCCCCGCTCGACACGAATTATTGCAAGAAAAAGATGAGATCCGAACTCAGCTCTGGCATTACTTCGACGAGCTGGTAGCCGCCACCTAAAAATAGACCCGTCTGAACAGCTGTTCGTTGAGCAATGCATCCTGGATCTGTACTATGATGTGCTACAAACAAGACGGATCCAATTGATGCCACCATTGGCACAGTTAAGGGGGAGTAATGGCGGGCAACTGTACCTTCGTGTATGGCTTAGAAAAAAATGCGAAACTGATTCCTAATGCGGTGGCCATCAGTCAGGGTAATCGTTACCTCACCTACAAAGATTTGGATCAGCGCGCCAATCAACTCGGTAAAGCGCTGCTGAGATTAGGCGTTGGCAGAGGCGAAAGGGTCTCCATCGCGCTGACCAATAGTTTTGAATTTTTAGAATCCACCTTTGGCGCCTGGAAGTTAGCCGCCATTACCATTCCACTTAACTACCGCTTCATGGATGAAGAGTTGATCCATGTATTGGACAACTCCGACAGCGTCGGCGTGATTCTGGATGCGGAGTATCTCGAGATGTTTCAGCGCATCTGGCCACGGCTACCCAACATTCGTTTTTTGTTAGTGGTGGGTGACTGTGAAGCGGATGCAAAAAATAATATATATCATTACGACACATTATTAAGGCAGTTTTCCGCCACCAAACCCAAGCTGGCTTGGAAAGAACAGGGTAATGAGGATACCGGCTATAACATTTATACCGGCGGTACCACCGGCATGCCGAAGGGGATCTCTTACACGGAAAAAGGATTCACTAAAACTGTGGTGGAAGCCTTAGGCAGCAATGCACCCGATTTAGTACAACGCATCTCTGAAGCGCCGGATCATCTTTTAAGATTGCTGCCTGGCGGCCGACTCATCAGCTCTCGTGTCGGGCGCGCTATTTTGCGCTTTCCGCTCTGGGGCAAGATTGCCGCCAAAGGGGCGAAATATGCGCCCGCTTCTTACAATAGATTTCTTGCGAAGATGTTAGCTGGGGACGTGCGTGTATTGTTGGTGAGCCCTCTAATGCATGCTTGGGCCTGGGCGATAAGCGCCAATTTAATTAAATTGGGCGGCACTGTATTTTTATTAGACAGCGCCCACTACGATGTTGAAGAGGCGTTAGGATTAATCTCGAAAAATAAAATTCGCGCCATTGCAGCCATTGGCGATTCCACCTTAAAACCGATTCTTACGGAATTAGACGCCCATCCAAACAAATATAACTTGGACACGCTAAATGTCATCATTGCCAGCGGCATGCCCACTTCTCCAGAAGTGAAAGAAGGTTTGCTTAAAAGGCATATGAACAACACAATTTTATTGGACGTGCTGATCTCCTCAGAGATCACCCATGGAGCCGCCACCATCTACACCTCGGCCGATACCAATTTTAATAAGGCGGTATTTAAAGTCACCGATCGCATCCAGGTGTTAAATAGCGATACTGGGGAACCTGTATCCGTGGGTGAGGTAGGTGAAGTGGCGCGCCAAACCGATGTGGTTCCCCAAGGCTATTACAAAGATCCGGAAAAGACGAAAAAATTGATTCGAGAGTTTAATGGCAAAACTTGGTTGATGAGTGGCGATCTAGCCGAATTGCGTGCAGACGGCAGTTTTAGTTTTGTGGGCAGAGGCTCTGAATGTATCAATACCGGTGGAGAAAAAGTCTATCCTGAAGAAGTAGAAAATCTCATTAAGCAGATGGATGAGGTGGAAATTGTCGGCATCACCGCCACCCCCGATGAGAAATATGGAGAGGCCGTCACCGCCGTGATCCAACTCAAAGCTGGTCGCCAATTAACGCAGCAACAGGTGATTGAGTTCACCCAAGGAAAAATATCGGGCTATAAAAGACCTCGCCGTATCCTGTTTGTGAAAGAGTTCCCCACCACCTTGATCGGCAAACCCCACTACAAAGCCCTGCGTGAACTGGCGAAGCAGAGTGATGAAGCACTGAAAACATCCGGCGTATTGGCATTGGCGTCCTGATACTCCAAGACAATTTATCTATGACAGCGTACGCGGTGGATCAACAGTTAGATACCAGTGGCTTAAACTGTCCGATGCCCATTCTAAAAGCCAAGAAAGCCATTACTGCCATGCAGAGCGGTGAAGTGTTAGAAGTGATCGCCACCGATCCAGGCGCCGTTCGTGATTTTGCCGCCTTTGCCCGGCAGACTGGGCATCAACTTTTGGAATCGAAAGAAAACAATAAGAAGTTCTATTTTGTGCTTAAAAAGAAATAATATCTACACAGCAGTATTACTATTGCACAGTATTATTCTGATGATATAAGTGACTCAACTCATAGGCTGCCACGCTCTCTTCCGCATCCTCTTCCTCTTTCTCTTCAGGGCAGGAAATATCCCACACATCGCCCTGAGGGCGATACCCTGCCACCGCGCGGGTCAATACATTAAGGATCTGTGCTGGACTAAAATCGTGACAAGACCAATCGAGAATATCTAAGTAATCTTTGACCGTCTGCCAGTCCAACTCATCTTCTTCCGCCCGCATGATTCGACTATGCACAGTACCTGAAACATTTTCGCCAATCAGTAACTCTTCGTAGAGTTTTTCACCAGGACGAAGCCCCGTATAAACTATCTCTATATCGCCACTGGGATGTTTTTCGTCTTTGACATTGAGGCCATTTAAACGGATCAGGCGCGTAGCCAAATCTACAATTTTGATAGGTTGGCCCATGTCCAAAACAAACACCTCGCCCCCTTCTGCCATCGAGCCAGCCTGGATAACTAGCTCAGCCGCCTCACGAATGGTCATAAAATAGCGGGTGATTTCAGGATGGGTCACGGTGATTGGCCCGCCCTGCTTGATCTGATCTTGAAACAGTGGCACCACTGAGCCCGAGGAACCCAACACATTACCGAAACGCACCATGGTAAATGTGGTGCTGCCATCCTGTTTCGCCATGCCTTGCAAAATGAGTTCGGCAAATCGTTTAGTGGCCCCCATCACATTGGTGGTGCGCACGGCTTTGTCGGTAGAAATTAAAATAAATGTCTCCACCCCAGTTGTCTGTGCAGCCAAGGCGGTAAAATAGGTGCCAAAAATATTGTTACGAACCCCTTCAATGGGATTGCGCTCTACCAGAGGCACATGTTTGCAGGCAGCTGCGTGGTAAATTGTCTGCACCCCATAGTTCTTGCAAACCACCTCAATACGCCGACGGTGTTCAATGGAGCCAAGTATCGGAACAACGTTAATTTTCTGCTTTAATTTATGGCTGCGAATCAGCAGCTCCTTCTCTATCTCGTAGAGTGCATATTCAGATTTTTCAAATAAAATGAGGTTAGAAGGTTTCTGCAAAAGGATCTGACGACACAATTCGGCCCCAATTGAGCCGCCCGCCCCGGTCACCATCACCACTTTGCCCGTAATGCAGCTCTCCATTAGTTCAGGAATGGGATCCACAGAATCCCGCCCTAAAAGATCTTCAATATCTAGCTCACGTACATCGGTAATTTGCCGTTTACCGCTCATGAGATCGGTCAAGCTGGGTACGGTTTTCACTTCAATGGGCAGATGTTCCAACTCTTTAATGATGTTCTGACGACGCTGATGGGTGACTGAAGGCAATGCTAATAAGATTAGATCTGCTTCAGTTCGCTCTACTAGTTGTGGTAAATCTGCCGGTGATCGAACCACTAAATCTTGCACTATATGACCATGCAGTTTCTCTGAATCATCGACGAAAGCCACCGGGCGATAGAGACGACTGGTTTGCAATGACGTGGCAAGCTGCATACCTGCGTGGCCGGCACCATAGACAATAATGCGGCGACAATCTTCGGAAGTGCCCATAAATACCAGATACCAATTTCTCAAGTAGAGCCGACTCAAAGTCATATAGAGCACGGCTAAAGACCAGTAGATAAAATAGGTGGTATTCGGGATAGTATCTGCGATTAAAAAGATACCCAACAGCGTGATGGCAATAGTCGCCAGGGTCACTGCATTCACGGCGGTCTGTATAATTCGGGTACCGATATAGCGTACTACTGCACGATAGAGCCCTACGCGAACAAAAATCGGGATGGATAACGCCGGAGCTAACAGACAAAGCCAGATCCCATCTCCCATCTTTACTGGAGACGGCTCATTTAAGGCCAAGTAGAGGGCCAACCAAGAGAGAGAGGCCAAGGCAACAATATCCAACATCAACATCAATAATTGACGTCCGCTTCTTGGCAGATTTGCTAGCTGTTTTATAGCCGATGGTAACTGATAACGGGCCGATGAAGATTTCATCTAGATCCTGGAGTGTGGTTCCGTAAGTGGTTATTTTATGTCATCTGTTCGTAATATGCACCGCAATTATCAGGCCATTCTCATAGGCACCCTGCGTTCAACCAGATAGTAGATGCCTAATAGCACGAATACAGTGAGTAGTAAGAGAATGCCCAATGAGATGGGATAGAAATAACCGATAAGACTAAAAACAACAAACAACAGATTTAAACATAACACAGCTAGGCTAATCCGCTGATGGCTCCAACCCACCAAATGCAGCCGCTGATAAGCGTGACTGCGGTGCGCCTGATAAATTGTCTCACCACGAATTAAGCGACGAAGGAGTGTGAGCGTGGCGTCTCCCCAAAAAAGCGCATACAAAATAATCCAAAGAAACACCGAAATCTCGTAATGAGTCTGACCCAGAATGGCCAGTGTCGCAATCGTAAACCCCAAAAACCCACTGCCTACATCGCCCATAAATAGTCTAGCGGGCGCCCAATTAAACCAGAGAAAAGCCAGCACTGAAGTACAGATCCCCCAACAAAACCAAGCCCAGAATTCTCCACCGGAAAAATAGAAAAGAACGCCTCCTGTACCAATCACGCAGATGGCCTCCACACCTGCGATGCCATCCACCCCATCCATAAAATTAAAGAGATTGATTGACCAGACCAGCGCTACCACCGCCAGCACTGAGCCTAAAAGTCCCCAATTGATAGCCAACTTTCCTAATGTGATACTGCCCAGTCCGCCCAATACTGATACGGTCACAATTGACACGATTAGATGAATCAAAAATCGGTTTCGTGTTGAAGTCTGACCACGATCATCTTGCCATCCCACCCAGGCAATCGCCACTCCACCCAAAAGCAGAGCACTTAATTGCCACCACATAGTAATTTTCATCAACAAAGCGAGCGAGACTGCCAGGGGCGCTATCAACACCGGAAAGACCAATCCACCACCACGAATCACAGGTTGCCGATGGGAGGAGCGATGATTGGGTTGATCCCAAATACCAGCACCCTCAGCCCAACGGAGATATCGTTTTAAAATGAATAGGCTGGCGCCAAATAGAATAAGCAGGGAAATTATCGGCAACACATTAAATTCGACATATTTACCATGGACTAAATTCCAACCCTAGAGGGTTGCGAGCGTGGCCGCAATACCTTGCTTGACACTAAAAGGAGGTTGCCATCCCAATTTTTGTTGGACAAAAGAAGTGTCGATTTGGAAATTCTGTATTAAGCGGTTCATTTTAGATTCTGTCCTGGTCAACTTAGCGGTAGCTTTTAACATCGCTAACGGTACAGGAAACAACCCTGCTTTTCTTCCCATTGCTTCGCGCAACTCGGCAATCAACGCAGCGGTAGATAAATCCATGCCATCACTGACGAAAAAAGTTTCATTAAATGCCGCAGGATTGTCTACACAGGTCAGCAAAGCATCTACCAAATTATCCACAAAAACTAAACTACGGCGATTGTTTACACTCGCAAAGGGCAAAGGCAAGGGGCTTGCCGCGAGCCGAATGAGCTGGCAAAAATTGGCCTTCACCCCAGATCCATAGACCAATGGTGGCCTTATAACGGTATATTGAAAACCCAACTCATTGGCCGAATCCCGTAATAGTTGCTCCGCTCGCCATTTGGAAGCAGCATAAGGATCAATAGGATTCGGCTCGCAAGATTCGGTAAATGGATATTCAGAAGACTCCCCCATCACCTTGGCGGAACTCACATAAATGAGCTGTTTGATTGCTGATTTTTGCATCCGCTCAATCAGATCCCGCATCAACCCAATATGCCCTGCATCAATCTTCTTATCATCCACCTCGGAGGAGCCAACAGGAATGTGGGCCAGACCAGCCAGATGAATCAGGGTATCTGACTGTGCCAGAGCCTCAGAAAACTCAGTGCTGTCGAATGCCTCACCGCTTTCCACATAATCTTGTGGGGACAATGTTTTTGATGACAAATTCCGCGCAGCGTAGCGTACCGAGATATTTTGGTTGCGCAAACAAACCTGCCGGAAATTTTGGCCAATAAAACCATCGGCGCCGGTGACCAACAATCGGCTAGCTACAGACTTGGGTATATAAGGATTCACTACTCGCAATTATGGGGGCAAGCTGTCAATGAGACCTTCAATATTACCAGAACCTTGGCGAAGTTTGTGAAACGCCCGTGCCCGACGGTAGGTGGGCGA
>DJFZ01000063.1:0-909 GCA_002432655.1 Thiotrichaceae bacterium UBA5859 | reverse complement strand
GACACCGATGGATCCACCATCACTTTGTAACCCGCTAGCCAGAGCCGAGAACAGATATCCACATCTTCATAATATAGGTGATAGCGCTCATCGAAGCCGCCTACAGCAGCGAATGCTTCTGTAGAAAACATCATGAACATTCCGGCTACCCAGTCTGGGTAATATATCGTACCTTCGTCTTTTATTTCCCATCGGGGATAACGACCGCCAAGCTTACTCACTAGTTCTATGGGGGACGGGATATTCCTGGCACTATCCTGAAGGAAACCACGTCCATTGACAATACTGGGTGCCAGAACGCCAACATTCTCTATGAGGCATTGATTCAGCTTTATTTGTAAAACCTCTAGCACAGAGCTATTTAAAATAATATCAGGATTTAAAACTAAAAATATTGAGTCTTCATTGTTCAGTGAATACCGTCTGAAGGTACTATTGTGATTCTCCCCAAATCCTAATACTCGATTATTCTGTACAACTTGAACATCGTTCTTGGAATAGAGTTTTTCAGATCCTCGGACAGTAGTATTAGTGAGGGAATTATTCGTATTTGCTATTAGGGTAATATTTATATTATCTTTGTAATTAAAAGCAAGTAGCTGATTTAATAGCTTTTCGACCAATATTGCCTGATTATGGCTTATAATTGAGATGTAAATTGTGCGTTGCTTATTCAAAATCTTAACTGATGGTTGGATAATTTGTCGGAATTTTTAAGTTTATATCTTATAGCAGTAACTCCTCATAGTGATAAACGTAATCGAGTTTTGTCTGACAATATTCGGCATTTAGATACTAGTATACGACCAACAAATTGACTTCTCAAAGTACTGAACCTCTAATTGCAATTTTGCTTTGTACTTTCCAAGGTGAAAAATACATTCGCCAACAACTTGACTCCATTTCCGA
>DJFZ01000021.1:3337-13610 GCA_002432655.1 Thiotrichaceae bacterium UBA5859 | reverse complement strand
CTTCTATACAACCAATCCACATCTAAATTGACTGAAGGTAACTCTGGTGGATAGAGGCCCTTCAAATTTAACCAAACAAATGCCAGGGCAGAGAAAAAGAGCAGTTGAGTTTGGGTAAGTACGTGAGTCAAATCGTAGGGGTGGTAATCTACCTCGAAGGGCAGCAGTTGATAAACTAGCTCAGGATAGACACCAATTGTGATACACAATAGAGCAGCAATACTCATTGCCAATAACATATTAACAGGTGGTTCGCTGGTGCGGATCCCCGAATCGTGCGCAAAAAAGGCAAAATAGGGGATTTTAATTCCGGCATGGTGAAACACCCCGGCAGAAGCGAACAGTAGGGCTAACCACACCCAATCATAACCTTCCTCCTGTGCTGCCAACATCACCATCGACTTGCTCACAAACCCGCTAAATAGCGGGAATGCGGAGATAGAAGCCGCGCCCACAATACAGAGTATGGTGGTCTTCGGCATCGATTTATATAAACCCCCTAATCGAGAACCTTCTATGACGCCAGTCATGTGCAGCACCGCACCCATACTCATAAATAACAAACCTTTGAAGATAATGTCATTAAATGCGTGAGAGACCGCGCCATTAATCGATAAGGCGGTGCCGATCCCGATGCCTACCACCATGAAACCGATCTGATTAATCATGCTGTAGGCGAGCACTCTTCTCAGATCATTTTCGATCACTGCATAAAAAATCGGGAAACAGGCCATCGCCGTACCTAAATATACTAATAACTCGGTACCGGGAAATCCTCTGGCAAAGGCATATACTGCTACTTTAGTGGTAAAAGCACTTAGAAAAACGGTACCCGTAGGAGTAGCCTCCCCATAGGCGTCCGTCAACCAACCATGCATTAAGGGAAATGCGCACTTAATCCCAAACGCAAGGAAGATAAACCAACTAGCGACACCATTTAATCCAATGAATTCGAAAGTCAAATGACCCTTCTGCAACACATACAGCAGCGCACCGATCAATAACAACACACCCGACAATACTTGAATTATCAAGTACCTCAACCCCGCTAAATAGGCGCGCTCCGTGCCCCTGGCCCAAACCAAAAACACCGAAGTGAGCGCTAACATCTCCCAAAACACAAACAGACTTAAGAGATCGCCGCTAAATACCGCACCAAGCGCACTGCCGGCATACAGCAAAGCTGCCACCTGCTGGATCCTATCCTGAACATGCAGGGCATAAAGAATCGAAATAAAAGCTGCGATATGAAAAATGTAACCAAACAACAGACTCAATTTGTCTACCCGGTAGGGTGCCAATTCATACCCTAAAAACTGAGCTGTCCAATGCGTACCCTCGGGAACACCAAGTAAATGCACGCCGCCTAATATAGGCACGAGTAACATGATCACTGTACGTAAGCGCTCGGTGATAATAGCCGCCAACAGCGCCGCTAAATAAAAAGGTACAAAGGGCGGTAGCTCAGTGATCCACATCTGCACTCTCCGCCTTTGGATCGCCTTCTTTGAGATGGGCGAGTTCCACGCTATCGTAATAATCGTCTGCACGCATTAAAAAGCGCCGCATGACTTTGGCTAACAGCACTAAAACCACACAGCTCACAAAACCATAAATTGGATAGAAAGCGTAGAGGTGCTCCCACGGATGTAAAGTATGTCGATGCACCACAAAATCGAAAATCACCAGCAACGCACAGAGCACATACAAAGTACGGATGACGTGCTGTACATTTTTTGGATTATCAAAAAGGTAGGTTTTAGTTTCCGGCGATGGCATAGGGCGCTCCGGTATCAGCCAAAATAGCCTGACTCAATCCATAAAAAGGTTGGGGATAGAGAAACAATAAAATAGATAGAGTTGCCGTCAAACATAGTGCTAATAGTGCAGGCAAAGGAGCTTCTTTTATTTGCTCAGAAGAAATGACAACTCGGCCGCCTCCACCAGGGAAAAATGCCAATATAGGAATAGGCAGTAGGTAAGCAATATTCAACAACGTGCTGAGAGCCAATGTGATGACGATAAACCACTGTCCACTCTCTAGACTGCCTAACATCAGATACCACTTGCTCCATGTACCTCCTCCAGGCGGTACACCAATAATGCTTAAAGAGGCGATAAAAAATGCTGCCATAGTGATAGGCATCTGTGCCCCGATACCTCGCAATTCGCTAACTTTAGTTTTATGGGCAGCCACCAGGATGGCCCCTGCACAGAAGAAGAGAGTGATTTTACCAAACGCGTGGGCGACTATATGCATTGAGCCACCGATGATGCCTAATTCTGTGGCAAGCAACGCACCTACGGAAATATATCCAAGCTGCCCGATAGTGGAATAAGCCAGTCGCTTTTTTAAGTTGTCTTGCCTGAGGGCCACTAAAGAAGCCAACAATACTGATGCGCCCGCCAAATATAACATCCATTGGGTCGCCTGGATCTCCGCCAGTAGATCTAAGCCGAATACAAAAACCGAAATTTTAAGTAAGGTAAATACACCCGCTTTCACCACCGCAACCGCATGTAATAATGCACTGACCGGCGTGGGCGCCACCATAGCCGCTGGAAGCCAACGGTGAAAGGGCATCAATGCGGCTTTGCCTACCCCGAAAAAGAACAATACTAAAAGCACAGAGAGAACCCACTGTGGAGTAGCATCAGTGAACAAACCCCCTGGCAAAAAATCCAAGGTACCTGCATATACCCAAGTGACAATGATCGCCAACAGAAAAAAAACAATAGACGTGCTGAGCAAGATACCCAGATATGTTCGACCACCCCGTTTCGCCTCTTCAGTACCGGCGTGGGTGACCAATGGATATGTCGACAGGGTTAACAGTTCGTAGAATATAAAAAGAGTAAAAAGGTTGGCTGAAAAGCAGATGGCCATCGTGGCGGCAATCGCGAGCGCAAAACAGAGATAAAACCGTGTTTGATTTTCCTCTTCGTGAGCACGCATATAACCAATGGCATAGAGCGTGGTGACCGGCCATAATAGACTGGCAATCAGGGCAAACATTAAGCTCAGCGCTTCAACCCGAAAACTTAAGACCAAACCTGGCAAAATTTCTAACCAATGTACATTGGCGATCAAGTTTCGTTGGTAATTTGCATACAGTTGCAACACCAGCACGAACAACACCACACCTGCTATTAAAGTGACCGCTTCTCTAATATTGGGCTGACGACGAAACACCAGGAGGCCCACAGCTGCCAACAGCGGTACAATCATCGTCAACTGTAACAGGACTGCGAGTGACAAGATCAACGCCCCTCCAAATAGAGACTATGGGCGGCCAGCTCGGACAGGCTGACGGTAAATTGAGAATCGATACCAAAGTATATATTCAGTAACACCAATACCCACATCGGTACTAGTATACCCACCGGGGCCTCCCTGACGCCGCTCAGTTCCGCTGAGATAGGCTGAAAATAGGCAGTCTCGACGATTCGCCAGACATATATCAGCGCCAATAAAGAGCCAAACAACACAACGAATGCCAAAGGCCACCAACCCTGCTCTATAGCTGCCAATACTAGATACCATTTGCTAATAAATCCTACTGTCAGCGGTGTACCAATTAAACTCAGACCACCCACTACCACTGCGGCCATGGTGAGGGGCATCTGTCGGCCAATGCCAGCCATATTCGTCAAATTGGTTTGTTTTAATCTAAACGCCACTGAGGTCAGCGCTAAAAACAGAGCGCCTTTCATCAGCGCATGATTAAACATATGTAGCAACGTCGCCATTAATCCCGCAGCACTTCCAATACTTAAGCCCAAAATCATATAGCCGATCTGCGCCACACTGGAGTAAGCGAATAACTTTTTCACATTCGTTTGATAGATGGCCACTGTAGAAGCGAACACCACTCCCATTAAACCTAACACTAACAAGATTTCGCGCACCGGTAAGTAGGTTAGTGAAAATTCCGCCCCAAACACTGAGAACACAAATCGTAACAGAATATAGATAGCGACCTTAGTGGCCGTCGCCGCTAAAAATGCTGTAACTAAAGAAGGCGCATAAGTATAGGCGTTTGGCAACCATAGATGCAGTGGAAACAGCGCCAACTTCAAACATACCCCAATAAATAAAAATGCAAATGCGGTAAAGATTGTATTGGTCTCAGACACGTTATCGAGTCTAGTGGCAAGATCATGCATATTCAGGGTACCGGTCATCATGTACATCAAACCAATACCGATGAGAATAAAGGTCGCGCCGATAGTGCCCATGATTAGATATTGATAAGAAGCCCAGAGCGCGCGCCTATCTTGCCCGAGGGCGATCAATGTATAGGAAGAGAGCGACGATATTTCCAAAAATACAAAAACATTAAAAGCATCACCTGTGGCTAAAATCCCTAGCAACCCTGCAAAACAGAGCAGGTAAGCCACATAAAAATAGGTTTGTTTATCTTCAGCGATTTCACTTTTGATACTAGTGGGGGCAGCAAATATAACGATGGTGCCTAGCAATGATACCAGCACCAACAGGTAGACATTTAAAGGGTCAATTCGATATTCAATTCCCCAGGGCGCCTGCCAACCACCGAGTGCATAACTCAACACACCTTGCTCTAACACTTCTCTCACTAATCCCAGACTGATGATCAAAGTGGCTAAAGTTGCCAGCTGCACAAAGCGACCCACCACAGCGGGCGAGCGAATCATCAAACAACAGGGGGCAGCAATCAAAGGAACGATAACTTGTAGAACGGGCAAATGCGCTAGCACTGATCATTGTCCTTCTGTTGTATCTCAGCCTCCTCCACTGTGCCATAGGATTCCTTAATTCGTACTACCAGTGCCAATCCCAATGCAGTGGTGGCAATGCCCACCACAATCGCCGTGAGAATGAGCACGTGGGGCAAGGGATTAGAATAGAGATCTATGTCAGGTTCTAAGATGGGCGCGGTACCTCCTCGTACCTTCCCCATACTAATGTAGAGAATAAATACCGAAGTTTGAAAAATGGTTAGTCCCATCAATTTCTTAACTAAATTACCGCTGGCGATGACGATATAAAATCCCGTCATCATTAATACAATGACTACCCAATAGTTATACTGTGCCAGCCAACTCACGAATGACTATCCTGATTCTTATCTACTCGTGATGAAAAATTAAAGAAGATCACTAACATCACCGATGCAACGGTGATTCCCACACCCAACTCCACTATCAATATGCCCCAGTGTTGTCCATGAACCGCATCATGTCCGAGCACACTGTAGTCTAGAAAGGCGTGGCCTGAGAGCAGAGAAACAATGCCCACACTCGCGTAAATCAGCACACCTAGAGCCGCCAAGAATTGAATCACAGCGGGATTCACCACCTTAAGAGTGACGTCGAGGCCAAAAATCATCGCATAAAGAATGATCGCAGCGGCGAAAATCACTCCCGCTTGGAAGCCCCCTCCAGGTCCATAATCACCGTGAAACTGTACATAAAGCGCGAACAGTAAAATGGGCGGAATGAGGATCTTGCTGACGATGCGTAATATGATATGCGGCTGCATCGGTGCCAGTGCGGCTTGAGACACATCCTCCCTGGAGCGCACATAACTTAACAGTGCCAAAACACCGATACCCGCAGTAAAAATGACCACAGTTTCCCCAAAAGTGTCATAGCCTCGATAGCTGGCTAACACCGAAGTGACAATATTAGGCATGCCCACCTCTTCTGCAGAGTGTTGAATGTACCTGGGCGCCACATGTTGATGGATGGGTGCAGCAGGATCGCCAAAAATCGGCATGTCTAGAAAACCGTAAAATAACAATCCTGCAGTCACCGAAATCACCACCAATGCGATACGCTGTAGTGGGCGACTGGAAGATTCATATTGACCCGTCAGTTTTAAGGTAGTGAGCATCAAAAGAGTAGAGATCCCTGCTCCCACCGCTGCTTCGGTAAAAGCCACATCCACCGCATCCATGACGACAAAAAATCCTGCAGACAAGAGACTATAGATCCCAGTCAACATGGTAGCAGCGAATAGATCGCGCGTTCGAGCAACCGCTATGGCCACACTCATTAGAAACCCAAGTAGGGTGATATCAATCAGGTAGTCGATGTTATACTCCTAGAGCACGCTAAGATGGTTCAGCACCCAGTTTGGGTTTTAACCCACTGTGTAAAGCAGCTTTTACCAATGCGTGATTAGCCGTTGGCCCGGTCAACAGTAAAAACAGAAAAATCATTACCAACTTTGCCATCACCAGCCATTCATGATCTGCTAACAATAGGCAGCCCGTTAAAATCAGCCCACTACCCATAGTGTCAGTTAAACTAGATGCATGCATACGAGTATAAAAATCCGGAAATCGTAATACGCCCACAGCGCCAGTGAATATCAGAAAGGCACCGCTAATTAGAAAGACACTTGTGAGTACGAACCAGAATCCTTCCATTTAAGTCTCCTGTATGGATGATTTTCTATTGGAATATTCAAAATAGCGCAAAATGGCAATCACGCTGATAAAATTTATCAACGCATAGATGAGCGCTATATCCAAAAAATCGGGACGACCCGATAAAAAACCTAAAAGCGCAATCAATAAAACAGTTTTCGTACCGAACATGTTCACAGCCAATACCCGATCGTAAAAACTTGGACCCATAAAGGCACGGACCAGCGCTAACAGCATGGACACCAATACCGCAACTATGGTGGCGCTGATCAAGACTTCTCCAACTGTGTCACACGTCTATCCATCTCACCCTGCAACAATTGGTGCAAGGTCTCCTCCGTCAAGGCATGTACTAAAAAAGTTTCTCCGTCGATATCCACCGTGACAGTACCAGGCGTTAAGGTAATGGAATTCGCATAAATGACCTTGCCCATGTCTGTGCTTTGGCTGACCTTTATTTTTTTCATCGACGGGCTGATGCTGTTTGGACCTAGCCAAATATGCTTTGCCACACTCAGGTTCGACATCAGGATCTCTTTTAATAGCCAGATCCAGTAAAAAATAATCGTTGCTCTGAGTTGAAACGGTTGAGACTCCTCATCCACCACATCCATCTTGTGAGATAAATAGACAACAAAAAGAATGGAGATGAACCCGAGACTAAGTAGAAGGGAAGTATAGTGCCCTGAATTCAACACCCAGATAGTGGCGAGAACTAATATTAAGCTCAGGGTATGTCGCATGGATTATCCGTCTGATCCAACATCGGTGGACTGTTCTATTTATCTCGCTCCGAGGATTTAAATCATCCGGGAGGAAATTGTAGGCCATAATCCGTAAAATTCCTAATTTCAAAATGCCATTGGCCAGATAACTGAGCCAGCCAAAATTGACCCAACAGATATCTGTGGCACTGCCCAGATAGTCTCTCTCACGGGATTACAAATTTTTCACATTTTATTCAGTTTTTGGTGACATCCCTACCCTTATGGTATGCGCTCTAGTCTGCACAAGGGCAAACCCATGAAAATCTCTATTTTGCGCAACACTGTTCTGATCGCGATATTATTTTCTTGCGCGCCACCAATTTTCGCTCAAACCAATTTAGGCTCCGCTGCCGGGCAAACACGTCCGATTCAACTTGTTTCTAACCTAGTAGATTCGGTTGAATTATCCTTGGTGCCAAAATGGGAGTCTAGTGGCGTCGAACTTCGACTCAGTGTGCAATATTCGCTGTTCCAGTCATCAGCCTCCAAAACATCGTCAAGAACCAGAGCCAGCGGCTTTGGCAGTTTGATTCTCTACACCAGTGAGAATTGATGTAGAAGGGGCGACAGCATGCACTTCAATCCATTCGATAGGTTTTAGGCTATCCTTATCCTCAACTGTGATGGTTTAAGTTTCGACGCATTTTAGCGCCGCCTTTCGACATTCAGTTCGCTAGCTTGGTAGTGGTTATCGTTCTAAAGCCCGCAAAGCATGCATCTCGCTCGTAAGGTAGCGAATCATTCCAGAAAATATCGACATCTGTGGGTTTGCCGGTAATCCAGCACCAAGTCGTAACAATTGCACGCAGTACCAACCCTGAGCATACATATGATTGAAGTTTTTGATTCTATTAATCTTACTAGCAGGACTCAAAAAACCAGGACCAATACGTAATCTGTCTTCATAACGGGTGGCGCCGCTGATGCGGCCTTCCAGCAGATCACGAGGCAGGGCTGTGTCCACACACATGGGTCGGCCTAAGCCCACTACGTCCAACTCCCCCTCTGCCAGCGATCGGTTCATGCCTATTAAGCTGCGAAATCCTCCCGTCACCATCAGTGGAATTTTAGTGTGACGCCGCACCTGCTCTGCATATTCTAGAAAATAAGCCTCTCGCGCCAAGGTCGATTCAGCTTTTTTTTGCTCTGTACCGAAAAATGAAAGCTGTTCATAGGTGCCGCCGGAAACCTCCAACAGATCGACACCCGCATCTTCCAACCACTTCGCCACTTGCATCGACTCAGCCTCGCTGAATCCCCCTTTTTGAAAATCGGCAGAATTTAATTTCACTGAGATACCGAAGTGAGAACCACATGCTTCTCTGATGCGCGCCACAATGGTTAATAATAGACGTGCTCGATTTTCCAACGCCCCACCCCACTGATCTTTTCTCTGATTGACCACTGGAGATAAAAACTCACTGAGCAGATAACCGTGGGCGGAATGTAATTGGATACCCCCAAATCCCGTGGCTTGAGCGACTTGCGCTCCATTTACAAACCGACTAATCACCTCTTCGATTTCTGTTTCTGTCAAAGGTCTTGGCTTACCGAAGGCGCCCCCAGGCAATTTCACCGGTACCGCCGAAGGCCCCACAGGTTCAGCATTGATGTAACGAATGGTCTGTCGCCCTGCATGGCTCAATTGCATCCACAGCTGGGTGTCATTTTCAGTGCCTGCTGTTGCCATCGCTCGTAATTCAGACTCTCCCCCATTTTTATCTATAGCCACATTACCGGGGCGTTCCAAGTAGCGCCTATCCACCTGGACATTACCGGTAATTACCAGACCGGCCCCGCCTTCAGCCCAAGCTCGATATAATCTCTGATGGGACTCAGTGGCGCGATTCATACCATCAGAAAGCCCTTCCGTTAGGGCCGCCTTAGCAATTCTGTTTTTTAGTCTGATGCCGCAAGGTAGTGTCAGACTGGAAGAGATATCAGTCATAGCGTGTATACTTTTTTAGTTCTAAACTTCTTGTTACTGAAATTTACCTATATGAGTACAAGATTATCACGATGAATCAATTCTGGCTCGTCCACATAGCCTAAAATCGATTCGATCTTTTCGCTGCCGTTGCCAGCAATACGCTTCGCTTCCGCTGCGCTGTAATTTACCAGGCCACGAGCCACCTCGATGCCATTCACATCCACGCAAGCTACCACCTCCCCGCGAGTAAATTGTCCGGATACCTGTTGTACTCCTACCGGCAACAGACTTTTGCCCGATTCCTTTAACGCCCTCACTGCCCCATCGTCAATGAGGAGGCGCCCTGCCAATTGAAGCTGCCCCGCCAGCCACTGTTTTCGCGCCAGATCTGGTTCTTGATCGGCGATTAGAAAGGTACCCAACTGCTCTCCTTGCACAATGCGCTGAATGATATTCTTCTCTCTACCATTGGCGATGAGAGTACAAGCTCCCGAACGGGCCGCAATTTTTGCAGCACGCAACTTAGTTTTCATACCCCCTCGGCCTAAGCGCCCCGTGGCCCCATCACAATATTGTTCTAACTCAGGATTTCCTGCCGGACTATGGGAGATGAGAGTTGCGTGTGAATTGTGCCGGGGATCTTTATCGAATAACCCATCCTGATCGGTCAAAATGAGCAACATATCTGCAGTCACAAGATTCGTCACTAACGCCGCCAAGCTATCATTGTCACCGAACTGAATTTCATCCACAGCAACAGTGTCGTTTTCATTCACCACGGGTATCGCCCCGATGGAGAGCAGAGTATTTAAAGAACTGCGACTATTTAAATAACGCTTTCTATCCGCGAGATCATCATGGGTTAACAGCACCTGTGCTGTGTGCAGCCCGAATTGACTGAAACACTCTTCATAACAGCCTACTAAACCCATCTGGCCCACGGCTGCTGCTGCCTGTAGTTTATTTAAAGCATGCGGCCGTTCGGCCCAATGTAAACGATGCATTCCTTCGGCCACAGCACCGGAAGAAACTAAAATAATCTCCCGAGAGGTAGCATGTAATTGAGCAATTTGTGATACCCAATCGGCAATAAGCTGCCGATTCAAGCCGCTGCCGTCGGCGGTCAGCAAGGCACTACCGACTTTAATCACCCAGCGTTT
>DJFZ01000021.1:2363-3154 GCA_002432655.1 Thiotrichaceae bacterium UBA5859 | reverse complement strand
GACTTTAATCACCCAGCGTTTTGCAGATGAAACTTCTTTTCTAGTTTTCATGATTCTGCAACTTCATCTATCTGTTCTAAGTGTTGCATAATTTTGTGCATCAGTGTCTTGGTGCCCGCTCCGGTGACTGCGGAGATATTAAACCGGGGTCCGACCCAGCCAATTGCCTCGGTAATTTCATCACAACGCACCGTTGCCAACTCGCCCAACAAGTCTACTTTGTTTAACACCAACCAGCGTTCGGTGGCCGCGAGTTGTGCACTAAATGTAGCAAGTTCTTTCTCAATGATACGAAAATTCTCTACCGGATCAGATCCATCCACCGGTTCAATATCTAGAAGGTGGAGCAATAGCCGAGTTCGTGAAAGATGTTTTAAAAACTGAATACCTAAGCCCGCTCCTGCCGCCGCACCTTGGATCAACCCTGGTACATCTGCCATCACAAAACTGCGATGAGCCTCAATACTGACAACCCCTAGATTGGGATGCAAGGTAGTAAAAGGGTAATCTGCTATTTTCGGTCGTGCAGCAGAAACAGCGGCTATCAACGTGGATTTACCTGCATTGGGTAAGCCCAGCAAGCCCACATCGGCCAATAGCTTAAGCTCCAAACGCAGTTGGCGACACTCTCCTTCTGTGCCTTTGGTAATTTGTCGCGGCGCACGATTAGTACTGCTTTTGAAGCGTGTATTACCCAAACCGTGTTTTCCACCCTGAGCCACTAGCAGCATTTGCTGATCCTGTAACAGCTCCCCAATCAATTCACCAGTCTCTACATCAAACACCTGTGT
>DJFZ01000021.1:1662-2110 GCA_002432655.1 Thiotrichaceae bacterium UBA5859 | reverse complement strand
CCCCCATCTCCCCCATCACCACCATCCGGGCCACCGAAGGGAACAAATTTTTCGCGGCGGAAGCTGAGACAACCATCCCCTCCATTTCCCGCCGCTACACGAATAGTGGCTTCATCTACAAACTTCATGGCAGTCCTGTATATAACTTTTTCTTAGCATAACAAAAAGCCCCGGATAAACCGGGGCCTCTTATCTCGCATTCACAATGTTCTCTCTAGCTGGCGCTTAAGATACTCACTACTTTACGCTGTTTCACACCTTTAGTTTCAAATTTCACCACACCATCGATTTTGGCAAACAGAGTATGATCTCGACCACATCCCACATTGTCACCGGCATGATATTTGGTTCCCCTCTGGCGAATAATAATGTTGCCTGCGGACACCTGCTCACCACCGTACCGCTTCACACCCAAAAACTTGGGGTTGGAATCTCGACCATTTCGACT
>DJFZ01000021.1:980-1417 GCA_002432655.1 Thiotrichaceae bacterium UBA5859 | reverse complement strand
CGCCTGCTTTCTTATGTGCCATGATCAAACCTTCCTAAAATTAAACGTCAATACCGGTAATTTCTAATTCTGTAAAATATTGCCTATGACCCTGGCGAGTTCGAGAATGTTTTCGGCGTCGAAATTTAATGATGTTAATTTTCTTTGCCCGCCCCTGAACGCGTACCTTAGCTTTCACAGAGCCGCCATCTAAGTAGGGATTACCTACTTTTATCTCTTCTCCATCGGCGGTCAGGAGGACTTTGTTAAATTCCACTTCTTCGCCTGCGTCAGCAGCTAATTTTTCTACCCTAAGTACCTGGCCTGGCTGCACTCGATACTGTTTGCCTCCGGTTTCAATGACGGCGTACATAATTTACTCTCCACAATTTGGCCAAACACTAAAGTCGGCAAACAAGGCGCGATATTTTAGGCAAATGGCGTTAGACTCGCAAGAG
>DJFZ01000021.1:524-726 GCA_002432655.1 Thiotrichaceae bacterium UBA5859 | reverse complement strand
AAATGGCGTTAGACTCGCAAGAGTATGGGACGATATAATATGCAATTTACCCGGGGCGATAAAAGCTCATCACATAACAGAATGGGTTGAATGGCGCTTCAACACAAAAAATTATAATGTCAGAAATGAGCAAGGATTCGCTAATTCCGTCCCTAGAAATCCATACTCAACGCCCAAGCACTCCAAATTAATTGATATTTGG
>DJFZ01000021.1:0-325 GCA_002432655.1 Thiotrichaceae bacterium UBA5859 | reverse complement strand
ACTCCAAATTAATTGATATTTGGCCATACACGCCCGTCACTTACGAGAACAGTTTGAATAACAGTAACTCATTAAAATATCTAGATTTTTCTCGTTCTGTCATCGCTGATCAGCTGGAGCAGGTGGAACTTGAAATTGCCGATTTGCTCGAATCGGAAGTGCCCACCGTCCGTCAGGTCATCCAATACATTATGGGCAGTGGCGGCAAACGTATCCGACCGATGGTGGCCCTGTTAAGTGCCAATGCCTGCGGTTATGAAGGCGAACACCACATCGGTTGCGCCGCAGTGGTGGAAATTGTACACACCGCAACCCTACTCCACGA
>DJFZ01000013.1:33471-42275 GCA_002432655.1 Thiotrichaceae bacterium UBA5859 | reverse complement strand
ATCTGCTACGCTTGCCCAGGCGTCAAACGCACGTTCGATTTCACTTTTCCAATCGCCGATGCTGTCCATTAGACTGCTTAGCCCAGTAAACGTACCTTCGGGGCAAGTAGAAAGTGGAGGGGCTTGTTCGGGGACGCAAGAGGTGCCTGTTTCCATAAAGCTATAAGTGACAGTGGCGCCAGTGCCAAAAGTAGATGGCCCCCATTTACCTGTCGGACCCAGTACATAAGCTTGGGTGGTGGAGAAATACAATGACAAGAGAATTGTCATGCAGAGTTGAGAATACACTTTCCGGTTTAACATCACCCGGCCCCCAAAAGAAGCAAATATTTTTGAATGATATCATTTTAAAAAGGAAAAATTGATTTAAAAACGTAAAAAACATAAAAGCGCTTTATTTCATATTTGTTTGGCTGTTCGTAGATTCTGTGTCAGGATTTAAGTGTTCGGCAAAAAAAGAAAGGACTCTATCTCGTGCGGCCACAGTTGGGTGACCGGCTTCGTCTACAAGATCATTGGTGAGTACTGAATGAGCGTAGCGCGGGATCCCAAACTCATTACCCGGAGCAGAATCTATCACAATAGTTTCTACGTTATCGCCAAGCTCCTGATGGAGTTTCTTAAATCTTGCGCCTGTGCAGCCAGCATCATGGCTAAATCGTAATGCTAGCACCTTCTTATCTTCTTTAGTGAGGCGCTGTTTGACACATTCCAGGTCTTGCGGACTGATATGCAACCCACTGCGATGAGTTTTGGTGATACCGAACGGAAGTGATGGTTGACTCAATACAGGAGCCATGACGCAGGGCTCAACCATTAATGAGAGCGCGAAGTTGCCTGTCAAGCACATGCCTAAGGCACCTACACCGGGACCGCCACATTCACTATGTGCGTGTCGGCATAAAGCCCTTAAATAATCGGTAATGGGACTCGACTGATTTGCCGCTAGCACTGCGAACTCCCGGCTAATACAGGCCTGTGCTGCGGATTTTAATACATAACCTACTGTGAAGGGTTTGCCGGGAATACCGAGCAAAGAGGGTAGATAGACTGTGAATCCTGCGTCTGCCACTAATTTGGCGAATTTCGCCACACTGGGTGTGATGCCGGGTATTTCGTGAATAATGACAACCCCAGGTCCTTGTCCTCGATAATAAACCGGGTACTCCCTTTGCTGATATTTAAACTCAAACTCACCAAAACCGGATAATTTTTCCACGGACATCTACCCCTTTAGTTGACTGACCTCACACAGGGGTGATCCTAGAAGTTAGAATAACTGGGCGTCAATAGTAAAATAATAGCTCCGATGAGCGACTGCTGATAGCTTGAAGACAGGGAGCTTCTGCGTGAGAACAATGGTCAGGATGGATAAATTCATACACTCGTTAATGTCATTATTTTCACATCAGCAACTATCCACACTTTGAGGTCAGGAGTAGGATGATATACTTGTTTCTGAGTCAATCAGGCAGTCGCCAGTATTGGGTCGCTAGATACGAGTTTGGTATAGATTGATTTCTTGATGTTTATCAAGGTGGATAGGCAGTATTGGAACATAATGCCGGTGCAGGGTGATTGTGGACTTAAAATTTCATGTATAAATTAGGAATAAGAAAGATGAAAAAAGGGCTTGGCTTAATTATTTTACTATTTCTCATCGGTACTCAGTCTGCTTGGGCGCACCATCGATACTTTTTTGGAGGTACGCTTGCGGTGGCTACCCAGGAAGAGCCTAATACAGACGAGTTAACTTATGGTTTAGCGGGCGGTGTATTGGGTTCCCATCTTAATCGAGGTTATAGCGTCGAGGCGCGATTAGGTTTTGGTTTGAATAAAGACAGCGGTACTGCACAAATTATTTCCGGTGTGAACGCGGGTGATGAAGTAAAATTTGAAGCGAGATTGGATTATTATTTATCAGGCCTGGTTCGCTTCGATGTAGATGTCTTGGATGATCAAGCCCAGTTGTACGGACTGTTGGGGTTGACTCAATATGAAGGTTCTGTTGAATCCTCCTCACCTGCGGCTAAATCGGAGGGGGACTTTTCTGATTCAGATGTCTCCTGGGGATTTGGCTTTTCCTACGATTTTATGAATCGAGTACGTATTGGTCTTGAATGGATAAATCTAATAGACGAACCTAGTGTCGATATTCGGTTTTATGGTTTAAGGATCACTATTCCCTTTGGGTAATGGATGATAGAACTGAAACGAAAATTTTAGGGAGTTCGATTGTCAAAGAAAGCTGGAGGTTTTAGGTAACTGTGTGAGGTTAGGTGTACACCGGGTGAATTTGGGGTGTGTGGGGCTCACACTGTTTATATATTTTGTTACCTCTTCAGTACGAAAAATTATCCAACTCATTGGTCATATTTGGCAATGTATTTATCTCCCAAAGGGGGGACATTCATAAGATTTAGTATCATGATATTTAGTGTGGTTTTAAGGATTACGCCAAAAGCGAATGCATTAGTGAAGGCAAAACAACGGTTATTGTGTTGGTACCATGTGCAATATTTCTACGAGTAAGTTAGTTTCATAAAGAGTGCTCTAGTGATGAACCGAGCTTGTATTTTATGGTTTAAGCACAATCGGCAATAACAATTACTAATAATTACATTAAGCCCGTTTTCCTATAAGCAGTATCTATAGGTGATCAGAGAATGGCGAACAAAAAAGATAAATAATCAAAATCCAAGATAGGGCAGAAAACGCCTTTGCACGAATACTACTGGTGCTCTATGTTGGAAAGGTCTAATATTAAAAACTGCTCATGTCTGAGACAGTGGAAGTTCCCATTACGCTTACGATGAGTCCTGCTTGCATAGAGTTTCATTCTAATGATGCTGACCATCGATATTTCTATCCGTAGCAGACAGAACTATGACAATAAAAATAACAGCAGATTGAGCGATTATCACAACTATCAAATGAGGAGACGTTATGAAAAAAGGCAGAGATGTATATATTGTCGGTGTCGGAATGACCAAGTTTGAAAGATCGGAGAAAGGTTTTCCACAGTTGGCAAAAGAAGCTGGAGAAGAAGCGCTAAAAATGGCGGGTATCAAGTATAACGCTGTAGAGCAAGCTTATTGTGGCTATGTCACGGGAATGAGTACCTCAGGGCAGCGTGCTGTGTACGGGTTGGGTATGACGGGGATCCCTGTTTACAACGTTAATAACAACTGTTCTTCTGGTTCCACAGCCATGTATTTGGGTTATCAAGCGGTCAGTGCCGGTATTAATGAATGTGTGTTGGCTCTTGGGTTTGAAAAAATGGAGAAAGGCCCTCTGGAAAACACATTGCAAGGCAAAAAGCTGAACGAAGAAGAAAGGGCGGAACAGAAGAAAAAAGTACCCATGACCGCTCGTATTTTTGGAGATGCTGGTCGAGCACATATGAAAGAATATGGGACAACAAAAGAGGATTTCGCCAAGATAAGCGTGAAGAACCATAACCACTCAGTAAACAATCCACGCTCTCAATACCAGGATCCTTGCACATTGCAGGAGGTTTTGGAATCGCGCGAAGTTTATGATCCCCTTACTCTATTGCAGTGTTGTCCTACCTCTGATGGTTCTGCAGCAGTGATCTTGGCTTCTGAAGAGTTTGTTAAGAAAAATAACCTACTGGGTTCCGCCGTCAAAATCCGCTCAATGACCATGACCACTGACAAGATGGAAGATTTCGCCTTAGGCCCTATCGGCATGGCAGGTTATGGTATGACCAAAGCTGCCTCTAAGCATGTCTATGAAGAGGCTGGAGTTGCTCCAACAGATATTCAGGTGATAGAACTACATGATTGTTTTAGCACCAATGAATTACTTTCATATGAAGGATTGGAGCTAGTTGAGCAAGGAGAAGCGGTCAAATTAGTGCGGGACGGTGCCAACACCTATGGTGGGCAATGGGTGATTAATCCTTCGGGTGGGTTGTTGAGTAAGGGGCATCCAATGGGTGCCACTGGACTGGCTCAGGCTTCAGAAATCGTTTGGCAACTAACCGGTCAAGCCGATAAACGACAGGTGGAAGGTGCTCGTTTGGGTTTAACTCATAATTTAGGTTTGGGTGGCGCTTGTGTTGTTGGCATTTATGAAGGACCCTCTTCTTAATTAACACATGAATTAATAACCGCTAACAAAAGGCCGCGATTTAGCGGCCTTTTTTATTTCCCACGGTCGGTACAATGCAATAGGGATAAATAGATAACACTAAAATTAGCACCATTTAGCATTTAGGTTGATTCGAGTTTAAGCTGACCGGCACGAATCACAATCTGAATTTTTCCAGAAACAAATTGTTCTAATGTGTGGCCCGCCACTTCATAGCGCCATCCCTTGAGAATATCTAAAGATTTTTCTCCGCGGATCAATTGTTCTAGTTCTTTGCGTGAGGTCACTGAGCCGGGACTTAAACCCTGTTCTAACGCCTTGAGTTTTACAATCGCAGCAAGTGTATCCATGATACCCTCTTCTTCAAGAGTCAGTTTCGTTACCTTCGGGCGAATAGGTGGGGAGGTAAACTGTTCGAGTCTATTTAAAGCATCAATAATTTTGTCACCGTAATTGTCAATGATGCTATTTGGTAAGCCACGAAGCTCCGAGAGTTCTTGGATCTCTCGCGGAATCATTTTGCATAGATCCACTAGTACTTCATCCTTCAAGATCCATTTGCGCGGCTGATTTTTCTCAATGGCTAGCTGCTCGCGCCAGGCCGCTAAGCTCTGGAGTGCTTGATGATGTTTGCCCCTAAGTCGACTAGTCCCTTTTACTTTGCGCCATGCCTGATTGGGTGGGGTGGAATACCGGCTGGCTGCGGTCAAATTCTGTTGTTCGTCTTGTAACCAATCGAGTCTCTCAAGATCGGTGAGTTGTTTATTTAGCTTGGCGTAGAGAAGCATCAAGTAGCGCACATCATCTGCGGCGTAGTTTAATTGTTTCTCAGATAAGGGCCGTTTGCTCCAATCGGTACGGCTATGAGCTTTACTGAGGTGTACACCTAGTAATTTTTCAGCTAGTGCAGAATAACCAATTTGATCCCCATGCCCCAATAATGCCGCAGCAATCTGTGTGTCAAATAGTGGTTGTGGCACGGCCCTACTGAGGTGATATATGACCTCCAGATCTTGATCTGCAGCGTGAAAGATTTTTTCCACTTTTTCATCATGCAATAGCGACCAAAGTGGTGTTAGATCCCCTAATTCAAGACAATCGATAAGACCAATTTCTTCAGGGATCCCGATTTGCACCAAACAGAGTTTGGGGTAATACGTACGCTCTCGCATAAATTCAGTGTCTACGGCGACCCAAGGGCAAGACTGTGCGGAATTGCAAAAATCGATTAATTCCGCTTGTGTGTGAATAAAACGCACAGGCGATGTTGGTTGCATGGAACTGGATGACATATCAAAAGTTAGAAACGCAATGAGCTACCTAATGAGTAATAGAAACTTTTTGGTACAGGCTTTAGCGACCGTAGAAAGGGCCGATAGCATGAATGAACTAAAGCAAAAAATCTATAATCTAAATAGCATGAGATTTCAGGATCTTAATCTCCCGGTCGGCGCTCCTGTGAGCTTGGAATTATTCAGTTCGGACGCAGGGACCGAATATCCGGCGCAACTGATCGGTTATAGCGCTGCTAAGAGTATCATATTTAGCGCACCGAGACTGAAAATTCCCACATCTAATCTGCCGGGCGCGGATTGTATGATTCGGTTTTTTACTAGCGGCAATGCCTACTCCTTCGAAGTTAAAATCCTTGCCCATTTCACTGAGCCTTACGAACACCTTCATGTTGCGTTCCCCACCCATCTGAATTCAGTGGTGGTGCGTACTCAACCGCGTTTCCCGGTAACCTTGCCATTAACAAATAAGGTTCAGGAACGTGCCTCCATTACCATGGTGGATGTCAGTATGTTTGGTGCGAGGTTGGTGTCCAGCGTGCCTCTTGGAGAAATTCACGATCATTTTAAGTTGGATCTGTGCTTACCGTTGGCCAACGGTGAACGAACCATGCGCCTAGATTCTGTGATTCGTTACGTACGTCGTTTCGAGCCCAATTCAGAAGGCAGTGATTATCATCATGGTGTAGAATTTAAAGCCTTATCAGCAGAAGACAAGGTCACTATTCAGCAATTTATTAATGAACAACAGCGCCCAAGTTCCCAGGATCCTCTTGCAGTTGTCAAATCCTAACTAGTTTTTACGAAATTCAGGTACGAGCCATTATAATCTATGTAGATTTTAACTAGTCTCTCGTGGGCTAGCAGATTCGATTAGGTAATAAATATGCATCAGCAAAAACCGCAAACTATCTATTTAAAAGACTATCGTCCACCAGACTTTTTAATAGATAAAACTGATTTGAAGTTTGAGTTGGGAGAAAACTCCACGTTAGTAATTGGTCAATTGTCAGTTCGAAAGAATCCCGCAGCTGGCTCCCATCAGCGTCCATTAATACTAAATGGTGAAGGCTTAAAGCTAAAGTCAGTGAGCGTAAATGGCACCTTACTAGATGAAGAGGCATATCAGCTATCTGCCACATCTCTTACTATTCCTGTGGCTGACGAATATGCACTGATAAAAACGGAAGTGGAGATATTTCCAGATGATAACAGTTCTCTTGAGGGGCTGTATCGTTCCAATGGCATCTATTGCACTCAGTGTGAAGCGGAAGGCTTCCGCAAAATTACTTATTTCTTAGATCGTCCAGATGTGATGAGCGAATTTACTACTACCTTGATCGCAGCCAAAGATCTAAACCCGATCTTGCTTTCAAATGGTAATCGTATCGATGCGGGCATTTTAAAAGATGGACGTCATTGGGTGCGTTGGCACGATCCCTATAAAAAGCCCAGTTATCTTTTTGCATTAGTGGCAGGAGATCTGAGCAAGATCACAGATACCTACAAAACATTATCGGGTCGATCGGTGGCATTGGAAATCTATGTCGAGCCACAGAATCTTGAGAAGTGTGGACATGCCATGACGTCACTCCAAAAAGCGATGCGTTGGGATGAACAGGAATTCTGTCTCGAATACGATTTGGACACCTACATGATTGTGGCTGTGGATCACTTTAATATGGGAGCCATGGAGAATAAGGGGCTCAATATTTTTAATTCGAAATTTGTTTTAGCAAAACCAGAAACCGCGACAGATGCTGATTTCGCCGCCATCGAAGGTGTTATCGCGCACGAATATTTTCACAATTGGACTGGTAACAGGGTGACCTGTCGAGATTGGTTTCAGTTGAGTTTGAAGGAAGGTCTAACGGTATTTCGGGATCAGGAATTTAGTTCCGACATGCAATCGAGATCGGTGAAACGCATCGAAGATATACGCTTATTGAAAACAGTGCAGTTTGCTGAAGATGCCAGTCCCATGGCACACCCGGTGCGCCCAGAATCATACATAGAGATCAACAATTTTTATACAGTCACTATTTATGAAAAAGGTGCAGAAGTGATTCGCATGTTGCATACCCTATTGGGTGATGCCGGATTTAAACGAGGCATGCAACTTTACTTTGAACGCCATGATGGCCAAGCGGTGACTTGTGATGATTTTGTAGCGGCTATGGCCGATGCAAATAAAATGGATCTCACTCAGTTTAAACTTTGGTATAGCCAGGCCGGGACGCCAGAGATAGAGGTAGAGAGTCATTGGAATGGGGAAGACGGGATCTACAGCTTGACCTTGACTCAATCCTTACCGGACCATCTACATTGTGACGAAGATGAACCATTACTGATTCCTGTAAAGTTTGCTTTACTGGATGAACATGGGTGGGAGCAATGCCTTGTGGATGCAGATTCCGCTACGCCCTTAGAAAAAGATGTGTTGTTTTTGGATAAAAAGGAACAGACATTTCGTTTTCGAGATCTTCAAACTGAGCCGAAGGTTTCGTTGTTTAGAGGATTTTCTGCCCCAGTTAAAGTCAAGCAGAATTTGGCAACTGAAGATCTGGCATTTTTAGCGAGCCATGATCGGGATCCATTCAATCGCTGGGACGCCAGCCAAAAGTTGTGGTTACATCATCTGTTACGACTGATCGAAATGCATCAACGACAGACCACTCTTGATCTGGACGCTCAGTTAGTGGACTTTTGTGCTGTTCAACTGAGGGATGACAGTATGGATCCAGCATTTGTCGCGCTAATATTAACGCCACCGTCCCCCCAGTTTTTAATAGAATCTGTCGCAGAGATCGATATCGAAGCGATTGACGCAAGTCTTCGGCATATACGATCAACAATAGCCAAAGAGTTAAGCTTGCAGTGGAAAAGTATCTATGAACGGGAACAGCAAAACTCCCCTTATCAGTTTAATAGGCACGCAGTGGCGAAACGTAGTCTAAAGAATTTAGCGCTTGCTTATTGGGCCATTGGTTGTGAACAAGGGATTGAAGTTGCAGAGCAGCAATTTCGGCGTGCTGAAAACATGACGGATCGACTGGCAGCACTCTCACTACTGGTCAATGAAGAGAGAGCGAACTATCAGTCCTTATTAGAAGAATTCTATTTCGAATGGAAAACTGATCCCCTTGTACTGGATAAATGGTTTAGCCTACAGGCCAGCTCCCGAGGTCAAGATACTTTTGCGCGTGTGAAAGAGCTGTACCAACACGATGATTTCACATTAAAAAACCCTAATCGTGTACGCTCATTGTTGGGTGTGTTCAGTCGCGGAAATTTACTACGTTTTCACGAACCGACTGGTGAAGCGTACCAGTTTTTTACGGATCAAGTTTTAATACTCAATGAGATAAATCCACAAGTTGCTTCACGTCTATTGGT
>DJFZ01000013.1:449-33362 GCA_002432655.1 Thiotrichaceae bacterium UBA5859 | reverse complement strand
GTTGCTTCACGTCTATTGGTGGCATTTGGTTCTTGGGCTCGTTTTAACCAGCCCAGAAAAGATCTGATGAAAGCACAGCTTGAGCGTATACTCGCGCAAGATGGGCTATCATCCGATGTGTATGAAATTGTCAGCAAATATCTGGCATAAAAAAATGGGTGGTAAAGTCCACCCATAAAAGTTTATTTTTATTTGCTCTCACCTGCCGAATCTTTTCCGAGAAAACGCGCTGCGTAGGTTAAATTGACGGGGTTGCCTGATTTTTACGGAGATCGTTTTTGTACTAAGGTTACCAAATTCGTCCGCGGCGCTGAATTCCAATCGGTATATGCCATTAGGGTATTTCGTCGTATCTAAGCCATATCGTAATATGTTTTGCTCTTTTTGACTTAATATCACGTTGTTTAATTTTAATCTTGTCCAGACTACCTTGGTAGCATCGGTTGCCTCTAGTCCCATTGAGATGAGGCCAGAGATTCTTTGTCGATCCCTGACGCCAGAAATTGTGAGCTCTGGAGATGTTGTGTCTGGATCCGGATCTTGTTGAGTCTGATTATTTACGTTAAAAGTCAGTTGTGCCTTTTTCATGTTATTGGCATTGTCGAATGCAATTAAGGTGAGGTTGTGTTCACCATTTTTTAACAGCGTGGTGTCCAAGGCATATTCATAGGGTGCTGTGGTGTCGCTGAGTACTAGATTATCATCGATTAAGAATTCAACTCTATTGATTCCAGAGGCATCCTCAGCTTCTGCGTGTAGTTGAACTCTTCCGCTGATGGTGAAAGATAGATCTGTTTTCAAGCTCAAGGTTGGCGGTAATGTATCTTCAGGTTTTCCATGCTGAACTTTGATAGAAACCGTGTGATTGTGCTTGTTTCCTGCTGCATCATAAGCACGAGCAGTGACGTTGTAGGTACCATTACTTAAAGTTGTGGTATCGATAACGTATTGATACGGGGCACGAGCACTGACTGCCATTACCCAGCCGTTGCGCAAGAATTCTACTTTGGTGACGCCTACATTATCTGTCGCTCTGGCTTCAAGGATAATGGTTCCTGTGACTGTATGTGACAGATCATTGATAATTTCTACGGTAGGTGGAGTGGTATCAACTTCCAGATTGTCAATCTGAATGGTGGCATTGGTGCTGCTTTGATTTCCCGCTGCGTCAAACGCAGTAGCAGACAGAGTATGGGTTCCATTGGTGTAGTTGGTTGTGTCTAACGAAAAAGCATATGGTGTGTTAACGTCCTTGGCTATTAGAGAGTTATTCACATGTAGACGTACTTCGGTGACACCTACATTGTCGGTGGCAGTGACATTCACAGTGATGGAGCCGGATATTGGGGCATTAAAGTTGTTTGTGAAATTAACTGTTGGTGCGTTAGTATCCGCAGGAGGTGAGTTGTCCACTACTAGTTGAGTTTGGGTGGTATTTTCATTGCCTGCAGTATCTAATGCTCGCAAGTTGAGGGTATAGGTCCCATTTGCAAACTGCGTTGTATCTAGATTGAAACTGTACGGGGCACTAGTATCTGCGCTGTGGAGTGAGCCATTGACAAACAACTGCACTTGAGCGACTGCTACATTATCACTTGCGTTAGCCAGAATATTGATAGTGCCAGAAACTGAACTATTAAACGTGGTGCTGAAGCTGACAGTGGGACGTTCTGTATCTGGCGCTGGTGCATTGTTTACTTTTAATATCTTTGAGTCGGATTGGCTATTGTTGGCTTCATCAAAAGCCCTGGCAACTATTGTATGGTTGCCGTCGCTGAGTTCAGTAGTGTCTAAGCTGAAGTGATAGGGGGCGCTTGAATCTACCTTTTTTACCCAGCCGTCCACTAGGAATTCTACCTTTTTGATACCTATGTTATCTGTGGCATCAGCGGCTATATTTATTGTACCGCTGTAGATTTTTGAAAAGTCGGTGACTAACGTGACGGTAGGAACAACTGTGTCGTCATCTTGGTTTTGGATCTGAATAGAGACGGTTGTAGAAGCACTATTGCCATTAGTATCGATAGCCGTTGCCGTTAAGTCGTACTCTCCATTTGCAAAATTCTCACTATTCAAACTAATTCGATATGGTTCACTGTTATCTGTACCTATCAGAGTGTTGTCAAGGCGAAGCGAGACAGATGCTACGGACTGGTTGTCGGAAGCATTTATCTCAACAGTGGTAGTACCCGAAATTGGCCCCGTAAATTGGTTAACAAATGCGATGCTTGGTGCTTCGGTGTCTTCGGTATCACTCACTATTGAGGTCACTGCCTGACCCACGTCTATACGTCCATGTCCAAAATGAGGATCGTAGCCGAAGCTACCCAAATCTGACGCGGTTTGCTTGAGAATTTGCTTGACGCTTGCACTATTGAGGCTAGGATCCAGTGACAGCAACAGTGCAATGGCTCCAGCAGCAGTGGGTGCGGCAAAGGATGTGCCGCTCGCACTCCCATAATCGCCGCTCTTGGTAGTGGTCCAAATCCCAGCGCCAGGTGCTGCAAAATCCACATAGTGACCGTAACTAGACCAGCCGGCTCGGGCGTCTGCTGAAGTGGTAGCCGAAATGACAATGATATCCTCACTTGCCGTGTACGCTTGTTCGCTGCCTGAATTGCCTGCAGCGATCACCGTCACACCACCGCGATCTTTTAGATATTTAGCTGCATTCTGGATGGTGGGGCTGTTACTGACGTCAAAACTGAGATTTGCCACTCGCGCACCATGGTCTGCGGCCCAATAGATACCTTCCGCCAAATCGCTTGTATAGGCCGCGCCATCGCTACGATTGGACACTCGAATAGGCATCAGCTTGGCGTTCCAGGCAACGGACGCGACGCCCACACCGTTGTTGCTCGCAGCACCCACCACCCCTGCGACTTTAGTGCCGTGACCCATGACGTCTCCTGTATTCGAGGAGTTATCCACGGTATTGGTGCCAGCGACTAGTTTGCCCGCTAGATCGGGGTGTGCGGCGTATACGCCGGAATCTAAGATGGCCACGGTAATTCCTGACCCTTTGGTATGATCCCATGCCTTAGGCGCACCTATTTTCGGTAAGTGCCAGGCTTGGCTATAGTTTGCATCATTGGGAACCGTTTCAGTGAGCTCAACTAGCTCATCGAGTTCAGCAAATTTGATTTTAGGGTGTCGCCGTAAAATTTCTACAATGGCGTGTTCTGCAAACCGAGGTACGGCCACTAAATGAAGGTTGGAATTTCTGATTCTATTCAGTATTCGACCTCCCTGAGCCTCTAGTACTGTTTTAAATTCATTCTCAGACGCTGAATCTTGAGGATGCACTAAGATTCTTTGCTGTGCGAACTCTCGGACTCTGTTTTCGTTTGCACTCAGATGCGGGCTACCTATGAGTAGCAAGCTGAACACCAGTAGGCGCCCTAGGGGGCCACGAAAGCGAGAAATTGGAAGAGTATTTTTTTTAGCCTTTGATGGACGAAATGAATCTTGAATAACCATCGTATGCCTTTTTTTTTATTAAGCGAGTCTTGTGTAAAAGTGGTAACGGCGGTCTCCGCAGCGGAGAGCATGATTCAGCGCGCAACCTGAGCGTGAACCAATACCCAAATCTTGGATCTGGGTGGATGTTCAGTGGAAAAGGGTGTAAAAACGTGGGGAAGGGTAAGTGTTCGCAGTTAAAAGGGCATTTACCTAGCGGGTGGGTAAAGAGTACAGGCGTACGTTTGCCTCGAATAGGATCTGTATTTTAGTTAAAACCTAAAGTTATGGCTGCACTCAGTTTTTCTCTCAACATACCAGCACAAGAGTATTTGCGCTATTACCGTGGACAAGCGCGGCAAGTGGTGGTGACCGCAGCTAACGGTCAGAGAATAGCCTTTGCAGCCCATCACTTGCGACCATTCGTTAGCCTAGAAGGTGTTTACGGCGACTTTGTATTAGAAATTGATAACCAAAACCGATTTAAATCTCTACGAAAGATTTAGCGCCTAATTCCGTCTCACCGAAGGAAGGCGTGGATGTTCGCTCGGAGGCCGAAAACAGGGCAGCAGGTTCCAGACGCTAAATGGATTGATACCAGTGGCCAATACTTAACGATTTAAACCTACCAAGGGGTCGAATAGAAAATTAGGTAGGCAGTGCAATAATCTTATTCCATAGCCTAAGGGCGTGGGGAAGCAGTATAATTTCTTTTCAGCCTCGATGGCGCTGATTATTTTTGATCCTGCTTTTTCAGCTGAAAGCGCGAAAGGCATAGGTTGGGTGTTTTTTTCTGTCATAGGCGTGTGCACAAAACCCGGACAGATGGTGGTGACACGAATATTTTTATGTCTATACTCCACCCGCAGCGATTCCATGAAGGTAATCAATCCAGATTTGGTTGCAGAATAGACAGCACTCTGGGGTAATCCACGGAATCCGGCAAGACTAGAGATCCCTACCAACTGGCCACCCCCCGAATCTAACATGAGTTGCAGGCCGGCTAACAAAGTGTGAATAGCGCCTTGTAAATTCACCTGCAACATGCGATCGACATGATGTGGTTTCATTTTGTGGGCGGGCATGACGATACCTACCCCGGCGTTGGCAATCACCAGATCTAACCCTCCCAATTGAGACGCTGCCTGCGCTACAGTCTGATAGATGGTTTCCGCCTCGCTGATATCAGTAGGCATGGGTATCGCGATGCCGTGATGTTTTTCGATCTCCTGGCGCAGTGACTGTAGTTTGTCTTCGCTTCTGGCGACCAATGCCAGGCGAGCCCCTTGACGCGCCATTTGTAAGGCCAGTTGGTAACCAATACCGCTTGAGGCGCCGGTTATTAAGACTCTTTTTTGATTCAGTTTCATGGTTACCCCATCATGTGCTCAAATGTGTTCTAGCAAGAAATCAGTAGATTGAATACCCACTTTGGGTGTCAGCTGAGTTAAACTAATTCGTGATACGATAAATTAAGGAGCAAGAGTTTGGACGATAGCACACTGAGCCAATTGCAGGCAGGGGCATTTCGCCGACTGGTGGCCCATCTGGACGCCCACAAGGAGGTGCAAAATATTGATTTAATGAACCTAGCAGGTTTTTGCCGGAATTGCCTTGCGAAGTGGCTAATAGCAGAAGCTGAATCTCAAGGGGTTTCGTTAGATGATGATTCGGCTCGGGAACAGATTTATGGCATGCCCTATGCTGAATGGAAGAGTAAGTATCAGAAATAAAAAGGAGCATCATATCCATGGCGAAAGCAGTCCATGCCGCCTTCGAGTTGGTACAAACACATCCTATCGATACCCTGAATTTAGTTGCCTATGAGTTTACGCACCGGCAGACCGCCACCAGGCACTTTCATTTGGCGGCGGAAAATGATGAAAATGTGTTTATGGTGGCACTACGTACGGTACCTGTAGATTCAACAGGGGTGGCTCATATTTTAGAACACACGGTACTCTGTGGGAGTGAGCGCTACCCTGTTCGCGATCCCTTTTTTATGATGATTCGCCGTTCTTTGAATACCTTTATGAATGCCTTTACCAGTAGTGATTGGACCGCTTATCCATTCGCCAGCCAAAATAAAAAAGATTTTAATAATTTATTAGATGTGTATTTAGATGCTGTATTCTTTTCCCGCTTGGCAGAATTAGACTTTTTGCAAGAAGGTCATCGGCTTGAGTTTGCCGAACCCGGTAACACCGATTCCGAATTGGTGTACAAGGGAGTAGTCTACAACGAAATGAAAGGGGCCATGAGTTCACCTGTCAGTGTTCTTTGGCAAACGTTAACGAAGTACCTCTATCCTACCACCACGTATCACTTCAATAGTGGTGGGGATCCGGAACAGATCCCAGACTTGAGTTATCGGCAATTAAAAGAATTTTACCAAACCCACTATCACCCAAGTAATGCCATTTTTTTTACTTATGGGGATATACCTGCGATTGACCATCAGGAAAAGTTTCACAATCAGGCATTGAAACATTTCGATGCCTTAGACACCGTGATTACGGTTACCGATGAAAAAAGATATTATGCGCCAGTGCGCATTCAAGAGTATTATCCTCTAAGCGAAGAAGAAATCGCTGATAAAAACCATGTCGTAGTGGGGTGGTTGTTGGGTTCGAGTGCCGATCTAGAACAATCATTGAAAGCAAAATTAATTTCTAATTTATTGCTTGATAACAGCGCGTCACCTTTGTTACATGCCTTAGAAACCACCGATCTAGGTAGCGCGCCTTCACCCCTTTGTGGGTTGGAAGATTCAAATCGAGAGATGTGTTTCGTTTGTGGTTTGGAAGGTGCGAAGGAGCAGAGCGCCGAGCAGGTTGAGCAATTGATCTTAGACGTGCTTAAGCGAGTTGCAGAGGAGGGGGTGCCTCAGAGTCAAGTAGAAGCAGTCTTACACCAATTGGAGTTGTCACAACGGGAAATCGGGGGGGACAGTTACCCCTATGGCCTTCAATTGGCCCTCACGGCATTGCCTGCGGCTATTCATGGTGGAGATGTGTTTGCTAACTTGGACATTGCGCCGGCCATCGAAAGATTGCGTCAACAGATCCAGGAACCCGATTTTATCCAAGATTCGTTGCGAGAGTTACTATTGGATAATTCTCATCGCGTGCGCTTGTTATTGTCGCCCGATTCTGAACTCGCCGATAAACGTATTCTGGGTGAGAAAGCGGTTTTGGCCAAGATTAAAGATTCTTTGGATGTGCACCAAAAACAACTCATAGTGAACCAAGCAGAATCGTTAATGGAAAGGCAAAATCAAAAAGATGATGAATCTATATTGCCTAAAGTGGATTTGGCAGATGTTCCGCCGAACGTAAAATGGTTAGATTCCGATAAAGATAATCAATCAGCCACACCACTGACCTTTTTTCGTCAGGGAACGAACGGTCTAGTTTATCAACAGTTGGTTGTAGAGATACCGGATCTAGACGCGACTCTACTTCCCCTGTTACCGATGTTTAGTAGCTTTTTGGCTGAGCTAGGCGCAGGTGATAAAGACTATCTGCAAATGCAAAGCTGGCAATCTGAGGTGACTGGAGGCGTGCACGCCTATACCGATGTTCGTAGTGCTGTTGACACTGTTGCGGCATATCGCGGTTATTTTATTCTGTCCGGAAAAGCGTTGGAGAGAAATCAAGACTCGTTAACCCAGTTAATGCAGCAGACCTTCTTGCAACCCAGATTTGATGAGCTGCAACGAATGCGTGAGTTGGTAGCGCAGAGTCGTCTATATCGGGAGCAGAGCGTGACGGGCGCTGGTCATTCTTTGGCTATGTCCGCCGCCTCTAGTGGTTATTCCCCGGTAGGATATTATCAGTTTAAGCAACACGGACTACACTCCATCAAAACTCTACAAGAGTTAGACAAGGGGTTTAGTGAGGGAGGATCGGTAGAGGAGTTAGCGGATAAATTCAGGCAAATACATCAATTATTGATTCAGTCTCCGAGAGAATATCTGTTGGTGGGTGAAGAGGAGAAGGCAGCATTGTACAGCGACACCTTGTGTGCCTATTGGAAGGATGCACCTAATCCTGAAGAGCTGGGAGGTGCCAGTCTAAAATTGGAGCCTGCTCCTGGTCAGCAACGACAGGTGTGGGTAACTGATGCACAGATTAACTTTTGCGCCATGGCTTTCCCTACGGTACCAATGGATCATCCTGACGCTGCGGCACTGGCTGTTCTCGGAGGGTTCTTACGCAACGGATTTCTACATCGAGCGATTCGCGAAAATGGTGGGGCTTATGGTGGCGGTGCCACCCACGATGCCGGAACCGGAAGTTTTCGTTTTTATTCTTATCGAGATCCGCGATTGTTAGAAACACTGGACGACTTTAGGGCATCGATAGAGTGGGTACAGGGAACCGATCATCCATGGCAATCGGTGGAGGAGGCGATTCTAGGTGTGATTGGCGCTTTAGATAAACCGGGTTCGCCCGCAGGTGAAGCAAAAAAAGCCTTTCACTTAGAGCGTCACGGTCGAACCAAAGATGTGCGACAACAGTATCGAGAGCAGATTTTGGCTATTACCCAGGAGGACTTGAAAAGAGTCACCAAGACTTACTTGGCTGGACAACAAGCAAGCGAGGTGGTGATTGGAAGTGAACGCACCGGGAATACCTTAGCAGAAAAAGGTTACCAGAAATTTCATCTTTAGTCGCAGTCACTGCAGTCTCTGCGATTTAGAGGTGAAACTGTCAGCGATGAGTTCTATGTCGTTGTCGAGAGCTTGGGTTTAAACGCACTGAGAGTCGTTTTGGACGGGGATGTCTGACGGTCTCATACCCAAATAGCGCTAACACTGAAGGTAAAATGACCAGTGTAATTAAAGTAGTGAGGATGATATCTGGATCGAACCATTTCGTATCTGCCCCGATTGTTTTTGATTGTAATAGTATTGTTAGTGTTGCCATTAGTGTCATCAGAAACAGGGTGCGATGAGAGACCAGATAGGTGAAAATGACCGCGCCAAGAGCAATGGTCAAGTAGCTGGGTTCTATCCCTAGTTGTCGAACGAAGGCTTGGGCAAAAGTGATGCCCAAAGTCATAAAAATGATTAGACTAGCGAATAGGCTCTGCATTTTTCCTCCACACTCGGTGAGTCGTCAATAGGACTCTTAATTCAGATATCGGCGCGGGTGGTTCTCTCCGGCAGTTGCTTGATTTTAATATCGATTAACGGTGATAAAATTCTGAAAACCGTTAAGGTGGTTGAGATATTCTTATGTGCAGCTATCGAGTCGTGGATTAAATTAAACAAGGAACCAATTTAAAACTATGAGTGTCACAGAGCAAAAGACGCCTACCAACTTTATCCGACAAATAGTCGAGAAGGATATTACAGAAAATAAACATCCGTGTGGGGTGGTCACGCGTTTTCCTCCGGAGCCAAATGGGTTTCTGCATATTGGTCATGCAAAATCCATTTGTCTTAATTTTGGTATTGCGGAAGATTTTAATGGCCGTTGTCATTTGCGCTTTGATGACACTAATCCCGAAAAAGAAAGCACAGAATATATTGAAGCGATTAAGCGTGATGTGAGTTGGTTAGGATACCGCTGGTATGGAGACTTGCGATACGCCTCACAATATTTTCAGTCCTTATACGAGTTTGCGCAAGAACTAATTCGTCGAGATAAAGCTTATGTGTGTGAACTCAATGCTGCTCAGATTCGTGAATATCGTGGCACCTTAACTGAATCTGGTAAGAATAGCCCTTATCGTGATCGTCCAAGTGAAGAAAGCTTAAAGTTGTTTGCAGGTATGCGCGAAGGTAATTATGAAGAAGGGCAGATGGTGTTGCGTGCAAAAATTGATATGGCCTCGCCGAATTTGAATATGCGTGACCCCACTTTGTACCGAATCCGTCATGCCCATCATCACCAAACGGGGGATAAGTGGTGTATCTATCCCATGTATGATTTTACTCACTGTATCTCAGATGCCCTAGAGGGCATCACCCATTCATTGTGTACTCTGGAATTTGAAGATCATCGTCCTTTATACGATTGGGTGTTGGATAACATCACTATCGATTGTCATCCGCAACAAATAGAGTTTTCTCGTTTAGACCTCGCTTATACAGTGACCAGTAAACGCAAACTGAATGAAATGGTGAAACAGAATATTGTTGAGGGCTGGGATGATCCGCGCATGCCGACGCTCTCAGGGTTGCGTCGACGTGGATTTACCCCCGATTCTATTCGAGATTTTTGTCGACGGGTTGGTGTCACCAAACAAGAAAACCTGATTGAATACGAACTATTGGAATATTGTATTCGGGAAGATTTAGACAAACATGCCCCAAGAGCGATGGCGGTTTTAAATCCGATTAAGGTGCTGATTGAAAATTATCCACAAGATCAGGTAGAGACGTTGAAATTACCGAATCACCCGCAATGTGCGGAAATGGGACAGCGAGAGGTACCTTTTAGTCGAGAGATTTATATCGATCGAGCGGATTTTGAAGAGGTGCCACCACCTAAATATAAGCGTCTCACGCTGGCGAAAGAGGTACGTTTGCGTGGTGCCTATGTAATTCGATGTGATCGAGTCATTAAGAATGAGCAAGGTGAGGTGGTTGAGCTGATTTGTACATACGATCCAGACACACTCGGTAAAAATCCTGAAGGAAGAAAAGTTAAGGGAGTCATTCATTGGGTCGCTGCAGCTACCGCAGAAACAGCGGAAGTTCGGTTATATGATCGTTTATTCACAGTACCCCAACCAGACAAGGCGGAGGGTGAGTATATCGATTACCTCAATCCGGAATCACTAGAAGTATTAACAGAAGCGAAGGTAGAGCCAAGCCTTCGTCAGAGTCAGGTGGGCGGGAGTTTCCAATTCGAGCGTGAGGGGTATTTTTGCGTGGATCCCGACTCAACTGACAACAGGTTGATTTTTAATCGTACAGTCAGTTTGCGAGATGGGTGGGCCAAACAGCAACAGAAAAAATAGTCGATCGTTCGTCACCAGTTCACTTTTTTGTGTTCAACCCGGCGAGTTTCATACTTTAAAAATATGATTACTTCTATATAGGATATGCCTGGTTGCGAAGCTCCCTGGTGGTTAGAAAAAAGACATATTCTAAGAAGCTTCTCGAATGGGTGCAGATCCTACTGTCTCTTGTTTGGTACTCGCGGACTGTAAAATGAATTCTGTCCAATTGGGCTGGCGTGTTTTCAACCAGTAGTCTATCGTTGTATGAGGCCAATTGTTGGTGATTTTCCCAGAGTCATTTTTGTACCAGCTATGGCAATCTGCCGCCCAGACGGTTTCAGTCAGATCACGCTGAATATTGTGGTTATAGTTGTCCATGACTTCTTGGCGCACCTCGATAGAAGTCAATTTTTCATTTATTAACTTCTCTACGGCTTGCACAATATATCGAACCTGGCATTCAAACATGAAAATAATTGAATTGTGGCCTAAATTGGTATTGGGACCATACATCATAAAGAAATTGGGGAATTCGCTGACGGTCATACCCAAATAGGCTTCCGCACCTGTTTGCCAATAGTCATTCAGCTTTTGCGCAGATTTGCCCACAAATTCTACTGGTGTTAAAAATTCGGTAGATTTAAAGCCAGTGCCAAATATGATCACTTCTGCCTCATATTCTGCGCCATTGTTTGTGATGATTCGGTCTGCTTCGATCCGCGTAATGTTGTCGGTCACCAAAGATACGTGTGGGAGGTTAAAGGTTGGATAATAGTCGTTAGAGATGAGGATCCGGCGACAACCCACAGGGTAGTCAGGCGTGAGTTTGGCAGCGACATTGGGATCTTTGATCTGTCTTTGAATATTCCAGCGGGCAAATTTTTCTGCTAATTTTCCTAATCGGTTGCCCTGGTGCAATAATGGGTGTGATATCTCCATCTGTAAGTAGATTAATGTACGATAGAGCTTTTGCACCAGTGGAAAATTTTCGTATACCCAAATTTCACGAGCGCTATAAACTCTATCTGGTTTGGGCACTATCCAATTGGCACTGCGCTGAAAAACGGTTAATTCACCGGCTTGTTTCGCGACCTCCGGTACAAATTGAATCGCGCTTGCACCGGTGCCTACTATGGCGACTTTTTTTCCCCGTAAATCTATTTCATGATTCCAGCGAGCAGAGTGAAATTGCTTACCTTGAAACTGAGCCAGGCCAGGGATAGCCGGGGTATTGGGTATATTTAGCTGTCCCATACCACTGACTAAGATTTTCGTACAATACGATTTTCCCGAGCTGGTGAAGATTTGCCAAACACCTTTGTCTTCTTGGAACCGTGCTTCGATGATTTCCGTGTCAAAAAATATGTGGCGTCTCACAAGATATTTTGTTGCGCATTCATTTAAATATTTGAGAATTTCGCTTTGCTCCGAAAATCGCTTTGACCAATTGTGGCGCATTTCGAATGAATAAGAGTAAAGGTGAGAGGGGACATCGCAAGCGGCGCCTGGGTAGGTGTTATCATGCCAGGTACCACCTAAACTGTCCGTTTTTTCGAAAATGGCAAAATTGTTGATTCCACTTTTGCGCAGTTGAATTGCGAGACAAATTGCGGAAAATCCAGCGCCGATAATGGCGACATCCAAGAGTTTGTCTACAGAAAAAGTTTGCTCAAATGAGGTGATGTGTTCAGCGTTTTCGTGGTTTGGTTGATTGGCCATGTGGTGGAACTCCGGAATCAATGGATGTTTTTATTTTATGCCCTAGTGGATGGGATCACTGAGCTTATTATTAGCACAGTATAACTAAAAATAAACTAGGCCAGGCAAGCAGAATCAATAATTCGGGTAGGGAACAGTTGGCTTTTGCATGCATGCTCGCTACTATGGGCATCTTGGTACGGATTTGATTGCTCAACCTTATGATTCGAATAGAGATAATTAGGATTGGCTTAAATTTGGCATGGACTTGTGTTGTGCCGTTGACCAAGATCCCTCAAACAATCGACTATAGGATAAAAGAACAGTAGTGGTGGACTCAGACGGAGTAGGTTATCGAGTGCGGACGCCCGTTGGGCGATTTTATGATCAAGTTGTATTAAGGCATCCTTGGCTAATCAGTCTCATCATGTTGGCCAGTGTGTTCGCGATGGCGATGCAGATCCCGAATTTCAAATTAGATGCTTCTGCCGATTCATTGGTTTTGGAGAGTGACAAGGACTTATATTATTTTCAACTGGTCACTCGTCGTTACGGATCTGAGAATTTTCTGTTTATCACCTATGAACCAGAAAGCGATCCCTTTTCGCCACAGACGTTCAAACAGCTTTCAATACTTAAAACCCAACTCGAAACGTTACCGCGAGTCAAGTCGGTAATTACCATTTTAGATGTACCTTTATTAAAGCAACCTGATCAATCAGGCTTTGGCTCTTTACTAGAACTGAAAACATTGAGAGATGAAAATGTTGATATAAAAGAAGCGAGATTGGAACTAGTAGATAGTCCTATTTATCGAGATCTTCTCATCAGTCGTGACGGGGAGCTGTTGGCGTTGCAAGTGAATCTAATTGAGAATGAAAAATACCAACACTTGTTAAGGAGACGAAACGATTTACGCGCAACTCGCATAGTGAGAGAACTGAGTGCCGATGAACAATTGGAGCTGCAACTGGTTACTGAAGAAGTTCGTGCCATGACGGCGACAGAAATGGATGTTCTGCAACAAGATATTGAGGCTATTCGAGAAATATTGTATCGCCATGAGGGTGCGAAAGTGCACTTAGGCGGGTTACCCATGATAGCAGCAGATTTGATTCGGTTTGTTGAAAATGATTTACAAGTCTTTGGGACGGGAGTGTTTCTTTTTCTTATCACCGTGCTGACTATCATATTTAGAAAATTACGTTGGGTTGTACTGCCTCTGCTGTGCTGCACCGTTACCGGCATCATTATGCTGGGCCTGCTGGCACTGCTGGATTGGCGGCCCACTGTAGTTTCATCCAATTTTATTTCGTTGTTGTTAATTATTACCATGTCATTGGCAATTCATCTCGTTGTTCGCTATCGGGAAATTATTGCTGAATACCCGCACTGCGATCATCTCACTGCCATCTTTCTGACTGTGAGTACCATGGCGCGTCCCTGTTTATATACCTCATTGACTACCATGGTAGCCTTTGGTTCCTTATATGTCAGCGGTATTCGGCCTGTGATTGATTTTGGCATCATGATGACAGTTGGGGTTGGGGTGGCTTTGGTGGTGACATTTTTGGTGTTTCCCACTTCGTTGGCATTGCTGAGAAAGGGAGGGGAAGATAAAAGACCGAAGGACGGCTCGGCATATACAGAACGTTTGGCAGTATTCACTCTGGAGCATGGTCACTTCATACTTGGGGCGGCTTTATTGTTAGTGTTATTGAGTGGTGTCGGTTTGACTAAATTGCGAGTAGAAAACCGATTTATTGATTATTTCCGAGAATCCACCGAGATTTATCAAGGCATGAAGTTGATAGACGAGCGGTTAGGGGGTACGACGCCTTTGGATGTTGTGTTGGATGCTGAAGGCTTAGATCCTTTTGCTGTGTCACCCACTCAACCAATTGTCCCGGAACCCACGTCATCTTCAGAGGAACAGCCGCTGGAATCAATGTTTGATGAATATGAAGACGAAAACGACTTGAATACTAAAGAGGAAGATTTAGATGAATTCTCAGATCTGGATTGGGAATTTGAAGATTCTGCAGAAATAAACAATGCGACGACGGCGAACGATTATTGGTTTACTACTAGCCAACTAGATCGAGTGGTGCAGTTACATGAACATCTGGAGTCGTTGCCAGAGACCGGTAAAGTGTTATCGGTGGCCACCTTGATGAAGCTTGGCCGAGACTTAAAAGGAGGTGAGCCTCTATCAGCGTTTGATCTGAATTTTATGCGTAATAAGCTTCCTGATGATATCCAATCCGTGTTGCTAAAACCCTATCTATCAGATGACGGTAATCAAATTCGGATTAGTATGCGCGTGATGGAATCTGATCCTAATCTGAAGCGGGAAGTGCTAATCAATAAGATTCGAGACTATTTAACGAATGAAATGGGTTTGCAAGAAGAACAGATTCATTTTACCAATATGATTGTGCTCTATAACAATCTATTGCAAAGTTTATTTAAATCACAAATCTTAACTTTGGGATTCGTTTTTCTTTCAATTTTATTGATGTTTGCGTTTTTATTTAATTCTGTTTTTATTGCTGCCGTTGCCATACTACCGAACTTACTGACCGCTGCATTGGTTTTGGGTGCGATGGGTTGGTTAAATATCCCCTTAGATATTATGACCATCACCATCGCAGCAATCAGTGTTGGCATAGGCGTCGATCACACTATTCATTACATACATAGGTTTAGGCAAGAATTTCCCAAAGACTATCAGTACGAAACCACTATAAAACGTTGCCATGGTTCGATTGGCAAAGCGATATTTTATACTTCCATTACTATCATTTTAGGTTTTTCCATACTGGTGTTGTCCAATTTTATTCCTACCATCTATTTTGGACTATTTACGGGCGCCGCTATGTTGTTTTCTTTATTAGCCGCGTTGACACTATTGCCGCGCCTATTAATTTTGTTTAAACCCTTCCGAGTTAAGAGGCTGGATGGGATTGGTTAAGATGCCTTAGGATTGAGTTTTTGTACCATAGTGGCATGTTGGGTTCGACCAAATAGTCCAGACTCATCATAGAGGTTGACCCCTACGGTGCCGATGCCATCTGTGTGTAGACGTTGGATGGCGTCTAACGCTATCCACTCTCCGATAGGCATTCGATTGAGATATAGTGTGATATCCGCGTTGATGGTGCCGGATGTGCCGGGCGACAGGATTTGAGAGAATCCACTACCAAAGTCCGATACCATACCTAGATGAGTCAAAGCGGTGTTGGTCTCTCCTTCAACGACGGGTACGGCAACTTTAACCCAGCAGCTACCTTCCCCTTTTCCTGTAAAACCGGTGATCTGTTTAATACGCAGGTTCGCATTCAGCGTAGGCGCAAATGCCCCGTTACTTTTGCCGCCCATGAGTTTAATTTCATTGATGCCTTTTGGATCGGGTGGAGTGTCTTTACTGGGTTGTAAGGATTCATCTACTTCTGTTGGGATCTGGCGCATACGTATTCCCATACCACGTACCACCTCTGTGCCCTCAGAAAAAACGGTAGTCTGAAGAACTTGGATCCGGGATCCTTCGCGAATGACTTCTGTTTTCACCGTAAGCGGGAGCATAGGCACAGGTCGAAACATATCGATATTAATACGCGCGAATCTCATCTGTTCTCGAGGTTCAAAATTCTCTAGTACGTAGGCGATTAGGCCACCTGTTGCGCCGCCGTGCAAGAATTTCGGTGACCAAGGACCACTGGCGATTTCGGTGGGCGTAAATATGTTGCCCTTCTTTTGGAATACACCTTCTGCCATTTTGGTTGCCTCTAATTCAAAAAAAAGGGGGCATTATATAGTCAGCAGTGCAAAAGTCGAATGAGGCGGTAAAATTGAACGGTTAGACTATTTTTCAACGGGTGTAATAGGCCACAACTCTATCTAGAACAACGATACCTTTGTGCAAAACTTTGTTCGATGCTGTGAAGATAGTGGGTGCGCTCAGGCAAGGGAGTGATTTGAGCTGCAGCAGTAGACTCATTAAGCCTGTTTTGAGTGCATGACCCCAGAGCGAGTTTGGTGCGTTTAAACTAGCCAAAAGACTGCACGGACTTGCACCTGTAGTGCCAGATGTTAGGAACGATCGGACACCTCGGTCACATCCACATAGAGTTTTAACACTTGCCCGGGTTGCAGATATTTCCTATTGTGGAGTTTGTTCCATTCTTTTAACTCTGCCACCTCCACCTGAAAACGTTTGGCGATGAGATAGAGCGAATCACCTCGGCGAACTTTGTAATAGACCCTTTGCACGGATCGTGTTTCGGCTGGGCCTACCGACTGTAGGGATTTGGCTGTGGCGATTTTACCATTCTGGTTGGGATAGATCGCCAATGTTTCATTGATTTGTAATGTGTCATTCGGCGCCATGCCATTCCACCTTGCGAGCTGATGCACGGATACACCAAATTGTCGCGCGATGCGCCAAAGCGAGTCTCCCGCACGCACTTTATAAGACAGTCTATTCTTTCCGTTGCCACGATTTTTAATTGCCCGCTTGCGTTGTGACATGGTTAATTCATAACGCTCTAGTTGTTGGCTGGCTACTGGAATAATCAGTTTTTGGCCGACGCGTATGGCATCGTTTCTAAGTTCATTTGCTTCGCGTATGTGTTTCGCAGAGGTACCGTATCGAAGTGCAAGATGTCCTAAGGTTTCATTTTTTTTGACACTGTAGCGGATCCATTTCAAGCGTTTTTCCGGCGGGAGATGTGCCAGTTTTTCTTCAAATTCACCTGCTTTGTCCGCTGGAATCATCAAATAATGAGGGCCATCTGGAGCAGTTGCCCAGCGATTGAATCCAGGATTGAGTCGATAGAGTTCATCGATACTCATGTTGGCTAAATCGGCGGCGATAGCCATATCTATCTGAGCGTCGACTGCCACTTTTTTTAATGCGGGCCGATCCTGGATGTTTACCAGATCGATTCCATAGCGGTTGGGGTTGGCAATCACCTCCGCGACACCGATTAGTTTGGGCACATAGCTGGCGGTTTCCGGTGGCAATGTGAGAGACCAAAAGTCCACTCCCAACCCTTTGCGACGATTGCGGGACATAGCTTTGTGTACGGTACCTTGGCCAGAGTTGTAAGCAGCCAGTGCCAACAACCAATCGCCTTCGAAGCTTCTATGCAGGCTTTTCAAGTATTTTACTGCGGCCTTGGTAGAAGCATGTACATCTCGTCGGCCGTCATACCACCAATTCTGTTGAAGACCAAAATGTTTGGCGGTGGAGGGGATAAATTGCCATAAACCAGCGGCTTGTCCATGGGAGTAAGCGAACGGCAGGTAACTGCTTTCCACCATTGGCAGCAGGGCGATTTCAGAAGGTAGATGATTTGCTTCAACTTCAGTCAATACATAGTGCAGATAAGGAGAGGACTGATTGCTCAAGCGCTCTAAATGAGTTGGATTTTTTCTGATTTGACTGATTTCATATTGTAGTTTTGGTTGCGCGACGGGTACCGGGATCTGGAAACCGGATCTCAGTCGATTCCAGATATCCGTATCGTTTTGGGCGCTAGCGGATCCGCTCGCGATTTGCCAGCCAATGCTCACCAGGTAGATCAATAATCCAAATAGGCGCTTGGAATGCACGGTAACTAACTCTTTTTATTTAGTATTTGGTTTGTTTATAGATAAAGCAAAATAGATGCCCTAAAAGGAATCTTTCCATTTTCTAATGGCAGAAAATACCGCCACAGGCGAATCTAGAGTTTTTCCGGCATAGCGATTTGCGGCTGCTTTGATGGTATTTTCGTCGCAGCGTAAGAATGGATTGGTGGCTTTTTCTAAGCCGATGTTACTTGGAAGAGTAGGTAAATCTTTATTTCTTTGCTGTTCCACCCAGTGTTGTTGTTTCTGCAGATCTGGGTTGTCAGGCTCCACAGCGAGTGCGAATTGGATGTTGCTTTGAGTATACTCGTGGGTACAGTAAACCTCAGTGTTTTCTGGAAGTGCGGCTAACTTACTTAAAGAATGATGCATCTGTTCAGGAGTGCCTTCAAACAATCGTCCACACCCACAGGCAAACAGAGTGTCTCCGCAAAATAGTTTTCCCGCCCCGTAGTAAGCAATATGACCCGCTGTATGACCGGGTAAATCTAATATGCTTAGCTCTAGCTGATGGGTCTCCAATTGAATTTTGTCTCCCTCAACCAGTTTTACCGGCTGGCAAGGCAGCGTTTCTGTAGCGGGGCCAAATAGCATGGGTTGATGTTGCTGCACCAGAGAGGACACACCACCGGTATGATCAAAATGATGGTGGGTGAGTAGGATGTGACTTAATTTGAGGCGATGTTGTTCCAGAAATTGGTTCACCGGTTTGGCGTCACCGGGATCGACGCAGGCGGCAAACTGCTTGCTTGCGTCGATCAGCATCCATATGTAGTTGTCGCTAAAGGCGCGTACGGGCAATACCTCAACCATATGTCCAATTATCCCTAATCGTGATTTGGTACTGGCTTAATCGGAAGTCTTTGCGCTATTCTAATCGACTTCTGAAGGTAAACACCAGGGACAGTTGAATACGTGTTGTGGCTAGATAAAATCACCAGTTGGCTTGGACACCGGCGTGCTCAACGTTTGTTGGCGCGACAATCCACCTATCGTGGCATTGAAAATTGGTGGCAAACCCAGATTGGTCAAGAGATGCAAATGGCAACGCAAGAAGAGCTAAGCAATATATTGCCTAATCTGTTCGGTTATTATCTACTGAATGTGGGGTGTTGCAGTGATCTAGAATGTCTGAAATCCAGCGCCATCAAACAGAAATTGAAGGTGCAACCTGATGCGCACGTGGACGGACAGGGGGCCGTTCGGGCGGAGGCTCATGCCTTACCCATTGCCAGTGACTCTGTGGACTTAGTGTTGCTTAATCATGCGCTGGGATTTGAATTGCATCCCCATCAAGTACTAAGAGAAGCCGAGCGGGTGTTAGTACCCGAGGGGCATGTGGTGGTAGTTGGTTTTAATCCGCTCAGTATGTGGGGCTTCTGGTGGTTTTTAAATGGTTTTCGCAAAAGTGCGCCTTGGTCTAGCAACATTATGAGCCAGCTGAGAATGAAAGACTGGTTAAAGTTGTTAGGGTTTGAGGTAGTACAAACTCAGAGTTGTTTCTTTCGGCCACATGTCGCTCAATCCAAGATATTGGCGCGGTTGCAGTTTATGGAACGCTTTGGCAAGCGTTTTTTACCCCATTGGGGTGGGATTTATGTCATCGTGGCACGGAAAAAAGTCTCCTGTATCACCCCGGTGGGTCGGGTGAGGAATTGGCGCATCTCCAAGGCTGCACCGGTTTTAGTGAGTTCCAGTCGAGGGGCCGCGAATCTAGAAATATGGGATCTTGACCAGGTTGGATAAGGTCACCATCTATACTGATGGCGCCTGTCGTGGCAACCCAGGCCCGGGCGGGTGGGGTGCTTTGCTGCTGTATGGGGATCATCGTCGCACACTGAAGGGCGCAGAAGCTGAGACCACTAATAATCGCATGGAACTCTCTGCGGTAATATATGCTCTAGAGGCGTTGAAACGCGCTTGTGACATCGATCTATACACAGACTCTAAATATGTGATGGATGGCTTGACCAAATGGATGGAAAGCTGGAAACAACGGGGTTGGAAAACCGCGAATCGTAAGCCAGTTAAGAATCAGGATCTTTGGCAACGGCTAGATGCGGCTACTCAGCGCCATCAGATAAGGTGGCATTGGGTGCGGGGACATTCTGGTAATGCGGGAAATGAGGAGGTAGATACCTTGGCAAATTTGGCAATTGATGAGTTGCATCGGAGCAGCCGAAGATGATGCGCCAAGTAGTGCTAGATACCGAAACCACTGGCCTAGAACCTAGTGAAGGACATCGCATTATAGAAATCGGTTGTGTGGAATTGGTTAATCGTCGCGCCACTAATAGACACTTTCACGAATACGTTAATCCGCAGCGCGAAATTGAAGAGGGTGCATTAGCGGTGCACGGAATTTCACAGGAGTTCCTCTCCGATAAACCGTCTTTTGAGCAGATCGTGGATAGATTCCTAGAATTTGTTCGTGGGGCCGAGGTCATTATTCATAATGCGCCTTTTGACGTGGGTTTCATCAATCATGAACTCGCACAGTTGGAGGGAGACCTAGGCGAATTAGAAGATTACTGTCAGGTGCTGGATTCGTTGATTTTAGCCAGGCATAAGCACCCTGGTCAACGTAATAGTCTTGATGCGCTCTGTAAAAGATATGATGTGGATAATGCGCACCGTACCTTACATGGCGCGTTGTTGGATGCACAGATCTTAGCGGATCTTTATCTCAAAATGACCGGTGGTCAAACGAGTTTGTTGCTCGGGGAAAAGGATGGTTCCGATCCAACCAGCGATCCAAATTTCATTAAACGCGTGTCTCGAGATCACATCCCTTTGCCGGTGATTTTTGCAACTGAAGAAGAATTAACGGCACATGAAACACGATTGCAACAAATTGAGGCTTTAACGGGCCAACCCCCCATTTGGCGTCGTTAATACAAACTGTCTAGCCATTCGGCGTAGTGAATTCAATTTTGCCTCTTGTCGCCCTTCACACAAGTCCTTAAGATCGAGCGCCTTGCGCCAACGGCCTAGTGATGGCAGCCTGCTGGAGCACTGAGTGCTAGATAGAGAATCCAAACAAGGTTATTCCCTCATGAGTAAAGCGACATCTGACCAATATGCCAATGATATTATTAACTATTATGAATCCTGTGAAATCGATTATCGTCTTCTTTGGCGGCTAGATCGATGTTTAGCCTTGCACTTTGGTTACTGGGATGAAACCACTGATGGTGTTTCTGCCGCGCTGATACGTGAGAATGAAGTGCTTGCGCAGCGTGCGGAGATCACCAGCGATGATTTGGTGTTGGATGCAGGGTGTGGTGTGGGTGGTAGCGCTATCTATTTAGCGAAAAACATCGGTTGTCAAGTACACGGCATTACCCTGGTGCAGAAGCAGGTAGAGACAGCCCGCACAAATGCCAACCAAAATGGTGTGGGGGATTTGTGTGAATTTAGCCGGCAGGATTTCTGCGCTATGGATATTGCCGATAATTCTGTGGATGTGGTGTGGGCAATAGAAGCAGTATGCCATGCTGAAGATAAAAACGAATTTGTGAAGGAGGCTTATCGGGTCTTGAAGCCGGGAGGACGTTTGATTATGGCGGACTTTTGGTTATCGAAGGACAGTTATAGTGCCGATGAAAACCGATTGTTGCAGGAGTGGGTGTCTGGTTGGAGTGTGAACGCTTTAGAAAAGAGTTTCAAATTTAAGGAATACCTGAAAGCCAGTCAGTTTGTCGACATCCGTATCGAAGATGTGAGTGAGCATATCCGCCCATCAGCGAAACGTCTGCACGACTACGCAAAATATGTTCTCTGGGGCGCGAAAATTCTGGAAATTTTACGCATCCGCTCCAGAACTCAACATGGCAATGTGGTCGCGGTGCATCGACAGTACAAAGCATTAAACCAAGGACTGTGGCATTATTGCTTTGTCTATGCAAGGAAGTCCCAAGCGTCTGAATAGTTGTTAACCGGTAATATATATTATGTCTGTCCTGCCTCGCTTTAAATATCTATTCACTGTGTCCAGAAAAATTTGGCAGATCGCTCCCTAGTGGCTACAACAGCTGACAGCAGAGTTGGGGGGATGCCGTTTTTAACCCCGGTAGGTCTGCGATACATTTTTGTGCTGGTAGTTGGCTTGGTCGGTAGTCACGCAGCGCTCGCCCAGCGAGTTGAAATCTCCGGTACTTTGGTGAGCATGATCCCCCCTAAGTCTTTTACCTTGTCAGAAAACTTCACTGGTTTTAAAAGTAAAAAGTATCGCAATAGTACTATTAGTGTATCCAGATATCCTGGTTCATTTCAGTCGATGTTACAAGTCTTTGCAGAGCCGGTACTTGAATCGAGAGGTTTGGTATTGCGTACTCGTGAATCCATGCCAGTGGGTAGCATCACCGGTGAGTTTTTTCGATTGTTGCAAATATCTACCAATCAACCCATGCACAAATGGATTTTAATATTTGGAGATCACCGCGAGACAATTACTGTGACTGCCGCTTTTCCTGATACCGTGGCTCGTGAGTTGGCTCCAAAATTGGAACAGTCGTTGAGTACGGTGCTTTGGGATAGATTTGGTGAACGATCAATAGAAGATGGGTTGCCGTATCAGTTGCAGACACTCCCCCATTTTCAATATGTTAAGCGAATTGGCAATCTCGTGCTTTATACCCGGGATGGTAAGTTGCCGATACCACAGCAGTTCCAGCCGTTGTTTACGGTGACAATTGATGATTATCCGCCCTTTATCGAAGAGCAATTTGAATTTGCTAGGACGCAATTAGCCCTGCAGACGCATTTCCCAAGGTTGGAAAAATTTGTCACCACCGGCACCAAAGGGATCTCTGTTGACGACTATCCAGCGGTAGAAGTCACAGCGCTGGCCACCGATATAGACACAGGAAAAAACCTCGCTGTTTGGTATGTACTGATTTATGCCAAGCACCAAATGTTTCATGTCAAAGGGGTCTGTGAACCATCGGATCAACGGCGGTGCAATGATATGTTTAGACTAATACTGTCAAAATTCTCCGTGAAGTGACTTCCCAGCTCTTATGCCATGGCTGAAAAAAGCCATGACCAAATGCAAACGCCCCCTAAATCAGTTAGGGGGCGTTCTCTTAGTGCGTGTTTTCTAAATTTCAGCAGCGCAATTACAGGTGAAAATTAGACGCTTCAATATCAGTGCTGGTATCGAGGGTAAAACCGCATGCTGAGAGCCCAGTACTTAAAGCAATGGCGAGTATCAATGAGGCGAAAGGTTTGAATATTTTCATTTGGATGCTCCTGTCAATTTTGCAATTAGGCGTGGAAGTCATACACTTCAATATCGGTGCTCGTATCCAATGTGAAGCCACAGGCAGAGACGCCGCAGGTCAAAGCAATTGCTAAGAAAAGTGTTGCAAAAGGTTTCAATATTTTCATTTATGTGCTCCGTGATAATCTAAGTATTATTTAAGATATTGTTGCTTAATTCTCATGTTTAAATTGTGAAAATATCCTAGCATTGATAAATAGTCGTATCAAGCACGATTATCAATAAAAATATACCTTTTATTCCTATATTATAAGCAGTTAAATTAGATAAACATCTAATTAAATACCGGCAAGTATGGCCCAATAGGCTTGAATTACAGTTATTATTGCTTGGATAGTAAGAATTTTATAATATCTTGTCCATTGTTCAATTAATTGTCTATTTTTGGGTTGAGAGGGAGGCCATCGAACATCCAGGGTAAGTTAGTCTTTCCCCCGCCGAATCAATCTTTTGTCATAGCTAACGGTCTTTCTATTAGGCCGGTATGGCGGTTTGGCGCCAAAAGGGTCGTCATGCAGTTGGGAGAGAAAAGATTCCTGGGATTCGGTATATTCCGCTATCGATGCAACAGAACGTTCGCACTGGAAGTAATATTTATTAAAACCGCTGGTAATCTCGCCACGCTAGTTTTACCCATTGAACAATGGGTGTGCACTATTTCAGTGTTTGTAACGAATTATTGAGTGTTTCTTACTAACTAACTAAAAGGATACGTTTGCCCATGAAATATAACTCCTTTCGACACTTGCTTGTTTTTGCTTTGATGACTGGTGTGATGATTAGTCCTTCACTTTGGGCGCATCCTGTTGAATCTGCTACACCAGGGTTTTGGCAAGGTATGGTTCACAGCCTATTGTCAGTGGAACACTGGGGAGTGATTTTTTGTACGGCGACATTGCTGTATCTCTGTACTTTGTGGAATTGTGTTAAGCGCAGTCTTGCCGGTACCGCTTTGTTTCTTCTGGGTGCAGTTATCGGGGGGCTTGTACCGGAAGTGTGGTGGGGATGGGTAGTCCTGGCGCCGACCCTATTTTGTAGTGCCATAGTAGCGCTTTGGCGGAGGCGATGGTGGCTGATGCCGGCGGCATTTGTGCTTTCATTGTTGAGCATTCAGGGCTTTTTACATACTGTACCAACCTTGCTCATCCAGGTTAATGTTTCATTTGGTATCGGGTTGGCGGTTGGGTTTTGGGTAAGTTATTTGACTGCAGAATTCACCATTGACCATTTTCTCAGTCTGTCTCGCGCACGCCAAAAACATACAGCCATCCTACCTTAAGTAGACTCAAAGGAGTGTTATCTTTAGCAAAAGCCTATCACCCAGGTGACCAAAGATGGTATGCGGGTTTGGAGCTGGAAGTTGTTCGTAGTCAGGAGCGGGGTTCGGTACTCAAACGTATTCGCCATCAAGGCCCATTAAAGGTGCAACGACCTTTTTACCCTGAAGGCCAAGAGGTTTGTCATCTCTATATATTGCATCCACCTGGTGGTGTGGTCGGTGGTGATCTATTGGAAATTGATGTGCTAATTTCTGAGGGCGCACATCTGTTGTTGACTTCTCCCGCTTCGAATAAATTTTATCGTAGCGCGGGCGAACAGGCATTGCTGACACAATCCTTTGATGTTGCGACAGGTGCCGTTTTAGAATGGCTACCGCAAGATACCATCTATTTTGAAGGGGCGAAGGTAACAAGCAACACTCAATTCCATCTTCACCAAGACGCTAAACTTTGCGCTTGGGAGATTCAAACTTTTGGTAGGCCTGCTGCCGAAGACTATTTTGCGAATGGAACAGTGCGTACAAGTTTAGAAGTATGGTGTCAAAAAAGACCTATTTTTGTTGAGCGTGGAAGTTTTGTTGGCGGAGATCGAATGATGTATGCTCCCTGGGGTTTGCATGCTCAACCGGTAATGGGGACTTTGGTGATGACAAATCGTGGCCAGCATAGCTGTGCGAGTATCGTACGAGATACACTTGGCGTGGATCACCCATTGCACTGTACTGAAATGGCGGACTTATTTGTCGCTCGGTACTTAGGACATTGTGCATTACAGGCGCGCGCCTTATTTGAGCAGGTTTGGACTCTACTACGACCTCTTTTATTGAATCGGAATGCCCACGCACCGCGTGTGTGGCGTACTTAAGAATTAAGGGGGAGGGGGAATATCGAATGGAATTAAGTCCTAGAGAAAAAGATAAGTTATTACTCTTTACTGCTGCATTATTAGCAGAAAGGCGCAAAGAAAAAGGGATTAAACTGAATTATCCCGAATCCGTGGCATTAATTTCTGCAGCGATTATGGAAGGTGCGCGGGAGGGGCGCTCCGTTGCTGAACTGATGAGTTTCGGCAAAACTATTCTCAGCCGAGAGGATGTGATGGACGGGATCGCGGAAATGATTCCGGAAGTTCAAGTAGAGGCCACTTTCCCTGATGGCACAAAGTTGGTCACCATACATGAACCCATTGTCTAGGAGGGTAAGATGATCCCCGGCGAAATTTTTCTGCAGGATAAAGACATTACAATCAACGAGGGACGTGAATTGATCCAAGTCTCAGTGGCAAACAGCGGAGACAGGCCAATTCAGGTGGGCTCCCATTACCATTTTTATGAAACAAACGGGGCGCTAAAGTTTGATCGAGAAAAGACTAAGGGGTTTCGTTTAAATATTCCAGCGGGTACGGCAGTGCGTTTTGAACCAGGCCAGACACGACAAGTGACATTAGTCCCCTATGCCGGTGCGCGAAAGATTTATGGTTTCAATGGGCAAATCATGGGGCCTGTGGAAGGAGAGGACAAATGAGTTCCATGCAACGACGTGCCTATGTGGATATGTTTGGTCCTACAGTCGGCGATAGAGTTCGATTGGGTGATACGGAATTAATAATCGAAGTAGAAAAAGATCATACCGTCTATGGTGATGAGGTTAAATTTGGTGGCGGTAAGGTGATCCGTGACGGCATGGGACAGAGTCAAGCCACTCACGCTGAAGTGGTAGATACGGTGATCACTAATGCGCTGATTGTCGATCACTGGGGCATTGTAAAAGCGGATGTGGGGCTCAAGCAGGGCCGCATTGCAGCCATTGGTAAAGCGGGTAACCCTGATGTGCAAGCGGGCGTGAATATTATTATTGGCGCGGGCACGGAGGCCATTGCCGGGGAGGGTTTGATTCTAACCGCCGGTGCCATCGATGCACATATCCATTTTATCTGTCCACAACAAGTGGAAGAGGCACTCATGTCCGGTGTCACAACGATGTTAGGTGGTGGGACTGGTCCTGCTACGGGAACTAACGCCACTACTTGTACGCCGGGGCCTTGGCACATTGGCAAGATGTTACAGGCTGCAGACGCACTACCGATGAATTTAGGTTTTTTAGGAAAGGGAAACGCCAGCTTACCTCAGCCCCTGGAAGAGCAGCTGCAGGCCGGCGCCATGGGGCTGAAGCTACATGAAGATTGGGGTACGACCCCTGCTGCGATAGATAACTGTTTGTCAGTGGCGGATAAATTCGATGTACAGGTAGCTATCCATACAGATACGTTAAATGAATCTGGTTTTGTGGAAGACAGTTTAGCGGCCATGAAGGGCCGCGCAATCCATACTTATCATACAGAGGGTGCGGGCGGCGGCCACGCTCCTGATATTATTAAAGCTTGTAGCCATGACTTTGTGTTGCCTTCCTCTACCAATCCCACGCGTCCTTATACAGTGAATACTGTGGATGAACATCTAGATATGTTAATGGTATGTCATCACTTGGATCCAAACATTCCTGAAGATGTGGCTTTTGCGGATTCACGGATCCGTCGAGAAACCATAGCTGCTGAAGATATCTTGCATGATATGGGCGCCTTTAGCATGATTGCCTCCGACTCCCAAGCCATGGGCAGAGTGGGTGAAGTGGTGTGTCGTACATGGCAGACGGCGCACAAAATGAAAGTGCAACGAGGCGCTTTGTCCGAAGACAGTAGCCGTAATGATAATTTTCGCGTGAAACGTTATATCGCTAAATATACTATCAACCCGGCGATTACTCATGGCTTGGCCCATGAAGTGGGTTCGGTTGAAGTGGGTAAAGTAGCCGATCTGGTATTATGGCGACCGGCTTTCTTCGGCGTCAAACCGGCTATGATTATTAAAGGAGGGGCGATTGTCGCTGCGCCTATGGGGGATCCTAATGCTTCGATCCCCACACCCCAACCGGTGCATTATCGACCCATGTTCGGTGCGTTAGGGGGTGCGTTACATGCCACCAGTTTCACCTTTGTTTCTCAGGCCAGTTTAGATGCAGGCGGGCTTGAACAACTGGATTTAAAGAAATGCCCTGTGGCGGTGAAACACTGTCGGCAAGTACGTAAACAAGATTTGATTCATAATTCAGGGCTACCAAAGTTGGAAGTGGATGCGCAAACCTACGAAGTACGGGCAGACGGTGAGTTACTCACTTGTGAACCTGCAAAAGAGTTGCCCTTAGCACAACGATATTTTCTGTTTTGAACATGATTCGTATTGAGGCGTTAATAGATTCAGGCAAGCCGGAGCTCAATTTAACATTGCCGTTTAATGATCGCACTAAGAGTCGTTTGCGTACTCATCTAGATAGTGGCGAAGAGGCAGGACTATTCCTACCGCGTGGTACGGTTTTGCGTGCAGGTCAATTGCTCAGAGATGATCTCAATCGAGTGATTCAGGTGTGTGCTGCCGAAGAGCCTGTGAGTGTGGGGCGCGCAGACAGTCACCGCTTATTTGCTAGGGCTTGTTATCACCTCGGTAATCGTCACGTGCCATTGCAAGTGGGAAATCGTTGGTTGCGATATCAACCCGATAATGTGTTGGATGAGATGTTGATTCAGCTAGGTCTAACGGTGTCGCAACAGTTACTGCCATTTGAACCGGAAGCGGGTGCTTATGGTGGGGGACATAGTCATCATCACGACTAATTCACCTGCCGCGATCGCGTCACTGCGACTGTTACAGCTAGTGAGTCCTGCTCTACCTGTCGGCGCTTATAGTTTTTCCCAAGGACTAGAACAGGCAGTACAGGCTAGTTGGGTCACGGATAGTGACAGTTTCTTCGATTGGATCAGCGGTATTGGTACACATAGTTTTGCCAGTTTGGAATTACCTCTGTTATTGCGTTTGTACCCTGCTTGGCAAGAGCAAAATAACGAACGGATTAATCATTGGAATCAGTTTCTACTGGCCGCGCGGGAAACTAAAGAGCTGTGTTTGGAAGATCAACAAATGGGTGAAGCCCTAAAACGTTTGTTGGACAATCTGCTAGAGGGCCAACTCTCCGATGAAGTCACCTCAGAGGGTAGCAGTTTTGTCACTCAATTTGCTCGCGCAGCGGTTTATTGGCATATTCCTGTTGTGGATGCAGGCCATGGTCTGGCTTGGAGTTATGTAGAGAATCAGGTCGCGGCCGGGCTGAAACTGGTTTTGTTCGGTCAAACGGAGGGGCAGAGGTTGTTGGTTCGTTTAAGCCAGTTGATACCCGATTGGATGCGCAAGGCAGAAAGTCTTCAGCATGAGCATTTGGTCTGTTCTGCGCCAGGGTTAGTGCGTGCCAGCACGCAACACGAGTATCAGTATTCACGTCTATTTCGATCGTAAGAGAGGCATCATATGAATGGAGCACAACAGAGTTTGCGGGTCGGTGTGGGCGGTCCGGTGGGATCAGGCAAGACCGCTTTAGTGAATGCCCTTTGTCAGGCGATGCGGGAACAATACGACATCGCTGTGGTCACCAACGATATCTATACCCAAGAAGATGCAGAGTTTTTGGTTAAGCACGAAGCATTAGCAAGGGAGCGCATTGTGGGTGTGGAGACAGGTGGATGCCCGCATACCGCGATCCGCGAAGATGCGTCTATCAATTTAAATGCTGTTGCCGCGCTCAACAAAAAGTTTCAGGATCTAGACGCCATCTTTATAGAGAGTGGTGGAGACAATCTGAGTGCGACCTTTAGTCCAGAGCTATCAGATTTAACGCTCTATGTGATCGACGTGTCGGCAGGTGACAAGATCCCCAGAAAAGGGGGGCCGGGTATTACCCGCTCTGATCTGTTGATTATCAATAAAATTGATCTTGCGCCCCATGTTGGTGCTTCTTTGGAGGTGATGGATGCAGATGCGAAGAAAATGCGCGGATCTGCTCCTTTTGTATTTACTAACCTTAAAACAGGAGAAGGGCTGGAGACCATAATAGAATTTATTGAGCATAAAGGCATGCTCAAATCAGAATGCTGATCCATTTTCTTTCTGCCCCACTAGAATTTGCTCCATAACTGGGCGTTACACCTGTTCAATGATCAAAAACGGTGCGTAGGATTCGAGGTGGCGGGTTAATTCCTAGCCTGGTGTTGTTGATTATCTCCTAACCATCAGAAAACTATAGTGCCATAGAAAACTGGCATAGCCTTAGCTTTAGGCTGCACGCAGCATTGAGGATTGCTGCGAATATAAACTCAAAGATAATTTTTTCGTTAGGGGTAGTGATATGAGAAACAAGCGTTTAGGACGTTCCCGTTGGAGTGTCATGCTCACTGGGTTATTACTCTGTGTGAGTTCGGCCGTCTCAGCTGCGGATACAATTAAGGTGGGCGTGTTGCATTCCTTATCTGGAACCATGGCCATTAGTGAAACTACGCTCAAGGACACGGTATTGATGTTGGTGGATCAACAGAATAAAAAGGGCGGTGTCTTAGGCAAGAAGTTAGAAGCTGTAGTGGTGGATCCTGCCTCTAATTGGCCACTTTTTGCCGAGAAAGCAAGGGAGTTGTTGGAAAAAGAAAAAGTGGATGTGGTGTTCGGTTGTTGGACGTCAGTGTCGAGAAAATCTGTCTTGCCGGTGTTTGAAGAGCTTAACGGATTGCTGTTTTATCCGGTGCAGTATGAAGGTGAAGAGTCATCAAAGAATGTGTTTTATACAGGTGCTGCACCTAACCAACAAGCGGTGCCCGCAGTGGATTATTTGATGAACGAAATAGGCGTCACGCGTTGGGTGTTAGCCGGAACCGATTATGTCTATCCTCGTACCACTAATAAAATTCTTGAAGCCTATCTTAAATCCAAAGGTGTGGCACAGTCAGATATCATGATCAACTACACGCCTTTCGGTCATTCCGATTGGCAAAGTATCGTTTCTGATATTAAGAAGTTTGGCTCTCAAGGTAAGAAAACTGCTGTGGTCTCTACCATCAATGGTGATGCCAATGTGCCTTTCTACAAAGAGCTAGGGAATCAGGGGGTCTCTGCGGAAGATATTCCAGTGGTTGCTTTCTCTGTCGGAGAAGAGGAGTTATCCGGTATTGATACCGCGCCTTTAGTTGGCCACTTAGCGGCTTGGAATTATTTTATGAGTGTGGACACTCCTGAAAATGCAAAATTTATTAAGCAGTGGCATCAATTCATTGGCGACAAAAAAAGAGTGACAAACGATCCCATGGAAGCACATGTGATTGGGTTTAATATGTGGGTTAAAGCGGTGCAGAAAGCGGGTACTACCGATGTGGATGCTGTGGAGCAAGCCATGATAGGTATGACTTCACCCAATATGACTGGCGGTACCGCAGTGATGAATAAAAACCATCATCTCTCTAAACCGGTATTGATTGGAGAGATCCAAGACGACGGACAGTTTGAAGTGGTGTGGGAAACGGATGGAACTGTACCTGGTGATGCATGGTCTGATTATTTGCCAGGCAGTAAGGACATCATTGCTGACTGGACCGCTCCTATAAAATGCGGTAACTACAATACCAAGAGCAAGAAATGCTCTGGGCAAAATTATTAATGTAGTCTAGTCTGTCTCGAATGAACCCGCTCTTGAGCGGGTTCATTTTTTCACCTCATGGGTTTAAATTCGGGTAAACTTGTTTGCAAAAGGGGCGGGCTGTTAGAGTTTATAGACCGTATCCTGTTCTCATAAACCACGAAAGAGTTGTTGTGTCCATATCTGTTAGATTGTGCAAAGCGCACTCTTGGTTCTTTTTGCTGTGGCTGCTTGCCGTACCTGTAGCCGCAGAAGTAGAGACATTACCCCTAGAGCACGAGTTTGTATCTACTGTTAGCCAACTAAGCGCGCGCAGTTTTAAAGCGAAAACAGCAGCGATAGAAAAACTGGTTACTTTAACCGATGTACGAGTACTAACTGTGCTGGAGCACCTATTGGCTGGCACACTCTATTATCGTAAGCAGGATAAAGCCATCGTTTATGTAGAGAAGGTTGCAGATGGCTTACGGTTGTATTCGGTGATGGATGATTCTGAGTTGGGGGTAGTGAGTAGTCGTGAGGTAAAAAAAGTTAGTCTCAACAATTCGCTGCGTTCCAAACTTCGGAGCGAAATAGCGCGATTAAAATTACAACATAAGAATCCAAAGGTGCGTTTGCAAGCGGCAAAAACACTGCAAGGAAAGATAGACTCAGAGCAAGCTGCGCTACCACTGAGGGAGGCACTCAGTAAAGAACGAGATAAAGCGGTCTCCCAGGCATTAAAAGAAACGTTGGCCATTTTTGATCTCGATAGTGGTATCACACCAATCCAATTCGACGCAGTCAAGGTGTTGAAGAATAGTTTGAGCCAAGAGGCGCGAGTGAAATTAAATCGGCTGGCTCATGAAGCAGAGGATAAGGAGTTAAGCCGAGCAGCCCAGGCTGCGGTGGAGAAAATTGATTCTAGATTCAAATTTTATAGCTTTGTAGAAACCTTGTTCTTTGGCTTGAGCCTGGGGTCGGTATTGCTGCTTATCGCTGTGGGCCTGGCTATCACCTTCGGTGTGATGGGTGTGATTAACATGGCTCATGGAGAATTAATGATGTTAGGGGCTTATACCACCTACGTGGTGCAACTGATGATGCCCAATGCAATCGAATATTCACTGTTTTTGGCTATTCCTCTCGCTTTTATCGTGTCTGGTGCGGTGGGCATCGCTATCGAACGCGGCGTGATTAGATTTCTATACGGTCGGCCATTAGAGACATTATTGGCAACATTCGGCATCAGCTTATTTTTACAACAGCTAGTACGTTCGATTTTTAGTTCATTGAATCGACCGGTCACCACTCCGCAATGGATGAGTGGGTTTTTACAAATCAATGACGCCCTATCGCTGACTTACAATCGGCTGTACATTTTGATTTTTAGTTTAATGGTGTTTATGGCATTGCTGCTGGTGCTGAAAAAAACGTCTTTGGGATTGCAGGTGCGCGCCGTGTCGCAAAATAGAGAGATGGCAAAAGCGATGGGGATCCGTACTGAATGGGTAGATGCATTGACTTTCGGGCTGGGTTCGGGAATCGCCGGCGTGGCAGGTGTGGCGTTGAGTCAACTCACCAATGTGGGGCCGAATTTGGGGCAGAGTTATATTATCGACTCCTTCATGGTAGTGGTGTTTGGTGGTGTGGGTAATTTGTGGGGCACGTTAGTGGGGGCAATGTCTTTAGGCGTGTTAAATAAATTCATAGAGCCATTCTCAGGTGCAGTGCTTGCCAAGATAGTGGTGTTGGTTTTTATTATTTTATTCATTCAACGAAGACCTCGTGGATTATTCCCTCAGCAGGGTCGAGCAGCAGAGAATTAAGTTATGTTTTCTCAATGGTTGTTACCAGGACTATTAAAAGAGGACAAAGGAGGACAGTGGTTAATTGTTCTTTTGTTGCTGATGATGTTCGTTGTGCCTGTTTTGAATCTGGCTGTGAGTGACGATTCTGTTTTTCATGTCTCTACCTATTGGATGACCCTCCTGGGTAAATATTTAGCGTTTGCGTTGTTAGCGGTGGCATTGGATTTAGTGTGGGGTTATTGCGGTATTTTAAGTTTGGGACATAGTGCTTTTTTTGCCCTGGGTGGCTATGCCATGGGCATGTATT
>DJFZ01000013.1:0-242 GCA_002432655.1 Thiotrichaceae bacterium UBA5859 | reverse complement strand
GGTTATTGCGGTATTTTAAGTTTAGGCCATAGTGCTTTTTTTGCCCTTGGCGGCTATGCCATGGGTATGTATTTAATGCGGCAGATAGGTGAGAGAGGTGTTTATGGCGATCCCATCTTGCCGGACTTCATGGTGTTTCTAAATTGGCCAGAACTGCCTTGGTATTGGTATGGATTCGACAATTTCTTGTTTGCCGCTTTAATGGTTTTGTTGGTGCCGGGCATATTAGCTTATCTGTTCGG
>DJFZ01000012.1 GCA_002432655.1 Thiotrichaceae bacterium UBA5859 | reverse complement strand
TATCGTAAAAGGACCGGGTTTTTAGCAGGCTTAACCGTGGCACAAATCAGCGAGTTTTCCTTGATTTTAGCTGCACTAGGAATGTCGCTTGGGCATATTCATGCGCCCGTGTTGGGCCTGATTACATTGGTGGGTTTGATCACCATCAGTGCATCAACCTATCTGATCTTATATTCTCACACTCTTTATTCGTATCTTTGCAGTTGGTTGGACGTGTTTGAACGGCAGATCCCTTATCGTGAATTAGCGGATCTGCCAGCAGCAGAGTCACGAATAGACATAGTGGTATTTGGTTTGGGACAGTTTGGGCGCACCATTGTGGATCTGTTTAAGAGTAAAGGATACCGTGTGCTGGCTATTGATTTTGATCCGGAACTAGTGAGAAAAGCCCAGGCAGCGGGTATAGATGCCCATTATGGGGATGCGGAGGACGCGGAATTTATTGCGACGCTGCCATTAGAACATGCTCGTTGGATTGTCAGCGCCATGCACGATCAGCATCCGAGTCTAGCATTACAGCAAACACTAAAAGCGCAACAATACCCTGGAAATATTATATTCGCGGTGAAGGAGAACAAACAGCGTGAAACCTTGCTTGAAAATGGCGGTATGGTTTTCGTGGTGCATGAATATGCGGCACAACATGTTGCGCAAGAGCTGTTGAATTTAGACATGTCCGGCTGATGGAACCATGTTTAATTTGTGCCGTTTGCCAGCGGAGGCTATTGTGTACCCAAAAGGTCGCGAAGTGGGTGGGTGTTGCAAATGATTTTGGTGATCAATTCAGGTTCCTCCAGCCTTAAGTTTGGTCTTTTTACGGTCGCAAAAGCTGGTCAAAATCTAGAATGTCTTTGTCGCGGTAATCTATCTTGGATTAGTGGCCGAGCAGATTTTTCTATCACACATCACAAGCCAGTGATTGTCGAGCCAAGTTTGATTGCAGTGGCAAGCGGTATGAATTTTAATACTGTAGAAGAAGCGTACCAATGTCTTTGCCGCTGGCTTCACCAATTTAAAGAGCAACCAGTCATTGAAAAAGTATGTTACCGAATCGTACATGGTGGTCACCACTACAACGCCCCTGTTTTCATAGATGAGTCGGTGATGACTAAGCTTGAAGCTTTGGTGCCGCTTGCGCCTTTGCATCAGCCTCTTGCACTACAGGGAGTTCGGATCTTCCGTGTACAATATCCACAGGCGCTCCATGTCGCCTGTTTCGATACCGCGTTTCATCGCTCCATGCCCCAGGTCGCGCAAACTTTCGCTTTACCTGAGGATCTACGGGTTCAGGGTGTTAAGCGTTATGGCTTTCACGGCTTATCTTACCACTATGTGGTCACAAGATTGCCCAAGCTGTTGTCGGGTGAGATCCCAAAGCGGGTTATAGTGGCGCATCTAGGTAGTGGGGCGAGTCTTTGTGCGTTGAATGCAGGTGTCAGTGTGGCCACAACCATGAGTTTTTCTCCTTTAGATGGTTTACCGATGGCTACTCGCAGCGGTGCAATCGATGCAGCGGCAGTTCTTTATCTGCTAAAGGAGATGAAATTCTCTCTGGACGAGGTGTCAGACATACTCAATACAAGATCAGGTCTGTTGGGACTTTCTGGAGTCAGCGGCGATGTACGTGAATTGTTGCAGAGTGATTCAGAGGAGGCCCGCCATGCATTGGATTTTTACGTCTATCGTATCTGTCAGGAAATAGGCGGCTTAATGGCGATATTGCAGGGGGTGGATGCACTGGTTTTTACCGGGGGTGCAGGTGCCCATTGCGAGCAACTGCGAAAGCGAATTTGCGCGCAATTTGAATGGTTGGGTGTGCGGTTGGACGGGGCGGCAAATAAGAATAATGAACTGGCGATAAGCGAGGAGGAGAGTACTATCGCACTCTATTGTTTGCAGACGGATGAAGAGTGGATGATGGCTAAGTTAAGTGCCGATCTATCCGCTGCGAATACAAGGGTGGAAAGTTAGATTGAAGGGGTGAATCAAAAGAAGGTGAAATGAATATGCATCATCAGAGCGAAGTGATCGAACAACAGCAGAAGCTCTCTCAGGCAGAAGCGAATGCATTGGATGCCTATTGGCGGGCTTGCAATTATTTAGCTGTGGGCATGATCTATTTACAGGATAATCCTCTATTAACAGAGCCGCTGCAGCTCCATCACATTAAGAAAAGATTGTTGGGTCATTGGGGCGCCAGTCCCGGTCTATCTTTTATGTACGTGCATATGAATCGTTTAATCAATAAATATGATCTAAATGCGATTTTTCTTGCCGGTCCTGGCCACGGCGCACCTGGAATCATCGCGCCGGTCTATCTGGAAGGTACCTACTCTGAAATCTATCCGGATATCACACAAGATGTGATGGGTATGAAACGCCTGTTCAAACAGTTTTCTTTCCCCGGAGGGGTCGGCAGTCACTGCACGCCGGAGCTACCCGGTTCAATCCATGAAGGAGGAGAATTGGGTTACAGCCTCTCACATGCCTTTGGCGCCGCCTTTGATAATCCTGATCTAATTGTGACTGTGGCGGTAGGAGATGGTGAAGCCGAAACCGGCCCCCTGGCCACCTCTTGGCATTCCAGTAAGTTTTTACACCCGCTTCGCGATGGTGCTGTATTGCCAATTTTGCATTTGAATGGATACAAAATTAATAATCCCACATTATTGGCGCGCATTCCTCAGGCGGAGCTAGAGAGTTTGTTCAAAGGTTATGGTTGGAAGCCTTACTTCGTATCTGGTGACGATCCGATGCAGATGCATCAGCAGATGGCAGCGACCATGGAGCGGTGCGTGGAAGAGATCCGCATGCTGCAAAAACAGGCGCGGGATTCGGGTACCGCAACACGTCTCATTTGGCCGATGATTATCCTGCGTTCGCCCAAGGGTTGGACCTGTCCTAAGGAGGTGGATGGCAACCGTCTGGAAGGGTTTTGGCGAGCGCACCAAGTACCTTTATCCAGCTTGCATGAAAATCCGCCGCATTTGGCACTTGTGGAGCAGTGGCTGCGCAGTTATCGCGCCGAAGAGTTGTTCGACGAATACGGTTGTTTGCGCGCAGAATTGAGACAGTTAGCACCCAAAGAACATCGGCGTATGAGCGCTAATCCCCACGCCAACGGCGGCCTGTTAAAACGCAACCTACGTATTCCGGATTTTCAGCAATATGCCGCCACTGTCGAGCGTCCGGCTAGCGCCCACGCGATGAACACTAAACCATTGGGTCGCTTGCTACGGGACATTATGAAATTGAATCCGAATAATTTCCGCGTGTTCGGGCCGGATGAAAATACCTCCAACAAGTTGGATGCTATTTATGAAGTGAGCAAGAAGTTATGGCTTGCCGAGTATCTACCTGAGGATGATAATGGTGGTCAACTGAGTGTGGATGGCCGTGTCTTGGAGATGTTGTCTGAGCACACCTTGGAAGGCTGGTTAGAGGGTTACGTACTGACGGGGCGTCACGGTTTTTTTGCGACTTACGAAGCTTTCGTTCATGTGATCGATTCTATGTTTAATCAGCATGCAAAATGGCTGGCGATTTGTGATGAACTAAGTTGGCGGGCCCCTATAGCGTCCATCAATCTATTAATTACCTCTACTGTATGGCGTCAGGATCACAATGGTTTTACCCACCAAGATCCAGGCTTTCTAGATTTGGTGGTCAATAAAAACCCTCAAGTCACACGCATCTATCTACCGCCCGATGTGAACTGTTTGCTCTCCACAGCAGATCACTGCTTGAGAAGTCAGAACGATATCAATGTCATTGTCTGTGACAAGCAATCCCATATGCAATATTTGGATATGGACAGCGCGATAAAACACTGTACCAAAGGTTTAGGGATCTGGCCCTGGGCCAGTAATGATCAGGGAGAGGAGCCAGAAGTAGTGATGGCAGGTTGCGGGGACATACCCACTAAAGAGGCGTTAGCCGCCACAGCTCTGTTGCGTGAAGCGTTTCCTGACTTGAAAATTCGTTTTATTAATGTCGTGGATCTATTTCGCATGACACCGGAGAGTGAACATCCACACGGTTTATCTGATAGTGATTTCGATAGTCTGTTCACTATTGACAAGCCTATTATTTTTAATTTTCATGGTTATCCCTGGTTGATACATCGTTTGGCTTACCGACGTACCAATCATCATAACCTTCATGTGAGAGGTTACATAGAAAAGGGCAATATCAACACGCCTTTAGAGTTGGCTATCGAGAACCGAATTGATCGTTTCAGTCTCGCCATTGATGTGATCAATCGTGTGCCCAGATTGAGAGTGGCGGGGGCCCATGTCAAGCAGCAGTTGAGAGATAAACAAATCGGTTGTCTTCAGTTCGCACATCAATATGGTGTGGATATGCCCGAAGCGAACGATTGGGTGTGGCCTTTTCATTAATTATAGAATGTCAGGACAATAAAAAGTGGGGCTAGACACTCTAAATAGCCCGAGATTGAACCACTAGAAGGTAAAGTGGCGATGGAAATATTTAAAGTTACCGGCGCTCTACTTGGGGGCTTAGGGCTGTTTTTGTTAGCAATTGGTATGATGACTGAGGGCTTGAAGTTAGCTGCTGGCCCCTCATTGAGGAAGTTGTTATCTAATTGGAGCAGTACACCCCTGAAGGGTATCTTCTCCGGATTTATGATGACCGCGATTGTGCAATCTTCCAGTGCAGTGATGGTAGCATCTTTGGGCTTTGTGAATGCAGGGCTCATCAGTATGCGTCAAGCCTTAGGCATCGTGTATGGCGCCAATGTCGGCACTACCATGACCGGTTGGTTGGTGGCGCTGATCGGCTTCAATTTGAATATTCATGCCTTTGCGTTACCAATGATTGGTGTAGGTATGGTGGCTAGGTTGGTAGCGCCCCGTGGTAAGTTGGCGGCAGCTGGTCTGGCTTTAGTGGGATTTGGCCTCTTTTTCGTGGGCATTGACGTGCTGAAAACCGCTTTCGAAGGGTTGGTGCACACTTTTGATATCAGCAAGTTTACTGCCGAAGGTGTGTCCGGTATGGCAACATTTTTTCTAATCGGCATTGTTATGACCATTCTCACCCAGTCTTCCAGTGCTTCTATTGCCTTGACTATCACTGCTGCGGCCAGCGGCATGGTGGGACTCCATGCGGCATCCGCTATGGTGATTGGTGCAAATGTAGGCACGACCTCCACTGCGGTTATTGCTTCTATAGGTGCTACTTCATATGCCAAGCGAGTGGCCTCTGCTCAAGTGCTTTTTAATTTGGGAGCTGCGTTGGTAGCGTTCTTAATCTTACCCATTCTGTTTTATCTGATTACGGGATTGGGGCAAGTGTTCGAACTGACCATTGATACAGCGCTTTTCCTGGCGCTATTTCATACTATATTCAACGTGCTCGGTGTTCTGTTAGTCTATCCACACAATGATAGATTAGCCCAATTTTTAGACAAGCGATTCCTTTCCTGGGAAGAAAAAGAGTCACGCCCGCGCTTTCTGGATAGAACCATTGCTAAAACCCCAGTGTTGGCAGTGAATGCTCTGATGTTGGAACTTCAATCCATCGCGCCACGAATTATCGATTTATATGCGCAGGCAGTTGGCCACAAGGATACGGAGTCGAAAAATTTTGAAGATGAAGTTCAGGTGGTGAAATCCTTATCAATCGAAGTTTCGAATTTTATTGTCAATGTGGAAAGTTCGGCATTGTCACAGGAAACCACACAAAACTTAGCGATTCTAATGAGAAGTGAGCAATACTTTTTGGGCTGTGCTTATGGTATTGAACGCATGGCTGCACAGTGGCACAAACGGGAGAGACTGAAAGCTTTTGCATTGGAGCAAGCCGTGAACCAATATGTAGAAAGGGTGCTCAAATGCATGACAAGCAGCTATCTGACATTAACAGATAACGAAATCACATACGAAGATAAGTCTGTGGATTTACAACAAGCACATGATGAGATCAAAGCTGAACTGATCTTGTCAGGTACGCGCGCCCAAATTCCGGTATCACAAATGTCCGAGGCTATCGACTGTCTGGCCGAGGTAATGGGTATCGTGAAACAATGGTATAAAGCGCTGACGCGACTAACTGCACTGCAAAGGGAGTTGAACAGAACTGCTGACGTGAGTCCGGCATCTGCCTTAATGGATCCTATTGCTAATAATATTGCCAATTAACCAAGATTATAGGAGGAAGAATGGCGACATTGACTTTTTATGGTGCCATTGAAGGGGTCACGGGCTCCATGTACTTATTACAGACTGCACAGAGTCAAATATTACTAGAATGTGGTCTGTTTCAGGGGCGACGAGAAGAAGAAGACGCCAATTTTAAACCCTTGCCCTTCGATGTGAATCAGATCGATGCAGTGGTGCTTTCCCATGCGCATTTGGATCACTCTGGACGACTGCCGTTGTTAGTGACAGCTGGTTATCGTGGATCAATTTATATGACACGACCCACCTGTGATTTGGTGGAAGTGCTGCTTAAAGATGCGGCCTCTCTGCAGGAGCGCGATGCGGAGTGGGAGAATAAGCACAGACGTCGATCGGGAAAAGAGGAGATCGAACCCCTATACCGAATGCAAAATGTGGAAGAGACCTTAAGTTATTGTCAGGGTGTCTACTATCATCAACGAACCAACATTGCGGCAGGAGTGGATGTTCGTTTTTTGGATGCGGGGCATATTTTGGGATCAGCCATCGTGGAGATCTACATTAATGAGAATGGAGAAGAGAAAAAACTGGTATTTTCCGGTGATCTCGGTAATTCGCAAGCGGCGCTGTTACGGGATCCTGTTGCCGTTGAGGATGCAGATGTGGTGTTGCTGGAATCCACTTATGGTGATCGGGAACACCGTTCTATGGAGGCCACGTTGCAAGAATTTGAAGAGGTGTTGGAAGATGCTTCGCAAAATCGCGGCAACATTTTAATACCGGCATTCGCAGTGGGCCGTACTCAGGAGATTATTTTTCGTCTAGGAGAGCTGTATCAAAAGGGCAAGTTACGCCATCAAGCTATCTATCTGGATAGTCCCATGGCGATTGCAGTGACTGAGATCTATCATCAATATCAAGAAGTCTACAATGAGGAAGATCACAACACGATTACGTCACAATCCAAATCTCATTTGTCTCGACAAAAGAGTTTGCACACATTTTTGCCCACCTTGCGTTATTCGCAATCCACGGAGGAGTCTATGGCACTCAATCGAGTGGAGAGTGGCGCCATTATTATTGCTGGCAGCGGTATGTGTAATGGTGGACGCATCCGACATCATTTGAAACATAATCTTTGGCGGCAACAGTCTCATGTGATATTTGTGGGTTATCAGGCAATGGGCACTCCGGGACGCGCATTGGTGGATGGTGTGCAAAAAATGAAGATCGCCGGTGAGGAGATTATGGTGCGAGCAAAGATCCATACCTTAGGTGGCTTTTCCGCCCATGCCAGTCAGTCCCAACTCATCGATTGGTTGTCTCATTTTCAAGGGGACAAACCTCGGCTTTATCTGGTCCATGGAGAACAAGAAGCTAAGTCTACGCTACACCAAGCAGTACAAGCTCAAGGTTGGTCTGCCCATATTCCAGAGTTAAATGAAGAGATAGAATTCTAAGGGGAGGCGCTAATGGACGATCTGGACAATGAAGAGCCTATTTTTCCCACTGCTGCTGATGATGTGGAGTTTGCACGCAAGAGCCGCATTGATAATGCCTCTTATCGATTGGCTTATGCCGACGAGCCATTTCTGCTGCGCGATGAACTTCGCGCAGTGCGTTTACAGTTGGAGTGGTTGAAGCCGGATTTAATTCAACAGGAGAATCAAATTGAATCTACGGTAGTGATATTCGGTGGTGCACGCTTTCCGGCTCCAGATGAATTGGATTCAATTGACTCAGACAGTGTAGAGACTTCTTCCTCTGTAGGGGACAGCGGTCGCCCTGAACAACAGGCTATTGCGGATAATGTTCGGAAAAATAGCCGTTATTATGCCGAAGCTAGATTGCTGGCCCGTAGAATTACCCAATTGTCGCAGCAAGGTGAAGGCAAGCGTTTCGTGGTGGTAACAGGGGGTGGGCCCGGCGTGATGGAAGCGGCCAACCGGGGTGCTGCGGACGTAGGGGGTAAAAGTATAGGATTGAATATTGTATTGCCCTTTGAGCAGTTGCCGAATCCCTACATTACCCCGGATCTCTGTTTTCAGTTCCACTACTTTGCGATTAGAAAAATGCACTTTTTAAAGCGGGCCAAAGGTTTGGTGGCATTCCCGGGTGGGTTTGGCACGCTAGATGAGTTATTTGAAACCCTCACGCTTATCCAGACTAAAAAGATCAAACCGGTACCGGTAGTATTGGTGGGACGAGATTATTGGCAGAATCTTATCAATTTCCCTTATTTGGTGGCGCAAGGCGCAATTTCTGCTGAAGATTTGGAGCTGTTTAAACTGGTGGAAAACGCCAATGAAGCGTTTGAATATTTACTGGGTTTTTGGGGTGAGGAGGAGTTTGCATGAAGCGATTCAACAATATTTTGTGTGTGGTTGAACCGGATAAGGCATCGAAAACCGCTTTGCTTCAGGCCCTTTATCTTGCCGAACATCATCAGGCCGATCTGACGATAGTGTCCACCATTGAGACCCCTGGCGCTTGGCATTTTTTATTTCGCACCAAAGAGGAAGAAGAAGGTGCACTTGAAGCGGTGATTGCTAATAAACGTCTCGCTATAGAGCAATGGATCCGTAGTTTGGATGTGGATCGGTCAATAAAAATCGATATTCTGGTAGGCAACCCTTTTCTTCAAATCATCAGGCGTGTGCTTCAGGCGCAACATGACTTGGTGATCAAGTGCAGTGATGACCCCGACTGGATGGCGCGTTTATTCGGTAGCGATGACATGCATTTGTTACGAAAATGTCCCTGTCCCGTGTTAATGCTCAAGGCGGGGCATGACAAAGGGTTCCGGCAAGTACTGGTTGCGGTAGATGCCAATGACGAGATAGATGATGCAGATGAGCGGCAGATACAACATCAATTAAATCTGAAACTACTACATCACGCGGCCCTCTTTTCGATATCAGAGATGTCGCAATTGCATGTGGGCAGTGTCTGGGATTTTTATGGCGAAGAATTTTTACGCTATGGCGCTTTTTCCCATATGTCGGAAGAAAAAGTGGACGAGTATATAAGCGCCATTCGAGGTCGCTGTGCTGATAGACTTCGACATCTTGTGGATGAGCTGAATGAGACGGTGGGGCAGCAGATCGCGGCCTATCTGCAGCCCAGCATTCACCTTGTGAAAGGACAACCCGCCCGTGCGATCCCCTTGATGGCGCAAGACTATGCAATCGATCTCATTGTTATGGGTACCGTAGCACGTACCGGCATTCCTGGTTTGATAATTGGCAATACTGCTGAGGCCATTTTAGAACAGGTGACTTGTTCGGTGTTGGCGATTAAGCCAGATGGGTTCGTGACTCCTGTTGACTGGCGATAGCATGCATTCTTGTTTTCTGAATTTTTCGCTACGACATAGATTCTAAATACGGGTTGTCTACTTTAGACAGCGCGACTGCTTGTATAGTTGTCAGGGTAGGAAAATAGGTTCGTGATAAATTTGTGATATTTTCGTGAAAGCACCGTGACGTTGCTCGTTTACACTGACTGAGTTGTTAAAGCTCATGCATCAAAACGAGGACGCCACATGAACAAAACACTTCTTCCCGCAATCACTCTATCTGTTGCATTACCATTCTCAGCGTTGGCTAGAGATCTCGAGGTAGAGCTCACCAATTTGACTCACGGCAGTTATTTTACCCCGCTACTGGTTGCCACCCACAACCGGCACCTAGATCTGTTCGAAGTGGGCACCAGCGCATCCACCGAACTTCGAGCAATGGCGGAAGGCGGAGACACATCGGGCTTGATTACCGCTGTTGCCAATGTCGGTGGAAGCTATGTGGACAATCCTGCAGGTGGTTTATTAGCGCCGGGACAAAAGGTGACTGCGAACCTGGATGCGGGCAATATCTCCAATAAACGACTATCTATAGTGGCGATGATATTGCCCACCAATGATGGTTTCGTAGGTTTAGACTCTCTGACCATTCCGAAAATTCCTGGTACCTACACCTACTATTTGCATGCTTATGACGCCGGGACAGAAGCCAATGATGAAATTATCAATGGCGGTGGCACACCCGGAGTGCCGGGTATACCCACCGCACCGGGTGCAGACGGCGGCACCGGCGCAATGGGTGTGACTATGAATGAAACCAATACCCAAGTCCATATTCATCGCGGGGTACTCGGCGATGATGATCCGTTAGGGGGCAATAGCGATCTCGATAGTACAGTGCATCGATGGTTGAACCCTGTAGCACGTTTGGTTCTGAAAGTTGGGGGGTAATGATGATAAAACTGTTTGGGAGCAAGAGATACTTCAGTGTAGTGTTGACACTGTTGGCAACAGTACTGCTGGTAGCCTGTCCACTAGAAGTACCGCAGACGTTTGAAATTACCTTAGTGAATCTCACTCATAATCAACCGTTGTCACCACCGGTATATCTTTTTCATACCTCTGAGTATCGGCCTTGGCAATTGGGTGAAGTGGCCAGTGTGGCGATAGAAAAGTTGGCTGAGTCTGGTGATAGTGCTGATCTGCTGACTGGTGCTGAAGCTGAGCCGACAGTGTTGTCAGCTTTAGGAGAGGAAACGATATTGATACCCGGTGGTCAGCATAGTCGCATTGTGACGGTGAAGGGGGGGAGCTTATTCCTCAGTGTGGCAGCCATGTTGGTGAATACCAATGATGCATTCGCAGCCCTCGAAGCTTTCCCGCTCAATCAGGTATCCCCAGGTGATGAGATGCGTGTCAGTCTCTATGCATTGGATGCGGGTACAGAGGAAAATAGTGAGTCGAGCACCACTGTGCCCGGTCCGGCGGCAGGAGGAGAAGGTTTTAACCCAGAACGAGAGATACGAAACATTGTACGTTATCATCCCGGAGTGGTGAGCCAAGAGGATGGTTTAGTTGGTTCGGTGTTGGATCAGTCCCACCGCTTTGATAACCCGGTCGCGCAATTGGTTATCAGACGACTATAATGGAGCAAGGAAAGAGAATGCACCATCTTGCCAGCTCAAGATGGTGCGCTCGTGTTTGATTGAATCATAAGATCACTATAGAAATGAACCGGGTATTGATCATTGAGGATGCAGAGGACATTGCTAAGTTAGTGCAATTGCATCTGCGTGATTTAGAGTGTGATGTGGATATTGCTGCTGACGGCAGAGAGGGATTGAAACAGTTTCAGTCACATCACTACGATTTGGTGATTTTAGACATAATGTTGCCGGGCATGGATGGATTAGATGTGTGTCGTGCCTTGCGTGCGGGATCGCACTATGTGGCGATATTAATGCTAACCGCTAAGTCCACGGAGATGGATCGTGTATTGGGATTAGAAATGGGCGCCGATGATTATCTCACCAAGCCATTTAGTATTCCTGAATTATTGGCGCGTGTGAAGGCTCTGTTCCGTCGTGCAAAAGCTTTAGAAGCACGACAGCTGCAGACTCATTTAGATGCGAAGGTGACGATTGGGCAACTCAAAATAGATGTAGACAAGCGGGAAGTGTCTGTTGCCAATAAACGCATAGAATTAACCGCGAAAGAGTTTCAGTTGTTACTCTTTTTCGCGCGTCATCCTGGAACGGTATTTACTCGCACGCAACTGCTAGAACATGTTTGGAACTATCACTACAGTGGCTATGAACACACGGTGAATTCCCATATTAATCGTCTGCGAGCAAAAGTCGAGTCAGATCCTGCCAACCCGAAATATATACTCACCGTCTGGGGCGTAGGTTATAAATTTAGCGATCGGCAATGCCACTAATATTGCGCACGCTTTACGCTAGATTAGCTGTGGGTTTGATCCTGTTGCTATTTGCCATTGGTCTGTTCTACGTATTAGTGAATACCTCGCTCATCGAACAGCAGCGACATCAGATCAGTCAGCAGTTACACCGTGATCTGGCGCACGATTTAGTGATGGATCGAAATTTGGTGCGTGAAGGACGCCTGAATGAGGAGGCGTTAAAACAGACATTTCATGACTATATGGTGATCAATCCGAGCATCGAAATTTATCTATTAGATCTAAATGGAAAAATATTATCCTTCTCTGCTGATCCCGGAAAAGTAAAACGTAAGCATGTCTCCCTTGTGCCCATCCAGGGCTTTCTGATGGAACAAGAATTTCCTATTCTGGGAGATGATCCCCGTAGTCATGACAGACAGAAAGCATTTTCGGTCACACCTATCCCCTCGGCAGAACAGGCGGAAGGGTATCTCTATGTGGTTTTGCAAGGTGAGGAGTACGATGCGGTTAACGCAGCAGTTCGAGAGGGTGAAATTATGCGGCTTGGTCTGCTTGCATTGCTGATGAGCTTAATCCTTGGAGTATTGGCGGGCTTGGGGATCTTTTACGGGTTAACTCGGCGCCTACGAGAGCTGGCGCAACGTATGGATAGGTTTCGTAGTTCAGATTTTTCGCAATTTACACCTGTAGTTGATGGGGCAAATAGATCGGCTGATGAAATTGCTCAATTGACTCACACCTTTGAGCAGATGGCGGCTCGTATTGTGACGCAAATATCTGCCTTAGAGACAAAAGATCATCAACGCCGTGAATTAGTGGCTCAGGTGTCACACGATTTGCGCACACCACTGGCTTCACTGCACGGTTATTTGGAAACACTGGTCATCAAGCAGGCGGATCTGACACCGGCAGCACAGCAAGAATATTTAAGCATTGCTCTGAGTCACAGTGAACGACTAGCGAAATTGGTCAATTCATTGTTTGAGTTGGCGAAGCTCGATGCAAAAGAAGATCTGTCTCACCAGGAGCCTTTTATGCTTGCCGAGTTAATCCAGGATGTGGTGCAAAAATATACCTTACCTGCAGAGGCGAAAGATCTTCAGTTGTTCACTCAGTGTCGCGATGGCGCTGTATTTGTGATGGGAGATATCGGCCTCATAGAACGGGTATTTGAAAATCTAATTGAAAACGCTATGGCTCATACTTCTGCGGGAGACACACTCACCCTGGCCACCGAGTGTGAACAGGATTCAGTGCTTGTGACTGTGGCAGACAGTGGCAAGGGCATCGACGCGGAAGATGTGCCCCATATCTTTGACCGCTTTTATCAAGGAGGTGGCACTCAATCTGACGGAGAGCATGCCGGTTTAGGGTTAGCGATTGTGAAAAGGATTCTAGCGTTGCATGGTTCAGCCATCGAGGTAGTGAGTTCCCCACAGGGTACGAAATTTAGCTTTACTTTAGCACGGGCTGACATTGGCGCTTGATGTTAACGGCATCAGAGCGGATAACAAGAAAAGAGGTGTTTTTGACGGAGCCTGAATATTTGGCGAGGGTACGCATACACTCTTGACGCAAAAAATTTACCGGATCCAACTTAACTTCGACGTAACTTTCTACTCAGAGGTAATAAGCCTAAAGCGAATAACCAAGCGGTACCGGGGACTGGAACTTGCCCGGGAGGAACTAAACGCGACCACTCAGCATCGTGGGAAAAGGGTGCAAAAGCAACAATGTCTTCACACAATACTCCAGGTACATAGTCCCCATTTTTATCGGTCGCGAAGGGTTCTAATTTTCCGTCACCATTGACTGTGAACAGATCCATATGAATACCGGTCAAAGAGTCAGCGAGACTGGCGCCATCCACAGTGACTTCGAAAGATTCGGTCCAGCCTTTGGCAGAACCTGAGTCACCAGGTTGGGTGTTGTAGATTGTGCCCTTGCTCCCATCAAAGGCAAATTCATAAATGTACCAGTATGTGGGGTAAATGCCATGAGGGGCTAGCTGGCTGCCATGGGGTACATCCTCTTCGTAGGGCGGGGTACCAAAACCCTGCTGGAAGATGCTTAAGGAAACACCGTCATTGTTGACGTCGATAATAAATTCACCATCAGGCGCATCGGTATTTTTCGGCGTGGCGGCGAATACCAAATAAGCGGTTTTGTCTGTGTTGCCTCTAGAGAAGGGACCGTTTCTCCACTTTTTCTTGGCATATGCGTTGATCGTAAAACTATCCCCAGTGCCTATCCAGGTCTCGCTGCCCGTGTCGTAGTCCCATGTGCCTGTGGCGCCAGGACCCAGCTGTAGATTAGGCACTGCGAAGGCGAACGGCGCAATGAGCAGCAGACAGATAGTGGCAACAGATGGTTGGATAATACGCATGTTATTCTTAGTCCCCAAATGATTCCTCAAAGTTACCCAGAAAATGGAATCAGTCAATTCAAAGTGGTCAATTTCTAAGTCGACTCTATAGACGCCAAAAGCGATAAAATCGAACATTTCAAAGATTTCTCATACTACTTACCGGAAGCTGGGATTGCAACCAGAATGACAATATTTTTCTCTCTGATTTTCTTCATAAGTGATCTTAGGAAAAATTTAATATAGCAATAAAAACAATAAAATAAGGATAACATCTAAACTAAAAATTAGTTCAATTAATCGTGCTGCTACACGATTTTTAATTGAATGCAGAGTTCGATCATCGACCATGTGGCGCGAAGAACTTGAGCAGTCAATAAAAATAGTTTGCAGTCGGGAAAATAAAGGAGCGTTGGTTGCCTGTATGGCCTAGGTCAAATTCGCCAAAATCAAAATCGAGAAACGACTCACTTAGGAGAGAAACAGGATCTGCGAAGCATAAATTGAACTGCAAATCCCCAGTAACAGCAGGCTATAGGCTAGAACCCAGCGTTGGATAAAGTTGTTAATCGTGGCGGTTTCAGGTTTTCCGGGCAGATAGATAACTTCGAAACTGCGTCCGGAATCGATGTTTTTTCGAGTCGCTGCAGTGGAGCGGAATTGATACGAGGTGCCGTCCTCAGTGACAAATTCGATCACATTAGTGTAACCCACACCAACGTGCTCTCCACCTTCTGTATCAGCAAGGTCGACAGTTTTGGCGATTCCTTGGGTTTTGATGCCCTGGCGGCTCAGGTTCTGTTGGCCCATGAGCAGTGATAAGCCTCCGAAGAGGGCTAACGGTCCTAATACAATTAAAAATAGCGCTTCAATCATGTCCATACCTATCGGCACGTTTTCACTTCCCATGAGAACATGCTCATGCCGGGTACATTTTCCACTCTCCGAAGCGGCACGTGCTGTATATGTCGTACTGATACCCCTACCTGTGCTGCTAGGGGTGTTGTGGTTTATTGTACTTTGTCCTCTACACGACAGTTGAGTCGTCCCTCAGACAATCGCACCTCAACTTTGTCATTTATCTCCACATCATCGGCGTTTTTAAGTGTACGGCCCTGGGCATCTTGTGCGATGGCGTAACCTCTTGCCAAGGTGCTGAGCGGGCTGAGAGTATGAAGCTGTTGTGCTAAGGCTGAACAGGCAGATTGATGTTGGTTCTGTTGCTGTCGCATAGCCTGTTCCAGACGGTGAGCGACAGTTCTGATCTGTAATTGATTGAGTTCGACTCTCTGTCGGGGATGAAGTTTCTCTAAGTGGAATTGGAGCTGTTGTAGAGCGCGAGAATTGGTCGCCAATTGCAGTCGGCAATTGGAAACTAAGTGGCGCCACTGGGATTGGATCTGTAATTTGTCTTGCGCTAATTTTCTACGCGGATCAACCAAGCGCTTGGTGAGATGATCGAGCGTTTGGGCGTGTTGATTCAGTCGATATTGTAGGAGTTTCAAGAGTTGTTGCTCAAGGGCGCTCAAGTAATCCAAATAGTCTTCTTGTTTCGGTACCACGAGCTCAGCGGCCACCGAGGGAGTAGGTGCGCGCACATCGGCAACAAAGTCAGCGATGGTGACGTCTACCTCATGACCCACACCGCACACGATGGGTAATTCAGAGGCAAAAATAGCCCGCGCCAGCTGTTCATCATTGAAGGCATTCAAGTCCTCCAACGAGCCACCACCGCGGCAAAGGATAATGACCTCCACCAGAGGTTTCCGATTCGCTAGTTGAATCGCTTTGACTAAACTTTGCGCGGCATCTTCACCTTGAACTTGAGCGGGGTAGACAATGATCGGCACCAGCGGAAAGCGCCGTTTAAGTACACTCAATACATCGTGAATAGCGGCTCCGGTGGGGGAGCTGATGACGCCTATGGCGCGAGGGAGTTCTGGCAATGCTTGCTTATGTTTTGCTAGGAACAGTCCCTCTTCAGAGAGCTGTTGTTTCAAGCGTTCAAAGGCGCGTCGGAGAGCGCCATCGCCGCTTTCCTCCATTTGTTGCACAATCAGTTGGTAATCGCCCCGCGCTTCATACAGGCTCACTTCTGCCAATACTAAGACTTGCTGCCCCTCTTCTAAATTAAAATTCAATCCCACATTTTGACGGCGGAAGAAGGCGCAGCGGATCTGCGCTTTATCATCTTTGAGCGTGAAATAGAGATGACCGGATTGGGGTCTGGCGATGTTAGACAACTCGCCGGCAACCCAGATCAGGCCGAATTCGTCACCCAGTAGATCACGCACCCGGCGATTGAGTTCGGCAACAGCATAAACTTCGGGCGCGTTTTCCGTCACTGTGGTATCCTTATGTGCCTATTCAATAGGTTAAAACTCGAATCTATGATGCCAATGGATCCACTCTTGAGCACAGAGTCGCTGTTCTGCTATCCAAACCATCCATCCCGCCTGCAAGTAGATTCACCGTTTGAGGAATATGTATAGACCATGAGAATAGAACAAGAAGCGTTAACATTCGACGATGTTCTGCTAGTCCCTAGTTATTCTGATATTTTGCCCAGAGAAGTCTCTTTGGAAACACATCTTACGAGCCAGATCCGACTGAATGTGCCCATTCTATCGGCAGCGATGGACACTGTCACGGAAAGCCGACTGGCCATTGCCCTGGCACAAGAAGGTGGCATCGGTGTGATGCACAAAAATATGAGCGCCGAAGCACAGGCTGCTCATGTGCGGGCGGTAAAAAAATATGAAAGCGGTGTGATTAAGGATCCCATTACAGTGTCGCCCAATACCACCATTCGGGATGTGATTGAGTTAACTCGCGCCAATAAGATCTCTGGTGTGCCGGTGGTAGAAGGAGAAACTCTGGTAGGCATTGTCACCAGTCGTGATTTGCGTTTCGAGACCGGTTATGAAAATCCTGTCTCCACCATCATGACCAAAAAAGATCGTCTGGTGACGGTGGAAGAGGACAGTGACGCTGAAGAGATTAAACGTCTGTTACATGCCCACCGCATTGAGAAGGTGTTGGTGGTGAATGAAGATTTCGAATTGCGCGGTTTGATAACGGTTAAGGATATTCAGAAATCCACTGAGTTCCCCAATGCCTGTAAAGATCCCGATGAGCGACTCAGAGTGGGCGCAGCAGTCAGCACCGGTGCCGGCAGTATCGATCGCATTGATGCTTTAGTGGAGGCGGGCGTGGATCTCTTAGTGGTAGATACGGCCCACGGCCACTCTGCAGGGGTGATTCGGCAAGTGGAATACATCAAGCAGAGATATCCAGATATACAACTGATCGGTGGTAATGTCGCTACAGGTGATGCCGCAGTGGCACTAGCCAAGGCTGGCGCGGACGCGGTAAAAGTGGGCATTGGCCCCGGCTCAATTTGCACTACCCGGATTGTGTCAGGGGTGGGTATGCCACAAATTACTGCCATTTATGAAGTGGCGAAGGCACTAAAAGGCACGCAGGTGGGGGTGATTGCCGATGGCGGCATTCGCTATTCTGGTGACATTTCTAAGGCCATCGCCGCAGGCGCACATACTGTGATGATAGGCAGTCTGTTTGCCGGTACAGAAGAAGCACCCGGTGAAGTGGAGTTATACCAAGGCCGTTCATACAAGTCTTATCGGGGCATGGGTTCTATTGGTGCGATGCAACAGGGTTCCAGTGATCGTTACTTTCAAGATGGCCTCACAGATTTAGAAAAATTGGTACCTGAAGGCATCGAGGGTCGAGTTCCCTATAAAGGTCCCTTGTCAGACACACTGCATCAACTCATGGGTGGCTTGCGAGCTTCGATGGGGTATACCGGGTGCGGTACGGTGGAGGCATTGCGTACCGAAGCTAAATTTGTGCGTGTCAGCAGCGCCAGTATGCGCGAGAGTCATGTGCATGACGTAGCGATCACCAAAGAAGCGCCCAACTATCGTTTGGACTGAGCTTTTTCTTCGATCGAACTTATATCGATATTGAATAGAGAGATGTGGTGTTAGATATTCATGATCATCGGATCCTGATACTTGATTTTGGATCCCAATACACACAATTGATTGCTAGACGTATACGAGAAATTGGCGTCTATTGTGAGATCTATCCCTACGATGTGGCGCCAGAGCGTTTGGCGCAATTTGCCCCAAAGGGCGTCGTGCTTTCCGGTGGACCGGAGAGTGTGACCCTAGACGAAGCACCACAAGCGCCGACATGGATATTTGAATCTGGTCTACCTATCCTCGGGATCTGCTACGGTATGCAGACCATGGCCGCACAGTTGCAAGGCCAGGTGGCAGCATCCAGCAAACGGGAATTTGGTCACGCCACGATTAACTTTGAACCTAGCTCTCCACTGTTTGCCCATCTCACCGCGCCCCAACAACAGCTGCATGTGTGGATGAGTCATGGCGATAAAGTGACACAGTTACCCCAGGGGTTTCACGCCATCGCACATACCAGTAGTGCGCCTATCGCAGCCATGGCCTGTGAAGAAAAAAAGTACTATGGCGTGCAATTTCATCCTGAGGTCACCCACACCGAACAGGGTCTGACTCTACTGAAAAATTTCGTAGTGGAAATTTGCGGCTGCGACTGTCGTTGGACAGCGGAGCAAATCGTGCAGGCATCAATCGATTCTGTGAGACAACAGGTGGGCAGTGATGAAGTGCTGTTGGGACTTTCCGGTGGGGTGGATTCTTCCGTAGTCGCAGCACTGTTGCACCAAGCCATCGGCGAACAACTCACTTGTGTGTTTGTAGATAACGGACTGTTGCGCTTAAACGAAGGCGACCAAGTGATGCAGACCTTCGCCGATAATCTCGGTGTGAAAGTGATTCGTGTGAATGCAGAAGAACGTTTTCTGAACGCATTAAAAGGCATTGCCGATCCCGAATTAAAACGTAAAAAAATTGGCAATCTATTCATTGAAGTATTCGAAGAGCAGGCGGCTGATTGCCAAAATGCCAAGTGGTTGGCGCAAGGCACGATTTATCCGGATGTGATTGAGTCTGCCGGTGCTGCCAGTGGCAAAGCCCATGTCATCAAGTCTCATCACAATGTGGGGGGGTTACCCGAACACATGCAGTTAAAGCTGGTGGAGCCGTTGCGAGAACTGTTTAAAGATGAAGTGAGGCGTATCGGCGAGCAGCTTAATTTGCCCCATGAGCTGCTGTATCGGCATCCTTTTCCGGGTCCGGGACTGGGTGTGCGTATTCTTGGTGAGGTCACTAAACAGGCGGCGGATGTGTTGCGGTTAGCGGATGATATTTTTATTCAGGAGTTACGTGCTCACCATCTATATGACAAAGTTAGTCAGGCTTTTGCGGTTTATCTACCGGTGAAATCAGTGGGGGTCACCGGCGATGCGCGCTGTTATGAGCCGGTGGTGGCGTTGCGCGCGGTGGAAACCGTAGATTTCATGACGGCTAAATGGTCCGAGCTACCCTATGACTTTTTGGCGCACGTCTCTAATCGTATTTTAAACGAGGTGCCTGGTTTGTCCCGCGTGACCTATGATATTTCCGGTAAGCCCCCGGCGACTATCGAGTGGGAGTGACCGGAATTTTTAACCAATAGATTTATAACAATTAAATCAATCAAATTGACGATAAAATCTGCATCATTAATGGTGTTTTCTGTGACTAGCAGGGCTAA
>DJFZ01000016.1:28235-29341 GCA_002432655.1 Thiotrichaceae bacterium UBA5859 | reverse complement strand
TCTACACCTTTTTCTGCAGCCTCTTTAGTGATAGTCAAAGGGTTTTGATTCAACTGCGGTGCGGAGGGTAACCAACCCATACGTTCTGCACGCACATTGTAGTCAATCATATGTTCCGGGAATTGGCTTTTATCTGCCAAAGGACTGAGCACTTCATGAATACTCATTTTTTCATGGCGCCACTGTGAACTATGATTGTAAAAGAAGGAGGTGGAATTCATATGCCGAGGTGGACGAGACCAATCTAATGCAAATGCCAAGGGTAGCCACCCTGTTTGCGGCCGCAGTTTTTCTTGACCCACATAGTGCGCCCAGCCGCCACCGGATTGGCCCACGCAACCACACATCATCAACATGTTAATCAAGCCGCGGTAGTTCATGTCCATGTGGTACCAATGATTCATGGCAGCACCGACAATGACCATGGACTTTCCTTGTGTTTTATCGGCATTGTCTGCAAACTCGCGCGCCACCTGGATCACTTTGTCGCGACTGACGCCGGTGATCTGCTCTTGCCATGCAGGGGTAAAAGGTGTTGAGGCATCATCGTAATCCGCAGTGACGTTATCTCCACCTAAATCTCTATCAATGGCATAGTTGGCAATTAATAAATCATATACAGTGGCTACTTTGGCACTGCTGCCATCTGCCAACTCAATCGAGCGATAGGGAACATGTCGAAACTGTATCGCTTCTCCATCCACATGGTTAAAATGTTCGTGTACTTCTGCACCAAAATAGGGGAAGGCTACCGGTACTGCGGAGTCTTTACCGTTAATCAGCGTCAGTTTTAACTCTGTCTCTTCGCCTCTGCCCCCTTCGCGCTCTTCTATGTTCCATTTGCCCTGCTCTCCCCAGCGATATCCGATAGCCCCTTGCGGAGAGACAAGGGTATCGTCACTATCTATGGCTACGGTTTTCCATTCTGGGTTGTTCTCTTGATTCAATTTGCCCACCAGATCGGAGGCGCGCAAAAACCGCGTGGGTTGATAGCCGCCTTCGCTCTTTTCTAATAATACCAACATGGGTGAGTCGGTATATTTACGCATATACTGTTGAAAGTACGCACTTGGATTTTGCACATGAAACTCTTTGAGAATGACATG
>DJFZ01000016.1:0-27945 GCA_002432655.1 Thiotrichaceae bacterium UBA5859 | reverse complement strand
GTCAGTTTCGAGACTTCAGAATAGTCCGGGGTGATAGAGACTGTTTTCGCGCCCTTATATCTGACCTCGGTAAAGAAGTGCGCATCAGGTGTGCGCGTTTGCGGTACGTTTGATCCCCAAGCAATGATGTAATTGGAGTTATACCAATCAGCCGATTCTGGCACATCCGTTTGCTCGCCCCAAGTCATGGGTGAAGAAGGTGGTAAATCACAATACCAGTCGTAAAAACTCATGCAGACACCGCCAATCAGAGACAGATATCTGGAGCCTGCTGCATAGGAGACCATGGACATGGCAGGAATAGGTGAAAAGCCGATAATGCGATCCGGTCCATACTTCTTCGCTGTATACACATTGGCAGCGGCAATAATTTCATTCACCTCCTGCCAGGAGGAGCGCACAAAACCACCCATGCCGCGTTTAGACTTGTAAGACTGCGCACGTGCCGGATCTTCCACTATACATTCCCACGCCTTGACCGGATCCATGCTCTTGCGCAGACCTCGCCAAAGTTTTAACAGGGGTTTGCGCACCTTAGGATATTTGAGACGATTGGCACTGTATATATACCAAGAGTAACTGGCGCCCCGGGGGCATCCTCTTGGCTCGTGGTTAGGCAGATCGGGGCGTGTATTGGGATAATCCGTCTGTTGGGTCTCCCAGGTAATCAAACCATTCTTAACATAGATCTGCCAACTGCAAGAGCCAGTACAGTTAACGCCATGGGTGGAGCGCACCACTTTGTCGTGCTGCCAACGCTGACGATAGCTGTCTTCCCAGGCACGGCTCTCGCGACTCACTTCACCATGCCCATCTGAAAACTCTGATGCTTTTTTCTTAAAGAATTGCAGTCTATCTAATAAATGACTCATCTATTTTGCCTCATGTCCCTGATCTGTTCCCTGTGCAACTCACACCCGTATCTCTCTAAGGATTGTAGAACTCGCCACTTTTCCTCATGTAGAAATACCAATTGATAAGTACACACACGATATAAAAAATGGCGAAGCCGTATAATGCGTTCTCTGGCGTGGTGGCTTTGATCTGCTCACCAAATACTTTGGGAATATAAAATGCCCCGTAAGCGGCAACTGCGGATGTCCAACCCAACACCGGACCTGCTTGTTCTTTGGGGAACACCATGGCAATGGTGCGAAAAGTGGAACCGTTACCAATACCAGAGGCAGCAAAAAGTATCAAAAACAGCAAAAAGAACGGCACAAAATAGTCTTCAGGTGTCGCCGAAACATAAGCTGCTTTTAAATAGTATGCGGCGCCCAAGCTACTTACCACCATCACCACGGAGACTATCTGCGTCACCAGAGCGCCACCTACCTTATCAGATATCCACCCCCCCACGGGACGAATCAACGCACCGATAAAGGGCCCCATCCAGGCGTACATAAGAGCAGAAGGGCCATTGGGGTTGATGGTGTCATGTGTCATCACCCCTGCTTCACCCATCACATGGCTATAACCAAAAACAATTTTGATACATAGAGCGAAGGCGGCAGAGAAACCAATAAAAGATCCAAACGTCATGGTGTAAATAATGCTCATGACCCAGGTATGTTTGTTGTTAAAAATACGATATTGATGGCTAAGATTGGTACCGATGCTACCTGGCAGTCGCCTAAGTAGGAAGACAGTGGAAGCTATCACTATCAGAATCACAATCTCTTTCGGCACTCCGAAACCAGAGCCATTGGCCGACTCAGGGAGTAGCAACCAGAGTCCAAACATGGCGCAGAATAGCGCGATCAGCAACATGCCTAAAATGATGCCAAAACTAGTGAGAGGCGTGCCAATTTCGGGCGACACCTGCTCTGTTCGAATATTATTCATACCGAACCAACTGGCAAAAGCGAGTGGGACTAACAACACCAACCAAACAAATCCCCCATTGTGGATCCAGGTTTCTGAGCCCGCCGGTATTTTGCCGATTAAAGTGCCAGAGGTATTTTCCAAAATCATAGGTTCACCTACGAAAATACCAGCGGTCATCACCAAGGGAATGAGGATCTGCATGGTGGTGACACCAAAATTTCCCAATCCAGCATTTAATCCCAATGCCAGCCCTTGTTTCTTTTTGGGGAAAAAGTAACTGATATTGGACATGGATGAAGCAAAATTACCGCCTCCAATCCCAGACAACAAAGCCAAACATTGGAACACCCAAAGGGGTGTGTTTATATCTTGCAAAGCAATGCCAGTACCCAAGGCGGGTATTATTAAAAGAGTGGTGGTAAAAAAGACGGTATTGCGCCCACCGGCAAGGCGCACAAAAAAGCTACTGGGGATACGTAGGGTGGCACCGGTTAACCCGGCAATCGCCATCAAAGTAAATAGCTCGCTTTGCGCAAAAGGGAAACCCAAATTGAGCATCTGCACAGTGATGATGCCCCAGTACAACCAAACAGCGAACCCGCAAAGCAAACTGGGAATGGAGATCCACAGGTTTCGATTGGCAATCTTTTTTCCTTCTGTCTGCCAAAACTGTTCGTCTTCAACATCCCATTCTTGAATATCTGCCATATTATTATCCTATTCTCTAAGTAATACTTTGATCGATGACAATGCCTCTGTTTGCTTCCATGCGTTTGATAGCGATATGCATCAACACCATACAAGTGGCCACCAAAGCAAATAACACCATGAAGCAAGAGCTGCGCACGCCAATCAGATCTGAGGCAACACCGAATACAATAGGTAAGGAGAAACCACCCAATCCGCCGATGACACCCACCATGCCGCCTACTGAGCCCATATTGTCAGGATAATAGTCATGAATAATTCGATATACCGATGCCTTACCTATCCCCTGAGCGATGCCTAAAAGGAACACCAAAATAGTAAATGGCCAGAGTCCTACCGCTATGCCGAAGTCCACGTCCCCCTCAATGCCATGTATCACCATTGTGGTACGTGGGTAAGAGATAAAGAAGAGACACACAAGGGAAACCCAAAACACCGCCCAGTTGATGGTGCGTGCGCCATACTTGTCAGATAGCCAACCACCCAAAGCGCGGATCACGCCCGAGGGCAGGGTGAAACACATGGTGATAAAAGACGCTGTTTTCAGGTCTAGGTGATATTCACCTACGTAATATTTGGGCAACCAAAGAGCGAGCGCCACAAAGCCACCGAATACAAAGTAGTAATACAAACCGAATCGCCACACTCGCACTTCTTTCAATGGCTTCAGTTGATCTTTTAAGCTGACATGTTGCCCACTCTTTTTACGCGCTTCGTGTTGTGGATCATCAAACGTAAGAAACCAAAAAATGACCGCCATCACTAACATAGTCATGGAGTACACTTTAGGCACCATTTGCCAGCCGTAGGCGACCACAATTGTCGGTGCCACCAAGTTAGTAATGGCCGCACCGGCATTACCCGCGCCAAATATCCCCATCGCTGTGCCCTGTCGATTCTTATCGAACCAGGCAGAGGTATAGGCAATACCAATGGCAAAAGAACCCCCAGCCAAACCGACAAACAGACCTATCACTAGAAAATGCCAATAGTCTGTGGCAAAGGCCAAACCATATGTGGGAATAGCCACCAACAACATCTGTATAAAGAATACGATTCGTCCACCAAAACGATCTGTCAAAATACCCAGAGGTAATCTAGTAAGAGAACCTGTCAAAATAGGAGTGGCGACCAAAATCCCAAATTGAGTGTCATTTAAGCCGAGATCTTGTTTAATTCGGATACCAATGATAGAAAACATGGTCCAGACAGCAAAATTTGCCGCAAAGGCAACCGTGTTCATTCCTAACACAGTCCACTGCTTTTGCGATTCTGAAAACATCTATCTTCTCCTTCTCATCAGAGCTTATTGTTGGTTAGCGCCTAGGCCACGATAGGGATGAATCTGAGGTTTGATAAAGATCAAATTTTCTCGAGATCAGAAATGACTGAGTGAACTCCACAAATCCTCCATGAACCTTGGAATGCTTTTGCCAAAAATTTATCCGCCGATACCGTGCTATTTCTCTAACTAAGAGATTAGCCACAATAGGATCTATCCATGAAAAATCGGAGAGCGCGGTCTATTGGGGGATAACACCACGATGTATATGGGAATTATTGGCCGCACCCCGGAAAACTTTTAGAGTTTTTTTCATTCAACCGCATACATTCTTTCATCGGATATACGCCATTTGTGAATATATCGATTTAATACAATCAGGACATTGAGATGGTGAACAGTCTCTTTTGAGGTCATGGGAACACTTTCGCTCACTTCTTTCCAAATTGGAGTGACTCTGAAACGAGTTATTACTTGAGTCACCAGGCGACAGTTAGGATGGAGGAATACTGAATATAGAATGTCCTACTGCTATATTTGAGCAAACAGTCGGATGAGACTTGCTTGCAAAAAGATACCGTATCCCGTCAGCATCATTAGGAAGAAGATAATACTCTCACCACCATAATAGATGGATGATCTAAATCAATTCCAAAATCAATTTACTACTCATAAAAGAGAAACGGGTTACTACTTTATAGATGTTGGATATTGGCCATTAAAATCAACGCCGGCTGAAGATGATTACCCTAAGTTATCAATGGAATAAATTCGATGCTTAGCTTTAGTTGAGACGACCTACTTCAGGTTATTTTTACGGCTAAACGGCAACTTGCTTGCTGCAAAGTTAAAATGTAGCTATTACTCAAAAGTGCAGAATGATTAGTCTTTAAATATAAGAAGAAGTAGAGCCCACTGATCCCTAAACGGAGGACAGCAGGAATAACTGGCTTAACTTATGGTTAGGCTGTTCCACTTCATGTCAGAGATCTATTGTTCAATAGGCAGATAATCACTCAACTTATCAAAAGCACCGAGATCATAGATTTCCTCGGCCCCCACCTGTTGCAGTTTATGCTGAGCGATCTGACTGCGCATACCACTGGCACAACATACTAATATGGGTTTGCCGGAAAATTCTTCAGCATGTTGCTCGATGTTATCCACCGGTATGTTGATGGCACCCTGCAGATGGGCTTTGGCGAACTCTACTTCCGATCGCACATCTACCAATTGGGCACCGTTCTTCAATAGTCGTTTGGCCTCATCCACACTCAATGGTACTTGCCAGCGACCAAGAAGACGCATCACGCCTTCATACATCCAGGAAAGCACACAGAAGTGACTGGTGATCACTATCAACTGTAGTGTCACCAACAAAGCCCCAATCAGATATGCGCCCAAAATTTGGCCGGATAAGAAAAGTACACCGATGGTGAAATTTAAGATACCTGCGGACAGACAAGCCATGCGCCGCTGCAGAGGATTGGGTGGCAGCTTGGTTGCACCAAGCATAGGCGCGATCAGATGATTGTAAATCAGATCCATAGGATGGGCAGCGGGGAAGAAAAACGCCCAGATCCCTAATGCAGAAACGATAAATGCCAATGTAGGCCATTGCATGATTAGAGCCACGACTGTTAGAGCGGTGCACGCGGCTGGTGTAAATCGCAATCCCCATTCCAGTTCGCTCAACTCCCTAGGCGTGTAGCATTGGTAACCTTGCTGCATGAGCGATTTTTTCTGAAAAGTCAATTGATTAGACATAGATCCTCCGGCAGAAAAAGGAATTATTACTTGAATATATATGCATATAGCTATATAGAATAAGGGTGTGGAAGTAAAATTTCAATCCCTTTCAGGAGTGCTCTCTTGGCACAGCTTTGCTTGAATACCTCGCACACTATTAGCGGCTCGCTACGCCTAATAATTTTCGGGGACGAGCCAATGTGCTGCTTGCCATTCGAGGTGGGAGTCAAATTCCACCCCGTATAGTGAATACTCGACACAATCTGACTTCTAGCAGGCTGTCGGTTACTGTAACCAAACAATGGAATGAGTAAGCTGTTTTTAACGGGAGGACAAAAATCGCGGGACCCGAGCACCAGACATGCTGAACGGATATGCGAATATCCACCGATCTCTAAGCAGATTTTAGACCGCTAACAGATGCTCGGGTTGCTACTTATATACCAAGGCGATCAGTCGCGATCCAGCAGATAAAGCAATGGAGGCAGTAAAAAATAGGTACACACAAGTGCCAATACAAATGCTATGGAAGTCATACTACCCAATGCGATATTGGGGGCGAAGGCAGATAGTGTCAGTACACAAAAACCCGCGACCAGGATCAATGTGGTCACCGCCAGTGCCACACCTACCGTATTAAATGCGTAGCCTATCGCTTCATCGACAGACAAATTCAGTTCACTCTTGGCTCGCAAGTATTTGCTCAAAAAATGTACTGTATCATCGACTATCACCCCCAACACAATCACTGCCACAAAAGCACCTGACATACCCAACTCTCCCACAATGATGGCCCAGACACCATAAGTCATCACAATGGGTAAAGTATTGGGAATTAGACTGAGTAGCCCAAGTTTGATATGTCTCAGTGCGATGAGTATCACTGCTGATATTGACAGCAGCGCGATGACCATTCCATCCAACATACTCATCAAATTTCGTTTAGACATATGGGAGAACATGATTGACGGTCCCACAGCCTCAGTAATGATTAGCAGTGGTGCATGTTCCTGCTGCCATTCTTTTGCTCTTTTCACCAACGAGATTGCATCTTCAGAATGAATGTTATCTAGGGTAACCGTTAATCTGGTAGCAGATCGAGCGCTTTCCAATGTGTTGTCTAAGGACAACCCGAAAGGAAGATTCAGTTCGTAGAGCAGCATATATTGCGCGGCCAACGCTTGTGACTCCGGCACTCTATAGTATGCGGGATCATCCCCATTCATCGTGCGATTCAATCGTTTCATCGTGGTGGCGATACTGTCTACATGTAAAACTTTATCTTGAGCATTAAACCAGTCTCCCCAGGCATCTAACTGACGTAAGTATTCTGGAATGAAAATTCCGTTTTCCTGACCACTGGCTACCGAATAATGTAGTGCCATCACTCCGGTCAAATTTTCTCTGATAAAATCATTGTCGCGACGAAATTCGATCTCCTCGCTAAAATATTCCGCAAACAGATCGTTGAAACTCATGGTGGGAATGCAGAGCGTCAGCACGGTGCCTAACAAAAGAAAACCGATTAAGAATGCATGTCGACCGGATCTGGTCAGCGCATGTAGAGAACTCATTAACTGATCCTGGCGAGCGGATTCTTGACGAGGTTTGATAGGCACTAAAGAAATAAATGCAGGCAATGAAAAGATTGAATAAAAGAATGCCGCAGCCACCCCTAGCGCCACCATATTCCCCATGTCTCTCATAGGTGGAGATTCACTAAAATTTAAACTCAGAAATCCAATAACCGTGGTCAGGCTAGTGAGGAACACCGGCTGTAAATTGATACGCAACGATTCTATAATCGCTTCATTTTTATCTCGATCATTAGACCAGGCATGAAAAAAACTCACTAACAAATGGATACTGTCTGCCACTCCCAGTGTCAACACCACTATCGGTACCGCACCAGTAGTATTAGATTGTAGAATACCCAAATAACCCGCAACACCTAACGAAAAGACGACAGATAAAGTGACCACAAGCAAGGTGGCGATAGTGCTCCATCCAGAACGAGTGGAAAACAACAACATCAAAATCAATAATCCAAACATCAATGGGATCAAAGTCGTTGAATCCCGCATAGCGGCTTCTAAAAAGGAGATATTCAGAACTGTTTGCCCAGAGAGATAGGTTTTTAATTCCGGGTATTGCTGCTCCAACTCTGTGGCCAACTGCCTGGCGAACGCCACTGCTTCAGCCTCTGGAGCAGCCGAATCCTCCGGCAAATTCATGGTGATATTAACTGCAGTCACCCGTTCATGGTCAGACACCAGTCGTCCCACTAATAAGGGCTCAGACATCACCACCTCTCTGATCCATTGAATTCTCTCAGGGGTGAGTTCATCGGCTTCACGAAACAAGGGTTGAACTAGAAGCTCATCTTCTCGAGCCTCTGTATGTTGATAATTCGCCAAGGAGTCCACTCGAGTGGAATAGGGAGTCTGCCAAGATTGTTCGGTCAGCGCCTGAATAGCTGTTAACGTTTCAGCGTTAAAAATTGAGCCCGTCTTCGATTCTACGGCGATTAAAATACTATCCTGTTTGCCATAGATTGCTTGAAATTCATCAAAAGCTTTTAGCTGCGGATTTTTGTCACTAAAAAAGATTCGATAGTCGTTGGTGAATCGGAGTGTCATCGCCCCATATCCGCAGAGTACAACTGATAGTAAGGTTATGACGATAATCAGCCAGCGATAACGTAATACAAAAGCACCTAGCGATCTTTCCATCGGTTCCGCTTCCTTCTTATTAATATGATGAGAGCCCGCGGGCGCATATCCTATTAATCATTTTCTTTTCATGCAAGCGAAATGCACTACATAATTCACCTAATTTCAAGGGCATACAATCTATACACATTACGCCTAAATGTAGATGAAATTGTTCAACCAATTGGTTATGCTACAAATGATGTGTGGAGTGGTTCGCGAACAAACGTTAATTCAGACAAATTATTATGGTACATATCGTTTTCAAGCAAATACCCTCGATAAACGAAACAAACAGTTAAAATAATCATATTCTCAACATAGTAGCACTAACCTAAAGGAGCAATCATGAAATCGATCCGTTCTTTAACAACAATGGGCATTTTATTCGCCACGGTTCTTTTAACCGGCTGTGAAATCGATCTTGATGCCTGCTTAACCGTTGATTTAAACAATAATGTCATCACAGGATTGCCTGTATTTGATAAATGCTTAGTGGGCAGTGAATTTTAGATCTTCATTCACCAGTGATCTTTATGATCACTGGTGAACTTCTACATAAACCAAAAATAATCTTTCGCCAGCATGACAATTGGCGGTGGAATACTTTTCAATCGCTTAGTTTATTGCTGGTGAGAAACTGACTATGATTCCGCTGGTTGTGTTCGCTTCACAATTCTCTTTGACATTACTTGAGCACCCCACGCTGAAACCTGCGTAAAAATACTTTTATTCTTTCGGCAAATACCAACTGTGACCTTTTATTCCAATCTAGATCACTTGCACAATTTTTTTGTTGGTTATTCGTGAATTTTTGATCTCTCATCTGATCCAGGCAGTAACAATCCTTCACCTATCAATCGAGGTGCGTCATTGCGCACCAAACAAACTAAGCCATAGATAACGGCACGCCTAGTATGTAGTCGCTACAATGTCCGGCGATGGGGGCAATGCGACGAATACCTAATGATTCCTAGCAAAACGAAAACACATCCCGACTCTAGTTAATACTATCAGCAGTGTCCATCAACGACCTTCTGGAGTCAGTTTCGTTTCAATCTATGCCATTGAACAGAACTTCACGATAACTCATTTCTATCTCTCTTTAGTTCCTATAAGAATCCCTATAATACAACTATATGCAAACCAGTCTCGGGACTCGTTTCTAAAGATTCTTATTCGCTTAACCGCTATCAAAGTGACAGCCCTTGATAAACTGAACCCCTTTGACGTCAATCAATCTGATTGCCCAATCCGTTAACGCTGTTCTGCATACTTGAGATTATCTCCATGATCCGATATCCATCCTTCTGCTCTCCCATTTGCTGTCTCGCTTGCGGAGGTCTTCTTCTCCTACTACTGATGACGACCGTGCAGAGTCAACCCTACGTTGACCGCTTACAGATCGCGGATATGTTAGTACAAAAGAATTATTCAAAATTGGAGGACACCTTAACCAATTTGCAAAAGGCATACGAATCCGATTACCGCCAAGAAAATGCCGTACTTTTTGCATTTGAAGCTTTTGCTAGCACTGATCCGAGTTTTAGGGCCGCCTTAGATGAATGGGTAGCAACCTTCCCTACTTCCTATGCCGCTCACTTGGCACGCGGTATTTACCAAATGCACCATGGAGAAATCGCCAGGGGCTACGGCTATATTTCTGAAACCAATGACAAACAGCTTGAAGAAATGAACTATTACTTGAGTCGCGCAACCACCGACTTCTTGGAAGCTATCCGCCTCAATGAACGATCAACAGTGGCCTGGAGCAACCTGCTAGGATGGTCGAAGTATCAGTTAGATCACCCAAATATGCGCGTCTTATTAGATAGAGCACTGAGTAACAATTCAAACTCATCCGTAATACGCAGACAATACGCTTTTAATCTACAACCCAAATGGGGTGGGTCATTAGCGCAACTGAAAAATTTTATTAATGAATCCAACCTTTATTTGAAAATAAATCCGAACCTAAAAATTCTACGAGGATATTATCACTACACTCTTGCAGACATACACAAACAAGCGGATCAATATCAGCAGGCATTGGTAGAAATCAATAAGGCTGTGGCATCTGGCGATCACCCTTGGTTCATTTGGAGTCGTGGCCAGTACCAGTATGCGTTAAAACATTATCGTGAAGCCTTATCTGACTTTGATGCATTCCTCACTATTTGGCCCCAACAACCCGAAGTACTCGACAAACGGGCCAGAACGTACCGCAAACTCCAACAACCTCAACAAGCCTTCGCCGATTGGGATTTGGCGCTGCGTCTCGATCCCCTGAATCCTAGCTTGCGTTTGCATCGCGCTTACCTTTATAAACAACAAGGAGATTATCGACGTGCCAAACGAGATGTAGAGCAAGCATTAACGTTGGGTTCGAATCGGGACAACATTTGGGCGATGAAAGGGGCACTAGAACTATTCTCATTGAATCACTATACAGATGCGGCTCAATCCTTCGAGCAGGCAATCGAGCTTAGGCCCAATCAAGCGGCTTACTGGTACCAATGGGGCGTGGCGCTCTATTATCTGAAAGACTGTGGCGTGATAAATAGCTTGGAAATGTATATCGCTTTATGTGACATCACCGATGAGTGTGACGACGAGGCCGCAGATTGGTCTAGACAAGCCATAGAGACGCTTGTAGCATACTGCCCTGCTTGAGTGACGCCCAACCACACCTAGTTCTCAGTTACCGTTCACCCATTGTTCATACTGGGGAGCTATCATTCACTGGCTGGACAAGACCCAGCATAAAGGGTTGCGGTGCCACCTAGCCATTTTTAATGGCTTCCAACGGCGCTTCCTGCTAATCACCTAATTTTCTCTATTATTCAAGATGATACAAATCGCAAACAGGATCTGTCATTGAATTTGCACTCACACGGGCTTGCTTTTTAGCAACATAAACCTTTAAATAGCGCGCTTTTTTTACGCTCACAATAGACAGATACTGGAACTCCCTGCATGGCTAAAAATCCCCACAAAATTGTCATCGTCGGCGGCGGCGCTGGTGGACTTATTCTGGCAACCAAACTAGGACAACGTTTAGGTAAAAAAGGCCGCGCCAAAATTACTTTAGTGGATCCTCAAATGGCCCACTTTTGGAAACCCTTATTGCACGAAGTGGCAGCGGGAACGCTGGACTCCTATGTCGATGAGTTAAGCTACGCTGCCCATAGCAGGAGCCATGGATACAGTTTCTGTCTCGGTGCCATGAAGGGTTTAGATCGTCAGCGAAAACAGATCCAAGTAGCAGAGGTAGTGGGTAGAGAGGGCGAAGAAATTATTCCAGAACGTACACTGCAATATGACACCTTGGTGCTTGCGGTCGGCAGCGCGACCAACGACTTCGGCATTCCTGGGGTGCGGGAACACTGCCTCTTCCTAGACAGTTTACCCGAAGCCGTACGTTTTCAACGGGTGTTTTTGCAGCGTTGGATGGCTGCGGACTCCCATAACGAATTAGACTCACGAAAACTCAGCGTGGCAATTGTGGGTGCAGGCGCCACTGGTGTAGAGTTGACCGCAGAACTGCACACCGCTATTCGCGAAATGCGCTACTACAATTTGATAGATCTACCTGTGGAAGAGGCGGTTCAACTGTCCCTCATTGACTCATCTGAACGTATTCTTCCCGCCCTAAAAGATAAAGTAGGGAAACAAACCGAAACCATTCTGAAAAAGTTAGGCGTCACCATCTATACCGGAGAAATCATTGCCAAAGCGACCTCTGAGGGGTTTCATACCAAAAGTGGTCGTTTCATTCCTGCTGATATTCGCGTTTGGGCAGCCGGCATCAAAGCGCCCGATTGGCTAGCAAACCTAGACGGATTAGAGAGCAATCGCCTCAACCAACTGGTTGTCTCGCCTAAACTGCAGACTAGTCGAGATGAAAATATTTTCGCGATTGGAGACTGCGCCAGTTGCCAACTGTCCGGCATGGATCGCCCCGTACCACCTAGAGCACAGAGTGCTAACCAGCAAGCGCTACTACTAGCTCAATCCATCCAGGCCCGACTCAATCAGCGTGATCTGTTAGAATACCGATACGTGGATCGAGGTTCACTGATTAACATGAGCTTCTATTCTACGGTAGGTAGTTTGATGGGAAACCTGTTCGGTAAATCTACCGGTGCGTTGGTAATAGAGGGCTGGTTTGCGCGATTAGCCTATTTAAGTCTTTACAAAATGCATCAAAGTGCACTATTAGGCTGGGGATGGGTCATTTTAAATACAGTCTCCAACTGGATCACTCGCCGAGGCAAACCGAGACTCAAATTACATTAAAATTGTTTTTCTACATCGAGCCGGTAATTGCCTTGTCACTTTTTATCGTTTCACGGTTGCATGTTTTTCTAGTATCGCCAAAATGAAGCCATAAGCTGGTGAAAAAGCGTATTTTTCCACGATGTGGTAAACACTCATCATGCCACCTGAACCATCTTTACTGTTGCAGTATGAAGAATAAATACGATAAATTGTCGGTATACAGACAACACATACACTAATTGATATGACTAGGAGGCAGTATGTCTAATGAAGGTTTTCACGAAGCAATTGATGAATTAAGCGATGAAACCAAAGACATGCATCGAGCAATCCAATCTCTGATGGAAGAGTTAGAAGCAGTAGATTGGTATAATCAGCGTGTAGATGCTTGTAAAAATGAAGAATTGAAAGCGATATTAATTCACAATCGCGATGAAGAAAAAGAACATGCAGCCATGATGCTAGAGTGGATACGGCGCCAAGACGCCACCTTCGATAAAGAGTTAAAAGATTTTCTTTTTACCAATAAACCTATCGCGCACAAATAATTACAGCTGAGAGACAGACTCTAAACTTCAATCAATACAGGCCACCAGATAATAGATTAGGTTGAACAGAACAGTCTTTGACAACTGATGCACTATGCCTGCTGAATGTTTGACAAAACCCTTTAACTTCTCATTTGAATCAAGTACTTTTACAGAGCAGTCCAAGTCTGTCACCTATTGACCGCTCACTGATTTAGATGAGGAGATCTACCATGACCTACCCACTACCCGCAGTTAGTTTGGCTGCCGTGCCCGGCCGCAGAAGGGCCATTATAGATTTTGCCAAGGAGTTTGAATCACGAGGCTACACTGGTCTCTATATGCCGAGCATGTCCGATGCGCTCTCTTTAACGACCGCCATCGCCATGGAAACCAGCCAAATTCCTATCGGTACCAGCATCGTACCGATTTATGGACGAACGCCTGTGGACTTTGCGCAAACTGCAGGCTTCATCCAGGAAATCTCCAATGGGCGTTTTAAATTCGGCATCGGTGTCAGCCATCAACCCGCGTTAGCTGCAATGGGACTCAAAGGCGGTAAACCCCTAGAGGATATGCAACGCTTTGTGAAGGAATTGCGAGCCGCGCCCAGAGTGGGCGAACTACCACCAATCGTGTTAGCCGCCATGCGCAATAAAATGGTGACATTGGCCAGCGAGATTGCGGATGGTATGGTGATCGCCAACGGTGCACGATCTTATCTCCCCACCACCCTCTCTGCGCTCACTGCATCTCAGCGTCAAGAGGAAAACTTCTTCATTGGCGATATGATCCCCACATGCATTTGTGACGACGAAAGTGCAGCGAAAGCTGTGAATCGCAAGACTTTAGTGATGTACACCTTATTACCCAACTACCGCAATTATTGGCGGATAGCGGGTTATGAACAGGAGATGAACGACATTGAAGCGGCGATTGAAAAGGGTGAAATTCCGCGTATTCCAGAATTGATGAGCGACCGTTGGTTGGCGGATGTCACCCTGTATGGCAGTGCATCGAAAGTTCGGGAAGGCATTGAAGCTTGGTACGATGCCGGGCTGAAGACACCCATTGTCGTGCCCTCTTCAGCGGCAGGCAATCAGCTCAAAGCACTCGAAGAGTTGTTGGAAATCTACTGACCCCATCCTCAACAAACCATCGGAGCCATTACAGCTATGTTTATCGCCATGAATCGATTTAAGATTAAAAAGGGTTCACAACAGGAATTCGAACAGATCTGGAAAAATCGTCAAACCTTTTTAGAAGAAGTTCCCGGATTTAAACAATTTCATTTGTTAAAAGGTCCGGAAACCGAAGAGTATTGTCTTTATGCCAGTCACTCCGTCTGGGAATCCCGTCAATCCTTTGAAGATTGGACAACATCCGAAGCTTTTAAAAAGGCCCACCGGCAAGCGGGGGGCACTAAGGATATCTATCTGGGCCCGCCACAATTAGAACTGTTTGACTCCATACTCTGAAATTTAAGGCCCCTCTAGCCACTCAACTATGGTGGGCTGCAATCAGTGCTTCCTTTTGCACCCTACTCATCGCTTTGATTTGAGCTTCACGCCGACTGGCGCTGCTCCTATCATCTGTATTCTCTTTGAAGACAATGCGCATTGGGCGCCTGCTATAAAAGAATTTGGCCCCTTTACCATTGCCAGCATGCTCGGCAAAGCGACGTTTCAGATCTGTCGTAATACCCGTATAGTAGGCCCCGTCACTGCACTCTATAATGTAAACATACCACTGTTTCTTGTTTGTCTGATCTGTCATTTCACCGACGTTCTATATTCTTATCGATTCATCCGTATCGTCCAGAGCTGACACTTTCGTAGTGGCAACAACCGTGCATCTGGCCGCTAAGATAAACGAATACCCTCGAGGCTTCCAATCACACAATCAGATTATGATACGTACAAAAAATAAATTTGACCTAATTTCTTATTACTACTTCGGTACACCTCTGTTCATGTTGCTAGACTTGCTATGGGGCTATGAAATTCGTTTGAGTGAAACACTCAGCGCACCACAACAAATTGCCTACTATGGATTTTGTGTCTTTTGCGCATGGGTTTGTTGGTATAAGCCTCGATTTCACCACTTTGCCGCATTAGTGGAAAGTAGCGTCAATCTAACTCTTTTACTCGGCACAGTATTATTGGTGCGTTACGACAACATAATTGATGGAAAGGATATGCCTCATGTCGGCCTGACAATGGAAAATATTCTACCTTTTCTCTTGTCTGCCAGCATCCTCATTATGGTATTTAAACAGGCAGAAAGCGGTCTGCAGAAATCTGTTAGCTAATCCCCTCATCCCAGCTTTACTATTCTTTAAGTTGGTAACCTGTCCTAAATATATAGGCTATGATCACAAAGCCCAGCATCAAAAAAGCAACTATCATCGCAAAACTTATTCCCAATCCGATATCCGACGATTCGTAAAAGCTCCATCTAAATCCACTGATGAGGTAAACAACCGGATTGGCTAAAGACACGGCCTGCCAAAATGGCGGCAACATGTTTATTGAATAAAAGCTGCCCCCTAGAAAAGCCAAGGGTGTGATGACCAACAAAGGAATAAGCTGCAATTTTTCGAAACCATCTGCCCACAAACCAATAATGAAACCAAGCAAACTAAATGAAACTGCTGTCAAACATAAAAATAGAAGCATTAATATGGGGTGCTTAATCTGTAAAGGGACAAAATAATTTGCCGTAATGAGGATGATCAACCCAATGATGACAGACTTGGTTGCAGCCGCTCCCACATACCCACAGACTATCTCAACAAATGAGATAGGCGCAGAGAGGATTTCATAAATTGTACCGGAAAATTTCGGAAAATAGATGCCAAATGATGCATTAGAAACGCTCTGTGTAAGCACTGTCAGCATAATCAAACCCGGAACAATGTAGGCCCCATAAGAGACGCCATCTATAGACTCGATACGAGTGCCAATCGCCGATCCAAAGACAATGAAGTAAAGCGTAGTAGATATCACCGGCGAGGCAATACTTTGCGCTTTGGTGCGAAACGCTCGGGACATTTCAAATTTATAAATAGCAGCAATTGCCCGGTAATTCATTTCGATTTCACCAACTCAATAAAAATATCTTCCAGAGAACTTTGTTGTGTATGCATATCCTTAAACTCAATCTGATGGCGTTTCAGCTCTTCTAAGAGCGCAACTATCCCAGTCTCCTCATCGTTAGTATTATATTGGTAGGTCAATACTCGATTGTCTTTTGATAGCAAGAGCCGATGGGTGGATAGGCTCTCTGGCACCGCTGCCATAGGTTCAACCAATTCAAAGGAGAGTTGTTTTTTACCTAGTTTCTGCATGAGACAAGTTTTACTCTCGGTCAGTAGGATCTCTCCTTTATTCATCACCGAGATCCTATCTGCCATTTGCTCTGCTTCTTCAATATAGTGAGTGGTGAGAATCACGGTCACGCCTGATTGATTTAACGCCTGTACTTGCTGCCACATACTGTGTCTTAAGGACACATCTACCCCAGCAGTGGGTTCATCCAAAAATAGGATCTCCGGCTCGTGGGACAGAGCCTTTGCGATCATCACCCGTCGCTTCATGCCCCCGGAGAGGGTCATGATTTGAGCGTCTTTTTTCTCCCACAGAGAAAGATCTTTAAGTAGTTGCCCAACATAATGATCATCTCGTTTTTTACCAAAGAGTTCACGGCTGAAACAGACGGTATCCCACACGGTCTCAAATGCGTCTGTCGTCAGTTCTTGAGGAACTAAACCAATTCTTTTTCTAGTTTCTCGAAATTGAGAAATGATGTCATAGCCCGCAACTTCTATACGCCCTTCGGAAGGATTGACAATGCCACAAATGATACTGATTAAAGTTGTTTTACCCGCACCATTGGGGCCCAGAAGCGCTAGAATCTCCCCCTTTTTAATCTCTAAATTTATATTGTTAAGAGCCTGGAAACCTCCTTGGTAGATTTTATTGAGGTTTGAAATTTGGATAACTGACTGCATACTGTGATTCAATCCGAGTGAAAACGAGCAGAATAATTGCCGGATATTATGGAGAAGTATGCACTACAATTCCACATCGACCCACCGGGCTGCATTCTAGGTGCTCAAAGACGCAGGTCGCTAGAGTGTTAGTTAAAAAGGATTGTTAGCGTCGCCCGCTTCGTGGAGATGCCGTCATAAAAGAGTGTTAATATTGAACTATCGCTAGAGTGTGTTTAATGGGTGTAGCAACCTATTATCAACCAGAGACAATGTTATTTCACGCGATATTGTGCAATTGGAGTTAGGTTTTCTACACTGGCGCTATATACACAGACACATCATCATCTGTAATATTGCCCGTATGTGGATGTTCACAGGGAGGGATAGAAATGAAACATTTGATTCGCCTATTCATCGCCACTCATATTTTTCTCTATAAATTCACTGCTGGAAAAATTGGTGCGCATTTTGGCGGCATGGATGTCTTGCTGCTAGAAACTGTCGGCAATAAAACGGGTAGAAAGCGCACAACACCACTTGCTTATTTTAAACAAAAAGAAAACTGGATCATCACAGCATCCAATGCGGGTAGTGCCCACCATCCGGCATGGTATTACAATCTCATTCACCAGCCTACAGTACAAATCCAAGTCAAAAATGAACACTATACTGTAACAGCCGAACAGGTGGATATGGCTGAAAAAGATAAATTATGGGCACAGCTGATTGAGAAGTACCCGAACTTTCAATCCTATCAACAAAAGACTACTCGAGAGATCCCTATGTTTATTCTATCTAAGTGTGTGGCGAGAACAGCAGAGTCAAATGATTCTAACTACCAAGCTACCGCCACATAAAATCCTAAGGAAGACATCACTAAGGTTAATATCAATCCCAGCAAACCTGTGGTGATTGCGGTACGCTTTACCTGCGGCATAGTGACCGTCTGGAGTAAGGAGATCGCTTGCAACAACTTTAACGGAAATAAAAAAAACGACAATAAACTAAAAAATATCAACCAGCCCCCTACCAGCACCATGGTTTGTATTTGAATGGGGATCAGGCTGGCGAAATAAACCCAATCTTCACGCCCATAACACTCACCCCGCATCACACATGCCCAGTCTAAAAATTCTTGCAATTGCGTGCCATTTAGAGCACCCAAAATCGAAGAGACGGCGATAAAACTGATGGCAATTCCATGATGATTCCTGACGTCACTCACGGTGTTCCCTCATTTCCTTATGATATATGCCCGTTAACGGTTTAGTCTAACTTCGGCCACTGCTGGGTTCAATCCACACCATTTCCCAGACTCAAGATTCGCTACAAACCTGTGATGGCACGTTGGTCCGATGGCGGCACGTTCATATTCAGAGTAGACCAGAATTCACAAAAAAGCCACCAATAGATGCACTCTAATGGTGGCTTGACGAGCGTGGACTATATAAATAATTTAAGCCACGTCTAATTCCGGCTTATCTGCTGTCTCCAAAACATCTGCCGATGCTTTTTTAAACTGCATCGCCTCATCCTGTAAAGTTCCATATTTCAAGCTAAATATATCCTTCACATAATTTTGATACAAGCGCCAAGGTGCTTTAGATCCCTGTTTAGGAAAAAGATCCACTGCGCGCTGGACATAACCCGATTGCAGATCCACAAAAGGTAGTTCTTCAATTGTGGGATCGTTATTCACCGGCACGCAGTACTGGAATCCGTTTTCCTGCATATGGTTTATCAAACGACAAACATATTTACTGGTGAGATCGCACTTCAATGTCCAGGAGGCGTTGGTGTATCCAGAGGCCATCGCTAAGTTGGGTACATCTCTAAACATCATGCCTTTATAGGTCATACTTTTTCCAGGAAGCCACTGTTCTCCGTCCACATCAAATGACACGCCGCCTAGGGGAACAAGATTGAGCCCAGTAGCAGAGACCACTATATCGGCTTCTAATTCAGCGCCTGATTTAAGCTTGATGCCGTTTTCTGTAAATGTGTCAATATGATCCGTGACTACCTCTGCTTTGCCCTTTCTGATCGCCTTAAAAATATCAGAATTAGCCGCCAAACAGAGGCGTTCCTCCCAGGGGTTGTAACGAGGATTAAAATGTACATCCACATCGCAACCGCTACCCCGTAACTGACGTTTGTTGATGGCACGAATCACCTTGCGGACGGGATTGGGGTATTTTCGTGCGAATTCGAAGAATCCCACCGCCAACCAGACGTTTTTTAACCGGTTGATGCCAGAGGCAATATTCGCTGGTAACAGTAGTCTTAAGGCTTCCGACAAGGGATCCCAATCCGGCAGACCCAAGACATACGTTGGCGAGCGCTGCAGCATTTGTACATTTGCGGCTTTTTCCGCCATCGCTGGCACTAAGGTCACTGCCGTGGCCCCACTACCAATCACCACCACTCGTTTATCATTATAGTCTAGATCGTCAGGCCATTTTTGTGGATGAATCATTTGGCCCTGATAGTTTTCGATGCCGGGATAATCAGGCATGTAACCGCCTTCATAGCTGTAATAGCCGCTGCACATGTAGAGAAAATTGCAAGTATACTCAACGAGTTCTTTATCGGGGCCGACCTCACTTTGTACAGTCCATTGGCAGGTATCAGTGGACCAACTGGCGTGCTTCACGGAATGGTTGTAACGTATACGTTCATTCACTCCAAACTCAATGGCTGTCTCTTTGATATAGTCCAAAATCATGTCGCCAGGCGCAATGGACTTCTTATTGTTCCAAGGTTTAAAGGGAAACCCCAAGGTATACATATCTGAATCAGATCGAACCCCAGGGTAACGGAAAAGATCCCAGGTACCACCTAAGCGATCCCGCCCATCCAGAATGGCAAAAGTTTTATCAGGACAACTCATACCCAAATGCGCGCCTGCGTCGATACCGGATAACCCCGCACCGACAACCAGTATGTCAAAATGCTCTGAAGGCATTAGCTCTCTCCTTTCGACTGGTAGTCTCAATAATAATTATATTTAGCGATAATCGTAGTCTCTAACGAACGGACACTCTTCTCTGTAACAGACGATTGATTTGCAGAAATTGTATTATCACTCTGATTTCAAATACTGATAACTAATCAATCGTTAAGAGAAGCACTGCCCGCTTCGGACAGATTCAATTCACTAGCTTATCTAGTAACTAAAATTACATAAACTCCCGTAATTTACAACTTAATTTAAGTTCTTCGTCAATAATTTTGATGATTTTTCAATCTTATGCAAATTTAATGTGAATTCAAATTCACTATCGATAACCTTCCACGTCCTGCCATATCGCCTCCGGAAACTTATCAATTCATTGATTCATAAAGGAGATTACCAAATGGATTACCCGTGCATCACGCAGTAAATTGTGCAGTCAGACAATATATACCGCCGTCTTGCTTCGCCAATGTTCACGCACACAAGTAGGCGTATACTCAACCATTGTTGCCCAAAACACACTCTGATATCTCTAAACAAGCCTCGTATGTGGTCAACTCAGTCAAGCGAAAATCCTTGTACAAATTAAGACGCATCGCCTAACCACATTTATTACCACGCAGCGTTCAGAACACGCATACTACTCAATCAATGGGAACAAAACGGAAGAAATTTCTATGCCTCAGTACTACTGGTTTCATCTCTATGTCGCCCTCCATTTGTTCATCGCCACTGCTCTAGCGATGAGGATTTCCTGGCTTCGCATCAGATTAAAAATCCCCAATGGGGATGGGAAAAATATCACTGTTAGAAAAGCCATTAGGGCTCACGGCAATAGCGTTGAACATGCTATGTTATTTGGCTTAGGAATTTTATCTCTATCGATAGCCAGTGCGCCGATCCCTATTCTTAGCAGCCTCGTACTGGGGTTCACGCTGATACGCATTAGCCACTCATATGGTATGTTAAGCGGTCGATTCAATTTCCGACGTTTGGGCGCGGCAGGCACTTACTTTTTTGAACTCGCTGCTCTAATCGCAATAGTATCGTACTGTTTATAGACGCAGTGTTGAATACTTAATTGGTGACGCTATCCAAATAACGCTTCATGGTTTGGACTCGAATTTGTTCATATACACGCTGATTACAATCGGCTGAGCTGCGTCTCTCGTTCCAAGTCAACAGTTTGGTCTATCTCTTCTTGCTCAAGCTCAAAATAATTCAGCGCGTATCGACCGATGATCAGACTACCTTCTAACATTTCAGGCACCACCAAATTCGCGCCCACGGATATAAGCTCGGCAAAATCACCTTGCTCACGAATGCGTACGATGATGGGTACATCTACCCCCGAGGCACGAATATGTTCCACTGTATCCCTCGCCACATCCAGCGAGTGAAAGGTCAACACCGCCAGCTTCGCGCTGTCAATATGACACCGATACAACATATCCATCTTAGTACAGTCCCCAAACATCACATTGGCGTCACGCTTGTGCGCCGCTACCACCACTTCACGATTGTTCTCAATAACCACATACTCGATATTATGTGCTTGCATCATTCTAGCGATGGTTTTGCCGACGCGTCCGTAGCCACCGATAATCACGTGGTCACTTTCAGGCAAATGCACAAAATTCTCTATACGGTTTTTGGTAACAGAACTTGGCGGGAACCTGGCGGTTACTCGATCTGTGATTAGACCACTATGGCGTAAAAGGAATGGGCTCACGGCCATACTAAAAATTGCCACTATAATGATAAAAGATGCCTGCTCCGCTGGCACGATTCGGTGCATCACTGCAAGAGCGAGTAGAGCCAGTCCAAACTCTCCGGCCTGCGCCAAATTTAAACCTGTTTGCAATGCGATAGGAAAATTATCGCCAAAAATTCGTACTATAGCGGCAACGATAAATGTCTTGATTAAAATCAAACCCCCGGTAAATAAGATTATTCTCGGCCAATACTCGGCCAGCAACTCGATCTGTACATTCATGCCGACAGTGACAAAAAATAGCCCCAATAATATATCTTTAAAGGCTCTGATATCAGCATTAATCTGATGTCGAAAATGACTCTCTCCCAACATCATGCCAATAATAAATCCACCTAAAGCCATGGACAGATCAAAACTGTGAGTAACCCATGCGGCCAGCATCACTATCACCAAGGTACTGAGCACGAACACTTCCTCAGATCTTGCTCTCGCGACCTCATGATACAGATGAGGCAATATCCATTTACCCACACTGAGCAAAGCCACCATTAAAGACAACCCTTTTAAGAGCGCCCATCCTAAGGTGATACCCAATGATTCCGTTTCATTGCCTGCCAACACCGGTACCAGGATGAGCAACAACACCGCAGCTAAGTCTTGAAACAATAGAACACCAATAGAGAGTTGGCCCTGTCTGCTATGTACCTGTCTTAAACTGCTGAGCTCTTTAGTGACAATGGCAGTAGAAGACAATGCCAAGGCGCCGGCAATCACCACGGAGGTATACAGACTGGCTCCCCAGGCGTAAACAGCCGCCCCAAAAACAACGCCGCAAAACAGTACCTGGATACCCCCCAACACAAAGACAACACGACGAAGGGCAATCAATTTCGGTAGTGAGAATTCCAATCCTAAAGAAAACAGAAGGAATACCACGCCGAACTCTGCTAAAAATGCGAACTCCTCGGGTTGCTTCACCCAAGACAAGACATGAGGACCAATCAATGCGCCTGCGATAATATAGGCAACAATATTGGGCATTTTAAGTCGCTGCAGTACGACAGTCGCGACTAGGGAGACCCCCATGATGGCGAGAAGCTCTTCAAAAAAATGGTTTTCCATGGCCCGATTAGCCTACCCCAAAAATTCCAATTGCCTCTTAGTATAACCGAGAAGCGAATCCGTACCCGTGCTCAGTCCACTGCAGTTTTAAGTGTATTGGAATAATGACCAATCTAGCCAAATCTAAATACACTAGATTTGTCTTAGCGCATAAAGTCCAGAATAGAATTCAATCTACTTAATGGCTGCAAGATAGCAGAGCGAATGGTCTATCAGAACAGGCTGCTAAATATAAAGGTAGAACCTACCTCCCTGGAATCAAGCAAATATTGGTTTGAGTAGTGGGTGATACATGCAGATTACATTCAAGTTATGCGGCGAATTTATACATCGAATATTTAATCGCGGCAAACAATCAAAGAGCAATCCAGTTGACTCGCTCAGTCTACTCATTCCTGTTGCCTGTCGCCGGAGGTGAAGCTTGATTTCTACACATAGCCACGTTAGGAGGCTATTCCGCACTCGAGAGCCGTGAAGCGGAACCATTAGTATTCTCACCCATCACAACGGACACGTCCCATTTTCTATCAGCCGGGTTTGACAGCAATTCCCTCAATGACACTGGAAAAAATCGGAAACATTTTTGAGTGGTGATATTCTTCTATTTGTTGATAATTAAAACCTGCCTGTTCAAACATATGCTTGGTGTTCCGATTTAAATGGCAACCACAAGCCAGAGGTTTCCAAATTGGGTTCAGTAGATTCTGTACTCTCGCCTTAATACCCGGTGCAGCATGTACGTGTTCAAAAAAAAGCATTTTGCCGCCTGGTTTTAACACACGAAACATCTCCTTTGCTGCACCCTCTGCATCAGGAATCGTACAGAAGACTAAACAAGCAACTGCTGTATCGACACTATTGTCTTCGAGATCTAGATTTTCGCCGCCACCCACTTTTAACTGATATTTATCACGACTGATTTTACCTTCGGAATCCGCTATGAGTTTGTCTACTTTTTTTTGCGCCATATCCACCATCGCCGCACAAGGCTCGACACCAACCACTTCTGTAGCCCTATCTGTGTAATACCGCAGGTTCGCACCGTTCCCAATCCCCACTTCTAAAACCCGACCTTGCGCAGATTGGATCAGCTCTCTACGTGTATCTGCAATTCCAGCCAAGGCAATATCTAGGGCGACAGGGAATATTCTGTCTTCATAAAAACTCATCTGGCTTTCCCTCTACCGATTTTAGTTCGACAACCATGTTGTCAGCTATTCTTTTCCACAAATTGACATGTTGCCAAATATTGGAATGTAAACATAATTTAGTCCTCTTGTGGAATTTTTAATCGGATCTGCCCTTTTGTGCCACTTTTAGTCTCTCTAGACAGCCTTGATTTTCCAGTTGCTTACAATCGCGCTAGACTGACCGGCAACCGGCGAGCAAAAAATCGAGGAGTGCGTTGATCACTCACAAGCGGATCATTGTTCGCAGAACAGCAGGATTACAACGGCATATTTGAGTACCAGCAGTAAGAAGTTCTGCTAACTAATACTTTGTTACGGTAAGTCAGGAAGGGGCTGGGGTCCCTAACGGATTCTCCCGATTGTCATCACAGAGTGGTTCATTTTAGCCGTATTTCTTTTATCTGGTGAACGGAAGGTGGCAGAACGTTAACCACTGAATTAGAATGAATACCCAGTATATTGATTTTTTTAATAGTTTAAATAATAAACAAGAATATAATTTGACATATAGTTTTTATTATAAATTTTTCACATCTGCAAGTATGGAGGAGATATGTTCAGCCTGATCACACACAATGGTGTCTACTCATCCCTCTTGGTCGGCCTACTAGTTGTCGCACCGGCAGTAGTCGCCAATCCTGGCAAAACCATTTTTGAAGAAGCCGACAAACGCGATGAAGGATATGGTGACATCGAATTACTGCAAGAAATGTGGCTCACCAATTCTCAGGGCAAGCAGTCTCGACGGGTATTTGAAATGAAATATCTTGAAGGGGAAAACGGCACAGGGGATAAAACACTCATTATCTTTAAAGAGCCCAAAGACACACAAGGTACCGCCCTGCTGACTCACGGTAACCTGGCAGAAGATGACGATCAGTGGATGTACTTACCCAATCTTGATCGGATTAAACGTATCGCCCCTGCGGCCAAAACCGCCTATTTTGTAGGTAGCGAATTCACCTTTGAGGATCTTGCCAATCGCGAAGTGGAAGATTACGAATACCAGCTTATTGAGGATACTCAATACAAAGGTATGCCTGTACACATTGTAGAACTCATCCCCACCGATGCTAAAAGTGGCTACAGCAAACAAATCGCCTGGATTGATGCCGACGAATATCGGTTACATAAAGTGGAGTTCTATGACAAAAAAGACGCCTTGCAAAAAACTCTTTTGTTTGAGGATTATCGTCAATATATAGGCAAGTACTGGCGAGCCCATCGCACCCTGATGACTAATCACCAAACTAACAAACAGACCGAATTAAAAGTACCTGAAGAATATGCGTTTCAACAAGGCTTAGCAGAACGAGATTTCGCCAAGTCTCAGCTAAAAAGAAGTCGCTAAATAACCAATTCATTTAAAAAAGATAACAAAGGTGGATTCCATGTTCTTTAAATTCATTCTCTCCCACTATCGCTGGGTGTTATTCGCCTGGATACTCATGATCGGTGTATTCAGCGCAGCGGTCGTAGAACGCCTCCTTTCCGGAGATTCCATTGCAGATAATTCAGTGGGTACCTGGTTCATGCATGATGATCCTGCATTGGTGCAATTTAGAGACTATCTTCAAGACTTCGGATCCAATGAATGGAGCATGATATTAGTTAAGACTGATTCCATTTTCGATAAAGACTTTTTGGAAGACTTGGCAGACGCCACCCAGCGTTTGGAACAGGTCACCGATGTGGTCAAAGCTACCTCTATCGCGACTTTTCAAGATAATAAAATCGTTGAGGAGGATGCACTTTGGTACACCTCGATCTACACACCAGATGGACAGCGTGAGTGGTCAAGTGCCGCTGAGCGCACTCAATTTAAGCAGTTAATGTTGAATAATGAAAATTTACTCGGTACTTATCTACATAAAGGCGACGAACAAACCACTATATTATTAATCCAAAGCGACAACAGGCTGAAAGATCCTAAGCCTTATCGCTCACTGATTCAGCATGAGATTGACACCATCTTCTCCTCCTATGACACCATAGAGTCCTACCATCTTGTCGGTACGATGCCCACAATTGTGGAGATGAACAAACTATCGGTCCTTAATGTTTATATTTTCTATACATCTACAGTGGTACTGATCACCCTATTTGGATTAATAGTATTCCGCAATCTCCGTGATCTATTTACCATTTACGTGGCCACTCTAGGGACTTTGATTCCAAGCATGGGTGTCCTCTGCTTGCTAGATCGTACCTACAATATGGCCACTCAAATTATGCCTGTGCTGTTTGCCGCTATCGCAACTGCTAATGTGGTGCATCTGATTAAGGAATTTCACCAATTACGCAGCCAAATGGCTGATAAAGAGGCGCTCTATGAGGCGATGACACGCCTTTGGAAACCCGGTCTTTGGGCAACCACCACCACTACAATTGGATTTTGTTCATTTATGTTTAGCTCAGTACCACCGTTTCAAGAATTGGGTGGTATTGGCGCTATGGGCGTGATTCTTGGCTGGTTAATGGGCATCACGGCTTGTCCAGCGGCACTAGTGTTGTTTTATCAGGGCGTCCCGCAACGTGGTGTAAGGGGCGATACTCTAGGGGATGGTCATTGGCATCATCTACCAAACTGGATACACAACAATCGCCACATGATTCTGGGCATATTCGCTCTCTTTGCGCTCAGTTTTGTCGGGTTGAAAGATCTTCGTGTGGATACCAATTTTGTCGGCTGGTTCAACGATAAGGCCAAAACCACCTTAAATTATAATGCGCTCGACGACGCAAAATATCCCACTAGCTATGTCAGTGCCACACTGACTTTTCCAAATGATCTGAGGTTGGAATCTGAAGAGATTTTTCAACAGTTGATGGCCTTTGAAAACGCACTCAAAAATATGCCCGGGGTGATCACCACTTATGGTATAGGCGAAATGTTGTGGCAGATTGAAAAAGTATTGTCAGACGGACGCACCTCTTACCAGGAATTTTTACAATACAACGAAGGCGAACTTTCCGACATCATGTTCTCAGGGGTGCTCAGTGGTAATCGGGATCTGGATGATGTCCGTACGCCAGATCACGATCGAGTACAGATCCTAGTCATGACCGAATATATGAGTTCAGTGGAATTACATGCATTTAAACGAAAAATTGAGTCGTTGTTTGAACAGACCGGTCCAAGCGCTGCTGATTTATTAATCACCGGCAATGCGGTGATGCTGGCGAATATGGATAGAGAAGTATATGAAACCCAACTCATCACGCTCGGTGTGGTCAGTATATTTTTACTGATTACCTTGCCAATTATCTTCCGCTCTTGGGTGATGGGCTTTGCTGGATTGCTTCTTAACCTATTTCCACTCGCCTTTACTTACAGTCTCATGGCCTGGTCGGGGATCACGGTCAATTTAGCCACTGTGATTGTTGGCGGCATCTCTTTGAGTATCGTGGTAGACGATACCATTCATTTCCTGTTTCGTTTTAAATATTTTCAAGCCCAAGGTATGGCGTGGCATGAAGCAATCGAGGAGACGATTTCCACCATTGGCCACAGCATCACACTCACCTCGGTTATATTAATTGGTGCCTTTTCCGTGCTGACACTCTCAACCTTTATGCCCATATTCGCGATGGGTGTCTTTTTTAGTATTGCCATCGTGATGGCATGGGCAATGGATCTGCTATTGGTTCCGGTATTATTAAGGTATTGGGGTCAGTGGGCCGATCCCGAACTTGCTGCTCAACGGCGTGCCAGTTTGCCAGAAACTTAGTACGGATCCAGCGAAGTCAAAGAGGCTTATCATTTTAGTACCTCGCGAGGGTAAGTCATTCTTGCCGCAGATGGATTGAGAATTGGTGAACAGTCAGTCTCATAGTCTATTTTTTATTGATCCAATCTAGCCATTTAGTTGACTGGAAAA
>DJFZ01000026.1 GCA_002432655.1 Thiotrichaceae bacterium UBA5859 | reverse complement strand
GAAAGACCAGCGCAGCCCTGGTACCCAGCGCTGCGCAAATCACGGGTCAATAAATGCATTGCATAGCGACCGGTTTCCTGCACCCGAGAAGTAGCGTCCATAGCACGGAAGCTTTGTTTATTGCTAATCAATACAGATCCAAATGAAGCGGTTAACAACAGACCAAGGGTTAAAGCAATCAACAACTCTACCAAAGTGAAACCGAATGTTTTTCTTGTTGAGAATGTATTCATCATGAGATCAGGGCTGAAAGTTAAGATAAAAAAAGTATTCATCTTGGGGCGTAGCGGAAGGCCCAGAAGGTCCAGAAGGTCCAGAAGGCCCAGAAGGACTAGAAGGAGTAGCGGTGACCCCGCTACTGATCTCATCAGTCCACCAGATTTTGATGGCGTATACTCGATTGCCGTGGCAATCTGGGGCACTGGAAGTACCGCTGTCGGGATTGTCTGTTTCGCACACCACACCCGTACCATTTGGTAGAAGCTCAGCCACCTTCGCGATCCACTCATAGTAGTCTGTTTTTGCCAATTCAGCGCTTGTGCACCCAGTCGTGGTATAGCAGGATGCTGTATAAGTGGCTGTGGGGTTGTTGTAGTCACCAGCATTTACTGCTGTATCATTTGCGCGCATACGGTCGGCCATGTCATAAGCCAGATAGGTGGCTTGGGTGCGCCAATAAGCAGATTGATTGTACTGCATGCCTAGTGCATTCAGTTTGGCAAGTCCTAAAAGTCCAATAGAACCTACTAGTACGGTGATCAATGTTTCCACCAAGGTAAATCCCCGGTTTCGTTTAACGACCGAGAACCCTTTGTGTTGCTTGTTGTAATATAGATTGATTCGTTTCATGGTGACTGTAATCATTCTTATGGCCAGGTCAGTTTACTTATAGTTTTTCACTTGAAATTTATTCCCGGCATTTCTGTTACGGCTCCAAAAAGTAGTCTCTGAACCATTCTGAGTACCTGTTGTGCACCTAATCACTGTGCATTAGACAGGCGTATTGGCTGTTAGGATGAGTGGTCTGCTGTCAGTTGCTAATTGAAGAGTTTGTTTGGGATACCAACTGGTTAGTAAACTCAAATGTAAAGGATATTAGTGCCATTAGGATCAACTGTGACGGAAAGTAAGTTGTGAACAGACACACAGATCTCCCCTGTAAAAATGGCGTCACAGGCCGATTGAATATATGGAGCCTGATTCATTAGGGTTGGAGTCAAATTGAACACACGTAAACGCAGTCTGTTAGGATTCACCATCATAGAGGTTCTCGTGACCATTTTTATCGCGGGCATCATCACGGCGTTTGCGATACCGAGCATTCGGGCCACTCTACAAAATAATCGCGTCATTTCAATTGCAAATGATTTCGTCGCCGATGTGAATTTAGCCCGCACTTTGGCAGTTAGCCAAGGGGCGACCGCTACACTTTGCGTGAGTTCAAATCAAACCAGTTGTACAGGCAGCAGTTGGGCGCAAGGATGGTTAGTTTGGGTGGACGAAGATGGTGATGGCACCTTGGATGCTGCTGAGATAGCTCGTACCCATGCTGCGGTGAATCACGTCACATTCACTAGTTCCGACAATGATATCCTTTATTTAAGTACGGGCTTTGGTGAAGCGGGATTTACCGGGGCCAGTTTCACCTTAACTCACGACAACTGCACGAACTCAGCGAATCGCACTCTGACGCTCTCAGCCGCAGGCACACCTCGAGTTGCGAAGGTTGCTTGTCCCTAATTTTTAAGCTCTCCTTGCTGGTTATTAAACTATCGGTGTAAAACACCGTGTATCGCTGGTATATTTTCTAATTTCACAGGGAGGCAGCTTAATGGGCGAGATGATTGAGTACGTTTGTCCCAATGGAGATCAAGTGCCAGGGTATCTAGCGAAGGCGGATCAAGTTGGATCGGCACTTGTAGTATTGTCGGAATGGTGGGGATTGCAAGATCAGATAAAAGGCATTTGCGATCGATTTGCTCAACAAGGGGTGACCGCATTAGCACCGGATCTATTCGGCGGCAAAGTGGTTGCCTATCACGACATGTCAGAAGCAAATAAACTGATGGAATCCTTAGACTTTATGGATGCTACCGATGAAAAAATTGGTGGCGCCGTTAGCTATTTAAAAGTGACATCAAAAAAAGTAGGGTTAACTGGCTTTTGTATGGGAGGAGCCTTAACCATTTTGGGCGCGATGCGTTTAAAAGGGATTGATGCCGCAATCTGCTTCTACGGATTGCCTCCGGAAGAAGCTGGAGATGTGGCTAGAATTAAGGTGCCTTTGCAAGGGCATTTTGCTAGTGAGGACTTTTGGTGCACACCACCGGTGGTGGCAGCGTGTGAACAGAAGTTAAAACAAGGTGGTGTGGACTACCAATTCTATACCTATGCGGCGCAACATGCTTTTATGAATGAACAGCGTAGCGATGTCTATGATGCACAAGCCGCAGATCAAGCTTGGCAACGCTGTATAGAGTTTTGTCGCCAGCATTTAACCGACTAACCTCTCATATTGTGCGCGACTCATGGAAAAACAATTTGTGTTGCGGCCCAATCAATCAGCAGACTGGCGCCTGAATCTTACTGTTGCGAGTCTGTTTGCGCTGTTATCCGGAGCGATTGCCGCATTCTTTTTTTCTCAAGGACTATGGTTGGTGTTGCCATTTTGCGGTTTGGAGGCGTTGATATTTTGTCTCTTTTTATTCTGGGTGCAGCGACAAGGAGAACGGCGGCAGGTGATCAGCTTGCAGGGCAGTCGCGTGGAAGTGGAAGAAGGTGCGATCCGCTCTCGTACTCGCCACCGATTTGATCGCGCCTGGGTGCAGTTGCAGTGGCGACTTTCCGATTCGTATAAACCACCTCGACTCTACCTGTGTCAGCAGGGTAGGGTGGTGGAAATTGGCGCTTTCTTAACACAACAAGAACGTAGCACCCTGGCGATTAGCCTGCGTCGAGCGCTAGCAGACTTTGATGAGCAGCCGAGTCCTGTTTGAGGGCTACGTGATCTAAGCCGCTACTTCTTTTCCATCTGCCGGCCTGGGTGCAGCGTCCTCACTAAGGAGGGCGGGATCGGCGACCGGTAGTTCCGGCGCCAATGTTGGCATGGTCACTGTGCGTTCAATCTCCACACTCAATTGGGCGAATGTAGAGGACAGGACTTCTGGTAGATTAGTGAAACGTTGCAATTCCGCAGCAGGGGCTTCTGCTTCTGCCATTAATGCTTGAGCGGCAGGTTGAGATTCAATGTCGGTGGGGACAGGATCTTCGCCACTTCCGGTAACTTCAGGTGCCGCTACCGGTGGCAGCGATTGCTCTGGTGCGGCAGCATAGTTAAACTGGGTTTGACGGCTGACAGTCTGGGTAAGATCTAACGAAAATGAAGCAAAATCACTTCCTGCAGCAATGAGCTGGTCAGCACCTTGCTGGGTGGATCGACCGAGTCGATCAGCGAAAAATCGTTCACTAAATTGTTGTACCTGACCAAGGAATTTGTCTAGCGATTCTTGTTCTTGCGCATTCAATTCACCTTCAATAGCAAAACTAACAGCGGTATCGGAGGATCGATTGGTTTGTTTGGAATAGGTGAACGAGCCATCATTAGCGGCCAACTGAGTAGTGCGCTGCGCAAAATGGTCTATATCTATTTCTATTTTGACATTATCACCTTCGGCAGTCTCCAGCTCCAATGAAAGATTGCGCGAATGTTCAACGGTTTTGGTTAAGTTGCCGCTGACTTGGTTCATTTGTGCTGTTTTCATTTTAGTGTGCAACACTTCGACATCTTGGAGAAGGGTACTTTGAGTTTGCTCCAATTGTTGCACGTGATCTTCACTGAGCGCATGTTGTTGAGCTAATCGAGATTTAGTTTCTTCTACTCCAGATGCGATACCTTCTTTGATAGCTGCTGTGCTTATATCCACTGCCTCTGGTGTGCTGGCGTGCTTGATGGGTTCTTGTAGCTGTTGTATGAGTGTGTCGTCGGTTTTTTCGTCTTTATGCGACTGCGTATTCGCTTGAATTTTAAAGTCGATGCCTCTCGCGTCCAATGCGGCATTCACTCGGTTTAAAATAGCATTTGCTAACATGCGACCGATGCTTAAGCGTGGCTGATGAGCCTGTTGATAGACGCCATCGCCACGGTGCAATTGAGTTTGGAATGAGATGTCTGCTGATAAATTGGCTTGAGCTTGGGATCCTTGGAAATTTAGCACTGGGGGCCTCCGAATTTATAGTAGTGACACCATCCTGTGTCCTATCCGTATAAGACGACCACTCTGGTCGCACCTTTAGTAAATAATAAAATACTTATGGAGCTTGATTGTAGTGGTTGGTGGCGGACACATGGCATCGGTCAACCAGTAAACTCTGGCTAAGTATCTAGAGTGATTTTCCGATGACTATAGAAACAATCTGCGGATTGCTTAAATGTTAAGGATCACCAAATGTCGGCCCCCCCTCTTGTACGATATTTTTTTTTAAGTTTGACCTTCTTATTTACCTCACTGCTACAAGCTGCAACCAGTGAAGATGATCGGTTGTTGGCTATTTACGATTCCAGTAACGTGGAGGAGATGATCGCGAAATTAGATCAATTGATAGAAGATTTTCCTCAGTCCTACAGAGCATACGCGTTTCGCTCGATGATGTTTCTCGAAGCCGATAAACCTCGGCTAGCCCTTGATGATTGTTATACTGCTATCAAGTTAAATCCTTCATTTCCCTATACCTATGTCATTTGTGCTCAAGTGACAGCAGAATTGGGCGATTTCTCAGCCTCTAGGGCATTCTTTCTTAAGGCAGAGCAGGTTGGGGAAAATTATATGGAAGAGCCCACCGAAAATCAGAGTGCACCACGTCCGAGTGTGCATAATGCACCTAGAGAGTGAAGGTGAGCGTTAATTTAGCTCATTTTTTACGTGCTAACTGCTTGGATAGGAAAGAATTCGGACAATTCTGGCTGGCCCGTAACAACATCGCCAGATATAATTGTTAGTCTTAAAGGCGAGAGTGGCGGAATTGGTAGACGC
>DJFZ01000046.1 GCA_002432655.1 Thiotrichaceae bacterium UBA5859 | reverse complement strand
TTGTCACACATTTCGCCATAGTTGTTCATTAAAATGTTGTTTATGTAATATCACTCGCCCCCCAGTGTGATTTTGGTTTTTTAGCATTAGCTGATAAACTGCGCTCCGCGCCCGCACACCTATTTTTCTTTTAGGAGTACGCGTAGAGTTTTCCAGCTGATTTTTCAGTAGGTTATTTAAACGTCCATTAAGAATACTATCTTTGCCTAATATATAGGTGGATGTGTGGCGTGCAGCATGGGCAGATGTCCGCGATGAATAGTTGAGTCATTCTCAAGATAATTAGAGAGGAAGCAGAACGATGGCTGAGGCAAAACAAGATCTCCCTTTTGATTTAACCCTGACCGATGATCAACGCATCACCCGGGAAACTATGGAGCGATTTGCCGAATCGGAAATGCGATCTATCTCTCGCGATGCCGATGAAGCCGCTGCAGCGCCTGAGGGATTTTATGACAAAGTGATCGAATTGGGTGTGAATATGATGTCTATTCCGGAAGAGTTTGGCGGTGGTGGCGCGCCCCGTTCTCCCGTCTCTAATATGCTCATTGCGGAAGATTTAGGAAAAGGTGATTTTTCACTGGCACTGGGGGCCTTGGCGCCTCTGGGTGTGGCGAATGTGATCATGGATCAAGGCAGCGCCAAACAAAAAGAAAAATGGTTGCCTAAGTTTACCGAAGAGACATTCTATCCCGCAGCGATTGCCTTAGTAGAGCCTCGCGCCACCTTTGATGCCCAAGATATTCACACCACAGCGACCGCTTCCGGCGATGGTTATGTATTGAACGGCGTGAAAGCTTTGGTGCCCCACGGTGCTGAGGCGGAGTTACTGATGGTGATCGCCAATTTAGAAGGCAAACCCGCAGCCTTCTTAGTGGAAAAAGGCGCCGCAGGTCTGAGTGCAGAATCCCAAGAAGCAATGGGATTAAGACCCATGAGCAAAGCAAAAATCACCTTAGAAGAGGTGAAAGTGGGCGCCGATGCTTTACTGGGCGAAAAGGAAATTGAATTCGATTATCAACGCCTAGTGGATTTATCCCGTTTGGGCGTGTGTGCGGCCTCTATTGGGGTGTGTCAGGCGGTATTGGATTATGTGGTGGACTATACCAACACCCGTGTGGCCTTTGGTGAGCCTATCTCTCATCGCCAAGCTGTGGCATTCATGGTGGCTAATATTGCCATTGAATTAGAAGGCATGCGTCTGTTGGTGTATCGCGCCGTGAGCAAAGCCGAGCAGGGATTGGATTTCCACAAGGAGGCTTTCTTGGCGCACAGTTTTGCCAGCGAGCGCACCATGGAAATTGGCACCAATGGTGTGCAACTGCTCGGTGGGCACGGTTTTATTCGCGAACATATGGTAGAGCTTTGGTATCGTAATCTGCGTTCAGTGGCCATTTTAGAAGGCACCTTTCATCTCTGATCCCGTCACATCACTGAATTCATTGAGAGAGCAGATTTTATGATAAATCTTGAGTTACCCAAGAAGTTGGTCAACATTCAAAAGATGACTCATCAGATGGCGTCGAGCATGTTTCGACCCATCTCCCGCAAATATGATACTGCCGAGCATGCAGTACCCACTGAGCTAGATGCCTTTGGCAAAATGATGGGCCAAGGTGGCATGGGCGGCTTAGGTGGAGGCGGCTCTTCTTCTAAAGACAAAAAAGATGAGGGCGTTAAAAACGGCGGCAACATGATGGGCATTGTGGCAGCCATCGAAATGATGTGGGGCGACGCCGGTCTAAGCATGGCCATTCCCGGCCAGGGTTTGGGCAATGCGGCTATCTCTGCGGTGGCGACTCCGGAGCAGATGGAGATATTTGGCAAAAAGTGGGCGGCGATGGCCATCACTGAGCCAGGCACCGGCTCCGATTCCGCCAATATTCAAACCACCGCGCGACTGGATGGTGACGAGTGGGTGATAAACGGTGAGAAGATTTTCATTTCTGACGGCGGCCGTTGCGAAGTGATTGTGGTGTGGGCCACCTTGGATAAAGCTAAAGGCAAAGCGGCGATTAAATCTTTTGTGGTGCCAAAAGACGTGCCCGGAGTGAATCTGGTGCGGCTGGAGAAAAAGATGGGCCTGCGGGTTTCAGATACCGCTGCCATCACCTTCGACAACGTGCGCATTCCTAAAGATCACATTTTAGGTTCGGCGGAAATTGACACCAAAAAAGGTTTTGGTGGCGTCATGCAGACCTTCGACAATACCCGTCCTGCGGTGGGTGCGATGGCCGTCGGTGTGGGTCGTGCCGCACTGGATATGACTCGCGAGCTGTATGCAAAAGAAGAGGTAGTGCCAGCCTATGATCGAACCACCTTCAATGCTTCGGCGTTGGAAGCCGAACTCTATCGCATGGAGGCGGATTTAGAAGCAGCGCGACTGCTCTGTTTAAAGGCAGCCTGGATGGCGGACAATGGCCAACCAAATTCAAAAGAGGCTTCCATGGCAAAAGCCAAGGCCGGACGAGTGGGCAACTACATCACCCTAAGGTGCGTGGAGTTGTGCCATGCAATCGGCTATTCTCATGATGTGTTGTTAGAAAAGTTTGCACGCGATTCTAAAATTTTAGACATATTCGAAGGCACACAGCAGATCCAGCAGCTTATCGTCGCGCGACATATGTTGGGTCTCTCCTCCAAAGAGTTAAAGTAATTTCTTAGCTAATAGATTGATGGTGTTTATCGATAAATCAGTCGCTTAAAGGTAAAAGTTATGATTAATTTAGAGCTTCCCGCGAAACTGACCAATATTCAAAAAATGACTGGCGGTATGGCGAAGTCCATGTTGCGCCCCATTTCACGCAAATATGACACCTTGGAGCATGAGCCACCGAAAGAGTTAGATCCCATTAAGAACATGATGGGTCAAGGTGGTGGCGGCCTCGGCGGTTTAGGGGCCGGTGGCGGCTCCGGCTCTAAAGAATCCAAAGAGAAAAAAGATGACGGTGTGAAGAACGCCGGCAATATGCTCGGCGTGGTGGCAGTGGAGAACATGTGTTGGGGCGATTGTGGCCTGATGTTGGCGATGCCTGGACAAGGGCTGGGTAACGCGGCCATCGCGGCGGTGGCCACCGAGTCACAGCTGGAGCGTTTCGGTGGTAAATGGGCAGCTATGGCTATCACTGAGCCGGGCACCGGATCGGATTCAGCTAATATCAGCACCACCGCCACTTTAGACGGTGACGAGTGGGTGTTGAATGGCGAAAAGATTTTCGTTACCGACGGCGGTAGATGTGAAGTGGTGGTAGTGTGGGCGAGCCTTGATAAATCTAAAGGCAAGGCGGCTATTAAATCTTTTGTGGTGGAGAAGGGCGCGCCCGGTATGGAAGTGGTGCGGCTGGAAAAGAAAATGGGGATTCGTGCCTCTGACACTGCGGCCATTACCTTCACCGATTGTCGTATCCCAAAAGACAATATTCTGGGATCGCCAGAAATTGACACCAAAAAAGGATTTGGCGGTGTCATGCAGACGTTTGACAACACCCGCCCGGTAGTGGCAGCCATGGCGTTGGGCGTGGGTCGTGCCGCGCTGGATATGACCAAAGAGCTATTGAAACAGGAAGGCATAGAGCCGAGCTATTCGAAGAAGACCTTTAACGCCTCGGCGCTGGAGGCAGAGATCTATCGCATGGAGGCCGATCTGGAGGCCGCCAGGCTACTGACGCTGAAAGCGGCTTGGATGGCAGACAATCGGCAGCCCAACTCCAAGGAGGCGTCCATCTGTAAAGCGAAGGCTGGAAGGGTGGGCAATTACGTTACCTTGCGTTGCGTGGAGCTTTGCGGCACCTTGGGCTACAGCCACGACACCCTGTTGGAGAAGTTTGCTAGAGATTCCAAGATCTTGGATATTTTTGAGGGCACACAGCAGATCCAGCAGCTGATCGTTGCTCGGCAAACATTAGGACTCAGCTCTAAAGAGTTACGCTGAGGAAACGAACGCAACAGCAGCCACCTGTGGGTGGTGGCACAGATCTGGCTTCTTGCTTTAGGCAGTTCGGTCTGCAGCGCCATCCTCCCGGTATCTTGCACTGAGTTGTTAATCGGCTACGCCAGACGAGAGGAAATGCTTACTTTCTCTTCAGCGGCTCAGCCTGGTCGCGTGATTCTTATCTGCTAGGCGAAATTGGATGTGAGTGGTGTGCCTACTATCTGTACAAATCAGTTAATAAGCAATGGCTAATGGAGTGAAAAATTTGATGTTGTTTGAGATTAGGACTTGTGCATTACCGTTATTATGCTATTTTGTCGCACCATCATAGAGAAGAAGAGGTGTGGTGTGACGCCCGAAGCCATGCTGACTCGGCACGAGTTCTGGTGTGGAAAATAATAAAACTGTAATTAATGAGACTAGCCCTTTAATGTTTTCCCAAAAATTATTTCATCATCCTGTCGATAAATGGCAGGTGATTGCCACCCTGGTTACTGCTTCTCTACAATTCACCGCATTCTTGATGATTGACTCATTTTGGTTGGCCTGTTTGGCATCGTTAGCATTGAGCCCGCTATTCGCTATGTCCATTGCATTTGGACACAATCAGCATCATCGCAATACGATGAGTTGGATGCCCTTGAATCGATTCTATGAAGTGTTGCTTTACTTTCAAAATGGCACTTCACCCTACGCTTGGACGCTGCATCATAATGTGGGCCACCATGCGCACTATTTAGATCATCTGCGCGATCCGTCTGCTTGGAAAACCGAGGACGGGCGGGTGATGGGGCGTTGGGAATACTGTGTTAAAAATTCTCTCATGTTGTATCCAAGTATTGTCAAGATTGGGTTGCACTTCCCGCAACTGTTGAGAAAATTTTTAATCATGTTTGCATTAAGTAACGCTATTCTCGCGATTTTATTTTATTTTGATCCGGTGAACGCCTTGGTGCTTTATGTGATCCCCATGATTTCAATGGTCTTCTTTCTACTGGACGCGACTTATCCCCACCATGCTCAGCTAGATACGGTTGATCCAGTGGTGGCGTCCCGTAATAATCTGAATCCGTTTTTTAACTTCATTACCTGTAATCTCGGGTATCATGCAGCTCACCATATTGATCCGGAACTACACTGGACCGAATTGCCTGAGGCACATGCGAAAATTGCCAATCGAATTCCACCAGAGTTGAATCACCATACTTTTATCTGGAGGCCAGAGGCTCTGTTTCCAAAGCAGATTTAGTGTCTCTGTTGCGATTCCCTAGATTTTTCCCTTTGTAATATTCTACTATATTCATGGTCAGCTTAATCTTGCGTTTTAGACAAGCGCTTCTGATCTAAGCTCTTTTAATTGGATACTGCTTATATTGTGAAGATCCGTCAGCGGATGGGCGATCACTATGCATAAAAATCAATTCTATCTTCTGCTGCTGATAGCACTCGGATTGGGTTTGATTATCAATATTGTTATTCAATTGCCAGATGATGAAATACTGAGTGACAGCGTGGAGGGGAGCGCCGTTTCTGATGCAGTAGATTTATTTTCAGAATCCCTGTCTGATCACTCGAGTAGCGATTTACTACTCCCAGAGATGGTCTCCGTTCCAGCAGGAGAGTTTCAGATGGGCGGATTAGATTCGAATATTGAGCGGGAGCACCCAATACGCCAAATTTTTATTGAATCCTTTTCTTTAAGCCGCTTTGAAGTGACTTTGGCGCAATACACACAATTTGCCAAAGCGACAAATCGAGAACTACCTGAAGATCTAAGGGGTTGGAATCAAGGTGATTTACCGGTGTTTAATGTCACTTGGCGAGATGCTCAGGCTTATGTGGATTGGTTAAGTGAGGTCACACTTCAACAGTATCGCCTGCCAAGTGAAGCAGAGTGGGAGTATGCCGCACGAGCAGGGAGCGAGAGCAGATATAGCTGGGGGGATCAAATTGAGAATAATTTAGCATCTTGCCAGGGTTGTGGGAGTTCTTGGGATGGGAACTCTCCGGCCCCGGTAGGGAGCTTTGCGCCCAATGGCTTTGGTTTGCACGATATGCATGGCAATCAGTGGGAATGGGTGGCGGATTGTTGGAACGAAACCTATGAGCAAGCCCCGACTGATGGTGAGCCATGGTTAGAGGGAGATTGCCGCTACCGGGTGATTCGCGGAGGCTCTTGGTCCCACGAACCTCATCACATGCGTTCAGCCGCACGCAGTAAAGAGGCGCTGTTTAGAAAAAACTTGGTTATTGGATTTCGCGTCGCAAGAGATGAACTTTAGTCGTGCCATTCGACGGGATACCCAGCAGATAAAGTATTTTGTCCAGGTCACCCTCCTACAACCAGGGAGCCATCTACATGTCGCTAAAATTTTCACCAGGAAAAAATATCGCCATTAAAGTCCCTAACCATGAGTTCGAGCAAACGGTGGCATTCTATGCAGATATTTTGGGGTTAACGCGTCTATCGTTGCAAGATGTAGATGCTGTAGACTCTGTGGCATTTGAATTCGGTGATAAAAATCTCTGGATTGATGCGGTAGACAATTTAAGTCAAGCGGAGGTATGGTTGGAAATTGCAACAAACTCTATAGAGGAAGCCGCAAATTATTTAGAACAGAAGGGGGTGTCGAGAAGAGATAAGATCGAACCTTTGCCCAGTGGATTGAAAGGATTTTGGATTTCAAGCCCAACGAATATTATTCATTTGATACATGAAGAGCCAGTCAGCCGTTAGTCATTCTATAGGGGCTCTAAAACAAGAGCGTTTTCATTTACGCATAAATTTTAACGCAATGAATTCTTACCGACTAAGTGTGCCCATCTAAGCGACTTGCTTAGCCTAATCACAAGTTTTCAGATGCTGTTATGGATAGTGATTAATAATAGTGAGGCAATTCAAGCGGAGTGTTGCATTCAGTACATGGATAAAAAAAGCCCCGCACTTAGCGGGGCTTAAAATATAAAATAATTAAAGAGTGATTATTGGCTTATCCAGAGCACATCACTACCAATTTCACCATCGCTGTTGCCGCTATCCACTTCATATGCTTTTACGCTCATTCCTGAGCCGGCGACTGATTTCACCAAAGCTACAGTGTCTGTGTCGCCACCTGCAAAGGTAATGACTAGATAGCCACTACTATCTACTTCCCATGAGATGGATTCATCAATGCCTTCTTCGGTCAACATTCCAGTTCCATCGGCATTGAAAGTGATGGTGTCGCCTTCACTGTTGGTGAATGTCAAACCCGATACATTCGCTTCGGTGAAGCCTCCTTGACCTTGGGTGCCGCCACACTGCACGACTGCATTCTCAAATGACGAGAAATCAGTTAAGACGGAGGAGTCAGCAGCAATACAAGGGATCAAAGCTGCGTTCAATATCTCATCTTTGGCAGCTTGGTTGAATACCCATTCACTCTCTGAGGTTCCTGCCATTTCTTTCGACGCGTAGCGGACATAACCTTCATGCTCTGTAAATAGCAGGGTTTCATCCTCATCGAAATCTATGATGCCTTGCAGTAGATCATTCATAGCGAGTTCAATGTAAGTGACGCCGTTGTCGAGAGAGACGGATACCCATGTGCTGGTGCCCACATTGGTGGCAACCGGAGGTGCTGCCTGCCAGTCAAATTGGAATATGTTGGCGACGCCGCCTTCAACCAGCTCAACAGAATATTCACCGTTTCCATCAGGTAATACGACAGCGTTGATGGCGGATGGATCCGAAGTAGCGGAGGCAGTACTTGATATGATCGATTCAAGTGTGGTCGCAAAGGTATCGTTGCCAGCGTCACCGTCACCATCGGAATGCCATACAGTGTTACAGATTCCGCCGGTATTTTCTGGGTTTTGGCAGTCCCAATCCCACATCAGGATGAAGTCACCCGTGAATGTCCAGGTGATATCATAACCTACAGCGCCCGCTGAGAATGTGGAGTTTGCGCCGATTACGTCTGTCCAATTTGCGACATCTTCATCGCCTAGGAAAAAGTCGAGTATGGATTGACCCTCTAAATCCACCATTATTCCGGACATTTGTTCGGTAGAGCTAGAAGATTCAGGGCTTACCAAAGTAATGGTTCCATCGGCATTGAGAGCACTGACTACTGTAAACATGCCGGCGATCTGAGTCCAACCCGAATCACCTAGGATCCAATCATCTTCACCCAAGTCGGTTTCTTCTTCAAAGGCGCTGCCATTCCAGAAAAATTCGGTTTCAGATGTCACCTGAGTATTTTGGTCATAGCTGAATACTCCATAGAGGAGTTCGCCAATTTCTTCTTCTTCACCTTCAAACCAATGAATACCCTCAGTAGAAATGAGTTCGCCCAGGTTTGCCGCACTGCTGTTTTCCGCGACATAGACTTCGCGCTCCACTACTTCTTGGGAGGCAGCAATCGCAGCAGCGATATATTGTTCCAGAGTTTGTCCGGCCTGGGGTGCGGGCAGATCCATATCCTGGATAGTATCGATAATGCTCTGTACTTCTTCCACAGTCAGATCGGTTTGGGAGGTTAAATCAATTGAATCCTCTACTGTATCGAGAAAATTTTGATACGCGGCAGTGGAGGCCACGTCTACGTCCAGCAAGGGGTTGGTGGTGGGCGCCACGAGCAGACCATTTGGTAGCGGTTGCCCGACAACGAGTTCCACCGAGCCGTCCAGGCCGACACCAACCACACAATCCAGTCTTAAACCCCCTGGTAGTTCAAGCACATAGGTGCCATCTGCCTCTTGAGACCAAGAGAGAGGTGTGACGATTTCGGTTACAATTCCTGCGGCGTTCACCAGTGCCACTTGGAAAGCATCTTCGGTGAGACTAGTCTCTTCAGCGGCGTGTGCTTTTGATAAAAGAAACTGCGCTAACAATTGTTGTGGTGAGGAGTTGCCAAGGGCTGCTGTGGCGAGTCCATCGGGGCTGGTGACGGACACACTAAAGTTGGTGCTTGTTTCGGCCGCGCCAGTGTCGTCATCATCATCGTCGTCATCGTGGCCGCATCCTGCGCCGAACAGCGCGGCGCTGACTGCCAATGCTAGCAAACTTTTTTTACATATAGTCATTCATTGCTCCTTTGTTAGAGAAAAGTATCGAATGTGAATGGTGATAAAAAATGTAGTGAAGCGAATTTCCAGTAATCGTTTATATCGAAAAAATTTCGAATTTGACGCGTTTTTCTTGTGGTTAAATAACGACAGCAATGGAAAAGTCTAAACGCTTAATTTTTGGATATGCTTCTAAAGTCGGTACCATCTAAAAGGTTGCAGGGCAGTAGAATTGAGTGTGTTGGCGAAGAATGGCTCTGAGTTGTTGAAGCCAAAATCTACTATCCTTGGCAGTGGGAGCAGAGTGCCCAGGGTCAGTTACTGATTGAGGCGGGCGTAGATGTCTCCAGATGGGGGGGAATTTGGCATCTTATATAACACCTCTGCCATTTTTTCTGAACTCATCCAGTGTGGTGCGCACCAGCTCATGCGCTCCTTTTGGCAGTAATTGTATTGATAGGAACCAATAGCCGTTAGCTTATCGAGACAATGAACGGCTCTCTCTTTTGCAATCGGGATGTATTCAAAAGAAAGTGCCGGTATAGCTGTGCTCAAGCCGTGCAGAACTTGCTCTTCATATCCTTCTACATCGATTTTACAAAAATCAGGTTGGCCATACATCTCAATGAGGCGATCCAGGGTGATCATAGAGATGTTTTTTGTATGATCCCAGCGGATGTTTTTGAAACGAGTGTCCTGTTGTACTTCTTCGATCCAATCTTCAGAGAAGGTGCTGACGGTGGGTGTGGCTGCACTTAGATATAGTGTCTTGTCTCCCTCAGTGCCATCGACGCCTTTGTTCAAAATGTCAGTATTGGCGTGGTGGCCATAGCGCCTCTGTAGATATCGATAGCAAAGGGGTTGCGGTTCCAACGCCACCACTTGTGCGCCGCAGGCAAGGAAAGCATCAATACGGTTGCCTAAATGAGAACCTATATCGAAGCAGAGGCTACCGGGTCGAATAAATTGAGCATAGAACCTAATTCTCGCAGGACGACGCCAGGGCTGTCCATAATAGATAAGCCAGGAGCGGGCCAGACCGTAGTAGCTGCTTAAGGGGTACCGAGTATGTTCAATCATTAAGTTGGAGGTCTAACTCTCCGTTATTTTAAATGTTGGTAGTTTCAATATAGTGAATCATAATGCTTAATGCCGGGTGATGGTAGCGTATCGACTCTTTCTGCCATCAAGGTTTGGCCAGTCAATCGAGTGGATTAAGCAGAGAAACAAGTTTCTGTTAGGGTTTAGTAAAGTATATGGTTAGGAAGCTTATTACGCTATTTGTTTCTATGTTGATATCCGCTTGTAGCACCTTGCCTCGACAAGATGACTGCATGACGAACTCATATGTTGCCGTTGGATCTACTTCCTTGGATGGCTTTGTTGTGGGTCACAAAGGTTGTGTTTACCATCCAAGCGATGTATTGAAGACAGAGCTTTCTTCTATTCGTGTGGGGGAGGTTGACCAAGAACCTGTCGTGATGTTTGTGAATGGCGCGGTAAATAGTCTCTTTCGGCAATATCAGAAGCTTGTGCGATTTTCAGAGGAGACGCAAGCAGCGTTTATCGGAATCTATAATGGTGAATTATTTCCCGGAAAAATTTGGCAGCCCGCTAACGAAACGCATACCAGTGCTGAAAAGACCCTAACAGAGTTGATTCACCATCAATTAGAGCGGGGATCTGCGGTCTATCTTTTAACTGGGAGCAAGGGGACACACATTGTGGTGAATGCGCTTGAACGGGTGAAGCAACAGTTGGTGACCCTCTCGTTACTGGAAAAAGGAAGCGCGACAAGTTTAATGAGTCAGATCAATGTTGTCACTTATGGAGGTGCGTCACGGATCTATCCAGATGGGCCTGCATACACCCATTATGTTAATCGTCTTGATCCGATTCCCTGGTTGTTTGGCGTCGGCGCGTTAGGCGCACATGCGGGGAAGGATGCAAAAGTTGTGAAAGTGATTGGGCTAGGCCCACTAGAATGGAATCCAATATCACCCGTACATGGCTTTCGTGCTTATTTGCCCTATATAAACGAGTCTATTGGCTTGCGAAAGTGAGTCAGCCTAGTAATGGAAAATACTGAGTGTATCTAACGCTCAGGATTGCAGGAAGGTTTGCATAAAATTTTCTAGGCGTTCTGCTTGTACGGACCAACTTGGCCATCTTAGATGCTGTTGATAACAGGCTTCAGACATTCTGTTGCGAATATTCGGCGAGCTTAATTCGGCCAATGCCTGTGATAAGTGACTTAGCTCTGGATACCAAAATCCAGTCTCCCCATTTTTAATGAACTGTTTGGGTTCGCCTTCAGCGAAACTTACCACTGGGATCCCAAACTGAAACGCTTCTAGTAACACCAATCCGAAGGATTCAAACTGTGAAGGTTGAACTAATATATCCTGTTGTGGATAGAGTACACTGAGATCTTCCCTAGATACTTCTCCCAGGCACGTAACCTTGGAAGTTAACTGGTGATGCTGAATTTCTTGCTGAATTTTTCGTGTGTAGTTTCTATCCAGCATCATTGAACCCACTAAAGTGAGTTGCCAGTCTATTTCGTGGATCTTAGCCAAAGCCTGAATCAATTCCAGTTGTCGTTTAGGGGGTAAAAGATGGGCAACGCAAATCAGTTTTAGAGACTCTGAATTTTGTCGTTCTGAACTGCATGCTGGAGCAGAGTGGGGACGACCGGGGTTTAGCACCAGGCAAGGTTTTGGTTCAGCATTAAGACTCGAAATTGCTGAGGCGATAGTATCACTTACGCATATTAGTCCATTGAGAGTGTTCAAATATTCTTGCTCTGCCGTTAGGGAGTATGCAGAGTGATCTAGGTGGCTGTGAATATTATGAATCAACCCGAGTATGGATATCGTTGGTGATTGACGCAAAATTAGATTGAGAGGTGTCAATGCCGAATAAGCGAGTGAATCCTGAATCAAAAAGGATATTCGTTGCTTTTCGAGAATAGTAGCCAATTGACTAGGAGTTTTATTGTCTATGGAGAGATCGATTACCTTCAGCTCTCGCTTTCTGAGCGCTGCCAATAGTGATCGGTTGTAAATATAGCCGCCGGAACAGGTGTGCAGTTGTCCAGGATATAAGAGCGCGATGTTCACTGGACTAGATGAGTATAACTTGCCCAGGCTTCTTCATCCTCCCATAAAATTATTTCAATACTGGTGAGACTATCTGTACAGAGTTGACCACGCAGAGCATGATTGAGAATGCGTGCGAAATTCTCTAAGCTGGGATTCAGATCTTTAAATGCGCTACAGGAGTTTAAAGTCTTATCTGCATAATCTAATAAAATTTGGTCTAATGCACGATTCAGCTCGACAATATCAATTAAGTAGCCATGTTGATCTAAAATGTTGCTTTTGAGAATACATTCTAATCGATATTGGTGTGCATGTTCGTGGTTTTCTGCGCCCCAATCGCCTCCGATGAGGTAATGGCGGGCAGAAAAACTTCGATTCAGGCCTAAGTGGTACATGTATCACTGCTCATAGCTGATTAAGACTTGCCCATAGCTTTGCGGGGCTTGGTTGAGTTTGGCATACAAAGCCGCGCACTCTTCTAGTGGTATTAGATGGCTGATGAGCTGTTGCCAAGGAAAATTTTCAAGCAATTGCAGGGCGCTATCTAATCTTCTTCTACGATCAAAGCGGCCCCTTAGATTGGGGGCGATATGACTCACTTGGCTGCTCATCAGTTGAATGCGGTTACGGTGAAAATAGTCTCCCAGTTGAATATTAGATGCCTGATTGCCATACCAGGATCCCACCAGAATGCGTCCATCATAATGCATCTGAGGAATGATTTGATTTAATGTCGTAGCTTGGCCTGATAGGTCAATTGCTAGATCAAAATTATCAGTCATGTTAGTGGGTGTCGGTATGATTTGTTGTGCGCGTGTTAACCGAGACTCAATTGGATCAGATACTGACAGACTGGTAAGCGGAAATTGCGAAAGTAACCAACTCACGAGTAGTCCTACGGTGCCTAATCCAAAAACTGCGACACGCTCTGCTATCACCGGCTTGGCGTCCATGACAACAGAGAGAGCCGTTTCCATGCTGGCGAGTAATGCCGCTTGTTTGAGTTCTATATCTGTCGGTAAGAATTGAATCTGTTCTAGAGTGGTCATCACATGTGAGGCATGAGGTGAAAAACTAAAAACTGGCCGGCCTACGCATTCAGTGTCTACGCCACTGCCGACTGCCTCTACGTATCCTACACTGGCGTAGCCATAACTTAAGGGATAGCTAATAGGTTGGGAAAGGTGTGACAGCGTGGCATCCAGAGGAATGTTATCGGGTACTTCGCCTCTGTATACGAGTAGCTCTGTACCCGCGCTAATTGCGGAATAGAGGTTTTTAATAAGAAGGTGATTCTGTTCCGGTGCTTTTAATGGATGCGTTTGAATAGAGATATGATAAGGCGCGTCAAATGAAAGAACTTTGGCGATCTTCATATGGATGCATAATGACGTTCGGTGACTGAGTTTTCTGGAGCCAGTTGAACCGGCCTAGGGCTGCCCCAAAAAAGTATATTTTCTTCCAGAGATATGGCGTTGAATCCTTCCAGGGAGATAGGTTCAGTGACTCGATAACGAACAGCTTGTTCATTACCAATAAAAAATTTACCCATAGTGACAGTCATAAAATCAACAAATCCATGGGCCAAAAAGGAACTGATCACCTGTCCCCCGCCTTCCACAATCAGATCCCGGATCCCCAAATCAAAAAGTTTGTGTAGTAATAGGGGGAGTGGAATTCCGTTCTCACAGGGGAAGGTGAGCACTTGTGCACCCAGGGTTTCAAACTTCTGCAGCTTATCTAGAGGGGCATTCTGATCGCTGGCCAAAAGCACATGGCCACATTTATCGTGTAACAAGCTTGACGTGTCGGGGATCCTTAAATTGGTATCTAACACAATGCGGAGCGGATTATTTCCAGGCACATGTCTCACTGTCAGTTGAGGATTATCGGTGATAACGGTCTCTACACCGACTAAGATCCCCGAGTGATCAGCACGCAACTGGTGTGTGACACGTAGTGCCGCAGCATGACTGATATAGAGTCGCTCCGATGAAGTAGTGGAGAGACAACCATCCGCTGTTTGAGCAAAACTCAGGGTGACGAAAGGACGCCGTGTTTTTGAATGATGAAATAACTCTTTCTGGCGAGTCAAACTGCTGAATAGAGTGTGCACGCTAGAGGTCAAAGTCATAGTTGAATAGTACTGATTGTTTTTCTAATAATTGGTGATGAGTCTCATTATGACATAAGATTAGAATAGCAAGGCGTCAATTCGTTGACGGGATAGGAAAATGTCCCTGGCCCATGGAACCTATACAAGGGTATGAAACTCGCGTAATGTTTTTGGTTCATCATTGATGAAGGGTAGGCCATGCGGCACAACGCAATCAATTTGCAAGCAGTCAATAGTCAGCTGGATTTTTGGGTGTCCTGGCATGCAGCCTGCCTGATGATGGCCATTCTAGTGGCCTCATATCTAGGGTCGATAGCCGTTTTACAAATCGTCGGCTTCATCTCCATGTTGATATGTGCCTCTATTTGGTTGAGAGCACAAAGGCAGTTCTATTATTTTGGTCTCGCTAACAGCATTACCCTAATGCGATTCTGTCTGCTGTTTGCGGCACCTTTATGGTTAACGATGGAGCGCGGCTCTTTCGCAGCAGTGATTCTGCTTTTTCTACTGTTGGATGGGGTAGATGGTGGGGTAGCGCGCGCACGCCAAGAAGAGAGCATCTTCGGGGCTCGTTTCGATATGGAAATAGATGCACTGGCTATTTTATTTCTATGTCTTGGATTACATGTATACCACGGCATAGCCCTTTGGATTTTATGGCCTGGATTAATTCGTTACATTTTTGTTTTATTTCGTGCCTGGTACTCGGTGGAAACTGTGGCAGAGCGGAGATCCCAATGGGGGCGTGTCATATATATTGTTTTAGCTTCCAGTATCGCGTTGGGCTTTGTGTTCGATCATGGTTTAATAGAAATGTTACTTTGGATGGCCACTTTTTTGGTAACCTTATCATTCTGGCAGGATCTAAAGGAGCTATTGCAGCATAGATTATCTGTTGGGGTCTTTAGACACCGTGCGGCTAAAGTATAAACCCTCATCTAATTCATTACATTTACGGAGATATAGTCATGTTAGAACAACAACGAAGATGGATTCTGTATTTAGCATGTTTCCTGTTGCCTTATTCCGCTACTCAGGCAGCTTCAGAGGCGCAGGATCAAGTTGAATATAGGGAGGGTGTGTTTCACGTGATGGCGTGGGATTTTTCGCAGATGAAACGTATGTTGGAAGATGAGAGTCGATACAACGCCGAAGATTTTCAACGTCGGGCGAATCGCTTGGTGGATATGGCCAAGATGCTCCCTGAAGGTTTTCCAGAGACTCGACCCAAACGAGTGAAAACCGATGCAAAAAAGCAGATCTGGGAAAACTGGGATGATTTTCAGCAAAAACTAAATGATATTGAGTCTAAAGCTGGTGGTCTAGCAGAGGCAGCGGCATCAGGAAACAAGGAAAGTGTTACCAAAGCCTTCGGCGCAGTGGGCAATAGTTGTAAAGGCTGCCATGATAAATATCGTAAGGATTAGTGGAGGTATCCAATTACTCAGGTAGCGTAGGTTAGGGCAGTGGATAAGGCGGGCCGATTGATACGTGTCTACTGTTAATCACAACTTATGGTGAAGTTAATTTGCCACTGGCGCGATTAGGTTGTTAGATTCTTTGGTATACAAGAGTCTGTTCAATACCGGCAAAGTCATATTCTTCAGCTTGCTTGAAGATACCAATTTTATGTTGCCATCTCACTGGTGTTTAGCAAACGAGTGGCTGGCGCAAACGGAAAAGTAAGCAAGTTTACAGTGGATACATAAATTTGAGTCTTACTAGTTCTTATATGTTTTAGTATTTATATCTTATACCGAAGACAGTATTTCTGTGTTCTTTCGTTTAAAATACTACTGACTTGCCAGCCTTGTTTCAGCTGATGTTTGGTTCGCAGATTGAAGATCGGGACCGAGAACATTTCCCAGAATTATGCGAAGCAGGTGACGAGGCTTATAACGAGCTGAGACTGACCATTAGCGATGGCATTGATCAAGGTGTCTTCCGCCACCAACCGCTTGAAGAAGTCGCATTTGCAACTTGGGCCATGGTACATGGTCTTGCGCACTTAACTTTAGACTGCGCGCGTACTGACGTACCCGATAACGGGAAGCACTATCTCATCGAAAGGTCTCTGCAAATTGTGTTAATGGGTTTGTGTCATTGAACATTTTTGTACTCGCAGGTATCCCTTTTTCCGGACATTTAATGGGATGTCATGAGGTGTGGTCTGGAAGACTAGCTAACCCTCTGCACCAACCAGAGTACAATGAATGTCAGGCTCGAAGTCACCAACAGTACCATGAATCCTTTTGTAGCTAAGGAAAAGGAATAGTTCGGTGCCGATTTGGCAGGCTTCCAACCATGCCACATGGTGGCAATCAGATCTTGTTGCTTAAAAATTTTATAGTAAAACACGGCTGCGACATGCATAGCGATGACGATGATAAGAAGTAGAAAATTTAAATGGTGCAGCTCTGTGAGTGTGGATTCTATATTGCCATAGACTAAAAAGTTTAAGGGTCCCGCATGACTGATGTCATCTGTGGCAAACAGACCGGTCACTACCTGTAAGCTGAGCAATGCCAACATCAACCAGACACTCAGTGAACCCAATGGATTATGGCCACCGCTACGGCTATAGTCTGTTTCTGAATGTCCCCTTAAATAGTTTTTTATCGCTTTCGGGCCGAAGACGAAATTCCTAAATCGAGCGTATGTTCCACCAACAAACCCCCAAACCAGGCGGAATAGCATCAATGCTAACAGGCACTGTCCCAGCAGAATGTGGTACTGAAAATAACTGCTATCCATATTGGCTGTAATCACCATCGCAATAAAGCCGATCACTAGCAACCAATGAAACACGCGCAGGGGGAAATCCCAAATGAGTTCAGGTAATGAGCTTTGTATCTTCTGTTGCATTGAATGGACTCAACTCTCCTTGTGTTCGCTTGAATTAAAATAACTCGGCCCTTCAATTGAAGCAAGGTGTATGTTCATGG
>DJFZ01000024.1:88937-112232 GCA_002432655.1 Thiotrichaceae bacterium UBA5859 | reverse complement strand
GTACCCGGCTCATGAGAATTAGCCACACTGAACACCGGTTGCTTACTGGATCGCAACCTGGGATTTTCGTTAGATGCAAAATGGTGGAAGATGTTCATATCGCCAAACTCTAAACCCAACTCGTCAAACAGGCGATGCAGTTGCTCGCCTTTTAATTTTTGTCCCTTCTTACCGCGCACATGAAACACAACTATATGTTCTTCATCTTGTGGTGCATCGGTGATTTGTTGCCTGGTTGTCTTGGAGAGGGGATCAACCGTCTCGCCAACCGCGCCCGCTGTTGGCTGTTGTGTAGACTCATTTGTAGTCGCTGGCTCTGCTTGTTTTCTCCCTCGAAGCCGAGAAAATTTCGATTCCACTCTGCCCAAAGCTGCATGAAACGGGATCTCTGCACGCCCATGGGTCGTCGGGCGACTGTGTGATTGTGCCTCTTCCGTGGTCGCCGGTGGCGGCTCCAACTGGAAAGAGGGCATGTCTGTTAACTCTTCATCAACTTCTCTGGAACTGATCGTCAGATCGTCAAAATGATTCTGCCGTGCAGAAGAAAGCGCTACTTCTGATGTGGTTGTGTACTGTGCCGGTTGCTCCGGAGTCAATTGAGCAGCTTCACCGTCACTGCTTTGCGCAGTCAGATTCGGTATCGGATCGATTGCCTGTTGGGCGATCGGTTCGGCGACACTCATGGTACTGTGATGGGGTAAGTCTTCGGTGTTTTTATCAATGCCTTCGTTCAGATCCACCGAGATGCCGTCCAAGGCACGATGGTTGTCTATGAGCTGTTTCTTTCGCTGCTGGTCAAAACGAGTACGTCGAAAGCTGTCCCATAGCACTACTGCTATAAAGACCACGCCAATCATGAGTAATAAAAGTCTGAGGCTACTATCCATATCGATTCAACCCTTGCTGAAGTGATTAAACTGCAGCTAGTTCGATTGCTTGCTCCACATCCACCGAGACCAATCGAGACACGCCCGGTTCATGCATCGTGACCCCAGTTAACTGTTCTCCCAATTGCATTGTACGCTTATTGTGAGTAATAAATATAAACTGTACCTCTGCCGAACGCTCTTTGACAAGATCACAGAAACGTCCCACATTGGCTTCGTCCAAAGGTGCATCCACCTCATCCAACATACAGAAAGGCGCGGGATTCAATTCAAACAACGCAAACACCAAAGACACCGCCGTGAGTGCTTTTTCACCCCCGGAAAGCAGATGTATGTTGGTGATGCGCTTGCCAGGTGGGCGCGCCATCACTGCAATGCCTGTTTCTAATAGATCTTCACCGGTCATATCCAAATGCGCGTGGCCGCCACCGAATAGTTTCGGAAACAGCTGTTGAAAGCTACTGTTCACCTTGTCGTAGGTATCTTTAAACTTGGTACGGGTTTCTTTGTCTATTTTGCGGATCGCCGACTCTAAGGTCTCTAAGGCTTCAATTAAATCCGCATGCTGCTTGTCCAAGTAGAGTTTACGCTCTTTGGTCTGTTCAAATTCTTCAATTGCTGCCAAATTAATCGCGCCAAGTCTTTGAATTTTTAATTCCAGTTTTGTCAGTCTATCTTGCCACTCTTCTAACTCTGCCTCTTCCGACAAATTGGCGATAACTGTCTCTAACTGATGACCCGTCTCCGCCAACTGTTCTTGGATGGTGGTAGCGCGAATTTTGAGTTCCTGTGAGGCGAGTTTCTCAGCTTCTAAGCCCTCGCGGTGGGTTTGGATTTGAGTGTCTAACTCCAGTTGCAATTGGTTCAACCGCGTCACTTCTTGATTCACGGACTCCATATGGGCCCTAGCTGCGGACAATTCCGCTTCAATTCCAGCCCGGGTTTGCAACTGTTGTTGTAAGCTTTCCCGTTGAGTCTCAAGGGGTGCGTTGTTTTCTTGGATCTGATGTTCAATCTGTGTTTTCTGCTGTATTAATCCCTGTAGCTGTTCCGCAATACGTGTCAACGCCTGGCTTAACGCTTCCTGACGTTGTTTATAGGATTGCAGCCGCAATTCAAGTTCGTGACAACTGGCAAGCAATTCACTATTGATGCGACGTTTCTCTTCAAGCCGCTCCTTGAGCTTTTGCCGTTCGCCCAGTAACTCATCATGGATTTGGTTCACCTGTTCTAAATCAGCGATTTGTTGCTCTAAGGCACCCCGTTGGCCCTCCAACTGCCCGGTATCCTCTTCGAGCTTTTCCTTGCAGCCAGCAATTTCTCTCATCACCGTGTCGATACGCGCCTGGATCTGTTCTTCCTTGGCCACTAAAGCGCTCAGCTTAGAATGATCTTGGGTAGCTTTACGATTAATTTCATTTAACTCATTGGCCAACTGATCCCGTTCGGTTTCAAACCCTAACAACTCTGCATGTGCATGTTCAGCGGCTTGCTCACTCTGCTTTACTTTAGAGATTTGTTCCGCAACCAGTTGATTAAGTTCAGATAGCTCTTCCTGCTGTTCAAAAATATTGCGTCTATCTTCACCCTTATGGCTTAACCTCAACCAGTTTGGACCCAGCCACACGCCGCCCTTGGTGACTACCGACTGACCTGCTTGCAATCGTGGCAAAAGCTCAATGGCTTCATCAAGGTTGTTCACTGCGTAAATACCGCTCAACACACTGGCCAGCTCAGCGGAATCGTGCACCTTCGACAATAACTGATTTGCCTCTATCGCTACCTCATGGGTAGAGGATTGCGGAAAATAGAATGATAAGCGCCCGCCACTGACGTCATAGTGGGGGATCTTCTCTACTATGTGATTTAAATCCGCTAAACAGACCGCTTCGGCATCTTGACCTAAGACCAAAGCCACTGCTTCTTCCCAGCCCTTTTTAACTTTGATTTTTTCTGCTAGACGAGTGCGATCTTGGATCCCCTGATTCTGTAACCACTCTGATGAGGCTTCGCCACGGCCTAATGCCGCCTCTTGTAATGCCTTCAACGCCACCTGCCGCCCTTGAAGTTCATTTAATCGGCTACGCGCTTGCTCCAAGCGTTGAGATACATCTGTTCTCGATTCACGCGCTTGATTAATTTTCTGCTGACAGTGATTTAGATTTTCCTGTACGACTTTTTTCTGATCTTCGAGCAGATCTAACTGCGTCACTAACTCTCCGCGATCACCATGCGCTTTTTGTTCTTGCAAGCTGCCAAGCTCTTCTTGTAGCCGTTCGATGCGTAACTGTTGTTGTACCAAGTCTTTATCTAAATACTCGATATTACTTTTTGTTCTATCTACTAGTCTTTGATTTTCCAATTGATTTTGTTGGTGAGATTGCCAATTTAATTCAAAAGCATCCCATTCCTGTTGCACCTGGGCTAGAGTAGACTGAGCCTTCGAGGCCGCCTCTTGCCGCGCACTCACCTCTGGCATCAACTGTTGCCACTCTTGCTCCACTCGCGTCAATTCGCTTTGATCTTGTTGCTGGTGACTCTGCGATTGAGAGATTTGCGCATTAGTATTTTCAAGATCTTGGGTGAGTTGTTTATCCCGCTCCTGAATATTGTTGATCGCCTCTTCGATACGCGCGATTTCTGAGCCAACGGAGTAAAAAGCACCCTGCCGTTGATTGAATTCATCACTGGCTTCGGTATGGGCCAATCGCTGTTTTTCTAACTCGGTCTGCGCACTGGTGCGCTCTGCCTGCAATGCCTCCAACTGATTTTCTAATTCAGACAAATGGCGATGATGTTGCTGCAGATTCTGTTGTAACTCCTGCCAGCGCAAAGCGAAATGTTCGGCTTTGACTTGGCGTTCTTCTTCTTTTAACAACTTATACTTGGCTGCGGCCTTCGACTGCCGATCTAATTTTTCTAGTTGTTTCTCAATTTCTTCCATTAAGTCATTGAGTCTATCCAGGTTTTCCTTAGAGTGCCGAATTCGAGTTTCAGTCTCGCGCCGACGCTCCTTGTATTTTGAGATGCCTGCCACCTCTTCTAAATAGACACGTAACTCTTCTGGCTTGGCTTCAATGATGCGGCTGATGGTGCCCTGCTCAATGATGGCGTAACTCCGTGGCCCGAGCCCGGTACCCATAAAAATATCGGTTATATCCCGACGGCGACATCTACTGCCATTGAGATAATATTTGGACTGCCCGTCCCGAGAAACCTCTCGTTTCACTGAGATTTCAGCATAACTGGCCCACTGTCCTCCCAGGCTACCGTCACTGTTATCGAATACCAGTTCGATGAACGCCTTACCCACCGGCTTACGCGAGCTGCTGCCATTGAAGATCACATCAGCCATCGAATCCCCACGTAGATGTTTGGCGGAAGTCTCCCCCATCACCCAACGCACAGCATCGATCACATTTGATTTACCACACCCATTTGGACCGACCACCGCGGTTAGATTCGTGGGCAGGGGTAAAGTGGTCGAGTCAACGAATGATTTGAATCCGGAAAGCTTAATTGATTTTAAACGCATCTGTGTGAACTACTACACCGTTGGTCAATGGCAGGGAATATAGTGTAAATTAGCAGCGCCGTCACTTGATAGTAGTTAACCATACCATGAGCACACAACCAAGCAAACAGTTAGAAACTTTTGACAATCCAAATCCCCAGCAAGATTATACTATTCGCATGGAGATCCCGGAATTTACTTGTCTCTGCCCAAAAACCGGACAGCCGGATTTTGCCACCTTGCATCTAGAATATATCCCAGACTCTCTCTGCATAGAGTTAAAATCTTTGAAGCTTTATATCTGGTCCTTTCGCGATACCGGCACGTTTCACGAAGCGGTCACCAATCAAATCTTAGCAGATCTGGTGGCAGCCTGTTCACCGAGATTTATGCGCGTGAAAGCAAAATTTAATGTTCGCGGCGGCATCTACACAACGGTAATAGCAGAACACCAGGCACCCGGCTGGGTCGCACCTACTGCAATTACACTCCCGTGACGATGCCAAGCGATTTTGTAAAAGGGCTAAATTACTTACTGCGTGGCATCAAGCTACTCAATACGTCCGGTCTCAGGCGTTTTGTGATCGGGCCAGTTCTAGTCAACATGCTGCTATTCGCTTTCGGTATTGGTCTCGCGATCGATCTATTCGACGGTGCCTTGATCTGGCTCACAGATTTTTTGCCAGACTGGCTGGACTGGCTACAGTGGATCCTTTGGCCACTGTTTGCGCTCTCCCTTGCGCTATTGGGGTTTTATACGTTTGCTTTGTTAGCTACCCTAATTGGGCTGCCTTTTTATGGACTACTTGCGGAGCGCACTCTAGTGTCGATTGGAGAAAAACCCACCGAAGGTTTAACCCTGACGCAATCTGTGCTCTATGCGCTAAAAAACGAACCTAAAAAACTCTGGTATGTGTTAAGTCGCAGCCTTGCCTGTCTGCCTCTGTTTTTGATACCTGGCGTGAACCTGTTGGCCCCGGCCATTTGGTTTTTAGTGGTGGCCTGGTCATTGGCGCTAGAATATCTTGCCTTCCCCGCTGAAAACGAAGGTATTTCCTTCGCGCAGACCCGGCAATTCAGTAGCCAAAACCGTTTGCTTACCTTAGGTTTTGGCGTGAGCGTCAACATCGGCATTCTCATCCCCATTGCTAATTTTGTGGTCTTACCCGCAGCGGTGGTGGGCGCCACTTTATTGTGGCAAGAACAGCAGCAGTCACGAATGTCCCACTCCTCCACAGCCGATCTTTAAGTTTGCTTATTTTCGAACCATCTGCTACCCACAAATTTGTAGAACACCTGTAAAAAGCGCAATATGCCTGAGCGCATAGCGCTAGTTGACTGGCGACGCAAAAATGAACGCTCATCTAATACTGCCTGGAGCATGACTTCGGCCGATACAATAGGTAAACCCTAATCGTTTTTGCCTATGAAAATTCAGTCAGAGACACAGATCAAATCCTACTTACAGCTTCAGGCTGTCTCCTCTGGCTCTGCCCTGCGTTTACAGACGGGTGAACTGCTACATGCGCAAGTATTAACCCGTTTGTCGAAAACGTTGGTTGAATTAAAGCTAGGACAACACCAGGTAAAAGCGCAAACTGAGCTGCCCCTACAAGTGGGGCAAAAGTTTAAATTAGAAGTCGTACAAGGAGGAGACAAACCGGTTTTAAAGATCCAATCGGAGACCGCAACACAGTTGCTAGTACACAATAACATGAAGCAAATATTGCCGCGACAAGGCAGCCTAACGACACTGTTCGCGAACTTACAACAGATCAATCAGACTAACGCTAAAGAGATGCAATTGCCTGCACAGGTGGTGGCAGACGCAAAGCAAATCATCAACCAATTGCCCAGCAAACCAAACCTACAGAGCGGCGCAGCCGTCAAACAGGCCATTGAGGATTCTGGGATCTTACATGAATCCCGCTTACTAAGATCTGATATAACAGCCACTAAACGAGATCTAAAAGCACACTTACTCAAGCTCTTGGTGAGTAGCCATGAAGCTAAACCCGGTATCCGCAATGCGCCCTCCCCTAGCCCCTCCGCGTTAGGACGCTCCTCCTGGACAACCAATATGGCTAAATCTGTGACCTTGAATATGTTCAGTCTGTTTGGTCTCACAGCCTCACAAACCAGAACATCTAGCAGTGCAGAGGCTACCTACCAGTCTTATAGTCAGCCAACCAACTCATCACGTCCACAAACATCCAGCGGCCCACCAACCTCAAGTTTGCACACTCCTCTCATGCCCCCTACCAAAAACGCGCCCATGCAAGCGCAACGGGCTGCAGCGCCTGAGTTGTTGCAACTCCCGGTGGGTGAGCAACCACAAGAGTTAAGCCGCCAGGTGGAACAAGCCCTTTCTCGCATTCAATCTAACCAGCTGGCGCACCTCGAACAGGGGGGCCAATATTTACAAACAGAATTACCAGTCCGCAATGGCGAACAGATCGATCTGTTTCAGCTGAGATTACAGACAGAAGAAGAGACTGGCGCAGACAATGAAGGTCGTCCGTGGACCATCACACTTGCCTTTGAGTTAGATCAGACCGGCCCGGTGTACGCACGCGTATCCATACTAGGAGATCAAATCAGCACCAGCTTTTGGGCGGCAGAGCCCACTACTTTGAGTACCCTGCAAGAAGAGTTGGCATCTTTACAAACTGAGCTTAACGATCAGGGCTTGGCATTGGCGAAGATAAACACATATCTCGGTGACCCTCCTTGGCGACAGGTAAATCATCATCAACATTTGGTGGATGATCAAGTCTAATGACAGATAAAAAGGACAGCTCAACGTCGAAAGAGCAAACAGTAGTTGCCCTAAAGTATGATCGTGAGTCGGCGCCAACGGTCACTGCAAAGGGCCGGAATCTCATTGCCGAGGAAATACTACGGGTTGCCGAAGAGCACCAAATTCCTATCTATTCTGATCCACAACTGGTGCAATTGCTTGCTACCATTGAACTCGGCGACGAAGTCCCGGAAGCTTTATATGTCGCCGTAGCCGAGGTAATTGCGTTCGCTTATCGCGTCAATGACAAGCTAGCAGAACTAGAAAAAAAGACGCCGCTTAAATAAGCGGCGTCGTTGTGGGTCTATTAGTCTTGAACAACTAATCTTGTCTGAGCTCCTGCCAGGAAACACGTCCGGCCGCACCCGATCCATTTTTAATAGTTCGATCTTCCAGATCTGCGTCGTCGTCAACGACATATTGTTTATCATCTAAAAACTTAGAATCACCTGACAGATTGGATCGAATCCCAGAGATATGTTCATCATCTTGATCGATATCTTCATCGTTGTCCGTATCAAACAAGCGCTCACTTGGAGGATGACCATTTTCGATTCTTACAGCCATTAACCAACCATCGAAGGAACCATCACAACTGGAACCGCCTACTGGAACGAAGGTATTGAAATAGACAATGTCTCCACGAGCCCACGCAGGATATAACACTCTTTCACCTGAATCAGTCAAATCCATGTACCAACCATAGACAGGATTGTTCCCCGAGTAATCGACCGCGTTAGTAGTGGGAATACGTCGGTTCGAGTTAGTATTAGCGTTGCTATCATTGACTGACTGCTCTACCAAATCACTGCGGGTCAGGAGGCTATCCCCTTTATCCCATACAGCATAAAAAGATTGCGTATTAGTACTACTCTTATCCGCCAACTCTAAGAATTTACCCGAACCGAAAAGCACCATCAGATTAGGTTCATTACCATTTTGATTGGTAGTATCCGTCTCCACACTAGGATGACGCACAACCTCTGGTTGGGTTAATATTGCTTGGGGATTATTGGAGGCATCACGAGCAGTAAATAGCGGTTGCGGAGTTGCATTGTTGCCGTTTCCGCTTCTATGAGCGATACGCCATTTGTTCATGTTACCCTTAAGCTCGAACGCCCAGAGGTTGCCGTACAGATCACCTGCGTAGGCCCTATCCGCTACTCCATCTCCATCTAGATCCACCACGGTTGGGGTACCCATACCGTTAGGTGTGCTGGTATTACCGACTCCTGTCATCAATTTTTTGTAGTCGGCGTTACCTGAATCCGTCCAACTACCGTCTATGCCGCCATCTAAACTGACAATAAACAATCCGGATTCACCACTACCTGTATTGTTATAGCCATTGCCGAAGATCGCATGCCAACTACAGTTACCTACATCTTTACCCAGGCAGGCGATAGTAGGCACACTATGGGTATACCCCAAATCACTATCATCATTCGAGGTAAACTCCCAGAGCACAAGTGACGCGGCGTTCAACTCACTAAATTGAGTAGGATCCGTAATATCTAGTGCATAGTATCCCCGTCCACCATTGCCTAATCCACCCAATAAAACGGTTTTCCAGGATCGGGCATTACTATTACCCATAATATAGGCATCTGAAACCACGGGTGGTAAATCTACATAATATTTGTGCTGATAATTTGGATCAGTCAGATAGTGCAACCCTTGATCCGCTTGATCTGAATACAGTGCAGCGGGAATATAGGCCAATTTTTCCTGACCTTGCATATTAAACCCATGCAACATGCCGTCGTTTGCACCAGCATATACCATCGGTGTGCGACCGGAATTACTGGTTTTAAAAGCCCCGTATCCTGCATGTGGCCAGTCTAGTTCTGGCGCGCCGACATAGAGAGGTCCACCGTGGATAATATCGCCCAGATGGCTCTCCCGTGGTCGGAAATTATAAGCCACGTTACTGTTGCGTTCTGGATCATTGGCATCACTACCACGCAAGTAATCAATACGTGCAACTGCGATCGCCTGAGTATCCTCACCATATCGAAGATCTGCTAGCGCGCTTGCACTCAGCTCCTGATTAGAATAGCGGAAGGCGACACCATTGCCGCTGGTCTCATTGTAAGTAATCACTACCCGTGCGGCATAATCGAAGGAGTTTGCATCCAATGCGGTAGAGGCACGCCAGTTCACCCCGCCTACAGAACCGTCTGTATTATCCAAATCCCAGGCAAGCAGATCGCCCGTCCACAAACCGGAGGTGTACTCCGTGGTAAAGGCCAAAGTGTCTGCTCTCAAGTATTGAGAGCTGAATGAGACCCCGCCGGCAGAGCCAGTTTTTTGTGTGATCGAGGCAGTCGCATCAAGGATCCTATCCTTGAGCGTTTCCGAGGTTTCAGCAAAAAAGTATTTACCGCCGCCTTTAGTGGCCGCGCTATACATTAATGTGCTCTCTGCCACCGACTCATCGGCAAATCCAACCACATAGGTTCTCATGCTATGTTTTAATTGCGTGAGATCGGGGCGTAAATCCACTTCATACATAGCTGCGGTCACATCGTCAAATATTTCTCCACCGTTTAGATAGTCATCTAAATAGTTCGATACATCATCGTCTACACTCGGCTCACCATCGGTGATGACCACAAGATTATTCGTTCGGCACCAAAGATCCACTGGCGCAGTAGTAGGCATAGGCGCAGCAGTATAGGAATGCGCGAATACATTACTCTTGTTCACATCGATCTGATTACCCTGGCCTTCGTGTAGACGCAGTTGCCCACTGTATCCTTTCGAAAAATAGTGACCGATGTCACGCACCGATTCACCCAATGGTGTACCTCCCCATGGAGAGGCAGAGCTGACCCCCGCGCGAAGGGATGTAATATGAGCCGTCGTCATATCATCTACCGGAACGAGTATATTGGCACCATCGTATCGGTCTTCGTTACGACATACAAAGCGCCCACACACTTTTTCTCTACGATTATAAAAAACCGCCAATCCGACCCGTGTCTCGGTAAGATCATCTAATACACTATCGATTACATCTTTAGCGGTATCCATTCGCGAATCCCCGTATGACCAATTCAAACAACGCCAACGCCTAAAGAGAATTCCTTTCCATCCCCACTGATTACAAACCTTTGTTTTGGTATCCATAGATTTGGAGTTGTCCAGCAGGAACATAATATTAGGCTTCGCATCTGCGCCCGACTCAAGTGGATGGTCCGACAATGCCAAAGGCGCAGCATGTGCGGTTTGTGTGAATATAAACAGAATCAGCAAGCCGAAAAGCATACCCTTGTGTTTTGGATATAATGTTAGATTTTTCATCCCACCCCCAATAGAACTGCTCAAACTATTCATTACCGTTGATTAGTTAGGCGCCATATATGATTCAAGAATTACCGAAGTTTGGCCATCTTGGCTCCAACCTCTAGAGACAATACGATAGGTTTTCTCAGTCGCTTTAGTCTCACCGTATCCAACTACTTTCATTGAATTTTGTGTATTGCTAGGTAAATCTGGCTGCTCTTCCACAATGAAACGTGGTTTAGGATCAGAACCACTCCAATTAGCAAACTCTACGGAGTCGGAATCGTTCCAATCTAGATCTACAAACGCGTTGTCAGGACCTGTGTTCACACTGTACCAGCCATTAGTTGTGCCAAATGTGCCGGGAGCGTTCAGAATTCGGGTTTCACCAAACCTCAACGCCGCTTCTGCTGCCTGGAAGGCAGAATCCTGCAGCTGGACATTATTTGCCATACGTGATTGCAAATTGGTGGTTTGCATGGAAGAGACGCCCAACACGGTAAGCATTGCCAGCATCATTAATCCAACTGGCAAGGCAATTCCTCGTTGAGATTTAGTATGGTGTAATAGAAAATTAGACATGGGTTAGCTCAACCGATTTCTGATCATGATGGTGCTGGTATACACCTGCCTTAACCGACGATCATCAACTGGATCAATAGTGACATCCAGCAATTGATAGGTGTTGGTATCCAAGCTATCACGCACTTCTTGCGTCGATGCAACCAATAATGCAACCCGGATACTAATCACCTCATCCCACTGTCCAGTTGCATTCACCGCTGTCGCGGTTGCATAACGTTCTGCAACACCATCGGCATCCTGGTCAATGCCATATTGAAGTTGCATATTCTCCACATTGCCGACGTATACCTCGTTGGCACTGCCGTCGATCGCCCGAAGTAATGCAGATTCACCAGTCATCGGATCATTACCAATGGAGAGAAACAGTACATCAGTGTTATACACTTTGGCATCTGTACTGTAGTTTGCAAGATTGGGGTTCGCTGCTGCGTTACCGGGTGCACCTCTGCTCGCACGATGATTCAACCTGGTAGTCGCACCGGAATCTCGAGACCGCACTCGCCAGATGTAAAATAGATCCGCATTAGCACAATCACTGACAAAACCAATATCACCGTTACTAAAACCCGAGGTCGCCGGTAGATCGAGAAAACGACCAACGGATTGCGCATTTACTTGCACCCCTATACCGGTCGCTCGGCGTAACCACAGACTATCTGATACGGTGCCGCCACCATCGATCCCTTCCACACCTCGGGCAAATCCATGCATATCACTGTCAAAGTCTGCATGAGCGCTATCAATATGATTATTGATAGAACTTAAGGTACCGCCGCATCCCCAAAAATCCGCATTTCTAATGTTTTGACGTAAATACCCCATTGCGAAACGACCATTTTCCTGTATTTCAGCCTGTGCTGCGCTGTGTCGAAAAGTTTGTTTGCTACTGAGATAGATCTGCCCCACCCCGCCAGTAATTAATAATCCTATGGTGATTGAAATCATTAATTCAATTAGCGTCAATCCGAGAATCGGCGAGCAGAATGTCCGCGCTCTTTTATTCATATTCCTGCCACCAAAGTCAGAGTCGACTCATTGGCATCCACAACATCCTGTTGATCCCACTGCACCACAATGGTGGCCAAATTATTAGCTGCATCCACTACGATGGAGCCATTACCATTTGGCAGTCCTGTCAACAGCGTTCTCCACTCTATTTGATCTGCCACCACCAACTGCGCAAGGGAGCAACCTCCGGAGGAGACGATACAACTGGTGCTTCCAGTGGGTGTGGCGTCACTCAGCGCCAAATCATAATCTCCGGCCAACGCGCGGGCACGATTCACTCTCATACGCTCCACAATGTCTTGCGCCATCACCGTGGCCTGAGAACGCACCTCGGCATATTGTGTGCTGCGCACAGTTGTCGCCTGCAATCCTGCGAATCCCAAGAGCCCCACAGACAACACAAAAAGTGCCACTAATACTTCGATTAGGGAAAAGCCTGATAGTCGCTTGACAAATTTTAAGTTAATTTCTGATTTGATTTTCACGTTTACCCGCCTCGCCAAAATGGAGTGACAATCGCTTCTTCGATATTTTTTTAAACTCACGATGACACTCTTCTGCTATCGGGTGAAACCGGGGACAACCCCAGTCACAGCCGACAAACGAAGCTGTTTGACGGATAGCAAATTAACCAAGCAAGTGGTTAATTTTTCTTAATTAAATGCTTAGAAGGGTATTATGTTGTTTTCCAACACGCGAGCTAGATGGGCGTGAACAACTAATTAATATGATGTGGTGTCGCATACATACGACTAATTAACTCCGCTTCACCTCGAGTGATACCACAGTTAGCTATCAATTCCTCTACATCTGCTCCGTGTCTCACCAAATTGACAGCCTGAGTATAATTGGCAGTTTCTTCTTCACGTAACTCGATCTGCTTTTGTCGATGATCCATACTTTTAAATTGTCTCTCAATATCCATCACCCGCTCTCCAACGCTGCCAATTGATGCACAGAGAGTCGCGATATTATCACGTAAGCCTTGAATCAACTGTTCATTCATCTCATTTCTTCTGCGTTCTTTTATCAACAGCCAGGCTCCGTAAATATTAGCCCCACCTAGCAATACTAAACCTAAAAACATTAATGAGATAAACCAATACATTTAAAATCCCTCTTGTCTACGCATATTCGTCTAATTGGTGTTCCGTGACCTGTTTAGGTTTAGCTTGACTGTTACTGCTAATTTTTCTTGGCGGTCGGATCTGAGTAGAAGGGTTCTTGCGCCCTCGAAGTGAGGAAACCTTAGGTGCCGCACTTTTAGCTCGGTCAATTGATAAATTCACCATCTTCCACCATCACCGTATTTGTGTCCCTACAATAGTGCAATTTCTTTCCATTCTGTATCTGCTAGTAGCCGATTCACATCACAGAGTATCAGTAATTCCTCTCCGGTCATCGCCACACCAGAAATATATTTGGAAGATTCTTCCGTGCCCACGTTTGGCGATGCTTCTATATCTGCACTCTTTAAATTCACTACTTCGGCAACCGAATCTACCAACAATCCAATGACCATCTGTTCGTCGGACTCAATAATCACCACACGCATCGTGTCATCCGAATCCTTATGCTCCAATCCAAATTTACGCCGTGTGTCGATGACGGTCACCACATTTCCGCGTAAATTGATAATACCCAAAACATAATCTGGCGCACCGGGCACAGGAGAGATTTCTGTCTGTTTTAATACTTCCTTCACTTGCATCACATTGATGCCGTAAAGTTCTCCTGCTAATTTGAAGGTCACCCATCGAACCAATGATTGATCTTGTTCTAGATTTTCAATCGCCATTCGTATTCCTCACTGCTTTCGGTCGCCGCGTGTGCGGTTAGACTTGACAAATAAATATGCATAAAACCGGCCAATCTAATTCAGATTGGCCACTTAACATTCACGGGTGAGTTGTTTGGCCAGTCAGAACTCTTCAGCGATTTTTTGCGCCATCAGCGACAACGACCAAACTTTATCTGATAGACCGGCCTCTCGAATGGCTGCGGGCATGCCATCCACTACCGATGTTCTATTGTCCTGCGCCCAAACATGACCACCTCGTCGTTTTAGCACCTTACACCCAGAAAGACCATCATTACCCATGCCCGTCAAGATAACCGCTAAGGTCGCGGCACCATATACCTCAGAGATGGAAAACAGTGCATCATCAATGCAGGGCTTGAACGCATCGGTAGGTTTAGGATCGATGATACGACAGCGAACCTGCCGGCCCTCCCGCTCTACTTCTAACTGTTTACCCCCTGGTGCCACATAGACATATCCTGATTCAATAGTTTCTTTATCCTGTAGTTCCTTAACCTCTAACGCACAAGTTTGGTTGGCACGCTCGGCAAATGCTGTCGAAAAGCTGGGAGGAATGTGTTGCACAATTATAATTGGGCAAGGAAAATTCTCCGGTAATTGTGCTAGGATTTTTTGTAATGCCATCGGACCACCGGTGGATGCGGCCAGCACCACCAATTTAAAGCGCTTGACACGATGAAACTCCGTCTTGACCGGTTCTGTGAACCCCGTAGTTTCAGCTTCTATGACCGGTCTGATTTTAACTTGGCTGGCCAGCTCTTTTACCCTGAGTCTTAAATAGGATTCTGATTCACTCTTATCAGAACTCAGATCACCATATTTCTTAGGTAGAAAATCTGCCGCGCCTGCTTCCAACGCTTCCATTGTCGCTTTCGCGCCCTCATGAGTAAGAGACGAGAACATTAAGATGGGCACGGGCGCTTCACGCATGATCTTACGTACCGCTTGGATCCCATCCATGCGTGGCATTTCTACATCCATGGTGATAACGTTCGGTTTTAAAGTCTTCGCAAGACGAACCGCCTCTAGTCCATCGCTGGCAGTACCCACTATTTCAATATCTGGATCTGCGGACAATGCCTCGGAAACAAAGCGTCTAAACAACTTAGAATCGTCTACCACTAATACCTTAATAGACACACTATACCTTTTCAGGGTTGATTATCGACAAATCGAGCTAGGCCGCTTTTTTTGCATAGAATTGTACTAAACTGGGTACATCCAAAATTAATGCAATGCGGCCATCACCGGTGATGGTTGCGCCCGCCATGCCTGGGGTCCCATGAAGAAAAGCACCCAGTGGCTTGATCACCACTTCTTCTTGCCCGAGTAACTTATTGACTACGAATCCTACTTTTTGACTGGCCAAATTGACTACCACCACATGCGCATTATGTGTATTGCTCAGAGGTGCTTGATTTGGCTTTAACCATTCATTCAGATAGAACAGGGGTAGTGGTTTATTACGTACAGTCACCACCATTTGCCCATCTACAACATTAGTTTGTGATAGATCTAGATTGAATATTTCGCTCACACTTGCAAGCGGGAAGGCAAAGGCCTGTCCACCGAGCATCACCATTAATGTCGGCATAATCGCTAAGGTGAGCGGGACCTTAATCATTAGATTGGTGCCCGCACCTTTTTGTGAGTCGATCACAATTGTTCCGTTTAAGGAGGAGATCTTGGTTTTCACCACATCCATACCGACTCCCCGCCCCGAAACATCTGAAATAATATGTTTCGTAGAGAAGCCCGGTTGAAAAATCAAATCAAAACACTCTCGATCATCTAAACGTGACGCGGCGTCTTCGTCCATAAGACCTTTCTCTACCGCCTTTTGTCTCAATAGATCGGGATCCATACCTGCACCATCATCATAAATCGACAACAGAATGTGATCCCCCTCTTGAGAAGCGGACAGTCGAATCGTCCCATGCTGAGGTTTACCCATTTTCGCTCTCTCGTCAGGAGATTCAATACCATGGTCACAAGCATTACGTACCAAGTGCACCAAGGGATCCGCTAACGCCTCAACAAGGTTTTTATCGAGATCGGTTTCTTCACCTTCCAGTTCTAAACGAATATCTTTGCCCAAGTTTCTTGCTAAATCCCGCACCACCCTGGGGAAACGACCGAATACTTTCTTAATTGGTTGCATCCGGGTTTTCATCACCGCAGATTGCAGATTACTGGTCACCAAATCTAGGTTACCGATTGCTTCGGAGAGGGCATTCTCCTCAATCGTTTCGCCCAGATTAATAATTCGGTTGCGCACTAAAACCAGCTCTCCCACCATGTTCATAATGTCATCGAGACGAGCAGTATCCACTCTCACTGTGCCCTCGCCTTGCGATTGCTTTCCATCTTTAGGCGTACTAGAGGACTTTTTCGCAGCAGGTGATTTCGCGGCAACAGGGCGTTCATCACTTTGGCTATTATTCGAAGGATTTTGTGCTGTACTCTCTGTTAAGGCCGCGCCGGTCGAGGGACCCTTGCCCTCTCCGTATAGACTATCCAACACATTCTCAAACTCATCATCGGAAAAATTGCTGATAGGATTTTGATTAGGATCAGAATCCTCAACAGGTTCTATCTGATTTGTCGGCGTGTTCGATGCTTGTGAGTGTGCACTACTGGGCCCCACACCCGGCCCATGTAATTTATCTAAAACTTTTTCAAATTCATCATCATCGATCCTCTCGGTAACAGAGACGTCGAGATCTGCTACTTCAGTATCTTCTATTGTCGTCTCTTCAGGTTCTTCTGCTACTGGCTCCTCGACAGAATCGCTGGCCAGTTCCTTAAGGTGTTCGATTAGATCTAAGGGGGCAGGCGACGGCTCATTGTCTTGTTGCACCTCGGCAATCATGTCATGTACCGAGTCAACCACTCTCAGTACCACATCCATCAAATTTTGATCGACCACAATCTCCTGATTACGCAGTCGATTAAATACATCTTCCGCTACATGACAAACATCTACCAAGGCCGTTAAACTGAGGAAGCTGGCGCCGCCTTTAATGGTATGAAATCCACGAAAAACTGCGTTGAGTAAGTCTAAATCTCTGGGTGATTGTTCAAGCTCAACCAATTGCTCAGATAATTCTTCTAGGATCTCTCCAGTCTCAACTAAAAAGTCCTGTAATATTTCTTGGTCGACATCTAACGCCATAGCAACACCTAGTCAAATCCAAGATCAGACAAAATGTCATCTATCTCATCTTGGGTAACACGATTTTCATCGAGAGAATTTACATCCTTGATGGTGTCAGAGTGTAGTTCCGTTATACCGCCCAAATCACACATCAACCTAATTAGTCGTGTTTGTGCCCGATGGGTAGTATCAATCACTTTTTTGATGGTTTGACCGGATAGATCCTGAAACGATTGTGCTAACAGAATATCTTTGAGTGATTGATCTATCGTTTCCAGATGTTTTTGCTGCTCACTAGTGAGCGTTGTACCTTCACTCTGTTGTAATTGGCATAAAGCTTTTTTGCCTAGCTCCACTGAATTAAGCGTGTTATGCACTGCTTCTTCAGTGGCACTGATGACCTGATCTAAACTGACAATCGTGCTCGGTAACTCACTTTCTGTCAGCTCATCAATACGCACATCTACAGCGAAACCTTCCAATGAATCATGCAGCTCCCTTGTGAGGGATCCTAATTGACTAAACAGGTATTTATTGGTCTCTGTTTTAAGTTCTTTGATCAACTCTTCCAAGGAGCTTTCTTCATGCTCCTTAAAAAAACCAACGATCTTGTTCAGGCTTTCTGCTAAGGCTTCTCGATGTATATCTGCTTTGTTAACGTCTGCGGAAGTACTCATTATTTTTGGAACCTGTCAGACTAAATACGTTCAAAGATTTTTTCGATTTTTTCTTGAAGTGTTGCCGCAGTGAACGGCTTGACAATATAACCATTGACGCCTGCTTCCGCTGCCTGCACGATTTGCTCACGTTTAGATTCAGCCGTCACCAATAAGAAGGGCAACTTGCATAACTTTTCATCGGCACGCACTTTTTCGAGCAATTCAATGCCCTCCATTCCGGGCATATTCCAATCACTGATCACAAAGTCAAAGTGACTTTCTTGCAATAAGGCCAGTGCCGAAGAGCCATCATCCGCTTCCACAGTATTATTAAAACCTAAATCCCGCAGCAAGTTTTTGATAATTCGACGCATTGTCGAAAAATCATCTACAACCAACACTCGCATATCCTTATTCACGGTATGATCCTAATTTTTCTTGCATGGTTAACAAATTATATGAATGGTTAATTCACTCTTAAATTTATTAGCGTTGCCAAAAGCCAAAACATGAGGATGGGATTAGTCTTCTTCGCGCCAATCTCGGAGGCGGGCTTTCAACCGTACCAAAGCCTTACTGTGGATCTGGCTGACCCGGGATTCACTCACACCCAACACTTCACCGATTTCTCGAAGGTTGAATTCTTCATCATAGTAAAGCGCCATCACCAAGCGTTCCCGCTCCGGAAGTGTCGAAATCGCTTTTGCCAAAGATTTTTGAAAAGAATCTTTCAGCAAATCATCCTGGGGACCGGGGTCATTGTTGGTCAAACTGTCGGCAATCGCATCTTCAGTGACACCGAGATCTTCATAACTGAGTATTTTGCACCCGGTAGCGTCTTTCAGCATCTGATGATATTTTTCGACGGTCACCTCTAGCTTGGATGCTACCTCATTATCGCGGGCATCCCGTCCTTCATTATTTTCTATTTCTCGAATCACTTCGGCCACCCGGCGAGTGTTGCGATGCACAGAGCGCGGCGCCCAATCTCCTTTTCGTATTTCATCCAACATAGAGCCGCGAATGCGAATACCGGCATAAGTCTCAAAACTGGCCCCTTGATTAGGATCGTAATTTTTGGCAGCTTCTAACAACCCAATCATGCCTGCCTGAATTAAGTCGTCTGGCTGGACACTCGCGGGTAATCGGCTAATAAGATGATATGCCACACGCTTCACCAAAGAGGCGTGTTTTTTAACGATTTCGTCTTCACATGAATCTTGTAGGTTAGTGTACATAGCTAATCCATTCATAACAGGGCCTCCGGGTCCGCCTCCCTGGCTTCAATCAGTCGTTCCACAAAAAATTCCATATGACCACCTGCCCCAGTGGGTAAGGGCCACTCAATGGCCTTGTCGGCCAAAAGACTAAAAGCTGTTGCAGATTTACTTCGAGGGTGCGCGTCTACAACTGCGCGCTGTTTCATGATAGCTTTACGAACCAAATCGTCGTCAGGAATAGATCCCACGTAGTCCAAAGCCACATCTAGAAATTGATCTGTCGCGCGATTCAATTTGCAAAAAAGCTCTCGTCCCTGTTGGGCACTTGACACCATATTGGCTAAAACCTTAAATCGATATATTCCATAGGTTCGACTTAACATCTTAATCTGGGCATAGGCGTCAGTGAGGGAAGCGGGTTCATCACAGACCACGGTAATGATTTCCTGTGCAGCACAGGTAAAACTGGTCACACTTTCTGAAATACCCGCCGCCGTATCGATAATCAACACATCTAATTGATCTTCAAATTCGCTAAAAGCCTGAATAATGCCAGCGTGTTCGCTACGACTTAAAGCAGTCATGAACGCCTTGCCGCTAGAGGCAGGAATCACGGTTAAGTTAGAGCCTACTTCGATGAGTATGTCCTGTAGCGTACATTCACCGTCAATGACATGAGAAAGATTATATTTGGGTTGTAGACCTAATAAGATATCGACATTTGATAATCCCAAATCAGCATCCATCAATAACACGCGTCGTCCTTTTGCGGCCAAGGCCATGGATAAATTGACAGACACATTGGTTTTACCTATTCCACCCTTGCCCCCGGTGACCGCTATCACCTGAACGGGTCTTTTACGAACCATGTTTCTGAGACCAGTCGCTTGATCCATCGTCTTCACCTCACCGATGGGCATTGGCGATTAAACTCCCGTAGGTTTTTGCTAAAACCTCCTCATTTAGTTCATTGCTGCTCTGTTTCGCCACATCGATACAGCGATTCACCAACTCCACTGGAACCGCACGGTGAATATCCTCTGGTACTCTTTGGCCATCAGTCATGAATGCAAGGGATAGCTGATGACGAATCGCCACACTTAAAGCACCGCCCAGGCTGGTGCATTCATCCACCTTTGTAATCATACAACCGTCCGGTGATAAAGCATCAAAAGCTTCTATCGTTTCTTCTAAAACCAAAGCTTGACTGGTAGCTGGAAACACCAACATAGACTGCAATTGATCAGATGCCTGCCTGAGCATGCTGAGTTGCTCTCTGAGCCGATTGTCCCGTTGTGACATACCGGCAGTATCTATCAATACTAAGCGCTTATCTGCCGCTTCATTCAGCTGCTCCCTAAGTGCCTGTAAACCTTCTGCGACTCGTACCGGAATACCCATGATACGTCCGTAGGCTCGTAGCTGTTCATGGGCAGCGATACGATAACAATCGGTGGTAATTAAGGCCACTGACTCAGATCCATGTTTCATAGAAAATCGCGCTGCTAATTTAGCAAGTGTGGTGGTTTTGCCCGCCCCAGTTGGGCCGACTAAGGCGACGATGCCTCCATGACTGGTGAGATCCTCTGGATACTCTTTGAGTTGATCCACAAGATTATTTAAAACCTTTTGCCATGCGCTATCGAGATCGTTAGAGGCAAACTCTAAATCGGTTAGATGAGTCGCCACTTCGGCCTCAAACCCTAAAAGATCCAAACGACGTAGTAAGCTGGCTCTTAACGGTGAATTGTTTTCTAAATTGCCCCACGCTAATCCGGCAAATCGTTGTTCCATCAAATCACGCAGCCCCTGCATCTCCTCACGCAGCTGATCCATGGTCTTGCTATCGCCGAAATTGGATTCAATTTTTAGCCCGGACAATGCCTGACGTATCGCCGAAGTGCTTTCTCTATGAGGGGCATTCACTACCGGCGGAACCTCTGGTGTGTCGAAATCATCAAGCTCTGCATCTTGGGCATCATCCACCGCCAACCTGTGGGCGAGATCCTCGTAGGTGGTTCCCGCCACTCGTTTTTCATAGGTAGTGGGTGCGGAAGCGGTTTCCTCGGCCAGCTCTCGGCCCCCTGTTTGCGATGAACTAACGGCTTGCTTTGCCATGTGGGACTGTTCACGCCTGCTGGAGGCCAGAATCTTCGAGTCATAATCCATAGCTGCAATGATCTCCACACCATCTTCTAATTTGTCGGTGGAGAGGATTGCTGCATCGGGCCCCATGACTTCCCGTACTTGCCTTAGCGCTTGGCGCATATCATTGGCAAAAAATCTTTTTATTTTCATGCTCTGTACGTCCCGTAGGCCAAACTCATTCATACTTGGTTTCACTAGCCTACGACACCCACGACATTAACTTCTTTGTTGTCAGGTATTTCCTGATAAGCCAAGACGTGAACATCAGGCAGTGAATGGCGAATAAATTGGGCGACCATTTTTCGGATTGCGGCGTTAACCAATAAGATTGAAGGTTCACCCGCAATTTCCTGCTGCTGTGCAGCTTGTTGTAGAGATTGGTAAAATCTCTCGGCCAACTTGGGTTCCAGACCAAAGCCAGAATCACCCGCCACCTGAGTGGATTGGAGCAATAACTGTTCCAATTCAGGATTCATAGAAATAACTGGAATTAATTTACTCATCCCATTGATATTCTGTAATATCAATCTGCCGAGGGAGATGCGCACAGCAGCGGTGAGCGCGTCAGGATCTTGACTTTTCGTGCCATGTTCTGCCAGCGTTTCCGCTATTGTACGCATGTCACGAATGGGAATACGCTCTGCCAATAGATTCTGCAACACCCGTAAAATGACGCCCAGCGAAAGCGTCTCTGGCACCAGATTTTCCACCAATTTGGGTGCAGATTTGGCAAGGTTATCCAGCAACTGCTGTACTTCTTCATAGCCAATAATTTCATGAGCATTTTGCTTAATGAGTTCACTGAGATGAGTGGCAATCACCGTAGTGGCATCTACTACCGTATAGCCCAAAGTTTGCGCATGCTCGCGCTGATCGGGCGATATCCAAATTGCATCCAGTCCGAAAGCAGGATCTTTGGTGGGCAGACCCTTTAGATCCCCAAACACCTGGCCAGAATTAATCGCTAAATCGTGATCCAGGTGAATTTCGGCCTCTCCGACCGGTACACCCATGAACACCAAGCGATATGCGTTGGGGGTCAAATCCAGATTGTCGCGAATATGTACCGAAGGAATTAAAAAACCTAATTCCTGAGACAACTTCCGGCGCACGCCTTTGATACGATCCATCAACTGTCCGCCCTGTTTGCGATCCACTAGGGGAATTAATCGATACCCCACCTCCAAGCCAATAATGTCCAGAGTCGCCACATCGTCCCAACTTGGATCGCGAGACTCCGGAGACTCTTGTTGTTCCGCCGGTTCAGGTTTAATGGCTTCTTCTTCATCCAGCGACTTAGTGTCCTGTTGTCTTAAATAGGCCAAACCACCCAACACGGCAGCCAACGTGAGAAAAGCGAAGTTGGGCATCCCAGGGATCACCCCAATTGATAACATGATGCCTGAGGAAGTAGTCAGTACTCGTGGCGAACCAAAAAGCTGTTGAAAGATCTGTTGACTCATGTCCTCGGCACGGGAGACCCGAGTCACCATGATAGCTGCAGCAGTAGAGAGCAACAGAGAGGGTATTTGCGCTACCAAACCATCTCCAATAGTTAACAGAGTATAGTTTTGTACCGCCTCTCCCACAGGCAATTGATGCTGTAACACACCGATGGCCAAACCGCCAATAATATTGATAAATAAGATCAGGATCCCCGCCACTGCGTCACCGCGCACAAATTTACTGGCACCGTCCATGGCACCGTAGAAATCCGCCTCCGAACGAACCTCATCCCGCCGCTCACGCGCTTCGTCCTGAGTAATCAAACCCGCATTGAGATCGGCATCAATGGCCATCTGTTTACCTGGCATGGCATCCAAGGTAAACCGTGCACTGACTTCTGAAATGCGGCCCGCACCCTTGGTGACTACCACAAAATTGATGATCACCAGAATCGCGAAGACCACCAAACCCACCGCATAGTTACCACCTATTACAAAAGAGCCAAAGGCTTCAATCACTCTTCCCGCCGCGCCTGTCCCTGTATGCCCTTCCAACAGTACCACTCGAGTGGAAGCTACGTTTAATGCCAAACGGAGCAGGGTGGCGACCAACAGCACCGATGGAAAAACGGCAAATTCCAATGCCCTTCGGGAATAGACCACTACTAAAATCACCATCAATGAGAGAGAAATATTGAAACTAAAGAGCACATCTAACGCAATCGGCGGCAACGGTACCACCATCATCGCCAGCAACATGAG
>DJFZ01000024.1:39187-88734 GCA_002432655.1 Thiotrichaceae bacterium UBA5859 | reverse complement strand
ACCAATACCGGCACCCCAAGCCCTGCTCTTTGTAAACTACTTAGATTCAGTTGATCTGCTACAGCTGCCATTTATCTTTACCTCAATAGGTGTAATCTTGTGGAACACTGACTTCAGGCAACACCGGCCGTTGACCACCGCCCTGACGCATAAAATCATTTAATTGATACACATATGCCAGCACCTGCGCGACCGCAACATAGAGTGCCTCAGGCACTTCATCACCGATTTCCGCGCTATGGTATAAGGCCCGCGCCAGCGGTGGTGCCTCTACAACTGGTACTTGATGGGCATCCGCGATGGTTCTGATACGCAACGCGATCAGATCCAAACCTTTGGCAATCACAATAGGTGCACCACTGCCTTGTTGCTCATATTTCAGCGCTACCGAATAGTGAGTGGGGTTAGTGACTATCACATCTGCTTTAGGGACCTCTTCCATCATTCGTCGCTGGGCTATTTCACGCTGCAGTTGGCGAATTTTACTCTTGACCTCTGGACTACCTTCCGTTTCCTTCAATTCATCTTTTACTTCTTGGAAAGTCATTTTCAATTGCCGAGTGTGCTCCCATAATTGAAAAGGCACATCCACTGCCGCAATTAAAATCACGCTGGCGGAAACAATTAGAAAAGACCAAGCAATGAGCGAGGCGGCATGAGCTAAACTAACTTCTAGTGAAGCAATGCCTAGAGAGAGGAACTCGGGACTTTTTATATATATCCAAGACACTGCTACCGTTGAAATGAGAGCAAATTTCGCTAGTGCTTTGACCAGCTCCATTAATCCGCGTGCAGAAAAAATGCGTTTCAAACCACTCAACGGGTTGATGCGCTCGCCCTTCCAAGACATGGCATCTGCGGATAAAGACCAACCGCCAATAGACAAGGGCGCCAAAAGGGTGACAACTATCAACACCAACACGATTGGTATCAGTAGTAAAAAAGCACGTTCGAAGTTTTCGGCCAATGCCACAGCCAAATAATTGGTATCAAAAAAGAGCGCCCGTTCGAGACTAAAGCCATCACGCATCACCTCAGTCAATCCAGAGATCATCACTTGTCCATAAAACATAAAGGTGATGGCCGACGCCAGTAATACGGCCGCGGTTCCCAATTCTTTCGATCGAGGAACTTGTCCCTTCTCTTTCGCTTCGCGTAACCGTTTCGGAGTCGGCTGTTCTGTGCGTTCCTGACTTTTATCTTGTTCAGCCATTAAGGAGTCACTAGTTGAGTATTGAAGGTTAAGACGTCCGTATAAAATTCATAAAAAAGCGGCATCAACAGAGGCAAAGTGAATAGCATGACTACAAAGCCCAACATTAATGTCACTGGAAAACCAACGGCGATGATATTCAGCTGAGGTGCTGCCCTGGCCATGATGCCAAACGCCAAGTTGACCACTAAGAGAGCAGCCATTGCAGGCAGTGCGACCCTGACGGCACTGGAATACATCCAATTGCCCAACTCAAGAATGCCCTCCAGTTGACCTAAGGGTAATCCTTCACCGATCGGCAAGGTGGTATAACTGGTCATCAACAAGCGAAACAGGGCCAGATGACCATCCATGGCAAAAAACAGCAGGGTGGTAAATATCACATACATTTGCGCTACCATAGGTACTTGCACACCACGCTCTGTATCCACTAAGGAAGCAAATCCCAACCCCATTTGCATAGCAAACGCCTCGCCTCCGACAATGAAAACATTAAACAGAAGTTGCACGACAAATCCCATCGTCAAGCCAATCAAAAATTCCTGAATCACGACAAAAAGGCCGGGTAATGACACGGGATCTTGATCAGGTAAGGAAACACCACTGATATAGGTGACCGATGCCAACGCCAAAATAATGATAATTCTTCCTTTCGCTGGGAATATCCGTGATCCCACTGCGGGCATTGCTAGCACCATGGCTGAACTGCGAATCAACACCCAGGCAAAATCCCGCCATAGCGCCGCCAATTCAATCAGGGATACATTCAGCAGAGAAGATTGTGCGTCCATGCACGACTCTCTTTTCTATCCCATCATCCCAGGGATCTGCAGGAATAGATTATTTGAAAAGGTCACCATCACTTGACTGATCCACGGTCCTGCCAGGAGTAGCGTCAAAAATAGAACCAAGATTTTTGGTACAAAGGTCAGTGTCATTTCATTTATCTGGGTTGCGGCTTGAAACATACTAATAATTAAGCCCACCCCTAAGACAGGCAATAACAGTAAGCTCACCAAGATCACCAACAGTTGTAGTGTTTGTTGAAAGATTGTAAAAAACGCATCCGGACCCATGATATTCCTTATCAAATAACAAAGCTGGAGGCTAAGGTCCCCATGATCAGCGACCAACCATCCACCAGGACGAACAACAAGATTTTAAATGGCAGCGAAATCATCATGGGAGAAAGCATCATCATGCCCATAGACATCAAGACGCTGGCCACCACCAAATCGATTACCAAAAATGGAATAAATAAAAGAAACCCGATTTGATATGCTGTCTTGAGTTCGCTGGTGACAAATGCTGGCACCACTAAAGAAAATGGAATCTCCTCTAGGGAGTTGTGCTCAGAGGCGCCCGCGATGTCAGCAAACATCGCCAGATCAGTCTCTCTAGTTTGATCCAACATAAAGCTGTGCATCGGATCTCGCGCCCGAGACAAGGCTTCTTTAATCTGGATCTCACCTGCGGCATAAGGTTCGAAAGCCCGACCGTGGATTTCTTCTAACACAGGCTTCATGACAAAAAATGAGAGAAACAATGCTAAACCTATGATGATTTGACTGGAGGGTGTTTGCGCCATACCGATCGCTTGCCGCAGTATCGCTAATACGATGACGATACGCATAAAAGAGGTGGTCATCATCACCACAGCCGGTAGGAACGTCAAAGCGGTCATAAACATCAAGATCTGTAATGTCAGACTATACTTTTGTTCACCGTCAGCGGCCGAAGTGATGGTCAATGCAGGGATCCCCGGATCTTGTGCAAACGCCACACCTGTCCACAACAGAGTAGTGAAACCCAAAAGGACAAATGTTTTCTGCTTCATCCGAGTGTCCTCTGTTTCAACATTTTGCCCAAACGCTCGGCAAACGGATGCATTTCCACTGATTGTTCAGGATCGGGAGCCGCTATTTCGTCTTCTGCAAATACGTGCAATGTTTGTATACTGTTTGCAGTCACGCCCACTAGGATCTGTTTGTCCGCACAATTGATTAAGACGATTTTTTCTTTCGGTCCAAGATTGAGTCCTGAGGTCACACTGATTCGTCCACCCTGAACGTAACGCATGCCGGATAATTTTTTGATCAACCACATACTGCCGACGATCGCTACCAATACAAGGATCAACGCAGTGGCAACATTAGTAAGCGACGCCAGCTCTAGAGGCTGATAAGCCAATTTTCCCACCGCGACTTCTTCCGCACACACTTGAGTACTGGGTAACAGTAATAAAAGCAGTGGCAAGTATGGACTCGACGAGCGAAACTTTTGGATCACTTGAACATACCCTTAATTAAGTTTTTTCAATCTTTCTGCGGCACTAATCACATCCGTCAGGCGTATACCGAAGCGATCATTGACTACCACCACCTCACCATGTGCGATCAAGGTACCATTCACCAACACGTCCATGGGTTCACCAGCGAGTCGATCCAACTCCACGACTGAACCCTGTGTCAGCTGCAGCAGTTGTTTGATGGTGACTCGTGATCGTCCAATTTCTACTCCTAAGGTAACGGGTATTTCCATTACCACGCTCAACCGGTCATCATCGATACCTGGTATGTTGTTAGAGTGCTGTACACTGGACAGCGCCTCTTCCTGAGCGGACTCCAGAGCTTCTTTCGATAGCTGCTCGGTTCCCTCTCCTGCCGAACTATTTTCTTCATCACTCATAATCAAGTACTCGATTGTTTAAATTGCTTCGACTCCATAGTCACTAGATCTTCTATCTGTAGTGCTTTGTTTCCATTTGCAGCGCCGTATTGACAGCGATAAGTCGGCATGCCTTCGGCGTTTAGCACCACGTGGTCAGGCATATCAAAAGGCAAGATGTCCCCTTCTTTTAAACTAAGTACTTGCCCTAATGTCAGATCTATTTCCGTTAGCTGACTGACCACTTCTACTTTTGCCCCGAAGACTTCATCTCTTAACGCTTTGTTCCAACGTTGATCCACTTCACCACGTTCTCCTTGTAGATGCGCATCCAATAATTCTCGAATGGGCTCTAACATGGAATAGGGCATCATGATATGCAGCTCTCCGCCGCCACCATCCAACTCCACATGAAAACTGCTCACTACTACTACTTCCGAAACAGATACCACATTGGCAAACTGTGGATTCATCTCCGATCTCTGTAGGTCAAACCGTATAGGTAATAACGGTGCCCAGGCCTTCTGCATATCCGCAAATACGATATCAAGTGTGGTACCGATAATTCTTTGCTCCATGGGAGTAAAGTCGCGTCCCTCTATTTTGGCGTGATAACGTCCGTCCCCGCCAAAATAGTTGTCTACTAAGATGAACACCAACTTCGGACTTAATACAAACAATGAACTCCCACGTAGTGGCTCAATACGCACCATGTTTAAGCTGGTGGGCACGTACAGCGTGTGCATATATTCCCCAAACTTAACCATCTGTACACCTTGTACGGATATCTCCGCATTTCTGCGCAGCAAATTGAACAGGCTCACACGAAAATTTCTCGCAAAACGTTCGTTGACCATTTCCAAGGCCGGCATACGGCCACGTACGATGCGATCCTGACTGGTAAAATCGTAGGGAGCGTTCTCACCTTCTTCAGGCACTTCGCCAGCTTCTGTTTCCAGATCGCCGGTACCAATGCCCGTCAACAGGGCATCGATTTCTTCTTGTGATAACAGATCGTTGGTAGCCATAAAATTATTGGATCACAAATTCCGTGAAGTACACTGAATCAATTCCAGGATCTCCCGTCGATTCCTCAAGAATCTCTTGTACGGCTTCGGTAATCTCATCACGAATTTTTTCCTTACCCTTTGCCGTGACGAGATCTTCATAACCTTTATTGCTTAACAAAATCACCAGGTTGTTTCTTATCACCGGTTTATATGTATCTAAAGTCGCGACCACTGCTGGATCATAGGCTTTAAAATCCAGAGTTAATTGCAGATAGCGGATTTCTCCATCGTCCGGAAAATTAACTATCAATGCGGGGCGCATGGGAATAAAAATCGGTTCTCGCGTTTCTTGCACGTCACCCTCTTCCTCTTCCTCTTCTTCATCCTCCTCGCCCTCTTCGCCTTCCTCTTCACCTTCAGCGGGTTTCTGTTGATTACTCGCGGTCACCACCGCTTGTGCGACCGCCAGTGCTTCTTGATTACTCTTTTGCATTTGAGTGATTAATAAATAGCCGCCAAAGCCGGCGCCTAATACAAAAATCATCATCAAAACCAGCATCATGATCATCAGCAAGTTGCTGTTGCCACCACCCGATTCTTTGGTCTCTACCGGTTCGTCTAAATCATCAGCCATAAATGGGGTCCCTCACCATCGTCCTGTGTCTCCGAGAGCAAGAGTCATACCACCAACATTGGCGTAATTTTTTTCTTATTTTACAATGGGATATAAATGCTAAATTTGTTGCCGTCAAATATTTGCCTCTCTAGAAGCAGATCTTAAGACGGCTCAATAGATTGTGCACGAGATTAGACTCGGTTAAACAGCTGTGAGAAATAGAATGGCTGGAACTGAGAAGAAATTGGTCGCTGTGATTCGTCTGGCACGCGCGCTTTTTTCACGCGCGATCTGTAAGCCGGTCCAGTGGCCTAAAAACCGGCTACGATTCGAGTTGACCACCTCACGGTAGGGGAGATCCGATGTTGGTCTGTGACCCAAACTCGGAGTATTCACGCATAGAGATCTAGCATGCCTTGCAAGTGCAATATGGGTGTAGAGTTGTCCGCTACCGTAGGATCAGACGTCTGGTCAACACCAGGCAGTGGTACATCAATTGACTCAGAGTAAGATCGTTGCTGTTGTTCACTATTGTCATGCACACTGGCCTCCCCTAATTGGATACCCTGCTGCTGAAACAGCTCTCGCAAGCGGCCCATTTCAGTTTCTAGTGCTTCGCGAGCTATCGAGGTTTGCGCAGTAAAAGTCACATGGGTTTCATCGGCGTTGACCTCAACGCGAACATTAATTGCGCCCAATTCAGCAGGGTGCAACTGAATTTGCGCTTTTTGCAATCCTTGATTTACCATCCACATGACTCGATTGCGAATGGCATCACCCCAGTTGGATTTTTCCACGTTGACGTTAAAAGTACTCTGTTCAGAAAGTATCGGGCTCTTTAGTTGAGTTTGGCCGGTACTACTGGCGTGCAGTGTAGACTGAACCCCCGCCAATGATTTCACTTGTCCACTAGCACCTGCGTCAGCTGTAATTTGTCCCCTACCCTGAGGCGTTTTAGCCAAAATTTGTTCTAGACCTTGCGTCAACCGTTGGCTGACTAGATCCATTTTCATTGCTAAATCGTCTAACAACTGTTTCGACTTTTGATCTTGATTGAGATCCAGCTCCAAATCAGCATGAAACTTAGCATCGACTTCAGCATTCACTTCCGACACCCCTGTTGACGATAAAATATCCCCAGACTTCTGTGCACTCAATTCTGCAGTCACTTTGCGCTGGCCCGTGTTCTGCCCGGCTACCTGAGACTCAATGTCTCTTTGCACCGTCGCCGCCACCATCGTCACCGGCTGTCCTATACCATCAGTCTCCAACTCACTGGTATCCGTCACTAGCAACGCATCCACCTCAGAGTCTGGTTCAACTGGTGCAGTCTCAGGCGTATCGGCGTCTGCCACCTGCTTGGCCTCAGCGGACTCAGTAGGTTGTGTCTCAGTGGCATGTTCGGTTCTATTTTCCAGGACTTGCTCGTCACTTGGTTCGCCCTGCGCTGTCTGCGTGGTGCCGGATCCAGTGGCATCGGTTTGGCTAGATCCATGAGGCACTTGCTTGCCGTTCCCGGCTGGGTGTTGCCGTTCCGTCTGTCTCTGTTCAGCACTACTTTGGCTCTCTGTTGCTTTTCCAGACTGCTGACTATCTACCTGCTTAACGATGGAATTTTGCAGTTGATTTTGCTCGTCAGAACCTTTAAGCGGCTCTGGAGAAGTCACCATACTATCCGTGGTAGACAACAGTGTCTGCATACTTTTACCTGAAGAATCAAAAGATTGCGAACTTCGATTTTGAAACAATAGGGTAGCGAAATTGGATCCTACAGAAGCCTCACCGGGCGCCCCATTAAAGATCCCTCCACCGCGTGAGCCGTTCACATTGGCTGAAATTTGGATACTGACTTTTGCTTGGGTTTCCATCATATTGACCCTGTCTCACTCACTAGATACCCCTTTATCGCAAGAGCTATGCCAGCCAATTTTTTGGGTCAATCCAAGCCTCAGCGTCGACGACTATGGGTCATACGAGCACCTATTTCATCGAGGATTTTTTGACTCTGCTTGTCCTCTGCTTCTTGCTCGTGTACACGGAAACGTCCAATTGCTTGACTAAGCGCCTCTGTTCGGAGGTGACGTTCACGCCAATGCTGGCGTTGCCGCTCCAGCTCAGATGCGCAACGTTGAATGATATTTTGTTGCGCTTGAATAGTCTCGTTCAGCCGCGCAATAAACTGTTGCATATGTGTTAACTTTTCAATACCTATATCTGTTTTTTGCAACGACTTGAACTCTTCAAGATAGGATTGTCTGTAAGCGACCAGCTCAGCGAGACGTGATTTTTCCGCCATAAGTGTTTGATGAACTTTGGTGAGCCTCTGTGCTGACTGGCGCTCCTCATGTTCGGTAATTTTATGGATAGGCAGTAATCGTTTTGAACGTGTCACTTAATCATCCTTCACCTGGAGTGTCTACTGGCGTCTGAAAGAGTTGTCGTAAAGCATCAGTACTTTGTTGCAAGCTCATTGCCTGTGTTCTATCTTGCTGCAGAAATTCCTGCAGCAAAGGTGAAAAATAGATGGCTTCATCTATTTGCGGATCGCTGCCCGAGGTATAGGCACCCACACTGATGAGGTCACGGTTACTTTCATATATGGAGTTTAATTTTCTAAACCTGTTAGCCGCCGACTCATGGGGCTTATCGACAATGTCGTTCATTGCTCGACTGATAGATGCCTCCACGTCAACGGCAGGGTAATGCCCTCTTTCCGCCAATCGCCTGGACAGTACAATATGTCCATCCAATATCGCACGGGCAGCGTCTGCAATAGGATCCTGCTGATCGTCACCTTCGGTCAATACAGTATAAAATGCGGTTATCGAACCCCCGCCAGCCACACCATTACCTGCTCGTTCAACTAGTTTCGGCAACTTCGCAAAAACAGAAGGTGGATATCCTTTTGTAGCAGGTGGCTCCCCAATCGCCAAACCAATTTCTCTTTGTGCTTGTGCAAATCGAGTTAATGAGTCCAGCAGCAACAGCACATTTTTGCCCTGATCTCGAAAATATTCGGCGATGCTGGTTGCCAACATCGCACCATGCATTCGCATCAATGGCGGTGTATCCGCAGGAGAAGCGACCACGACAGATCGCGCCAAGCCCTCTTGTCCTAGATTAGATTCGATAAATTCTTTGACTTCTCGACCCCGCTCTCCAATTAAACCGACCACGACAACATCTGCTTCAGTAAATCGAGTCATCATGCCCAGTAACACACTTTTCCCCACGCCACTGCCGGCAAAAAGTCCTACGCGTTGACCCCTTCCCACGGTCAACAAGGCATTAATAGATGCGATGCCAACATCCAAAGGCTGACGAATAGGCGCACGCAATAAGGGATTAATAGATTCACCCGTCAGAGAGTTCCTCTGTTTGGTATCCAGAGACCCTAAGCTGTCTAATGGTATGCCCGCGCCATCTATCACTCGACCCAATAGCTCGGCTCCAACTTGTGCCTCATGGCTACGACGTGTGGGAAACACAGAGGCACCAGGCCTCAGCCCTTTGACGTCTTTAGTGGGCATGAGAAAGAGACTATTCTCAGCAAATCCCACCACCTCCGCTTCTACAAACTCTGACTGTGCCACCTCCACTACACAACGGCTACCCACGGGCGCTTCGATACCCGCCGCTTCCAATGTCATACCTACTAAACGTGTGATCCGACCCTCTATCCTCAAATCTGCAGGCTGAGATAAACGAGATTCATAGGACGATAATGCCTCTACCCAAGTGTGACTGCGATTCAATATGGTTTCGTGCTTCATAAAGACTCAATCAATCTTGCTTGCGCTGTGCGCCCATCATCTGCGTAATGGCCGCCTGTAATCGACTCTCCAAAGTAGCATCCAACTTTGAATTTTCAGTTTTCACTAAACAGCCTCCTTTGCTTAATGCGGGATCGGCCACCAATTGCCATTCCTGTTCATCACACTCCGCTAATCGCAAGGCGTTGTTCACAATGTCTACTTCTTCGGGATGCAAGTACAATTTTACGCCCCTTGCGTTCACCGGCAATAACTGAACCGCTTCTCGTACCACAGCGAGTATCTCTTCGTAATCAGACTCAGTCACATTTTTAACAACCTGCTTCGCTAACGCGATGGTCAGGGAGACCAGTTGCTGCTCTACTTCCTGATCTAATTCTTGAAAGGGTCGATGCAACCGCTCCATCAATTGAGTCAATAATGTCACCTGTTGCTTGGCCTGTTGAATCGATTCTTCCAACTCCTTTTGCCCCGCTGTACGTCCTGCTATAAGCCCTTCTTCATAGGCCTCATCGTACGCTTGCTTCTGGATGGCTTCGATGCCAACAACCGTAGGCATACCGAATTCATTACGATCCAGTGCCTTGAAGAATCCATTGGAATAGTTATCTACCTTGGTAGCGGACTGTTGAAATTGAACCTCAGTCTGGGTATTACGAACCTCCACTGTTGGCGTCTGCCAGAGGGTGACGGTCTCACTAGATCCCTTGGGGATCACTTTCCTAGATTTGCTATCCCCCTCAGCCGTCACCACAGTCTCCAATTAAATAAATTCATCTGCGCCCTTGCCGCCTAAGATAATCTCTCCTGACTCTGCCAGACGGCGTGCAATGGTGAGGATTTCTTTCTGTGCGCCTTCAACTTCACTCACCCTCACCGGCCCTTTAGAATCCAGATCATCTTTTAGCAACTCAGCTGCTCGTCGAGACATATTGGAAAATACTTTCTCACGCAAAGCTCCCTCCGCACCTTTAAGTGCCAGCAACAAGGTCTCGGACTCCACCTCTCTAAGGAGGGCCTGCATCCCTCTATCATCCACTTCAAGCAAGTTGTCAAAAACAAACATAAGATCAGACATACGCTGCCCAATTTCTGAATCCACTTCACGCACATTATCCATCAGTTCGCCTTCCACGGAGGAATCCAACATGTTGACAATGTTTGCTGCCATCTTGACGCCACCTACATTTGCTGATTTCGCTGAAGCATCGCCCATGAATTGACTCTCAATTACTTTATCAAGCTCAGCCAACGCCCGTGGCTGAACGCGATCCAGCGTCGCAATCCGCATCACCACATCAACTCGTACTTTATCGCTGAAATTCATAATGACATCCGCAGCATGATCTGCTTCCAGAAACGAAAGAATAATAGCAATGATCTGAGGATGTTCATTTTTAATCAGCTCTGCCACCATGCGTGCATCCATCCACTTCAACGCATCCATGCCACGTGTTTCAGCACTGACAAAAATACGGTCCAGTAGACTGTTCGCTTTATCTTCACCGAGAGCATTGACCAGCAAAGTGCGAATATAGTCCTCTGAATTCATGCCCAGAGCGACTTCATCTTGGATGGAATTATTTAGATCGTTGAGCACCGATGCAACACTGCTCCGATTAATGCTTTGCACCTTCGCCATCGCCGCACCGATGGTCTGTACCTCCCGTGGCCCCAACTCCTTTAATACTTCTGCAGCGGCTTCTTCACCGATTGCCAGCATCAATACCGCTGCACGCTCACGACCAGATAGGTAGGCGGCGTCACTCATCTTCGGCAACCCAGTTCTTGATCACTTTAGCTACTCGTTTGGGATCTTCTTGGGCAAGGTGAGTCACTTCATCTAAATTTCGTACATACCGTTGCTCTTCTGCCAGTTGCATTTGTTCCTGCAACTCCTTTGAGGATCCACCAAACTCCGCTTTTTCTTTAACTACTGGTGCCTGCATCATGGGCTCTGACATGATATATCTGAATGCTGGACGAAGGATTAGGAACACAATGGCTAATGCAACAACTGCACCCAGGGCTTGCTTGATCAAGTTTTGCACCCAATGTTCCTGCCATATAGGGATCTCCTCCTCTACTATTTCTTCGACTTTGGGCTTAATTTTAAAAGGCGCATTCATCACATTTAGTGTGTCACCCCGTTTTCCATCGTAACCTATCGCTTCACGAACTAACTGTTCGATTCGCGTTAATTCTTCCTGAGTTCTCGGAATTCGGGTGGGCTCGCCCTCTTTATCAAATTCAATATGATCGTCTACCAGAACAGCCACCGCGAGACGTTCTATGCGGCCAGGCATGGAACGAATATGGCTAATAGTCCTATCCAATTCGTAGTTTCTTGTCGCCTCCATACGTTCCTTACCTACTTTGGAATCGACACTCTCGACTCCACCATCTGCATTTGAGGGATCATTGGAGGTTGCTCCTGGGATGCCGCCAGACTTGTTACCGCTTGCAGACTTTTCTTCAAAGATCTGTTCACTACGCAATGCAGGCAAATCTGGGTTATAGTGTTCTTGGGTTTCATCCAGGGCAGTAAAATCCACCCTCGCGGTGATTTGAGCTTTGACATGATCTCTTCCGACAATGGGTGAAAGGATCTCCTCAATACGTAATGCATAGGCCTTTTCAATTCTTTGAATATAGTCAAATTGACGATCACTTAGATCGAGCCCACGACTATCTTTATCACCACTTAACAAACTACCTTTTTCGTCGACTACGGTGACTCGGTCTTCATTCAACCCAGGAACACTGGACGCCACCAAATGAACAATACTGGACACCTGCCCATGCTCTAAACTATGACCCGGTGGTATATCCACTAATACTGACGCACTGCTTTTATTGCCTCTTTTTAGAAAATTTTGTTGGTTCACCACTGCCAGATGAACACGCGCAGCAGAGACACTTTGCATACTTGAAATAGACTTAGCCAATTCACGTTCGAGTGCGTGATAATAGCGACTTCGTTCCATGAACTGGCTGGTTCCGAATGGCGACCCTTCAGATAGCCACTCAAATCCTGAACCTGCGCTGGATGGAATACCCTCGCTGGCCAGTTGGATCCGTGTTCGATGAATATCCGAGCCGGAAACCATCACTGTGCCAGTAATATCGTCCACACGGAATGGAATTTCACGACGCTGCAATGCCTCGATAACAGCCGCTGAATCTTTCGAGGAAAGATTACTATACAGCGGCAACATTTCTGGTGTTCGCGACCACAGGACGACTGACACCCCTAAAGCGATACTGGCCGCAATTCCGACTAATAGACCCAACTGCCGAAACAGCGGTGTTGCAACCAATGATTGCAACGAAATATTGGATGCCGGTGCCGTCTCAGCCATTATTCAACTCCATGTCCCGAGTTCGCTATCATCTAATATCCACTCCCTGTATTGATCTGACTCGTTTACTTCTGTAGGTCAATTCATTCCCATCCAAAATCGGATGCTCAATTTTCCTTTGGCAAAATGAACTAAATTTGCATATTCATGATTTCTTGGTAACTCTGTACCAAACGGTTACGTACCTGCATCAAGGAATTGAATGCAATATTCGATTTCTGCAAGGCCAAAGTCACCTGTGGCAAAGTCACATTGGGGTCTCCTTGAGAAAACGCCGCGCCTAATTCTTTCGCTTCAGTCTGCACTTCATTCACGCGATCTATGGCGTCGCTTAACACGTCACCAAAGTTCTTCTGACTACTCTTATCACTCTCACCTAGGTTACCGGCTGCTTCCGCTTGCAGACGTTGCATTTGGGAGAGCACTTTTTGAATATCCACTGGGCTGACTTGAGTCATTGATGTTGTCCTCTGTTAGCTCGGTATTTCCATGCCTGCTTCACGCATTTTCGCCATTTTGTAACGCAGCGTTCGAGCGCTGATGCCTAGTTTCTCTGCCGCCAATTTACGACTGCCGTCACACTCCTGTATGGCATCCGCTATAAGGGCAAATTCCCTGTTTTTTACTTGATCAGATAAGGCTTCTGAATCTGCCAATTCGTTACTTGTGGGCAACGCGGAGTGGCAGGAGCTTAGTCCCATTTCAAAAAAGATATCGCTCTCTTCTACTACCTGATTACTCTGCAAAATCAATGCGCGCTGCATCACATTCTCTAGTTCTCGAACGTTACCCGGCCACTCATGTTCTCGTAGTTTTTGCACCGCCGCCTCAGTTAATTTGGGGGGATTCTGACCTTGTGCATGCGCATGTCGATGTAGGAATGATTCCGCCAACGGCAAAATATCACCAGCACGTTTACGCAGTGGTAACAATGAAATTGGAAAGACGTTTAACCGATAATACAGATCCTCACGGAAAACGCCTCTGCGAACACTTTCCTGAATATCGGCATTGCTTGCCGATAAAATTCGCACATCCAAGGCGATGGTCTCACGACCGCCTAGTCGTTCTACTTCCCGCTCTTGCAATACTCGTAGTAATTTCGCTTGTAGTCCGATATCCATTTCTGAAATTTCGTCTAAAAATAGGGTCCCCCCTTGCGCTTGTTCAAATTTACCAGGACAAGCTTTATGGGCACCTGTGAAAGCGCCTTTCTCGTAACCAAATAAATGTGCTTCCAACATATTTTCCGGAATGGCGGCGCAATTTATTGCTATAAAGGGGGCCTCGTTACGTGGAGAGTATCGATGAATGGTTCGAGCTATTACCTCTTTTCCTGTGCCACTCTCACCATTGATAAATACCGATGCATCACTACCCGCTACCTTTTTGGCTAACCTAAATAGTTCCTTGGATCGTTCGTCCTCGGCGATGAAATCTCCTTCGTAGGCGTCACTCTCAGGCAAATAGGTGGCGATGATGTTTACCAACACCTCAGGCTCAAAGGGTTTCACCAAATAATCCACCGCACCTTCACGCATCGCAGAGACCGCACTCTCAATGCTGCCGTGTGCGGTCATCATTAAAATGGGCGTTTCTGGATAGAGTTCACAAACACGATTTAATAGAGTCTGACCATCCATCTTGTCCATCTGCAGATCTGTGATCACTAGATCTACTGTCTCTTTGGATAGTAACGCTAAAGCATCGATACCGTTCTCAGCTTCTGCTGTGTCATACCCTGCGATTTGTAATGTATCCACAACCGCGTCACGTAGCTGCAAATCATCTTCTACTACTAATATCGTTCTGCTATTCACTGCGACACCCGATTCTTTTCGACTGAATGGACATTTGCCAGAGGCACCTGAATTAAAAATCTTGTACCTTGTTGCAACTCTGAATGCACTTCAATGGCACCCCGATGCGCTTCAATCACAGCCTTAGTGACGGCCAATCCTAAACCTGTACCTTGCACTCGGGTGGTAAAAAAAGGTTCAAACAATCTTTGCTGTACCTCCGGCGCCATACCACTACCATTATCTGCAATAATAAACTGAACATGTTGTGAACTCCGCTGAACGATCAATGCGATTTGTCCCTCGTCAGAGCTGGCTTCGATGGCGTTATCAACGATATTTTGAATCGCACTAAGAAACGCATCAGTACTGCAGAGAATGGCAGCGCCCTCACTTTGATCAAGTATCAACAGACGCTGTTTGCTGTGGTCAAAATAGGCTCGGTTTTTTTCGGTTATTTGCTGCAACAACTCTTCTACTGGTACTTGCATCACCTGCAATGTATCCCCCTTAGCGAACAACAGCATGTCCCCTACCAGGTGCTCCAAGTGCCTAAGTTGCGTTAACAACTTATTAGCGAATCGGGTCTTTTTTTCTATTCCCAGATTGTTGTGACAAAGATGGCTGGCATACAGTAATGCCGCAGATACCGGGGTTCTAATTTGATGTGCGAGGGCGGCTGTCATCTCACCCATGGCGGAAAGTCTTTTCGTCTGGCTCAGCCTTTCCTGTAACTGGCGGGTTTCAGTGAGATCGGTGAGTAAGATAAGTTGACCCACGCCATCTTTTAAGGAGCGCGTATCAATCTGAATAAAGCGCCCTTGTTGCGTGGCGATCTCATGACCATCTATCTGGCAGGATTGTAAACAGCGTTCAATCACATCTGTCCAGCGTCTACCGGTTAGTGATAGCTGCAGCAATTCTTCTGCGGCGGGATTACTGCGTTCAATCACGCCTTGGGAATTGAGTACCAACACCCCGGCAGGCAGCAGCGTCAGCAGGCCTTCCAATTGCTCAGCGACCTGTAATCGTGATAACAGTGCCTCTTCTTTTTGTTGTTGTTCAGTAGCCAGAGACTGCGATAGATGCGCCACTTGGTTTTCCAATGCGGAATAACTATCAATGAGCTCATTAGATAATTGGTTGAAGCTGGCTAAAGCACTCTCTACGTCTGTGCGTGCGGCAGATTTCTTAGGCTGCATGATTTCCCAAATCTCGAATGTACTGTCGCGTCACTGCGACCTATTCGGGAAAAGCAATAACAGTGCCTAAGGCTATATGGCCTTTTAATTCAAGTAGTTATAAGACCTGATTTTTTGTGCGTCAAATTCTTGCCGAAATATCCTGACGCTGTAATCCATATTTTCTAATTTTTTCCACTAAGGTGGTACGGCGCATCTTGAGCTTATTGGCAGCATGGGCCACAACGCCATCGGATTCATCCAACGCCTGACGTATTAAGTTATATTCCAAGTTTGCCAGGTGTTCTTTTAAATCGATGCCCTCTCGCGGTAAGCGCTGCGACACTATTTTTGTCGTAATGTCTTCGGGAGGCATGACGTCATCATGCGCGATCGACTCGATATCACCAATGTTGGCTTTAAATTTTTCCGGTAAATCGTGCACATCCACGACTTGATAGGGACAAAGAATGGTCAATCTTTCTATTAGATTAGCCAGCTCACGAACATTACCCGGCCAGGCGTATTGCATTAATGCCATAGAAGCGGCCTGGGTGAGACGGGTGGAACCGCGATTTTCTTTCTCCAGCCTGGTGATCAGTTCATTTATTAACAGCGGGATATCTTCCTTTCGATCCCGGAGCGCCGGCATCTCAATGGGAAAAACATTTAAACGGTAGAATAGGTCTTCCCTAAAGTCACCCTTCTCTATGGCCTCCTCTAAATTACGATGCGTCGCAGAGATCACTCGTACATCAGCTTTGATGGTCTTCGCGCCACCGACCCGTTCAAATTGGCGTTCTTGCAACACTCGTAATAACTTCACCTGCATATTCATTGGCATATCGCCAATCTCGTCTAAGAAGAGCGTACCACCAGCGGCTAACTCAAATCGCCCCTGACGGGCCGTAATGGCACCGGTAAACGCGCCCTTTTCATGACCGAAAAGTTCACTTTCCAATAACTCTGGTGGGATAGCACCACAATTGATGGGCACAAAAGGTTTGTCCCGTCTGGGTGAATAGTAGTGGAGATTTCTAGCCACCACCTCTTTCCCGGTTCCAGACTCACCTAAAATGAGTACATTGGCATCCGATCCCGCCACCTGCTCCATTAAGCGACGAACCTGCTTCACCGCACGACTATTACCTACTAGGCTGCGAAACAAGGTAATAGATCCCCCCGCGGACTCCTCACTTTTTCGACCTTCATAAAATAGAGCCGCGCGATTTAGCAACTCTTGCAACGTATTATAGCGAATAGGATTTTCTATATTGCCGAAAACGTCACCGCCAGAAACCTTATGTACCTGTTCGCGGTGCTCAGAATCGTAACAAAGTAGCACCGGGACGTCTTGGCTCCAGGTCTTCAACGACTTAACCAGTGGTTCGAGACTGTCTAACCCCTCAAATCGCCCGACTAATATGGCGGTAATTTCACCAGGCGCTTGTTCTGCTACTTCACGCCATTTTTCACCGTCCGAAATTAAAAAAGGATAATCAATAAATTCCAGCAGGGTGCTCAAATATTGACGACGCTCGGCGTCATCTTCAATCACCAATAGCCTCGGATCTGACAACATCGTTCTGGGCTCCGTCGTTCTCTATTTCAAATTGCTTTACCACCGAGTTTTGACAGTGGATTATTTTTAATATCTGTAAGGGTAACTCAAGTTGTACCCCTAAGAAAGGCATAAACGTCATAAATTTGTCGTTTTTAACTAATCAAACGTTTTATAGAGGTGATCAATAAGTTACCTAACTCAATAAGTTAGGCGATCTGTGACGGAGTGTCACGGCAAATGTATGAAAGCATCAAGTTGCGCAGTTAGAGTCGATTAATGAGTTGAGGCACGCAGATCTCGTTCAGATCCTAGGCTTTCTCGGCAAAAGTACGGGCCTCTTCCATTACGCACTCAGATACCTGGGGCGCAGTCACTTGATGATTAATAGCATCCCAACCAGCCTTGATTTCTGTCAAAATTTGCGCGGCTTGATCGAGATAACGAACTTCTAATGTGGCACTGGCTTGTAACAGCAGATGGTTGACATAATTATATAAATCTTCCAAATTTTGTACTAATTTCTCGTCACCCTGTTCGGCATCCAAGCTAATTTTCAATCCATCCACTATATCCATTGCCCAGGCGATATGGCGACCCTTTTCCGCCAGATCTTTTTTCACAATATAGTGTTTGGCCCGCACGATTTTTTCCAATGCACCTTCTAATAGCATCTGTATCAAGCGATGGGCATCGGCTCCATCAATTTCACTGCGAAGTGTCTGATCGCGATAGGCACTCGCCTGGTTTGGATTTGATTTAGACATCTAGTATTCCTTGGGGGGTAGTGAATACACAATATTTTTTTTGAGTTCTATGGCATATTATCGTTAACAAAATGAAAATTCTTAAGCTCCAGTTGATTCAGGCGTCTGATACTGTAGATAGCTCCGTGTCGCCTGATGGTGACTCTTCATCGACTGTAGTTGTTCGGCCAAACCGCGCTGGCGAGCCTCTACTAACGAGATGAGTTTTTTATTCAATGTCACCGCTGATTGCAGCCACAACTGCCAGGATCCAGTATCTTCCACGAACGACAGCGGTTTGTGCAACAAATCCAACTTGAATTTGTTATGAGTGACGATTTGATCCAGAAATGTATCTATTTGTTCTGTCTCCAGAGCATCTATTAAGGTTGATAAACTGGATAAATATTGCTGCATTAACTCGCTTTGACTGGTCATAATATTTGCGCCCTAGCTCTTTCTCGGTTTAGATAACTCCGCTAAGGAAGCAAGCTGTTGTGAAAGAAAATCTCCCGTACTTTTCATTTCAGCGACAAATGCATCCATGACGGCAAACTGAGTTCGCAATCTGGTTTCCAATGCATTCATACGAGAGTTGAGTTTATCCCGTTCTGTTTCTAAATCTTTCAAATTGCTCTCTAAGCCACTTTCTTTGGCTGCCAAGCTCGCAGAAGCCGCCAAAATATTATCCAAGGAGGTGGATAAACGGGAAGCCACACCCTTCACAAAAGATACGCCACCTAAGTTCCCAGTGGTGGAACCACTAATTAACAGCGTGAGCCCGCTGGCTTTGCCTGCGCCAATCAGTTGTTGGCCGTTTCCAGTAGCGACTACACCACCTATAGACCCTTGCACATCTACAGCCGAGCTTCCCGATTTCTCCGCCAGCCCCAGTTGCGCCTCAAAATTAGTATCAATATTCGAAATAGTCACCGAAGATTTAGCACCGAATCTATCTGAAGTGAGAACAAAATGATCGGTATCAAAAGAGATTGTGACCTTGGCGCCAACCTCCTTCAAATTACTATCACCATTGATCAAACTTTGTAACGCAGAGGCCAGGGTCGCGCCTGAATAACTGCCATGGGTCAAGGTCAATTGCGCAGACTGAGTGCCGTCTACAGAGATGGCAAAGGTATCATTATCGGCATCAATGGTGATGGTACCTGCGTAGCCAGATATGGCATCCCCGGTGTACTGACTTCGGGTGGCAAGCTGCGTCACCTCGACGCTGTAATTTCCCACCTCTGTATTGTCAGTGGCACCGATGAAACTGACATTATTATTTGTAGCAGTCGCCATAGCGGCGAACAGTTGCGCAACCCCGTCAAAATCTGCCGCTAACGACTCAGTCAATTTTTCACTGTCTAATTTGACACTTCCATCGGCCTGAGTCGACATACCTATATCATTCAAGGAAGTATAACTAGTTGTATAACTCGATAACAACTGATTGATATCCGTACGAATAGTATTTTCAATTCCTCGTAGGATGGGATCACCTATCAATAGACCGGCAGATTGCGTTTCCGCACTGTAACTAGACAATTGATCCACCGTTTGCAATAACTCATTATAGGATTCCGCAAACCCTTCTATAGATGCTTGTACGGCATCGACATCGTGGGCAATTGACAGCGATACTGGATTGGTGGCATCGGCCTTAGTTAGTGACAAAGTCACGCCCTTGATCGCTTCAGTCAAGGTGTTGCTGGCACTGGTAATTGCCAGTCCATTGATACTTAACGCGGCATCCGCAGCTGCCACGTTTTCAGTCATGTTTGTTGCACTACTATTGAAGGCTAGGACAGACAAACCACTGGCATCTAAGTCATTAGCGTCTGAATCATCAACTGTAACTTCCATGCTCTGTTTGACACCGCTCTCCGATCGCAGCATCAATCGATACCCTGTACCATCATAAACAATACTAGCAGAGACACCCGCATCTGCCTTATTGATCGCATCGCGTACACCTTGTAGGGTATTGTCGCCCGATCCTATCGTAATAGTTGCAGTACTTTGTTCTGCGTTCTGGGTAAAACTTGTATAGGTGTCTGTATCCACATCATAAACGGTGGTGCCAAATCGAATCGTTAAGGTGCCTTCTCCAACAGTATCAGATATCGAATTGTAGGACTGGCTAGAGAGACTATGTGCTTTCGCTAGTGAGCTGACGGTGATTTCATAGTCACCAGGTTCAGCAATAGTCGTGGTACTTGCCGAAAGAATCGTACTATCACTAACTGTAGAGCTGCGTTTTAGAAAACTGCTGACTGAGTTTAATCCAGATAAACCAGACTGAAATTTGGAGAGAGCACTTTTTAAAGATCCGACGGCAGACAGCTTCGCTTGATATTCCGCCTCTTTCAGATCGAACCTATTTTCAGTGGGCTGACGTTGCGCACCTACAAGCTCTGTCACCAGACTTTCGATATCTATTCCAGAGCCAATGCCGGTAACGGAAACCGATGGCATACTATCTCCCCTAACTTAACTACCGCCTATTGAGCGCGCAAAAACTATGCCTGCCCTCTTTAGACCTGCTCATCCACCATAAAAAAGAGGTCTTGCATCTCTTCCATACGCTTGGATAACTCCAAAAACTCCTCAGAGGGGATCTGCCGCACAACTTCTTCTGTTTCTTTATCAATGACTTCTATCACCAAATGGTTACTAGAGTCATCCACTTTGAAATGTAAGGAGCGTTGATGCATCTGAAATCTTTGATTTGCGCTCGCCACCGCACGCTCTAGCTCTTTCACTTGCTCGGCGTTGCGAGGACTGTCTTCCTGCGGCAATGGATTGCCGCCATCGGCAAACCGCCTCTGCGATACTTCTCGCGTGGGTTCAACCGGACTCACCGGCGATTTCTCTGACATGGTGGCGCCCAAGGTTTGTGGGCTGACTAGAGCGCGCACTGAATTTATGTCACTAGCCATGTTACTTTACCTTCTTCTGCATCGGTTGCCGCGGGGTGGTCAAGCCCACCCCGCTTTAACCTATTGCATTTGTCGATAGTGTCAATATTGAACGGAGTCATGTCGCACTATCTTAGTGATAAAGTCTATTCATTACTGAAGAAGACTCAACACCAACTGTGGCAATGAATTCGCCTGACTTAACATAGCGATACCCGCTTGTTGCGCGATCTGCGCTCGTGTTAACGAAGCGGTTTCTAAAGCAAAGTCAGTATCCATTATTCGCGAACGCGCTGCGGATAGATTTTCAGAAATCGTATTCAAATTTGAAATGGTGGTTTCAAATCGATTCTGAATCGCACCTAAGCTACTGCGAATTTCGTCAATCTGACTCAGCGCCCCGTCTACGACTGAAATAGCGTCATTGGCACCAGTCTGATTACTAATATCTACGTTATCGATCGCAGACAAAGTACTGGTATTCGCTTCGCCTGTATCCACATCAAATACGGTGACGTTACCACCAGAGATAGTGGAAGAGGCATCCGAAGTGATATTGAAGCTTCCTGAGCTACGGAAGGTCACGGTGCCACCTACTACGGTGGAATCCTGATCGCCACGTAGATTACCGCCATCGTACAGAGTCACAGCAGAGCCGCCTCCGCCCGTCACAGTCATTGAGGTTTCTGTGCCGTCAATATCTGAGCTGGAAGGACCGGCTGCGGCACTGTGTGTGAAGTCCGTTATTTGAATATTCTCACCGGTAGTCAATGCCAGTGAAATTCCATTATTACTGCCTGTCAGCGTCGCAGTAACACCGGTGGTACCCGTTTGGTCGTTAATAGCTTTGGCTAACGAGGTTAAGTCCCCAGTAGTCACCGTGGCGCTAATGTTAGCAGCGGTGGTGTTACTCCCGAATAGACTAAAAGTCACCGTACCATCGGCACTCAAACTACCTAAGCTCGCGCTGGTTGTGGCTTCTGCGGTCACGCCAGTGGTGGAAGACTCCGCATTGACCGCATTGGCGACGGCAGCCGCCGTTGAATTCACGCCAATGGTAGCGGTACCCGAACCGTTTGGACCCACAATCGTCAATACTTGAGCAGCCACTCGGTTACCAAAATTCGCAGCATTACTTGTGCTGTCGGTGACGTCTGCGATTGCTACGTTAGATTCATCCACAGTAACTACTGTATTCGCTGCCTCTGTGAACAGTTGATTCGCGGCCGAAGACTCTATGGTATAACCAGCGGCGAGATAAATATTGAGAATACCACTAGATTGCACAGTATCCGTAGCCGTGTTAGCAGTCGCCGTAATAGTGGTAGCACCATCCAATCCTTGAGCAGTAAAACCAGCATCGTTGGTACCAGTGGTATCTGCTGTAGCAACCGCTACCGCGATATCATCACCATCACTGTTGCGCAACACCAAATCACTGCTGCCATCAATGGAAGCCACTAATCCAGCCCCACTCAGAGTAGAGTCAGCGTTTATCGCATCGCGCAATGCAGAGAATATTTGTGATTCAGTACTGGTAGCTGTGACGCCGCTCAACACTAATGCGGATGATGCTGCACCCGAATTGACCGTAAAAGTAACTGAGTCACCAGAGTCGCCGGCATCAGCGTCCGCTGTCCAGGTGAGTAGTTTTAACTCATTGTACGCTGTGGCTGTGACGCCATCAATGGCATTCAAATCGGTCGCTGTTGCGCTTGCTTGTTCGCCAGCCGAGACCGTGGCGGTGCTCACGGTGCTGCCATCTGCGTCCTTCACAGTTAAGGTTTCACCCGTCAGGCCATTGAGGGCTGCGCCGTACGCGGCTAGCTGTTGCGCTGCACCCACTTCAGCACCATCATATTGCACGCGTGTGGTACTGGTGGCAACTGCGAGACCGTTGGTGGTGTTATCGGTGGTGACCGTGTTACTACCTAAAGCAGTTGAACGCACGTCAGAAATCGAAACAGATATGGTCTGATTGGCTTCTGAACCAATTTGGAAGCTGGCGTTGGTCAGCGATCCATCCAACAGTTTTTGACCGTTAAATGTGGTCGTATTGGCCACCCGGGTTAACTCGGACTTGAGCTGATTAACCTCTGACTGCAATGATGAGCGGTCACTGGCAGAATTCGAAGAGTTGGCGGATTGAATCGCTAACTCACGAACACGTTGCAGAATGTTGGTCATTTCCTGCATCGCACCTTCAGCAGTTTGCGATAGCGATATACCATCGTTGGCATTTCGAGATGCCTGATTCAAACCACGAATCTGCGCCGTCATGCGGTTGGAGATAGCCATACCCGCAGCATCATCTTTTGCGCTATTGATACGCAAACCAGATGAAAGGCGTTGCAGGGAAACTTGTAAGGAACTTTGCGAACCGTTCAGGTTACGCTGCGCCGTCAGAGACGCAATATTGGTATTGATCACCAAAGACATGGGATGTCCTCCGCAATGGATCCTGGATAATCCATCGCTTCTTCGCGCGGATATACAGGGACCATCCCTATATTTACCGCCTCCGATCCGGGTTATCGGCAGTAAATCTGAAAAGCTTTATCAATGTTCTCGGGACACCAATCCAAAACCAATCAGTTGATTCTTTTTGCGATTGGACGCCTTAGCGACCTATTGGAGAAAATTGAACAAAGTAAGTGATGTGGTACGAATATATGCTTGCTGTGCGGCCTGCAAGGTAGCAGTCTGTAGACTCAAACGGCTAATGGCTTCTGTCAAATCGAGATCGCGTACCGTACTCAAAGTCGTTTCGATCTGAATATTGGCCTGGATGTTAGTATCTTTTTGTACCTCCAGGAAATTAAGGCGGCTACCTATCTGTGCGCGAACATCAGATATTTGACTCATTGCACTATCAATATCTGTCAGCGCTCGCCCAAGTCCGATTTGGTAATCTGCTTTTTCAGCATCAGTGGACTGAGTGGCACTTAGGGTGCTGATAAAATTCACCAAAGTTTCTAGCGGCGACTGGCTTTGGCTCGGATCGAGTTCAAACACATCACTGGTTTGTGGTTGTCCTAAGATCTCCACTTGAAGTCCGTCGAAGGAGATGGATTGGTCCGGTGTAAAGGATTGCGCAGCTAATATAGTTGCACCAGTTGTCACATTGACCACGTCGTAGGTATCTACAGCAGTAAAACGTATCTCATAACTGTCCCCAGTCAATGCGGCGCTGTCCACAACACTGCCTTGAGTGACAACCCCATTCCCAGAATTGCCAGCAGCTGCAGCTGTAACGAAAGTCCCGTTACCATTTTTAGGCGTGAGAAAAACCGCATAACCAGAATCGCTAATAGGTAACGACAAGCCCGTGCCGATTTGAACTTGTCGCTGCCCCTGATCGCCCGCATAGTTCACGGCACCGTTGGTAATGGAAAAAGGTTTGGTTCCTGTGGCATAACCGGAAAACATGTAATGGCCATTGCCATCCACTGAATTGGTTAAATCCAACAGCCCGGATAACAACTGTTCTACTTCAAAGCGGATGGCAGAACGTCCGTCGGCGTTTAATCCTGCATTACCCGCTGCAATAGACAGATCCCGTGCACGTTGAAGCAAGTTTGTCATTGAGTCTAGTATGTATTCTTCTTGAAATAGTTGGTTGGTGGCCGTATCGATATTTTTGTTATACTGATCATTCGTTGCGGACACCGACTCTAGATCTAGAATTTTCTTCATGCCTGCAGGATCATCTTGTGCTCTTGACACCCTTTTACCAGATGAAATTTGATCTTGTGTGGTCAGCACTTCTGCTTGTTGTTTGAGAATATTTTGCACACCGGAATTGGCTAACAAAAAGTTTGATACCCGCATGCCTCCCCCTAATTATTTACGATACCCAATACAGTATTGAATAATGAATCGGCTACCGAAATCACCTGTGCCATAGCTGAATAGAGTTGTTGATACCTCAACAAGTTTGCTGCTTCTTCGTCCAAATTCACGCCTGACAGGGACTCTCTCGTTCTAACGGCTTGATCTAATAGAGCCGTTTGTGCGGCCTCTCCAATTTCTGCTTGTCTCGCCTGGATCCCCACGTTAGACACACCAATGGTGTACGCTTGTTGCAGACTAGTCGTACCATTCAGCATGGGTGTTTGATTCTTGATATCAAAAAGTCGTAGCGCATTTCGACCATCACCGACGCTGGTGAGATTGCGCTCTAAGGTAAACTGATCTCCAGCCACCGGCTGTCCACTGATTTGAAACCGTGAACCATTAATGGTGATATCTTGACCGTCTACATAGAGTACACCGGCAGAAATCGTCGTTCCCGTGCCAACGTCTATCACGTCGTATGTCGTTGCCGGATCGTTAAATTGAATACGGATCGTATCGAGTAGATTCGTATCAGTGGGATCAATAATCTCAGACGCACTAATTACGGCTTCACCCAAATTTCCAGTGGCGGCCTGAGTGCGGGTCGGTGCCGCGGTTGCTAAGCGAGCAGAATTAGAAAACGCTAACGCGATCTCCGCACCAGCATTACGCGTAGCAGACAAAGTCACGCGATCACCCGCTTGTACTGGCGTACTGGCCGTAATAGAAATATCTAACCCATCGACGGTGACATTGAACGGAGCAGGACCAGCACCCAAATTGGTAGTCGTACCATCACTTAATCTGGTGATTTGAAAATCAGTACCATCGTAGAATAGCTGGTAGGCACTGGCTTCTAATTGTGAAGTATCGCTAACGGAAACGCTTGCACCTAACCCCCCTGCGTTATCAGAGGCATTGATAACCTCTACCGTCGGCGCCACAAAGAGATCAGCACCTAGATTTCCGTTTATATCCATACCAAATTGGTGGGTAGTATTAAAAGTTTGCGCGACCCCTTGTGCTATCAATCCCACCTGATGCACAGCGGTATCCAATACCTCTTCTCTAAAGCGCAATAGGCCACCCAATTGCCCACTGTTTATCCTGTCCGTGATCACTGTATTGCCACCAGGATTGGTCAACACCACATCTAGATTACGAGTATCTAAGGTGCTCAGCTGAGTGCCCAAAGACTTATTTTCTCCCGCCACCACAAGTGGTGCACCGTTACTCAAAAAAACATTGACCATACCATCGTTTAACTCGACCACCTGAATATCCACCAAGGCAGACAGATCCTTAAGCAATCTATCACGCTGATCAATAATATCATTAGGCTCACGATTTCCACCGATTGATATGCCTTCAACCACAGATCGGTTTGCGTCTGCTATCTGTTTCGTTATGCCATTGATATCTCGCACCAGAGATTCCGTCTGTTGATTGAGATCATTACGGATCGCATTCAATCTCTCAGTCACATCATTGAAACGTTCAGTCAATGCGCGCCCTTCACTCATGACTTGATTTCGCAATGGGATAGATGCTGGCTCTGCTGCCAATGCACTTAAAGAATCAAAAAAACGCTGTATATGTGCATTAATATTGTTTTCTGGATCCGACAAAATGGGATCAATCTGCTGCGCTAAACGACTATAGGATGAAAACTGTTCACTGCTAGAGGTATAGGCACGAATTTGCTGGATAGTAAAACTGTCGAAAACACGACTGATATCGGCCACCTGGACACCCCGTCCGGAAAAGCCAAGTCCGTTAAATTCTGCATCATTGGAGGAAAACTCTACCCGTTGCCGAGAATAACCTTCCGTACCGGAGTTAGAAATATTATGCCCAGTGGTTGCTATCGCCTGTTGATAGGACAACAGCCCTGTTAAACCGATACCTGAAATACTCGCCCCTGCCATAATGGTTTCCTATCTATTCAGCCTATTCTCTAATCACTGAATGAATCAAATCACTCTCTAATACGTTGAGTAATTTATTAGCATACTGAGGATCAGTGGCATAGCCACTCTGTTGCATGGCCGACACAAACGCCTGTGCATCGTCACCGCTTGCTAATACTTCTTGATACCTGGGAGAGGTTGAAAGAAAAGCAACATAGTCTTGCATACCTGCTTCCAGATTTTGATAAGCCCGAAAAGCTTCTTGTTTTTTGATTGCCACGCCCTGTTCATACTCAACGGTTTCTTTTATTGCCTTTTCCCCACGCCAGCCATGCGCAGCTTTAATCCCAAACAAATTGTAGCTGGGTTGTCCATTAGCCTTATGAATCATCGATTCTCCCCATCCTGATTCCAACGCTGCCTGAGCAACAATAAATCTAGGATGAATACCAAGCGCATCGGCTGCATCCGCCGCATAGGGCTGTAAGGTTTTGACAAAAGATTGTGGCCCTTCAAATAGACTTTTATCTAGCGCCAACTTCATATCCTGTTGCGCGACCTGGAGTTGCGAAGAGGTAGAAAAAGATCTCAAGGGATAGATTGAAGGCAACACTTCGCCCGCCTGCGGCAAGGTCATGCCGTCTTCCACATCCACATCTACTTGGGGGTCTTCGGTCTGTTGATTGTATCCGAGCTGACGCACCATCATGTCTGCTAGACCAAAACTTCCTCGCTTAGATAAATGCAGTGAAATCTGTTGATCATACATTTCATTGTAGGTATCTAATTGATCACTAGAGAAAAGATCGCTCTTGATAGTGGCGTCGCGCATACTTTTAAGCATCATTTGAATAAAAAGAGATTCAAACTGCTGCGCTGCTTCTTTAAGTGCTTTTTGACCACTTTGTTTAGCACGACCTTCTAAACGTGCCAGACTTGCAAGATCGAAATAAGCTTCAGATGCTGAGACAGAGCTATTCACAGATACCTTTCACCACTACAATACTATGAGTTGAGCACGAAGTGCGCCAACCTCACGTAGCGCCTCTAATATGGCGACCAGATCGCCCGGCGCCGCCCCCACCTCATTAATAGACTGCACAATTTCACCTAACGAGACACTATGATCAAAAAGAAACATGCGGTTGGTTTCTTGGGTAATTTCCACTGCTGAAGAAGTGGTTACCACCGTTTCACCGGTAGCCAAGGGTTGTGGTTGACTGACTGCTAAATCTTCACCAATAGTTACCGTAAGATTACCGTGAGTCACTGCTGCTGGCGTGACTCGTACGTTCTGACCAATGACCACAGTACCGGTCCTGGAGTTAATGATAACTTTTGCGGCGGCACTGCCTGGTTCCAGAGTCAGGTTTTCTAATAGCGATACATAGGCGATGCGTTCAGGCGTCCCCACTGGTGCACGCACCCTCACCGTTGATCCATCCATCGCTGAAGCCATGCCTTCACCCACCATACTATTGATGGTATCTGCCATGCGATGTGCAGTGGTAAAATCCGGGTTGTTTAAATTGAAGTAGAGCGCTTCGGTGGTCGCAAAATTGGTGGGAATACCCCGCTCCACAGTGGCGCCCGCTGGAATTCTACCGACACTAGGTACATTCACAGTGATTTTTGATCCATCTTCCCCTGCCCCACCGAAACCACTGACCACTAAGTTGCCTTGTGCAACAGCATAAATTTCTCCATCCGCCCCTCTTAATGGCGCCATCAACAAGCTGCCTCCACGAAGACTTTTGGCATTCCCGATGGAAGAAATAGTGACATCGATTTTCTGTCCAGGCTTGGCAAAAGGTGGTAACTCTGAATGCAATGACACCGCCGCGATATTCTTCAACTGCAAATTGGTGCCCGCAGGAATCGACACACCGAATTGATTCAACATACTGATCAAACTTTGAGTCGTGAAAGGTGTCTGCGTGGTCTGATCACCAGTTCCATCCAAGCCCACTACTAATCCGTAGCCCACCAATTGGTTGGTTCTGACGCCGGCAATACTCGCGATATCCTTAATGCGTTCCGCGGTAGCGACTTGGCTTGTCAAGACCAATACTATGGAAAAGACATAGGTCATATGTTTAGTCATATTTTTCTCGTCTCTATTAAAATGGCCAATATTTACTCATAAAGATGCGGCCGAACCAGCCGTTCGTGTTGACATCTGCGATAATACCTTGGCCTTTATAATTTATGTGTGCATCAGCAATTTGACTCGATAACACACTGTTATCTGTTCTGATATCTTGCGGCCGCACAATTCCGGAAACTTGAACCAATTCGGTTCCTTGATTTAAGCGTACTCTTTTCTCGCCTCGTACTCGGAGATTTCCATTCCCGAGCACCTCGGACACGGTCACTGTCACACTTCCAGAAAGACTATTACTTTGACTGCTGCTCCCACTACCTGCAAAATCCGCTGAGGTATCAATACTTGTCTGCAGATTATTGCCAATGTTTGTTTGTAGAGGCACAACACCAGGAACATTAAACTGCAGGCTACTACCGAAAATGGTGGGATTGGCCATGCTTGTAAATGAATCTTTAGAGGCACTTGTACTCGCTGTTTTAGAAGCATCTGTCTGTTCATTGAAGACGATAGTGATTAAGTCCCCAACACGGCGAGCTTTTTTGTCTTCAAACCAGGTGCGTGCCGAAACCGACTGATAGATGGCACCATGATTGATGCTCATTGCAGTCACCTGTTCGGGGCTAGATGGTGAAAAATCTTCAATGGGCAACTCTATCTTTTGTGCACACGCCGGGAGCAATAAAGCAACCATTAAAACAAAGCAAATACGATTATTCATATTCATTCACTTATAAAGTTTGATTCACAAACTGTAACATGGAGTCCGCTGTCTCTATCGCTTTGGAATTCATCTCATACGCCCGTTGTGCTTCAATCATGCTGACAAGCTCTTCCACGACATTGACATTCGAAGTTTCCAACGTACCCTGTGCTAACGATCCATATCCGGTCGAACCCGGTGTTCCGGTTTGCGCGGCACCACTTGACGGGGATTCCTTAAATAAATTCTGACCCACTTGCTGCAAGCCAGCAGGATTAACAAAATCGGCGAGTAACATGGTGCCCAAGGTTTGCGGTGTTGGATCACCACCAGCAACTGCTGTCACTACCCCATCCACACCAACGGTAACCGAAGTGGCATTATTGGGAACAGTGATGGTCGGCTGAACGAGATATCCACTCGCCGTCACCAACTCGCCAGAAGAATTGATCTGAAACGTACCATCACGGGTGTAAGTCAAATCCCCATTTGGCATCAGAACTTGAAAAAAACCACGGCCCTGTATGGCTAAATCGAGGTTATTGTTTGTTTGGATCATACCTCCTTGGGAAAACAACTTCTCTGTGGCAACGGTCCGTACGCCCGTGCCCAGTTGGGTACCAGAGGGTAATAAAGTATCCTGTGAAGAATTCGCGCCCACTTGGCGCAAGTTCTGATAAATCAGATCTTCAAATACGACCCGATCTCGTTTAAAGCCACTTGTGTTGACGTTCGCTAGGTTATTGGAAATTACCCCTAACCGATTTTGTTGTGCTTCTAATCCTGTCTTCGCTATAAAAAGTGCCTGTTGCATTTCATCGTCCTTCTAATGCTGTACCATACACTAACTGAATCTCATCAGTGCTGTACTGGATCTATCCAGTTCTTCCGCGTTATCCATTGCTTTTATCTGCATCTCAAAATGTCGTTGCATAGCAATCATATTTACCATTGACTCAACGGCCTGCACGTTGCTCATTTCTACCATGCCTTGTGCAATGCGCACATTAGAATCGGGCACATATTCATTTGTATCCGCCATTGAAACCAAACCGTTCTCATCTTTACGTAACTGGTTCATTGGTGGATTAACCAGTTTGATTCTGTCTAACACTACCGATGTATCTGGGCCGGATCCCAACGGCTTGATTGAAATGGTGCCATCATGTGCAATGGACATGCTTTCTGCAGGTGGAATCGCAATCGGCCCACCATTGCCTATGAGCGCTTCGCCCGAAGCAGTGCGTATCACGCCAAACGGATCCAAATGAAAGTTACCAGCACGCGTGAGTGCTTCTTGACCTTGGCCATTCTCTACGACAAACCAGCCATCACCTTCTATGGCCATGTCCAAGTCACGGCCAGTAGTTCGCAATGGGCCGCTCCTAAAATCCGTGCCCGCGGACTGCATCACTGCTGTATTACGGGTTGGGAATCCTGGCCCCTCAATAACAGCAGAACGAAACGCCTGTAAATCCGCTTTGAAACCAGTGGTATTGGAATTCGCCAAGTTGTTCGCGTGCAACGACTGCGCCTTAAAAGCCTGCATCGCACCTGTCATTGAAGTAAATACCATACGATCCATCGATCAACTCCTATACTTAGCGGATATTAATAATGGTCTGAGTCACTTGGTCCGTGGTCCGAATCACCTGCGCATTGGCCTGGAAGTTTCGCTGTGCGGTAATCATACGCACCAATTCAGATGTCATATCTACGTTAGATTCTTCCAAGGTTCCTGACGACAGTAGTCCTAGACTGGCAGACCCGGGCGCACCCACCTGAGCCGCACCTGAAGTCAAGGTTTCGGTCCAAGAGGTTTCGCCAAAATTCTCTAACGCCTGAGGATTACTAAAATTGGCTAAAGCCACTTGTCCCAAAATGCTGGACTGTCCATTTGAGAAACGAGACACCACCATGCCATTGTTTTCTACATCCAAGCCGACGAAACGGGCAGAGGCAAATCCATCTTGTATTAATCCATTTACGCTAAACGGATTACCATATTGAGTTAAGCGAGATAAATCTAAGTCAAAGCTTAAGGGAGAAGTCGCCCCACTCACGGCAGTGGGGTTGCCACTCACTTCCTGCTCAACACCGTCCAAATCCACAGTTATTGGAATCGCTGAAGTTGCCACTCCTCCCAGGGCCAAGCCATTGCTATCAAAACTGATCTGACCGGCGGCACCAGCAGCACCACCATTGATGGTGACATTGTTTGTAGAGGTACCGTCCAGCTCCAAGTTGTAATTCCAAGTGTTGGAGACAGTATCTTTAGCAAAATAGACGGTCATGTTGTGCGGATTGCCCAAAGAGTCATACACCGTCAAAGAGGTAGCATCGTTATAGGTATTGCTATTCGTTGGCACAATGCCACCAGCCACGGGCGGCACTTCATCGTTTGCTGGGATATTTAAGTTCAACTCAGCTTCAGTCGTGGCGCTTGGTGGCAAGTTTGCCGTATCGACCTGTAACGGAGCCAGCGTGCCAGATAGATTACCGGTGACATCTGTGGCAAAACCCGACAACTGAAACCCAAGGTTATTAACGATATATCCTTCTCGATCCACACTGTATGCCCCGGAACGACTATAGACGATAGTATCCCCTGCATGCAGACGGAAAAACCCATCGCCATTGACAGCCAAGTCCAGTGGGTTGTCCGTGTTGATCAAGTTACCCTGTGCAAACTGCTGTGAAATGTTTGAAAGTCTAGATCCGCTTCCAATTTGACTACCGCTACCCAAGCTAGAAGCTGAAAAGACTTCTGAAAATTCAGCTCTCGATTTTTTAAATCCCGTTGTAGATGCATTGGCTACGTTGTTACTCACGACATCTAGATCTGAACTGGCAGACTTTAATCCACTCAATGCTGCGTTAAATGACATACTTCACTCCTAATAACTTGATTACTGACCGATTTCCTGTATTTCTGCGAGACTGCGTGCACCCACTCCGGCTAAATTTAGGGTCATACCCTGCCCACCTTTACCGAGAGTCACACTATCGACATTTGCTGATAAAGAGGTCGCGAGTTGCTCACGTGCGCTCCCCACCAGTGCAGTCACTTTGAATTGATACTGACCGGATGGTTGCAGATCACCCGTTTCGTTCGAACCATCCCAAGCGAATTTAAAGGGGCCGGACTCGAGCTGCGGTACGTTCACCGTGCGCACGACTTGGCCTGCTGCATTCGAAATTTCTATTTTCATGTCGCTGGCGCCAATAGGGACATCCACCTGACCATTAATTAATTTGCTACCGTCAAACTGAGTGGATTGTGCAGACACCAAAACCGATTTGCCCACTAATGACGAAGCTTGCAGTGCCTGCGTCGAATTCATGGTATTCACTAAACTTTGCATGGAGGTCTGGAGTCCCTGCACACCATCTACCGTACTAAACTGCGCCATCTGCGTTAAAAATTCTGTCTGCTCCATCGGACTGGTGGGATCTTGATTCTTGAGTTGGGTCAGCAGTAGCTGTAAGAAATCCCCTTGCCCTAAAGCTTCGTTCTTTTTGTCTGCTGCAGTTTTCGAGTCCACCTGGCTCGACGTTAAAGAACTTAATGGATTATTATCGATAGGCGCCATCTGCTATCTCCTATAATAGTTGTCACTAGCGACCAATCTGCATGGTGCGCAGCATCAATTGTCGCGAGGTCTGCATAATTTCAATATTATTCTGGTAGGCCCTAGAAGCAGAAATCATATCTGCCATTTCTTGAATACTGTTGACATTCGGAAGGTATAGATAGCCCGCGTCGTTCGCCATTGGATGGCCCGGTGAATAGACTTGTCTGGGGGGCGCAGAACTCTCTTCAATATTGCGAACGCGCACCATTCCAGGCGTAGGAAAGCCTTTTTCTTTAGACAAAATAGTCTCAAAGACAGGATGTTTGGAACGGTATGCACCCGCTTCATCTGAACTTGCCGTTTCCGCATTCGCCAAGTTGCTGGATACGGTGTTCAGTCGAATCATCTGTGCCGACATGGCTGACGCTGAAATATTCATACTATTAAAAAAGGACATGTTATTCTCCTCTCAATGCAGAAAGCACAGATTTAGTCACACCATCTATTCTGTCTAAAGCAAACTGATAACGCAGTGCATTCTCCATAAATTGCACCTTTTCTAAGTCTGCATTAACAGTATTGCCGTCGAGGGTGGGTTGTGTTGCGGCTCGATAATAGACGTCGCCTGCTTGTTGATTGGCTTGCGAGGCGGTCAGATGTTTCGCATTGGATTGTCTTAAGGTGACGCTCGGTGAACTCTTAGCGGCAGATAAAGCCGCACGAAAGTCTAAGTCACGCGCGCGATATCCAGGGGTATCCACATTCGCCAGATTGGCAGCAATCAATTCAAAACGTTTTGCAGAAACCGTCAGCGCCTGTTCGTGCACGCCAAAGAGTGTCTCAAAAGTCATCAGTATATTGCTCCTATGGAAATCATCATTTCCTTAGATAGCAATGCCAATGCCAATTCTATTTTTCTTTAATTAACAATGTCTTGCGATATAAAAAACAAATAGGAAAGGAAAAAACGGCAAGGCTTGTCCGCTTAACCGGCAAGCAATTCCTTGCGTTGATAATAGAGACCCGCACCATCCTTCACCATTTCAAATTCGTCAGAATGACGCACCAACGATTCCGTACTGCCCAAGAACAATGCGCCGCCCGGTTTCAAGCGACGCGAGATTCGGTGAATAATGTCCTTTTTGGCTTCATCCGAGAAATAAATCAGTACATATCTTAAAAAGATGACATCAAATATTCCTAAGGATTGATAACTGTCCATCAGATTCAACGGCTTGAAATTAACAAAGCTCTTAATTTCTGGACGCACCGTACTCACGTTGTTTTTGTCAGTGGTAAAATACATTTCACGAAAGGATGCTTTGCAGCCCCGACTCATGGACAAATTGTCATAAACTCCCATTCGGGCCGCTGCCAATGCAGTAGGTGAGATATCGGTTGCGATAATTTCAATGCCAGAGGAGTTATGCTTGGATTCTAAACTCAAATACTGCTGAAAAGAAATACTGATGCCATAGGGTTCTTGTCCTGTGGAGCACGCAGCAGACCAGATGCGAATTGGTGCATCACCATTTAGCTCTTCATACTTGCGGAATAGTTTACGTTTGAGGGTATCAAAAGGATAAACATCACGAAACCAGGAGGTTTCGTTTGTGGTCATGGCGTCAACAATTTTCTTTCTGAGCAGCGCATGACGGATTTCTCCGGCTTTTGCAACTAGTTGTCTGAGCGTCTGACAACCATTTTCTGCCATTAAGTCTTCTAATCGATGAGCGACCAAATACTTTTTACTGCGCGAAATAACAATTCCTGACCATTTTTCGAGAGACTCGGTAAAATGATCAAAATCACTGTCGCTTATCTGGTGCTCAATAGTATCTACTGTACTCAAAACTAACGCTCTTTATCGACACACACGCATCATGATCCCCTTTATATTCACATTTTAACCCTGTAGCCTCGCTACCCCAGAAAAATATTGTGTTCTAATCCACATATTGTTGGTGTCAGTTTCCGTAAGTGTTATGACCGGCTTATGAGTCCTCCAACTCAGGTGTACCCCATATAAGATGGCTTAACACGGCCCCCAACTTCTTCGGGTGAAATTTCGGAATAAATTGATCTGCACCAGTTTTAAGTGCGGCACGTTCATTAAAACTGCCACTGATGGAGCTATGTATGATGATTTGTAGATCCGCCATCTGCGCATGGGACTTAATTGCTCGAGTTAACGCATAACCGTCCATAAATGGCATTTCAATATCCGATATTACGGCACCGTATTGCTCTGTGACACTGCCCCCTTGTGCAATCACATCCAAGAGCTTGTCCAAACCCTCTTGGCCGTTCACAGCAAATTCTACTTGTACGTCTATCTTTTCCAGAGTTCTTTCGATCTGCTTACGGGCAACAGCAGAATCATCCACAACCAATACCGAAGGCGGTAGTAGCGGTTTAGCTGACTCACTATGTTTTGAAGAGTCGTTCACTTCTATCTCGGTTGGTGAAATCTCTGACAACACACGCTCAACATCCACGATGCCAATTAATTCATCTTCTTGTGTGGTCACCGCAGTCAGATAGGTGGCAGTTCCTGTTCCTTTCGGCGGTGGTGTGACATCCTGCCAATCCACATTGATAATATGCTCTACAGAAGCTACTAAAAACCCCTGAGTCACCTGATTAAATTCAGCGATGATGCAATAGGCGCTCTCAACGTTTTCGATTGGAGGTAAACCCACCGCCTTAGAGAGATCTACGATGGGAATCGTCTGTCCACGCAGATGCGCCACTCCGATAACATTCGGATGCGCATCCGGTAATCGATTTACTTCTGGGCCATTGATGACTTCGCGTATTTTGAAGACGTTAATGGCAAAAGTCTGCTGAGAACACAGTCTAAAGAGCAACAGCTCTAACCGGTTTTCACCCACTAAATTAGTACGGCGATCAACATCAGCTAGCACGTCTACCATGGTTCTTCCACCGGTTTTCTGGTTACATAAGGACTATGCTGTTATCGGCTACGGGCGGACTAGCTGAAGCAATAGCCTGGTGTGAGAATTGCTTCCTCATGAATATATTCAACATCATGCACACCGATCCCTATGGCCACACGAATCGATTTTGCTCCACTCCTGGTTAAAGCTTCACTGTTGCGCTTTCACTGCGCTGTATTCCTATTAGTTATCAGTCAGTTATCTTACGCCGACACCTCAACCCCTACGATCAACTCATACCACTCCGTCAGCGAATTGAAACAAGCAGCGAAAGCTTTCTTAACATCATTACATGCGCATACCGTCGGGGATCTGGAAATAACCCTCAGCGAACTGGATCCACGGCTAAAACTCAATCGCTGCGACCATGAATTCCTAATAGACACGTTGAATCCTCGATCCACGCATCTGGGTCGAGTGTCTGTGCAAATTCGATGTACGACACCAAAACCCTGGAAAATTTATCTCAACGCACAGATTAACCTCTGGCAACAGGTAGTCGTTTTTCATCGCTCCCTAACCAAGGGCAGCTCAATTCAGCGCTCTGATCTTTACTTAGAGCGCCATAATCTCAGCCGGCTCCGCAATGGCTACTTTACTTCCATAGAGGCAGTGTCGGACTTAACCCTCAATCACAATGTCAGACCCGGGCAAATCGTGACGGCATCCAGTGTCAGCGCGCCAAAGTTAGTCAGAAGAGGAGAACTCGTACGCCTCATTAATGAACGCCAAGGTATTCGAATCGAATCCAAGGGCTACGCACAAAGTGACGGTGCCTTGGGGGATAGAGTTCGATTTAAGCATGTCGGAAGTGACAGAATTATCCTGGCACAAGTCACCCAACGGGGCATAGCAAAAGTTTCCGCTAGCCAGCAATCGCATCGCCGCTAAAATTACCCTTGTAGAATTCAGTAAAATCCGCACAATGGTGAATCTGGCCATTCATTCAGTTAGCGTAGGGATTTAATCGGTTTAAAGTTAGTCTATGCAGCGGTCGACACCATAGTCGGTGGTGATAAGATGAAAGGGTTTTCTCCATGGAAAATAAAATTACCCCACCAAACGTAGTCATTCTACCCACCCCATTGAACAAAAAAGCGGAGCATGTAGAACAGAGTCAGAAACACAACGACGATAAATCTAAAATCGCTGTTGAGACTAATAATAAAGATACACTCAGTCTTTCTGAAGAGGGGAAACGCATGTCGAAACAATTCAGCGAGCAATCTACTGAAACAATAGATCCAAATCGAGTGGCAGAAATCAAACAGGCGGTTAAAAACGGCACCATCAAGATTGATGACAACAGTATCGCGGAACGTTTATTGCAAATAGAAGGGGAATTGTCCGAAACAAGCAATAAAGAATAAAAGGAGTGTTTCATTGACACATACACTACCTAACGACATGCATTCACTGCTGGAGATAGAAATACAAGCAGTGAATAAAATACACCAGCTCATGCTCCAAGAACACCAACTATTGATCACCCGAGATTTGGAATTACTACAAAAGTTAACCACGGAAAAAATCCAACTGATGCAGGAAATAGAACAAATCACCCTAAGTCGATTCGCATTGTTGGACTTGGCACCCGATTCACCCCAGCATTTGATTCAAGAAAAAATCGCGCACCAGTTTAACCAGGACGCGAACACCATGAAGTTATGGGATCAACTCCAGGAGTTAGCGAAATCTTGCAAAGCGCTCAATCAGCAAAACGGTGCTATTATTCATTCGAGCCAAAATGCCCTTGGCCAACTGAGAAAATTACTCTGCGGTGATGCTGCTGGACTGACTCTCTACGGCGCAAAAGGCGAATTACGTGAAAGTTTAGAGTCCCGCCCGCTATCCTCTGCGTGATTTCTGCCGATTGATCGGGTAAGACCCAAATCTTGCCCGCGCAGATATTATGACAATTAATACGGTTACACCCTCATTCCAGTATCAGGGTAAACTAAAAGGTGAAGCCATTCGTTCAGAGGAACAGATTAGTCGAATACTGAGACGATTGGCCAGGGCTGGTAATCTAGTCACCCTTGAGTTGCCCAATAAGAACCGACCCTTTTCCACCTTTGTGATTGCATCCAATGCTAATACACATTCCCTCACTTTAGATCAAATTAATAGCCAGCGTGCGCACAAAGAGTTCCTCACTCTAAAGCACGGTTTGATCACCTGCAAATTGGGGGGATGTAGCATCGAATTTACTGTGCGCTTAGTGGAATTCGAAACGCTTGGAGGACATGGACAATATCGCGTAGATTTGGATTCCGCAATCTACAGTCTACAAAGGCGAGACTCTTACCGTACCTCAGTGTTTGGAGATTTTTCACCGAATGTCTGTCTACAAGACGAGCGCTATGGTGAGTTTCAAGGTTACCTCATTGACATTTCTATGGAGGGAATTGGTCTGCGTTCGGAAAGACATCAGGAATGGCCCTTTGTACGCGGAGAAGAGATATCCAGATGCGAAATTCTTCACCCTATTGTACATGTCACAACAATCTTGGAAGTCAGGCACTTACAGAGACTCTCATCGCTCCAGTGCTTCAAAATGGGTGCAAGGTTTCTAAATCTGACAGCAGAACAGAAAAAAGTAATTCGAGAGGCTGTGATGTCATTGCAAATGAAACAACTCCACACTTAGCAGCCCTTCAAACAAAAATGTCTATTGACTATAAGGTGAAGTCATAAGCGCTCGTAGTGCTTATATCCTGTGGGTCACTTTTCTTCAAGCCGGCCACTCATTCTTTCGCTAAACATATCTGTTTTTCATATAGCGGGGTCGACTCGCGAAGAATGGCTCAGATCGCCTTGATCAGATCAAAAGCACCAATGGCCCGCGAATGCTTGGCGGAGGGCGAAGCACCATGCTTGTGAAAAGCATGTGAGACATCCTAGTGCATGATACGTGTGTTAAAACGAGGGTTTTGTTCTGTTTTTAGGTAAAATGCATCCGGATCCATGCGCTTATCGTAGAGAGGCATCCAAAGAGTGTTGTCTCGCGGAGCATATTGCAAGCTCTGAAGATCAACGTCCGCCTTTTTCGCCTCTGCTCTAAATTGAAGCAAAATCTCAGCTGCATTGAATTGGGTAAAATCTGGAATCGTTAATGCCGTTGATATCACCAATTCGTTGAGTTGCTTTCGATCCAGGCCCTTTAATCCTACCCTATCCAGATCCTTTATAAATGCACTCACCAACTCGTGATTGCTGACTACTCGACCGTTGCGTTTTAACACTTTAAGCTCTCGAGAAATAATGCGATTCAATTCATCTAACTTTCCATGTTTTTCAAGATTTGCCATCCCGTCAATCAAATCGTCAATGGTTTCTAGTTCACTAAAATCCAATGCGGCTAGCGCACTGATCAATTCTAATATCACGGGCGGCAGTCCCGAACCTATTACCCCAAAACGTGGGCCTGCACCCGGAAATCGTTCCTGATACTCTAGACTTTTTAGGTCATCCCGATAGTAGAGTTGCCACTCCACCCCTTGAGCAAAATGAATAAACAATCCGTCCTTTTCAAAGGGTAGCACGTTACTTAAATAGAATCCCCAACCCTGACCGCTATCCAACCATACCCATCGCCCTGGTAAATGCAGCGTATTCATCAACACTTCCGTTTGCGACATGTGTCCATCCACAACCGGTAACCCGTTTTTCAAATCCAGTGTATCTACCCCAAAAGTAGCACCATTCAAATTGGCAAAATCAAGAAACAGCCGAAATTGTGGATCCCGCAAAACCAATGAAACATATTTTGCCACTGCGAAACTATTTCCAGAAAATCGACTGCGAAATTTCATCGCTTGCTCATATAGCGCCAGATTAAGTTGCATCGACAATAGGGGCAAATTTGCGACTCTAATGGTTAACTCCACCAGAGCGGTAGCGCGCACCGGTCCGTCAACGACTCCGACAATTGTTGCTTCGATGTTGTTTGCCGTATCTAATGCCGCCCGAAAGTTCTGATGCATGAACCCTGATTCTAACTTCACGTACAAATTGTCCCAAATATTCTTGGAAACGTGATCATCCCACTTAGCGTGGACAGAGTGAATATTGAATAAGTTTTTCGGATCAGTAGAAATTTCATAATGAGTTGATTGCAATTTTACTTCTTTCTCTTTAATCGAGACATAATCTGCAGAGCTTCTACAGGTCGATCCACGAACAATATAAACATATCTGACTTCCTGCTGTGGCAGCTTGATTTCTAATTCAAACCAAAGTTTTCCATCGCGTGGAATGGTATGTTTCTGTCTATCAAATCGGGTCACCCCTGCATCTCGATACATAAAGATCAGCTCATCTGTACGATCTAAATAACCATTGCGTCCAGCGGGCGCATAGGTCGTGACCCCTGGAACATATACCAGGCCCGTTTCATCATATTCGTCGATTTGAAAGGGAATCGGTATCAGTCGATCCCCTTTCACCGCAAACAGGGTGAACTCCTCTAAAGGGTCGCCAATTCCCGTCGGCCACTCACTCCCTTTAATGACTATCGGTAGCATTCTGCTAAAGCTATCTGATTTTTCTATCGATGCGGCAAGTATTTGCTCAAAGTCAGACATATTTCCATCGCATGGCCTATTTGTATCCACGGCAAAATTGGTGGTTTTTTTAGCCAATACGGAATGGTGCCACCCAATAAAACAAAACAGCGCGACAAACAGTAATATCGAGCCCCTAAATTTTGTAATGGACCGCGCATTCAACTTCCGCAATCTAAACAGACTAACACTGTGCAATTCGTGCATATTTTAAAGTAGTATGATGGTTTAAAACCGGCCAACTATAGCAGGAAATGTGGCCAATCGTGATGTTAAATTAAGCCAGATACAAATCAAAAGAATGGGTAACGTAGCACTATCTTAGCCGCTTATAGCTGGAATCAAAATGGGTTTGCCAAAGCGGATGCGTAGAGACGGTCATTTTACTCTTGGGTAGAAAATCCATACGTTGAGCAGCCGTAGAAACCAATACTCCAAGAACGACAATAAAACCTAGAGCAATAAATAAATCCGGTTTGCGTTTTCGACCAATCATCTATTTCTGGACACTTTCTATCACTTGTTTTGTTTTTATTGTGACTTTCGATCACATGCTTCTCCTTTTTTGCGTAACGGCAAGATATTGATTTTCTATATTCAGTGATGCCTCTGGGTAAACATTAAAATACAAAAATCAAAACCAGTTCACACTTTTTTGCCAGGGAACCTATTTTGGCTCTCTCTGTGCGACAGATTTTTGCAGCTTGGAAATGCGCATCACCGTCTCTAGCAAATCGATACGATCTTGGCCCCAAATAGCCAGCTCCCCCAATTTGAAGGAAGGCACGCCCCATAACCCGGCATGATTGAGCGCCGCCCCATTTGCCTCCGTTTGCGCTTCTAAATCTGATTGTGCTTCAAAATCTAGCGCTTGCTGCCAATCCAGTCCCACGCGCGTCACCAACTTAGACAAATCTCGATCATGGGAAACATCTAATCCCTGGCTCCAAATCCCTTGCGAAATCTCTTTAATGAATTTGAATGAAAGCTGTTGCTGCTCCGCAAGCGGAAAAATCTTCAAACATCGTTCGACTCCTTTGCCCAATGGATCACAAAATGGTCCGAATGGAATTTTCTTTAACGCGGCTTCCCGAAGGCAATCTGTAATGATATATAGCTGCTTCACTCGGGGCAGTGGTACACCACGCATAACCATTGGCAATACTGGACGAACCCGTATTGCTAAATCGTACCGCTTCGCCCAGTCCTCTATTTGTGAAACGGCTAAATAGGAATACGGACTGCGAAAGCTGAAGAAAAAATCCAATTGATTACTATCTACAGTTGGCAGGGAAGGCGTGTCAGTGGCTGCTAATGGGCAGCTTTGATGCTTCACATAACCATATTGTTTTAACCTGAAATACAGATGCTGTAGGCGATCTAATACACTAAACCACTCCCCTCGAAAATAAATCATCGCCCCCAAATAGTGGCCCAAACGTCGCTGCAATAAACCATTTTTTTCCAACTGGCTCGCCACTCCTGTATTCGAAGCAGCGAATCTAACGTCCCCCTCTGAATGAACATCTTGCCGCCACATGTTTCGACTCAATGGCAACGCCTGCTGTGAAAACTGTGCAGCATCGTGACAATCGATCAAGGCGCTATGAAAGTTCGCGATCTGCGCACTATTTAACTGACCTTTAAGCGACCAGTCTGATCTGCCGTAATAGGCAGCCATTAAATTCACATCCAACAATTTATAGCGTTGATAAAGTACTACATCATTAACCACATCCGGTTTTGGTGGTGGTACCAGATAAACGTAGATAGGCAAGGAGATCTCTTGTATGAGCAGCGGGAGCAAACTGATAGCAAAATGAGATGCGGGATCCGACACATCCAGAAATAAGGCCAGGCTTTCGGACTGATGGATCTTTTTATAGTGGCGATGGTGCGCCGCCCGAATGAGGTGAATGCCAGTGGAGGACAACAAAGCACGAGTGAATTGGGACTGTATACGCCTTGAAATAGAGATAACCAATCTCCTAAAAGCACCGCCCAATTATGGGTTACATCGGCGGCATACCAGGTGGCATCCCGCCACCAGGCATGCCCCTTAGCATTTTTTTCATCGCACCCTTCTTATTCATACGTTTCATCATTCGTTGCATCTGATCAAATTGCTTAAGAAGTTTATTCACATCCTGAACTTGGGTTCCTGAGCCGGTTGCAATGCGTTTTTTCCTCGAACCCTTTATCATTTTGGGAAAAATGCGCTCCTGGGGGGTCATGGAATTGATAATGGCCTCCATTCTCACCAACTCGGAGTCATCCACATCCTTTTTCGCATGCGCAGGCAGTTCACCCATACCAGGCATTTTCTCCATCAACGAGGTCAGTCCACCCATACTGCGCATTTGAACCAACTGATCACGAAAATCTTCTAGATTAAATCCCTTACCTCGTTGTAGTTTCTTTGCCAGCTTTTCAGCTTTTTTCTTATCCGAAGTACGCTCGACCTCTTCGATGAGAGAGAGAATATCGCCCATGCCTAAGATACGAGAAGCGATTCGATCAGGGTAGAATGGTTCTAAAGCATCTGCTTTTTCACCCACGCCAAGAAATTTAATTGGTTTGCCGGTGATAGCCCGAATCGATAAAGCCGCCCCGCCCCTGGCATCACCATCAATTTTGGTGAGCACAACTCCAGTCAAAGGCAATGCATCGTTGAATGCTCTCGCCGTATTGGCTGCATCCTGGCCGGTCATGCTATCGACGACAAAAAGTGTCTCTGTGGGCTTCACGACCGCATGAAGCTGCTTAATTTCCGACATCATCTGTTCGTCAATGTGAAGTCGGCCAGCAGTATCCAAGATGACCACGTCTACAAATTGCTTTTTCGCCGCTTCTAACAGTGCATGGGCGATACGCACCGGCGCCTGCGCAGTACTGGTGGGGAAAAAGTCTACCCCTACTTCCTTCGCCAAGGTCTCTAACTGATCGATGGCGGCGGGTCGGTACACATCCGCACTGGCCACCAAAACACTTTTTTTCTGCTGTTTAAGCAAGCGGGCCAACTTGGCCACCGTGGTGGTTTTACCAGAACCCTGTAGCCCGGCCATTAAAATCACCACTGGCGGCTGAGCACGCAAGTTCAGTCCTTCATTGGCGTCTCCCATGACATGCTCAAGCTCCTTCTGCACGACGCCAATGAATGCCTGACCTGGCGTGAGACTACCGAGGACTTCCTGACCCACCGCCTTGTCACGAACCTTCTCAACAAACTCGTTCACCACCGAGAGCGCCACATCTGCCTCAAGGAGTGCCATTCGGACCTCGCGCAGCGCATCCTTAATGTTTTGTTCTGTGATTCGGCCCTGTCCCCGCAGATTCTTCAGCGTTGAGCCAAGGCGCTCCGACAAACTTTCAAACATAAACTTATATACTCTTTTAACCTGGATTTGATCCAATCATGGCCTCATTATAGGCAAAAATAAAACGGTTGACTGCCCCTAATCAGACTTCAAGGGGTAATCAACTTATGAGATGATGATCTAGATGATGGACTCTTCAATACTCACCATGAGCACAGCAGGCGCCTATTTGGCGAGTACCGCCTTGATCGGTACCCAGCTACGGACTTCTGAACAACGCTTGAAACGTTGGATCATCACCATCGCCACCATCGCCCTAGTTGCCCATGGATTGAGCCTCATCTCCACCCTATTCACCACAATGGGCACCAATGTCAGTTTAAATAATATGGCCTCACTGGTGAGTTGGATTGTAGCGCTACTGGTCGTCATCGAATCCCAAAATGAACGCGTAGAGGGCCTGCTGGTGACTGTGTTTCCTCTGGCAGCCATCACCGTCTTGCTCGCCTACTTTTTTCCAGGAGAAAAATTGATTTCAAATCCCTCTTCGGGGTGGCAGTGGATACACATTATGTTGTCTATCTCTGCCTATAGTTTACTCAATCTAGCAGCGCTTCAAGCGTTATTGTTGGCTCTTCAGAATTCACAACTGCACCATAACCCCACCAGTACACTGCTGCGAGCGCTGCCGCCGCTGCAATCGATGGAGAATCTGCTATTTAAAGTAATTGTTACCGGATTCATCTTTCTCAGTCTATCACTACTCAGCGGCGCCTTATTTGTGGAAGATCTCTTGGCCCAGCACTTAGCACATAAAACAGTTTTATCCTTATTGGCCTGGGTGCTATTCGCTACTTTGATTTGGGGTCATATGCGCTACGGCTGGCGAGGGAAAGTGGCCGTTCGTTGGACTCTTGGCGCTTATTTCTCTTTGATGCTCGCCTATTTCGGCACGAAATTTGTGTTGGAATGGATTTTGCGTCGCTAAAACCAGGTGCACAACACTTGACAGCCCAATAATTTATTCGTAGAACAGTACCCCTTCCCAAACTGAGGCTCTTCCTTTTTTGTTACACGAAATCCCTTTACTCTACCTGTTTTTATTTCTTCTTTTCCTATTAGCGATATCTGCCTTCTTTTCAGGTTCAGAAACTTCGATGATGAGTTTGAATCGCTATCGACTCAGGCACCTGGTCAAACAGGAAAACCGCAAAGCTGTTCGCGCCCAGCAATTACTGGAAAAACCCGATCGTCTGATCGGTGTGATTCTCATCGGTAATAATCTGGCTAATATTCTTGCTTCTTCTGTCACCACTCTGATTGCCTTACGGCTCTACGGTGATGCAGGGGTGGCCATAGGTGCAGGTCTGCTCACCTTTGTGGTACTTATATTTTGTGAGGTAGCGCCGAAAACGCTCGCTGCGCTTAATCCTGAACCTTTTGCTTTTGCTGTCTCTGGGATTTTAAAAGTACTCTTAATTGTACTCTATCCCATCGTCTACACTGTGAACCTGATTGCCAATAAGGTACTCATTTCATTGGGACATACTCAAGATGGACGCGGACCTATCGATCTCAGTACGGATGAACTGCGTACCGTGTTGAACGAAGCTGGATCACTCATATCAGATCGCCACCAGCAGATGTTATTGAGTATTCTCGATCTGGAAAACGTCAAAGTTGAAGACATCATGATCCCACGCAATGAGGTAGTGGGCATCGACATCAACGATGAGTGGGAAGACATTTTAAGCTTACTCACCTCCAGCCAGCATACTCGATTACCGCTGTATAGAGATAATCTAGATGCGATAATTGGTGTGGTTCATATACGTAAAATATTACATCAGTTAGAAAAACTCACTCCAGAAGAAGGAAGAAACGCCATTATTGCGGTTGCCAGAGAAGCTTATTTTATTCCTGAAGGCACTCCGCTAAATGTTCAATTGTTACAATTTCAACGGCGTAAGAGACGCATGGGACTGGTGATTGATGAATATGGAGATATCTTGGGATTAGCCACTCTAGAAGATTTATTAGAAGAGATCGTCGGCGAATTTACCACAGATAAAGCTGACAATATTGATGAAATTTTTCCGCAAAAGGATGGTTCCTATTTGGTAGACGGAGGCGTCGATATTAAAGATCTCAACCAAACATTAGATGTAGAGTTGCCCACCGATGGACCGCGCACTTTAAGCGGGTTGATAATAGAAATATTAGAAACCATACCTGAAGCCAATATCAGCGTGTTAATTGACGGTTATCCAATCGAAATTCTACATACCAAAGATAATATGATAAAGAAAGCGCGCATCCAGCCTAACCTCCGAGCAAAAATTATCTCAAAAAGAAACCGATATTCAGTCCCAAGTTAGCCTGTACGGGAAACTTAAACTGCTAAGGATAGCCCATGAAACAAGCAAATCTAACCCGTCACATTTTAGTGGGGATGATCATTGGTGGCTTGCTCGGGGCCGCGATGAATACCTGGTTAACGGATATACCAGCCATTGACACCTATGTGGTGGATGGCCTGTTCAAAATTATCGGCGGACTCTTTATCGCCAGTTTAAAAATGATCGTTGTACCCTTGGTCACATTTTCTTTAATTGCCGGCGTGTGCAATATAGGAGATGTCAACACACTGGGGCGAGTGGGTATTAAATCGTTGCTTCTGTATCTATTCACTACAGCTCTGGCTATCAGTCTCGCTCTTTCTTTAGCCTCTGTGATCCAACCAGGATCTGGATTTATTATGGATTTGGGACAGGTCGCGCAGTTTCAACCGAAAACGCCGCCTTCGTTCAGTGATGTGCTCATCAGTTTAGTTCCGAGCAACCCTGTAGCCGCGTTTGCGCAAGGTGAGATGTTGCAGATTATTCTCTTTAGCATTTTGTTTGGCATATGCATCCTAATGACTGGTGAAATGGGCGCGCCCCTCATCAGCACAGTAGAAAGACTCAATGAAGTGATGATGCGCATGGTGCTGCTGATTATGAGCCTAGCGCCCATTGGTGTGTTTTGCTTGATCGCGCGAACATTCTACCAACAGGGAATAGAGCTGATATTACCGATGATTGGCTACTTTGGTACAGTCATCGCTACCCTCATTATCCACGCCGCTGTTAGCTACAGCGGACTATTATTGATATTGGCCCGTTTAAATCCGGCGCTATTTTTCCGTAAAATTAGAAATGCTCAGTTGTTTGCGTTCAGTACTGCGAGCTCCAATGCCACTATCCCGATCACACTGCGCACCACGGAATATCGACTGGGTGCGCGAAATTCGATTGCCTCCTTTACGGTACCTTTGGGTGCGACGATCAATATGGACGGCACTGCTATTATGCAAGGTGTCGCTTCTGTTTTTATCGCCAATGTATATGGCATAGACTTAAGTCTCTCAGCATACATGACCATTGTCGGCATGGCCGTACTGGCCTCTATTGGAACCGCTGGTGTACCGGGTGTGGGACTCATTATGTTGGCCATGGTACTGAACCAGGTGAATTTACCGGTGGAAGGTATCGCACTCATAATCGGCGTTGACCGGTTACTGGATATGTTGCGTACTGCAGTGAACATTACCGGCGATGCGGCTGTCACTTGCGTTGTGGCTAAATCTGAGGGGGCTCTGGATTTAGGGACATATCAAAATCCAAATGTGCTTTTGGATCAAGAAGTTCACCTGCCTCATGAAAAAACGTAGATTTATTTTAGAGCGCAATCTGAAATAATCTCCGACAATTCTCTGTCGTGGTCGTGGCGATGGTCGGTAGAGGCTGTTGTTTAATTTGGGCAACCATTTTTGCCACTTCAATCACATGTTTCGGGTGATTAGCCTGTCCACGGTAAGGCACCGGAGTGAGATAGGGTGAATCCGTTTCCACTAATAGTTGCGACAACGGCACCCGTCGCACAACTTCCCGAAGCACTTCGGCATGATTAAAGGTAATGATTCCTGAAAAAGAAATATACCAACCCCAATCCAATACCTGTTCAGCCATTTCCCAATCTTCTGTAAAACAGTGTAATACACCCTGAATACCCGAAGAGGCATGCGCTGACAATATATCCAAGGTATCTTGCTTGGCCTCGCGAGAATGTACAATAAGCGGTTTCTGCAGTTGCGTCGCTAATTCAATGTGGGTTTCAAACAATTCAATCTGTCGCTGACGAGAATGCGCGCTATAGTAATAATCTAAACCCGTCTCCCCGATAGCAACAATCTGTTGATGCTGCGCCGCCAGAAGAAAAGCATCACCCTCAAGCTGCAGCGATTCGTTCGCTAAGGGATGTATGCCGACACTGCCATAAACATCGCTGTTGGACTCACATAGATGAATCACCTGAGACCAATTTCCAGGATCTACAGCAACGCATACGAAACCAACTAGCCCCGCTTCCCGCGCTTCTTTTAAAATTGAATCTAGGGAGCCTAGTTGTGAATAATCGAGTTTATCTAAGTGACAATGGGAATCAAAATACATAATCTCAGAGCGTATGGGTGGGGCGCTCTGATGTTAGCATACCTGCTAGATGGGTTTCGATTTTTGATCGAATCATTTCGGAATCGTTTTCACTGAACTCTATGCCAATCCCAGGAGATCGATTATTACCCGCACCGGGGGGAGTGATCCAGATGATTTTACCAGCCAATGGTATTTTCTCAGACTCTTCCAATAAGTTTAATAATAAGAAGACATCTTCTCCCAATTCATAATGCTTTGCGGTAGGCACAAACAACCCACCATTGGGAACAAACGAGAGATACGAGGCGTGCAATACTGCCTTGTCCCTAATATTGACTGATAAGATACCTCTGCGTGCCATAAGCTACCTCTGATTGGAAACATCTGAGCGAAACATTGCTTGCCACTCTAACAACAAGGCTTCCCAAGCCAGTTGTCGATTCAAACCAGAATGGATCTGCAACAGTCGATGCTGTTGGGAGATCCCATCCAAGTACTCTATTAATCGACCAACGGACACCTTTTCTGAATATTCGCTCAATAACTGCAATTTTTCCGGCACCGCGCGATTGGGATCCAATCGTCTACGAATCAATAAGCTGATCAATTTAGAAAACCAATTCAGGTGAATCGCCTGATCTTTGGTGAAAGCTTCTGCCACTGCTGATGTGGAGTCACTTGCCATTAACAAGCGCTCTAGGCCAGAGGCTAAGGGCTCAAACTCCGCAAAATTTGATTCTATTAAATGCAATGCTGTGTAGGGTGCTCCGGGGGCTAATCCGGTTGCCAAGCCAATTTGATTTTCATCGTAACCTCTCTCCTTTAACCAAACAACCAACTCCATATCGGTCGGTTGAGGTAATTTTTGTTGTCTGCAACGACTGCGCACAGTAGCCGCTAATCGATTAGGCTGAGTGGTGAGCAGCAAAATATAAGTGTTCGCAGGTGGCTCCTCCAATGTCTTCAGTAACGCATTAGAGGCGTTAACATTCAAATTTTCTGCGGGATGAATCAACACCACTTTGGGCCCCGAAGAGGCAGCCGTCTGCTGTACAAACGCCACTAAGGTTCGCGCCTGATCCACTTGGATCCATTGACTGTTACCTTCCGGAGTCAGCTCTAGAAAGTCTGGATGGGTTGCCGCAGTAAACCAATGACAGGCCGTGCATTGATGGCAAGGTCCTTGTTGAGGATCCCTCTCCTTTGAGATACAAACAAGATTTTGTAACCACAACTTTCCAAAATAATATAG
>DJFZ01000024.1:0-38831 GCA_002432655.1 Thiotrichaceae bacterium UBA5859 | reverse complement strand
GGCATCTATCAACACTATTCTTTCCGGTTCCCGCTGATATAAATTGAGAAACCCCTCTTTCACACGGGTATGGAATTGCAAATCCTCCTCTTCGAAGCGATCTTTTTTTCCCCGCTGTTGCACCCGATCTAACGCGAGCTTGACAGGCATATCAAATAGGAAAGTCATGCCAGGATGCAAATCACCTTGCACCCACTCTTTCAATTGAGAAATCATGGTTTGATCCATCCCCCGACCAAAACCTTGATAAGCGAGAGTGGAATCGGTAAATCTATCACACAATACCCACGCGCCTTGTTTTAGCGCTGGCAAAATCACCTGAGAAAGATGTTGTGAGCGCGCTGCGAACATCAACAAGAGCTCTGAAGAGTCTGTTAGTGCTTCCTCTTGACGATTCAATAGAAGCTCGCGTATCTGGTCGGCGATAGGGGTGCCACCAGGTTCTCGAGTAATGATGACTTGCTGATGCTGCTGCTTTAAATATTCTCCCAGCAACTGGATCTGCGTAGACTTTCCGGCCCCTTCTATGCCCTCAAAGGTAATGAACCGGTTGGCCAACTTGTGCATAAACAGACTCCGAGTAAAAAAGCTATGGCCGCTTAACGAGTTGATATTTTTTTACCGCGTTTAGGTGTTGCTCATAGGTCACGGAAAACTGATGGGTTCCATCGCCGCGGGATACATAATAGAAAGTGTCTCCCGCCTCTGGATGCACACTGGCTTTAATGGCCGCACGGCTGGCTAATGCTATAGGGGTCGGAGGTAATCCGGCACGGGTATAAGTGTTGTAAGCTGTATCGGTGGTGAGGTGGCGGCGGGTGAGGTTTCCGTCAAACTTATCACCTAAGCCGTAGATCACCGTTGGATCGACCTGTAGTCGCATGCCTGTTTTCAATCTGCGAATCAACACACCAGCGATCTGTGTACGCTCTTCGACCACAGCAGTTTCGCGTTCGATAATCGAAGCCAAGATCAGTGCTTCGTCTGCACTATTTATTGGCAGATCTTCATCCCTTTGTGCCCAGATATGAGCCAACTCATCCGCCAAAGCCTGCGCCGCCCTTTTTAAGAACTGAACTGCAGCGGTGCCAGTGGGATACCGATAGGTCTCGGGCAAAAACCGACCCTCTGGATGAATACCGGGAAACCCAAGCGCCGACATTAAAGCCTGCCCTGAGAGATCCTCGGCCAAATGCTGTGAGATACCCGGTGCTTGTTTCAGCTCTTCAAGCAATCGTATATAGGTCCAACCTTCGACAATGGTAAAGCTATTGAGATAGATCTCTCCTAATACAAATCGCTGCAACAATTGTTCGCCTGTTAAAGCTTTTGATATTTCGTACTCACCAGCTTGAAGTTTACCGGTAAGTTGACGACGACGCGCACTCCACTCAAAAGCCCAGGCCGATGCAATGATCTCCTTGTCAGCAAGATCACGAGCTAACAGGCGAACAGGTGTACCGGATTTTAAATGGTACCGGGTCGATTCCGCAGTGATGTTCAAAGGTTGTTGCATCTGCCTTTGCCATTTAAGCGTCACGCCAATACCCGCCAACAATACAAGCAGACCAAGGGCGGTCACAATCAGAACTAGGCGCGCCATGGTAGTGCCATGTGGGGATGGAAATGACTTTGTAGTTTTTGCACCAAACAATGTGAAGAGAATCTTTGTTGCAGATATTGTCGCACCGGCAATATGCCAATCAAGCTGTTAGTCAGAAACATACTCGTTGCTCTAAGAAGATCCGATTCTTGCAGTGTCACCACGCTTAAGGGCACTCGCCACTGTTGTAACTGAGTCATCACCCGTTCCCGCATCAATCCAGCAATGCCATAGTTATCCACATTCGGCGTCAGCACCTTTTCTTCAACTATCAAAAACAGGTTTGATTGTGTTCCTTCCACCACATCATACCGCTCATTAAACATCAAGCCTTCGTAAATTGCTTCATCTCGCCACTCAGAGCGCGCCATCACCTGAGGTAAACGATTTAACGACTTCACCGCCGCAATCGGCCCCTGGTTTGGCAACAAAGTTCGACAACGACACACAGACACGCCCTCATCATACTGCTCTTTAGATAACGTATGGTCTGGATACCAAAATAACACGCGCTGGTTATCGGATTTGTCAGGAATTCGATATCCTCGCTGCTCTGCTGAACGCGTTAATATTACTTTTAGGATACCCGTCTCCCGTCCTTGGCAGAAGCGATCCAATTCAATCGGTAGTGGCGATATCGCCTCTTCAGAAAACTGTAACAGCTCTGCACCACGACGCAAGCGCTTTAAATGCAGAGCCAATGCGATGGGTTGTCCCTGGACTACCCGTAGGCTTTCAAATAGCCCATCACCATAGTGAAGTGCACGGTTTAATACACTGAGGGAACTATGAGGTACACCGTTGAGGGCTACGTCCAATGGTGACTCCAACGATTATGGGCACTGTTAAGGGCTCTAGGTGATTCGCTAGACAGTTCTAAACAGCAAACATCCGTTGGTGCCGCCAAATCCAAAGGAATTGGACATCGCAACCTGCACACTTTGCTGTCGCGCTTCATTCGGGACGACGTCAAGATCACACTGCGGATCCTGGTTCTCGACATTAATGGTTGGTGGGAGCACGCCATCACGAAGCGCGAGTATGGTAAAAATAGCTTCAAGACTGCCGGCTGCGCCCAAGCCGTGACCGATCATAGACTTAGTAGAACTCATCGCCAGATGTCGGGCGTGATCTCCAAAGGTGCTTTTGACCGCCGAACACTCCGCGATGTCACCTAAGGGCGTCGAGGTGCCATGGGCATTGATGTATTGCACCAAATCCGCATTTAACTGGGCATCACTTAAAGCATTTCGCATACATCTCGCGGCTCCTTCTCCACCTTCAGAGGGAGAAGTCATGTGATAAGCATCTGCGCTGGTCCCGTATCCGGCCAACTCAGCATACATTGATGCACCGCGCTGTTTGGCATGCTCATACTCCTCTAACACAACCGCACCTGCACCCTCGCTCAGCACAAAACCGTCTCGATCTCGATCAAAGGGTCTGCTTGCCTGGGTGGGCTGGTCGTTACGCGTAGACAATGCTCGTGCAGCAGCAAATCCACCCACACCCACAGGCGATGTCGCCATTTCAGATCCACCTGCCACCATCACATCGGCATCACCATAGCTAATAATGCGAGCCGCTTCGCCAATACAGTGTGTCCCGGTGGTGCAAGCAGTGACAGAAGCTAGGTTGGGTCCTTGCAATCCTTTGTAGATAGACAACGCGCCTGCAGCCATATTGATAATGCTACCCGGTACAAAGAAGGGGGAAATCCGTCTCGGACCGCGTTGCTCGAAAGTTTGATGGGCCTTTTCGATGCCGGGCAAGCCACCAATGCCAGAGCCAATATAAGCACCGCAACGTTCGCTATTGATAGAATTGATGTCAATTCCCGCATCATCCCAAGCTTGAAAAGAGGCGGCCAAAGCATAGTGAATGAAGAGCTCAAACTTACGCGCTTCTTTTGCAGAAAGATAAGGCGTGATGTCAAAATTTTTCACTTCGCCGGCGATGCGGCTAGTGAATTCGCTGGCATCAAAATGGGTAATAGGACCTATCCCGCTTTTACCGTGAATAATCCCCTGCCACGAAGAAGCGACGTCCAATCCAAGAGGACTCACCATGCCGAGTCCAGTCACTACTACGCGCCGGTATCTCAATTATCGTCCCCTACAGGAAAAAGAAGCATGTACACAAATACATGCTTCTCTTGATGCTGATACGAAGTCAATTTTTATTGTAAATTATTTTCTATATAAGAAATGGCGTCCTGAACAGTCACAATTTTTTCAGCTTCTTCATCCGGGATTTCACACTCGAACTCCTCTTCCAAAGCCATGACCAATTCCACTGTATCTAGAGAATCAGCGCCCAGATCATCTACGAATGAAGATTCAGCGGTCACCTCTTCTTCTTTTAGACCCAATTGCTCGACAATAATTTTTTTTACACGTTCTACAATTTCACTCATGACAAAGTTGTCCTCCAAATGCACGGAATCAGTACCGCGGCAAACTAGCGCACGTATTGTATTGAAATCTTTACGGGCTTACCACATCAAAACAAAAAAAAGTATTTTATACAAATGTTATAAATATCAGTTAGCTAAATAAATAGAGTAGAAATTTCTTTAACTTTTAGTCCATTAACATACCACCATTGACATGTAATGTTTCACCAGTGATGTAGCTTGCTCCTGCAGAAGCTAAGAATAATACGGCTGCACCGATATCCTCTGCCTGCCCCATTCTTGCCATGGGGATTTGTGCAGCAATAGCTTGTTGCTGTTCCTCGGTTAAGGATGAGGTCATATCTGTCTCAATAAAACCAGGCGCAATAGCGTTCACGGTGATGCCTCTGGAAGCCACCTCTTTGGCCATCGATTTGGTGAACCCAATCACGCCGGCCTTGGCAGCAGCATAATTAGCCTGACCAGCATTTCCGGTGACACCGACGATTGAGGTAATGTTAATTACCCGTCCCCAACGTGCTTTCATCATCGGTCTTAGACACTGTTTGGAGAGTCTAAATACAGAGGTGAGATTGGTTTGAATGAGATCATCCCACTCCTCGTCCTTCATCCGCATTAATAGATTGTCTCTCGTGATGCCGGCATTATTCACCAAAATAGAGATATCGCCAAACCGTTCCCGCACTGTCGAGAGTGCAGAGGTGATGGAGTCTGGATCAGCCACATTTAAGACTTCTGTGCCCCCATGGATCTGATGTTCAGCGAGGTATTGACTCAATTTGTCAGCACCCTGTTGGCTGGTGGCAGTGCCTATTACTGTTGCACCAGCCTCCCCGAGAGATTTTGCAATACCACGACCAATGCCACGACTGGCACCGGTTACCAATGCAACATGACCATTTAAACTCGTTTCCATAGTGTTGACTACCCTAATGCTTTTGCAAGACTCGCAGAGTCAAAAATAGGTGTGGCGGACAGAGATTTATCGATCCTTTTCACCAGCCCTGCTAACACCTTACCAGGACCACATTCTACGCACTCGGTGACACCTTCCGCTGCCAATCGATTCACGATATTGACCCAACGCACAGGTGAATGTAGCTGCCTCACTAGGGAATCACGAATCGCTTCAGGATCCTCGTATATTTTCACATCCACATTATTAATTATTGGGATCTTTGGTGGGTTGATGGTCACTTCGGATAAGTGCGCAGCCAACTTCTCTGCTGCCGGTTTCATTAAGGCACAATGGGAAGGCACACTGACAGGTAACTTTATCGCTCGCTTGGCGCCTTTAGCACTAGCCAGCTCGAGAACGCGCTCGACCGCCGCCACATTTCCGGCAATCACGGTTTGGCCCGGAGCGTTGAAATTAACCGGTTCTACCACCTCTTGCTCGGCACCTTGTTGACACAATTCTGCCAACAATTCATTTTCCAAGCCCAGGATGGCTGCCATCGCACCCTCGCCAGCAGGCACCGCAGCTTGCATCAATTCACCTCGGGTTGCCACAAGCTTCACCGCTTGTTCAAAGGAAATAGATTCGGCACACACATACGCAGTATATTCACCCAAACTGTGGCCCGCCATAAACACCGGCTTGGTGCCGCCCTCTGCACACCAAACAGACCAAACAGCATAAGCAGCGGTCAACATGGCGGGTTGCGTATAAGCAGTTTGATTCAGCTTGTCTTCTGGTCCTTGGCTCACTAAGGCAAATAAATCAAATCCAAGTACTTCACTCGCCTGGGCAAATATCTCCGAAACTGTTGGATAAACCTCAGCCAATTCCGATAACATGCCCACCGATTGTGAACCCTGACCTGGAAACAAAAAAGCACTCATATCGATCCTCTTCCGCGTTACATTCTGACCAATGCTGACCCCCAAGCGAACCCGCCGCCAAAGGCCTCTAGTAAAACCAAATCACCTTTCTGAATACGACCATCACGCACAGCTTCATCTAACGCCAACGGGATGGAGGCACCGGATGTATTACCATGCCTATCAACGGTGACCACTACTCGCTCCATGGGCATTTTTAATTTTCTTGCAGTGGCCTGAATAATTCTGATATTGGCCTGATGAGGCACCAACCAATCCACATCTTCACGCGACAATCCGTGGGCATCCAATGTTTCATCAACGATTTGACCTAGGGTCTTCACCGCCACTTTGAAAACTTCATTGCCCTTCATCACCATGTAAGAGCGCTCATTGGGTGTTCTCTCCTGCCCTTTAAGTGGATTAGGCACATAGAGTAAATCTTGGTATTGCCCATCCGCATGAATATGAGTAGAAAGAATGCCACCCTCTTCGGACTGACCCAACACCACGGCACCAGCACCATCGCCAAAAATGATACAGGTGGATCGATCTGTCCAATCGATGATCCGAGAATTACACTCTGTGCCAATCACCAAAGCATGTTTCGCCGCACCCGAACGCACATATTGATCAGCCACGCTCAAAGCGTAGGCGAAACCTGCACAAGCAGCTTGAACATCCATGGCACCACAACCCGCGATACCCAACTGGTTTTGAATTAAACAGGCCGTGCTGGGGAAAATCCTATCTGGTGAACTGGTGGCGACGACTATGAGATCAATTTGTTGCGCGTCAATTTGCGCCGCTTGTAGCGCCCGTTGCGCTGCTAGAGTACCCATCTGAGAGGCAGTTTCGCCCTCTTTCGCGATCCGCCGCTCAGATATTCCGGTACGCTCGACAATCCATTCGTCACTTGTATCCACGTATTGCTCTAGTTCGGCATTTGTTCTTATGGTTTCCGGTAAGTATCCCCCGGTGCCTAAAATTTTAGAATATTTCAACTACTCGGCCTCGTGCTTAATAATGTTATAAACTTCATGACGAATACGGCTCAATATGTCATTGTTGACCTCTTGGGTCGCCTTTTTCAGCGCCACAACGGTGGCCATTTCATCTGAATCGCCGTGGCTTTTCAATATAATGCCATTTAATCCAATCAGTGTCGCACCGTTATACTCTCGTGGATCAATACGTTTACGAACTCGATTCAACACCTGTCTTGAGGCCAAACCAGCCAATTTGCTAGAGAGCGTAGACTCAAACTCGGTTTTGATAAATCCCCCAATTAACTTCGAAGTGCCCTCCATTGTTTTTAGTGCGACATTACCAGCGAATCCATCACACACTACTACGTCTACCGAATCAAAAAACAGCGTGTTTCCTTCAATAAACCCCACATAGTTTATCGCCTGTATTTCTGCCATGAGATCGGAAGCTAAACGAACCTGCTCATTGCCTTTAATCTCTTCTGAACCAATATTCAGTAGGGCCACCTTGGGTCTTGTAATACCGTGTAAGCTCTTAACTAACACACTACCCATCAATCCAAACTGGACAAGATGCTCAGGGGAACAGTCTACATTGGCACCGAGATCGAGTATATGGGTAAATTTGTGCTGGGTGGGGACACTTGTGACAATAGCAGGGCGATCGATACCCTGAATCATTTTCAATACGAAGCGACCGGTCGCCATTAAGGCGCCCGTATTGCCCGCACTGACGCAGGCCTGCGCGATGCCCTGGTGAACCAGATCAATTGCAACCCGCATAGATGAGTCTTTTTTGTTGCGCAACGCATGTGCTGGTGACTCGTCCATGGCCACTATTTGTGATGTGGCACGCAGCTTAATGGCCGGGTTATGTTGTTCCTTATTTCGGCTAAGCTGTTCGCTGATTTGGCGCTCATCCCCGACGAGAATAATATCCAAATTAGGATCTTCAGCCACGGCCTCTAACGCTGCAGGAACCAGCGTTTTTGCACCGTGATCGCCCCCCATCACATCAAGGGCGATGGTGACGGTCAATCTTCTAGCTCTTCGTTTTCAACAATAATTTGACGACCTCGATAAAAACCATCAGGACTCATATTGTGCCGTAAATGAGTCTCACCAGTAGTAGGCTCTTCTGACAGAGCCGGACCCTTTAATTTATCGTGCGATCTTCGCATACCACGTTTTGATCTAGTTTTACGGTTCTGTTGCACCGCCATTTAAATTACTCCTTCTTCGATAACTTTTGTTTCAGCGAAGCCAATTTCACGAATGGATTCGGCTTGTTGCTAAACTCTTCCGAATCTTCCATTGATACTTCTACTGGTTGTGCACCCTCAATAGGTAACTCACACTCTTCTTCGTGCATGGGCGCAATCGGCACGAAAAGAATTAATTCATTTTCCAACATCTCATGTAGGTCGATCACACCTGTTTCTGCTATCTCTATATCAAAAGATTCCGCAACCCGTGTTGCAAGCCCTTCTGATGGAAGTAGGGCCAATCGCACTGGCGCCCTGATCTGTGTGCTCATTGAGTTCAGACAACGCTGACAAATTAGAGAAACTTCAGCGCTTAACTCACCTGTCAGGGTGTGAAATCCTGCACTATCACGACCGAACTGAACATTCACCTCTACCCAACCTTGGGTGTTCACTAACAGTTCGGAAAATCTAGTAAATTGCGCAACAGGCACTTTTACCTGAATCTTTGTACCAGACTTCGCCAGGGCGATGTAATTAACCCGTTTTGGCAGCTGATTCGACATAAGGGCGGGATAATATAGTTGTCCCACAAAACTGTCAAAATAGTGCCAAACTTCGCCACTAGAGCTGCGATTCAAAAATGACCACAATCTCCCCGTAGATTTCACCAATTCTATAGCGTCGACTTAACTTGGATCCTCAGTTAGGGTATAGTTCCAGCAATTCTATATTTAAGTAATTTATGATATTTGTACTTCAAGTAATTGTTTATTAAAATGAAATTAATTCTTGCCTCAAGCTCACCCTACCGCAAAGCACAACTAGAAAGACTAGCATTAGAATTCACCTGCGTGGCACCAGATGTAGATGAAACTGCATTACCAGCAGAAACTGCAGATCAACTCGCATCCCGCTTGGCGCAACAAAAAGCTACCGCTGTGGCGCAGAACCATACAGATGCCTGGGTGATCGGATCGGATCAGGTGGCATGCCTAGATCTGCAGCTGATTGGAAAACCAGGAAATCGCGAAGCCGCCATTGCACAACTCGAGGCAAGTAGCGGCCGACAACTGGATTTCTTCGTCGGCATCTGCTTATTGCACCAGGGACGACAGCGACAACATGTCTGGACAGAGACTTACTCTGTGCAGTTTAGAGCATTAAATAAACAACAAATAGAACGTTACGTGGACACCGACAAACCCTTTAATTGTGCGGGTAGCTTTCGCTCAGAAAGTTTGGGAGTGGCCCTTTTCAGTCGCATGTGGGGCGAGGATCCCAATACCCTAGTGGGGCTGCCCCTACTGCGATTGATCAAAAAACTGAACGAAGAGGGATTTCAAATTCCCTAATTTGGCTTCATGCTGATGAAGGGTTGCACACCCTCCGCGCCCAAAACAAACGCTAACCCCTTGCCCACCGCAACGCCGAACTGTTCTGCCAAAAGGGTGAAATAGTCTAGCCTGACCGTATAGTCCACTATTCTTTCAGCGCCGATGATCTCCCTCGCCACAAAGCTGGCGCTGCCAAGGGCATCCACTAGACCGTTTTCAACGGCTTGCTCTCCGGTCCAGATTAATCCACTGAACACCTCCGGGGATTCCACTAACCGTTCACCGCGACCAGCACGCACACTATTTTTAAACTGCTGATGTGCATTGTCTAGGATCGACTGCATGTGGTTTTCCACTATCGGATCCCGAGGAGAAAAAGGATCCATGAAACCTTTGTGATCACCTGCGGTTAACAAGCGGCGTTCAACACCAAATTTCTGCATTGCATCAACAAAACCGAAACCAGGAGAAATCACACCTATCGATCCCACCAAACTGGCTTTGTCGGCGTAAATCACATCAGCTGCGCTCGCAATGTAGTAACCGCCAGAGGCGCAAATATCTTGCATCACTGCGTATACAGGTTTTTCAGGATAGAGTTTCCGTAACCTCACAATCTCATCGTACACATACCCAGATTGCACCGGTGATCCGCCTGGGCTGTTAATTCTCACTAACACGCCAGCAGAGTTTTTAGCTTTAAACGCAGCTCTCAGTCCGCTCACAATATTGTCGGCACTGGCTTCTTCTGCTGCTGCGATGACACCATTTATATCTATTAACGCAGTGTGTACCTCTCCATAGGATTGTTGTAATTGCTTCGGGGGAGAGGCTAAAAATAGTATGGCCACCAAGTAACCAACAAAAAAGAGCTTGAAAAATACGCTCCAACGACGGGCACGCCTTTGCTCTTTGAATCCTTGTAACAGCATCTTCTGAATCAGATCTTGTTCCCACTGACCGTTTTTCGATTGATTTGAGTTCATCTGTGCATTCTTTCTAAACATAATTATCTGAATCCCTGCTAGAAGCTAGTTAATAATACCCTGTTTCAACTAATCAACCACTGTTTTAGTTGCGATTTTTCAACCAATCCGGTAGATGTGTAATATCAGATAGCAACGACAGCGGTTTTTGTGCCAACAGCCGTTCGCGGCTATGGACACCATAAGTCACACCAACTCCTGGCATTCCGATACTCGCCGCCATCTGTAAATCATATTCTGTATCGCCAATCATTAAGGCGTGTTGCGGTGCGAGTCCTGACACCTCTAAGATTTCTTCCAACATCTGCGGATGGGGTTTGCCCCTGGTCTCGTCAGCACATCGAGTCACATGAAATCGTTTTCTAAGCCCAGTATGCTGCAAGCTCCTATCCAACCCTACCCGTGATTTGCCTGTAGCTATGGCCAGTAGATAGCCTGCTTCCTCGAGTTGTTTCAAGGTGTCATCGGCACCATTAAACAACTGCTCTGGCGTTTGATTCGCCTCTACAAAATGATACCTGTATTGTTCGGTAAGCGAACCAAAAAGCGCTTCATCATGCCCTGGGAAAAGCCTTTCCATTGCGTGCCTTAGTCCGAGACCGATGATATCCCGAACAGCCTCCGGCGTGGGCTCCTCAACTGCCACGTCCCGGGCTGCAGCCTGCATACAGGCCACAATTTTCGCTGCGGAATCCATCAAAGTACCATCCCAATCAAAAATTAACAGTTGCAATACGTTCACTTAAAGGTTCTCCAAGACTAAAACTAGCTCTTCATCTAACGGCGCGACAAAAACTCGCTGTTGCAGTTTCTCCAGGGCCGGTAACTCCAACCTACTGGCATGGAGAAACAATCGATTTAATCCTTGTTCCTTGAGTCGAGAATTAAATTTTCGGTCGCCATACTTCTCATCGCCCGCCAAAGCATGCCCACCATAGGCAGCGTGCACTCGAATTTGGTGGGTACGGCCACTTTTCAATTGAATTTCCGCCAAACCGCACTCGGAGTACTGCTCAACCAATTGAAACAGGGTGAGCGCAGCTTTTCCCTCTTCGTTCACCTTGACTATGCGCTCACCACTACTCAAAAGATTTTTTTTCAGCGGTGCGTTTTCACGCCAGCGATGCGGAAGTTCCCCTTGCAACAAAGCTAAGTAATATTTATTAACTTTTTGCTCACGCAGCGCACTATGCAGTTCTCTTAAAAGACTACGACGCTTGCATATCATCAAACAGCCAGAGGTCTCCCGATCTAGTCGATGAACTAGCTCCAACTGCTGCGCATCCGATCGCATAGCGCGCAGCGTTTCAATCACCCCAAAGGAGAGTCCACTGCCGCCATGCACCGCAATGCCGCTGGGTTTATTTAACACGATTAACGACTCATCTTCGTAGAGAATTCTCTGTTGCAAATATTGGCGCAGACCTTGATTGGGCGCGTGAACAGGCTTTCCTTGCTGCAACTTAATAGGGGGAATGCGTACTTGATCTCCGGCTTGAAGGCGGTAATTAGGCGCTACCCTCCTCTTATTGACGCGAACTTCGCCTTTACGCAAGATTCGATATATTCGAGATTTGGGTACCCCTTTTAGCTCCCTAATGAGAAAATTGTCGATTCTTTGCTCGGCAAACTCATTGGAAACCTCTACCCAATACACTCCTCTTATTGAATTTTCTGCCGCCGTCATATGGCGCTATTGTATCAGCACAAGTCGCTAATAAGTGGTCGATTATTTGCCGGGCAAGTCCAACGATGCTATATTTGACCCACTTTTTTAATTATCTCAATTTTTATCTCGATTTGAAATTAAGATATTGTTAATCAAAGAGTATTTAAGTGTACTGTGCTAACGAAACAGACACTGAGACGGTGCTGCCGGGATGCGTTTGCATGTCATGTCTCTGGTTAATTTTTCCCGTCCTCTGAAGGATCTAGTGCACCGTAGTTTGTCATGGGTTACCGTCTATTCACGCATGGAACTTTAGTCATTTTAAGCAATATGAAAAATCTGTTCTCAAGTGACGTGAATGCCTCCAATTATTGTATCCACAGTAACCGTAGGCGCTGATGACGCTACCTACCTGCGTTCTTAACTATGCTGAATTAAAGAGGACAATTAGCTAAGAACGTTTCGAATATAGGTGAAAATACACAACAATGAAAAGAATGCTAATCAATGCAACGCAGAGAGAAGAAATCCGCGTCGCATTAGTAGATGGTCAAAAATTATACGATCTAGACATTGAAACGCCGGGTAAAGAACAGAAAAAAGCAAACATATATAAAGCAGTCGTCACACGAATTGAGCCCAGCTTAGACGCTGCGTTTGTTAATTACGGTTCTGAACGACATGGGTTCCTACCCATGAAGGAGATTTCGCGGGAATATTTTGGCGACGATGTCACCTTCACTGGCCAACGCATCAATATCAAGGATGCCATCAAAGAAGGCCAAGAGCTAATCATCCAGGTAGAAAAAGAAGAACGCGGCTCCAAGGGCGCGGCACTCACTACCTTTATTAGCTTACCCGGTCGTCATTTGGTGCTGATGCCTAACAACCCACGTGCTGGTGGTGTGTCTCGCCGCATCGAGGGAGATTCCCGTAGCGAAGCCAGAGAAATTCTCAGCACTCTGGATATTCCTGATGGCATGGGAGTCATCTTACGCACCGCCGGCATTGGTAAGTCTAGTGAAGAACTGCAATGGGATCTCGATTATTTGCTACAACTTTGGGAATCCGTTCAACGAGCTGCCGCCGCTGGTCCAGCACCCTATTTAATTTACCAAGAGAGCAATATCATCATTCGTGCGGTGCGTGACTATTTACGGGCGGACATTAATGAAATCGTCATCGATGATCCTGATATGTATGCACGCACAAAAGAATTTATGCGTCAGGTGATGCCTCGTCAGGCGGATCTGGTGAAGTACTATGATGAAACCATTCCTCTTTTTTCTCGCTATCAAATAGAGAGCCAGATCGAAACCGCCTTCATGCGAGAAGTCCGCCTGCCTTCGGGAGGCGCTATCGTCATCGATCACACTGAAGCACTAGTGTCTATCGATGTCAATTCTTCGCGTTCCACTAAAGGATCAGATATCGAGGAAACTGCGTTGATGACCAACCTCGAAGCCGCTGAAGAAATCGCCAGGCAACTGCGCCTGCGAGATATGGGGGGGCTGTTGGTAGTGGATTTCATCGACATGACTCCTGCACGAAACCGCAAAGATGTAGAAAATAAATTGCGCGACGTCTTAAAAGAAGATCGTGCCCGGGTACAGGTGGGCCGAATTAGTAAATTCGGGCTGCTTGAGATGTCCCGTCAACGGTTACGTGGTTCTTTAGGGGAATCCAGCCTCACCCTCTGCCCTCGTTGTTCCGGACAAGGCAGTATTCGTGGTGTCGAATCCCTGTCACTGGCAATATTACGTATCTTGCGCGAAGAAGCCATGAAAGAGAATACGTCACAGCTGGTCGCCCAGGTACCCGTCACTGTGGCAACTTATTTGTTAAATGAAAAAAGAAATGACTTAGACAAAGTTGAGTCCGAACATAGTGTGAAGCTTATTCTGGTGCCGAACCCAGAACTAGAAACCCCCCACTACACCATTGAGAGACTACGACGAGATTCAGAAATCGGTAAAAACCAGCGTAGTTATGAACTAGTCACCTCCCATGAAGATAAAGAGCGCCAGCACATGTTGGCACAAATTAGCGATAATGAGAAGGAAATACCCGCAATCAGGGACTTCACACCAGCAACTTCTCGTCCGGTGTCGAATGAAGATAAGTCGGAACAAAAAGGGTTCATTCGAAAATTGTTCGGGCAGATTTTTGGCCAAAATGAAGTCATAGAACCTGCTAAGCCGTCGAAACCTAGCCCCCAACAAGAACCTAAATCAGACTCCAGAGAACGATCGGAGAAGGGCGCAACTTCTGCTGGTAGCACCGCAAAGCGCAGCCGTTCAAAAAACAGGTCGAATACCAGCAAGAAGGCAAGAAATCCTCAGCACCAAGGTAATCGTGCCCAAGGTAGAGACGAGAGAGGCAGTCAGGAAAAATCCTCTCGCCCTAATGCCCCGAAGAGAAGACGCCCTCCGCGGAATCATCGACGACGCAATAATGAAAATGCGGAGACAAAGAATGCAAAAAATGATACGGAATCACAGTTAAGCAACAATCAACAGCGGCCACCACAACAGCCAGAGTTCCAAAATGAGCCGGAAAATAACACCTCCATCGCTCAACCTGGTACCGAGAAGTAGTCTGTGATTCGAATTCAGGCATATAGATCCTATAGATAAAGAATACAGCGGTAGTTTTCTACTTGTCTGTCGGCTTATCCAACCAGCGCGCTGTAAGCACGATGCTCTCTCCGTGTCGAGGGTATAGCGCGCACGGTTGCACACACACAAATGCGTTTTTAATAGGCGGCGAAAACAGGTTCAATGTTCATTCCTGACCAAAGGGTTTGAGTCTCAGAATACGAATATCCCCTGAAGCGTCGTCTCTCTCTCGCTGCATTTGCGCCTGTAGCTCTTCGTAGTAGCCTTGTAGTGCCCAAGGCACCGGACCTAACCGATTTGTTCGCATAAAATTGACTCCAGAATGAACACTAATGACGACAGGCCCAGCGTCAAATTTACCTTTTAAGCCAAATCGATACATTTTCCCTTGCCCCGCCGGGATATGCTCGGTAAAGCGAACCCCATAGATCAGGGTCTTAAAATCTACGCCTAAGTTGTGATCAAGGTGTTCTGAACTGAGTTCCCCTAACTCACTGCCCATGGGTACTGAAACTGTAAAATTCTCAATGGGCAGTTCTTTTTTCGAATACACGTAATAAGTGAAAATGGTGAGATTTTCTACTGCGTCGTATTCTTTACTCACAAAGGTGGCCTCCCAAGCATCATGCACCATTTGCATAGCTTGATCCGCCAAATACTTCGCCTGTTGCTTCTGTTTATAATCATCAATAGCGATACCCGCAATGGCACCCCACATCACAGCTACCAATACTGCAAATACAGATAACAATCCATATAACACTACCTTGGTGAATAGTCTTCCCTGATCGGGCTTCCCGGACAATTGAAGTAGTGCTTTGTTCAAGGGCAGATCTTTTTCTTTAATGCTCGAATGATGCTATCTAAGATCATTAGATCGACCTAAAAGTGAGGGACTAAAGCGTGAACATCAAAATAGCGAATAAATATATTAATCAGAGATGAAGGGAAAAAACGCATCTGACAGCTGCCGCAACTTTCCGTGAAAGAAGTGGCTGGCGCCCTGAATCACAGTGAATCTTTGAATATCAGCAGCCTCGGTACTCCAGTGTCTGATCCTATCTGTCGGAATAAGTTCATCATCCTCGGCAGCGATAACTGTCAGCGGTAATTCTAGAGACGCTGAGGACGAAAAGGACATTCGGCCAATAGGAGGAGCGACTAGACAAAGTGCGTCTACACGGCAGTGGTTGCTCTCTTGGGTACAAAATTCTGCAGCCACATAGGCCCCGAAAGAAAATCCTGCTAACAGTAGGGGTTCTGTGGGGAACTGTTCCAGAATAGCGCGCACCACTGACGCTAAATCCTCTCTTTCACCTACACCATGATCGAATTGGCCTTCACTAGCACCCACACCGCGAAAATTAAATCGAATAGCTCGATGTCCAGCAGAGACAGTAGTTTTCGCTAAGGTATGTACAACCTTATTATTCATTGAGCCGCCAAATTGTGGATGGGGATGGCACAAAACCACTGATTTAACTTTTTTGTTTGTTTCTCGAGGAGGCTCCTCCGGTAGCGGTAGCGATATATCTAATTCTATTCGCCCAGATTTTGTTTCGATTAACATAAACACAGCATCTCATGAATCAACGTATTCTTGAACTACCTTTAGCATCCCCGTGAAATTTCCAAAACAAATCGCGCTCAAAGCATTCATCATGATTTTAGAATAGTACTAAAGCACCTCATTAAACGTTCGATAACTAATCAAAAATAATATACATAAAAATTGGTTTTCACTATAAAGGACTATTTTGTGAAAAATAATTTTCTCCTCTTTCTTTTGTGTCTCTTACCTTATTCTCTGCATGCCTTCGAACTGCGGGGGTTTTTCACCACAGGCATCAGCTTCTCTGACAACAAAAACCAGCTATATCGTTTCTCCCAAATTAACGAGGATATCTCTTATTTATCTGATTCAGTGGCCGGATTGCAGTTTGATTTTGAAGTGTCAGATCAGACGAAAATTATCATGCAAGCAGTCGCCAAGAATAACAATGACCACTTTGATGTGAGTATGGACTGGCTCTATATTACCCACCAACTATCTAGTCACACTACCTTTCGGGGGGGACGGATACTTCTACCACTCTTTTTGCGCTCCAGCACCATAGATGTCGGCCTCTCCTATCCCTGGATCAGACCCCCGGCAGAAGTGTACGAGTTGGGTTTGTTCAAAGGTATGGGTGGTGTCGATCTACTTTTTAAAACCTCAATGTTAGAGAGAGAGGTATTGCTGCACCCATTCGCTGGTGAAATCAGCGAAGAATTGGCGACGAGTGTGTTACCTGGCGGCGATGTCAGTATCACCAGTGAAGCATTGTGGGGTATTGAGAGCAGAGTACTCAGTCGATATGGTGAAACCCGCGTTGCCTATATGAATGCTGATGTCCAATTGGAGTTAGATCCCTCCTTTAGTGCTTCGGTTGATGTTCTAACATCCATAGTCTCCTCGCTGGGTACGCTAGCGCCTCCCAGCGCTACTGCTCAGTTATCTTTACTTGGTGCGCCGATCAGCGCTGACTCTTCTTTTACCAGCATCGGTGGGCATTACCTGGTCGGTAACGTAGAAATACTCTGGGAAGCGGCCAATCGGAGAATTTCATTCGCCGGGGGCGGTGCTTCTAAAACGCGGGGTTATTATGTCACCCTGATGTGGGACCATGACAAATATCAACCCACCCTGACCTTGGCTCGACGAGACGAACATCCCGCCTCCGACTCAGCTTCACCAGCACAAGAACAAGATTCTATCACTCTGGGCATTCAGCGCAGATTGGATCATAAAATTCTGGTAAAAACTGAAATCTCAAATGTACATCCGAGAAATGGAACTGCTGGATTGCTCGTAAACAACACGCTGGCTGGTGAGGGTGACCTGACGGTTTTCAACCTCGCAGTGAATGCTCAGTTTTAGGAGTCACATGAATGGAATTAACTAGCCGAGATAGCAACTTTTCCCTAATGCCTTTAAAAATTAAATTTTTGGTTTTCTCGCTCTTACTCTTCATCTCCAATTCCGCAGGGGCGGAGGAGATGGCGATAATAGTACATCCCAGCAATGCTATCACAGACTTAACACTAAACGATTTCAAACATCTCTATCTTAGGCGACAAAAAACTTTTCCAAATAGAATAACAGCAGCACCTTTTGATGTCGCCGACAATGCTCAGTTACGGGACGATTTTTTAATGCTGGTAACTGAGAAAACATCAAAACAGTTAGAAAGTTATTGGGCGTATTTGATCTTTTCTGGAGAGGGCGAACCACCCATAAAAGTAGAATCATATGAAACCATGTTAAAAATGGTGTCGACTAACTCTGGAGGGATAGGCTATCTACCTAAGAGCTTGGTCAATGATGAGCTGGTTAAAGTGGTGCTCACCATCAACGTTGAGTAGATTGTTCGACAGCATAAACCGTAGGTTTGCCACGAAACAACAGGCTGACGAATAACAAGACTCCGCGGAGAGAGGTAAATATTGCAAATGCGGCCCACAATCCATGATTAGACCAAGCCGGCACGAGTAAAGCTGTTAACAGATAAAAGATCGCCAACGCCACCAACATTGACCACGCCATTTCCGTCGCTCGTGCCAAACCAGTGAAAACACCATCTAACAGAAACGCGATAAAGGAGGCTAAGGGTAAAAGAGCTACCCAATAAATATGGTTCTTCGCTGCCACTTGAAGCTCAGGTTGATCAGTCATCCAGTTGATAAATTGTGAACCAAATAACAGGTAAACTAGGCTAAATCCTAGTGACGCCGCAAAAGACCAAATAAAGGCCGCTGAAATAGCTTGTCGCAACCCATCACCATCTTTCCTGCCGATAGCCCGTCCGACTCTTGCCTCAGCGCTATGGGCAAAACCGTCCAAAGCATAAGCCATCATGTTTTGAAAATTCAATAATAGAGCGTTGGCTGCTAATATTAAATCTCCCATCTGAGCACCTTGATAGGAGAAGTAAGCAAACGCACTAAGAAGCGCGAGAGTACGCACGAACAGATAAAAATTAATGCGAAATAGCGACAGATAGGGTTCCAATTGAAATAGTCGATCGAACCGCCATTTCCCGGGTAAATGCATGCTAAGCGCTCTGACGGAAAACAGTGAGACTATAAGCCCGAAATATTCTGCCACAACAGAGGCCCAAGCCACCCCCTTAATTTGCCACCCAAAAACGTTAACAAAAAGCAGATCCAATACAATATTGGCCAGATTGGTGGCAATCAAAATACGCATCGCTGCCCGAGAATTTTGCAATCCGATACACCAGCCGACACAGGCGTAAGTTACCAGCACTGCTGGTGCGCTCCAAATACGTATACGAAAATATTCTAAGGTGAGCGTCGTCACTTCCGCACTGGGATTGATGAGCGTCAGCGCAAATGCTCCCAAAAAGGATTGCGCCAGCCAGATAACAAGACTCAAAGCCATCGCCATCGTGACGCTACGTAACAGTAACAAACGAACTTCAGAATAGTTATTGGATCCCATACTCTGGGCAGTCAGCCCAGAGGTAGACATCCTTAAAAAACCGAATCCCCAGAATAAAAATCCGAAGATTAAACTGCCTAACGACACGGCTGCCAAAAAACTGGGAGAAGGTAAATAGGCCATGACGACGGTATCAACCAGTCCCAAAAGAGGAACCGACAGATTGGAAACCATCATTGGCCAAGCAATAGCCCACAAGGCCCTTTGTTCGGTCCTCGTAGGCCAGCAAAAATAGAGACTAAATCGCGACAAACTAAAAGGGTTGATGCGCCATCTGACGGTGAAATATTAAATCAGCAATGGTTTTCTACAAGAGGGCCTCAATGTCCTCCACCAAATCTTTTGGGGAAGTCGTGGGTTCAAAGTGTTTACTTGGCTGCCCGTTTCGATCAACCAAGAACTTGGTGAAGTTCCAAGTCACTAAATTCGCATCTTCACTGCCGCCCAGCTCTTTCTTTAAATATTGATACAAGGGATGAGCATTATCGCCATTCACTTCTATCTTACTGAACATAGGGAAAGTCACTTGAAACTTAGACTCACAAAACTGTTTTATCTCTTCCTCCGTACCCGGCTCTTGACTGCCAAACTGATTGCAAGGAAATCCTAACACCACCAATCCCTTCTCGCCGTAAGTATCGAATAATCTTTGTAGCCCCTTATAGTGTGGTGTCAATCCACATTGGCTCGCAGTATTCACAATTAATAATACCTTACCTTCAAAGTCTGATAAGCTTTGAGATTCCCCCAAGATATTTTCATGGGAATATTCATATATAGATCCAGCCATGCCTCATCCTCTTATTCAAAATTGTTCCCCAGTATCTAAAGAGATCCTAACAATTGCAAGTAGGCACCAGAGGATATATAGGTATTGTTTAAAACTTGTGTTAAGTGGTTGTTTTTTACTTCTCAGATGACGGATAACCTCGTAGTTTGTGCGGTCACATCAGACGCCATCGATAAAGCTCAACGACTTGCTCGTAGGCTGGATCTACCATTTAATTCGGCTCCCCATTACGCACCGATCTCGCTAATGGTGAGCGCGGAAGATGTCAGCTACAAACACCCTAACTTCGTCACACCTTTTCGGGTCAATTTCACTAACGGCCCAATTGCAGCCAGAATTTCCAGAGGGTTAACCAAGAGGGAGCCACTGGTTAAAGCCCTCGCCCTAGATCCGCTACGGCCCAGTCACATATTGGATGCCACCGCTGGATTTGGTCGGGATGCAATGTTAATTGCTCGCTATGGTCAGCAGATCACCATGCTGGAAAAACATGCTGTGATTCATGAGCTCTTGGCGGATGGTCTCAGCCGTGCATTCGAACAAGATGAATTCTGCAACCTGTTCACTTATCCACCAGATTTGATTCATTCATTAGCACAACAATATCTGGTCGCGGCAGACAAACCTGTGGATGTAATCTATTTAGATCCCATGTACCCAAGACGCAATAAAAATTTAAAAGTGAAAAAAGAGTCTCAGATATTGCAACTCCTGAGCAAAGATATGGAACACGAAGATGACCACACGGATTTGTTAACATGGGCATGCTCGCTAGCCAGAAAACGGGTAGTGGTGAAACGACCCAGTTGGGCAGAGCCGCTCACGAAATCATTACCCACTACCGCTATCTATAATCAGAACACGCGTTATGATGTCTACATTGTATAATGGCGCGGTGAACCGAGCCGGGATAAGGATCTCCCCAGATGGCAAAAAAGAAACAACCCACACTAGTGGCACACCGTGGACATGCCGAACACTGCCCCGAAAATTCGAAAAGCGCATTCCTAGACGCCATACAGATAGGTGCCTCTGCCATCGAATTCGATATTCAATTGACCCAAGACAAGCATCCAATAGTACTTCACGATGAGACTTTAGAACGCACCACTAATTTGTCAGGTTCAGTATTTGATCATAAATTGTCGGATCTTAAATCCTGTTCTGCACACGAACCCAAGCGATTTCACGACCAGTTTTATTTTGAACCGCTACTCTCTGTGGAGGAGTTGGGGGAAATCATGCAACATCATCCCGACTGCGAGGTATTTGCGGAGATAAAACCGGAGTCCATTGCACGATTTGACCTCAAAACTGTGGTTGATGGTACATTGAAAGCACTGAATAAACTTTCCAAGCAGACAATTATAATTTCCATGGATGCCGATGCAGTACGTTATGCCAAAAGCGTTAGCGACTTCCGTTGTGGTTGGGTGATGCATCGCTGGCAGCCACAAGGTCAGCGTATCATGGAAGAATTAGCGGTAGAATTTTTGTATTGTGATTATTTGAGTATTCCGAATATCGCTCAAGATCTGTGGCCAGGAGACTGGCAATGGGCGCTGTATGAAGTGACGGAACCGGAACTAGGCATTCAGCTATTTAATTTGGGTGCAAATTATATCGAAACAAAACGAATTGCTTATTTCATGCAGGACGCTAGATTTAACCCAAAGCTTAAAGATAGTGGAGAAAAATAGAGTGGAACAATTCGACGTCACTATTATAGGCGCCGGTATTCATGGCGTCGGTGTGGCTCAAGCAGCAGCGGCTCGTGGTTACAAGACTTTAGTTGTGGAACAGAAAGAACTTGCTTTCGGCACCTCACGGCGTTCTAGTAAGCTCATCCATGGTGGACTACGCTATTTAGAAAGTCTGCAATTTGGTTTGGTCAAGGAATGCTTGACGGAACGAAAAATTCTATTAAAAATTGCTCCCGAGTTGGTGACGCTAAAACCTTTTTATCTGCCTATTTATCAACAGAGTTTACGCCGACCTTACCAGATAACTGTTGGCTTAAGTCTGTACGCCCTGTTAGGGGGCCTATCGAAACAGACTCAATTTAATCGCATTCCTAATTCACGTTGGACAGATTCATTAGATGGGCTGCGTACAGATGGCTTAAAAGCTGTATTTCAATATTGGGACGGGCAAACCAATGATGCGGCATTAACACGAGCGGTAATGGCTTCAGCTGAAAATTTGGGTGCAGAACTGCGTATGCCCTACGAACTGAAATCAGCGAGTAAAACCAATGATGGATACCGAATAGTATTGTCCCAGGAGAACAAAGAATTCGAATTAGATACTAAGGTACTGATTAACGCTGCTGGACCCTGGGCAGGAAAAATCTTATCGCGAATATCACCTTCACAACCACAACCCGACTATCAACTCGTGCAAGGCACACACATTATCGTCTCTGGTCACCTCTCACAGGGTCTTTATTACGTTGAAGCACCGCAGGACAAACGCGCTGTGTTTGTGATGCCCTGGCAAGGGAATACCTTGGTCGGTACTACGGAAACCCAAATCTCCGAACTCCCCGATGAGTGTGTACCCTTACAATCAGAGATCCACTACCTAAGCGAAGTACTGCGTCATTATTTTCCTCGATATGGTGATGTACCAAAAATATTGGATGCCTTTGCCGGCTTGCGAGTACTGCCAGGCAAAGATGGCGCGACAGAGCGAGCATTTAATAAACCAAGGGAGACACGGTTATTAGTTGACAACTTGCAGTCTCCAAGAATGTTAAGTATTTTCGGGGGTAAACTCACCGCTTACCGTGCAACCGCGCAAAAAGTGATGAATAAGATACAAAGTTCTTTACCGCGCACTAAACAGTATGCGGACACATCGAAGCTACCGTTACAGCCGGTAGACTAAGTGGTTAATGATGACGCCAACAATACTTTCACTGGATCAAGGCACCACCAGCTCTAGAGCGATTCTTTTCGATAGCAAAGGTGAAGTGCTCTGCACCGCACAAAAAGAATTCAAGCAAATATATCCCCAACCCGGATGGGTGGAACATGATGCTGAAGAGATCTGGCAAAGCCAGTGGGAGGTGACAAAAATCGTTGTCGAGTCCGACCCACAATATCTTCGCTCTATCGCAGGCATTGGCATTACCAACCAGCGGGAGACCACTATTGTTTGGGATAGAAACAGCGGGAAGCCCATCTACAATGCAATCGTATGGCAATGTCGCCGAACCTCTGCCCTGTGCGACTCGTTGCGGCAACAAGGAAAAGAAGAAGAGATCCTGAATAAGACCGGCCTAGTCTTGGATCCATATTTCTCAGCAACGAAAATTGCTTGGATCCTGGAAAACGTTCCCGGTGCAAGAGCAAAAGCAGACGCCGGCGAACTTGCCTTTGGCACGGTAGACAGTTGGCTATTATGGAATTTAACTGAAGGGCGCTGTCACTACACGGATGTTTCCAATGCTTCCCGTACCATGTTGTTCAATATACATCGCCTAGCGTGGGATCAAGAACTATTGGAGCGACTAAAGATACCTGAATCTATACTTCCCACAGTTCGATATTCCAGCGAAATTTATGGACAATGCCAGCTCTTTTCAAAACCTATTCCCATTGCCAGCATGATTGGCGATCAACAGGCAGCCACATTCGCACAAGCATGCTTCAAGCCCGGACAAGTGAAAAACACCTATGGAACCGGATGCTTTCTGGTAGCCAATACCGGCGATAAACCAAAAATTAACAGACAGGGATTGCTTGCGTCTGTGGGTTGGCAACGCGTTGATCGTCCACCAACTTATATTTTAGAAGGTAGCGTCTTTATCGCCGGTGCTGTGGTTCAATGGCTACGCGATGAATTGAATTTTTTCCAATCTGCGGAGGAAATTGAAAACCTCGCTACCAGCGTCTCTAGTAGCGACGGTGTCACCTTGATTCCAGCCTTCGCCGGATTAGGCGCGCCCTACTGGAACAGTGGTGCACGTGGCATGATTACTGGACTCACTCGTGGAAGTAACCGCGCGCATATCGCACGTGCTGCCCTGGAAGCCATCGCGCTGCAATCAAATGACGTGTTGATGGCCATGCAACAAGTGTGTGAGCAACCTTTCAGCAGATTGTGTGTCGACGGAGGGGCCAGTCAAAATGACCTGCTGATGCAAATTCAATCCGATGTGGCGCAGATCCCAGTACAACGTTCCGCCATACATGAAGCCACAGCTCTAGGTGCTGCTTTTCTGGCCGGACTCGCCTTAGGCCTTTGGAAAAACGAGGACGAAATCCTTGCAATTGGGCGAATGGGGCAAGAGTTTTCTCCATCCATGGGAGCACCGCAACGAAATTCTCTTCTAAACCAATGGCAAAAAGCTGTTAAAACTTCGCTCTATTGGGCAGAGAAATAACTGTTCCACACATTCTCTCCAGTCGCATCTACTTACTATCAGATCCCCGTGTATTTGCGGTTCTATACTGGTTTCACAAGACCCGCGCATCTTCTTGCAACCATCTGTTTCTAATAGTATTTTCTAGCTCTGCCAACAGTATCATTCGAAATCCTCGAAAATCATCTATATGCGCCATCGTCAGCGCCATGAATTAGGGCTCTAGAAATACGCCAATGCTCCGATAATCTGGATAACAGGACGATTAGCAATAGGCCAACTGTCTTACAACCATTGCATTGTTCAACCAAGGCCAGTTCAAATGGATTGGATACATGTTAGGCGTACATGATCAGCCCAAGTTGATCATTCGCGACATGCATATGCCAAGGGAAAAATCGACTGTGGAGAGAAAAATCCGTGTCACTTAATGAAACACAATCAAAAATACTAAAACCATTCATAGAAGAAACCATTCATACGCTGAAGGATATGGCAGGATTAGACGCGACTTCCGGAGATGGATTTCAGGATTCGGTCGAACAATTTCGCTTCAAAGGCTACGCAGTCGCTGCCAATACCTCAGGTAACCTGAGAGGCAAGTTGCTGATGCATTTGTATCTCGAAACAGCATTGGAGATTGGCAATAAGGTAAACGCCTTGGTACTTGGAGATACCGAAGAACACTATGAAGTAACGGATAAAATTTCCGAAGCGCTGGAAGAATTTGGTAATACGGCGATTGGACTCGCGACCAGAGGATTGGATGAGGCGAAATTGGGAATTCGTTTTGAACCGCCTTTCTTTATCTTGAAAGTTGATGAATTGGAACAGCTCTTGACAGACGTGAAGGAAATAATCTCGATACCAATTCATGTCAATAACGTAGGGCGTTTCTACTTCAACTTTTTACTAGAAGATGTCACGGAGAATTGAGCAATGCTGTCTAAAGAAGAAAAAATTCTAATTGTTGATGACATGCGCATGATTCGCAAGTCAATCACAAAAATCTTGGGAGAAATTGGCTACGACAATGTCATATTCGCTGAGAATGGTGAACAGGCTGTCACCAAGCATCGAGAAGAAAAGCCAGGCATGATTTTCCTAGATGTAGTGATGCCAAAGATGACTGGCGACGAAGCACTAGAACTGATTCGAGAAGCAGATGCAAATGTTCCTATTGTGATGTTAACTTCAGTCGCTGATAAGACGCTCATGGATAAATGCCAACGTCTTGGGATCTCCGGTTACGTGTTAAAACCGGTTACTCAGGACAATGGACCAGATCTCTTATTTAATTACTTAGCTAACGCGTAGGATCGCATGGTTTAGCTAAACACTCACTCTCCTCAATCAACATTTTCAATCCGCCGAAAGGCGGATTTTTTATTTTAAATCCGGAAAATTTTGATTCAATACCTCATCCCATTCCGCCAGACGATCAACCATCTTGGAAAGTAGTGCCTCAGTATCACCCTCAATCTTTACCTGGATTATCTTATCCCCCTGTTTAATAGCATTCACTACATCTATGTCGGAAGCGGTCTTCACCCGGCCAAAAACAGTATGTTTGCCATCCAACCAAGGGGTTTCTAAATGGGTAATGAAAAATTGGCTTCCATTTGTATTCGGCCCGGCGTTCGCCATCGAAAGTATGCCCGCGCTGTCGTGTTTTAACTCTTTCGAACACTCATCCTCAAACCGATAACCAGGTCCCCCTGCTCCGGTTCCAGAGGGGCATCCTCCCTGAACCATAAAATCATCAATCACACGATGAAAGTTGAGACCATTGTAATATCCTCGCTGCGCCAGATTGACAAAATTGGCCACAGTCACTGGGGCTTGCTCGTCAAAAAGGTCAAGGCACATGCTCCCTTTGTTGGTTTCGATTTCGGCTGTAATCATCAGATCCATCACTCCATGATTAGAATGGGAATTATTTCCCTTGGGTTAAATTAAATACAATTTTGAGTATAGATTAGAGTATAGCCAATTCAATCGACGGATTCATATTCTTCACAGATCACGCCAAGCTGTTTGGATTCAGTCCCTATCGGCGAGAGGATACGATAAATTAGACTCATAGAGCCGCAGCGGATCTGGCAGCTGATTTACCGGTAAATTTCCGTGACGGAACTGCATCACTCCAGTATAGGGTAAGACGAGAAAATCCACTGCGGCACTGGTGCCCATGTCAAAAATAGCGAATAGCAATAGATCGTCTGATTTCGTCATTAAATTTGCAGGCGGACCAACAAAGGTTGTGCAAAAGCTGAGGGAAACCCCACTGAACACGCGCGGTACAGAATCACAGTAAGTAGGTGTATTAAAACTCGGAGATCGGAGTTCCATCTGTCCATGTTTAGACAGAGTTTTCATCGTGGAACATCCTTGCAAGACCACCAACAACGCGCCAATAGTGAGAAGAATATATCGATTCATATTGCTAGATTTCAATCAGAGATTACCTATATCTATATCGAACCCCGGACAAGAATAAACAGAGAAATAGTCCACAGTTTGCAGAAATTATCGCTCGAAAATTAACTCCATTTCTGGCGTAACATCCGTCGGCGATTCGCTTTCGCTCGAAATGACCACAATGAAATTAACACCAAGAAACAGGTAGTCGAACTATAGATTAGCGCTAATAGTACCGGTTGCGAATTCAAATTATGCACAATAAATAGATCTAAGCGGCTGAGACTAAGTGCTATCAACACCGGTAATAGAGCGACTAAACCCAAAACCTGTGCGCGCTCAATGTAGGCACAAAAAATTAAAAAGCACCCCATAAGCGATTGAAAAAGAGCGTTAGAATACAGAATCGCTGAGTTCTTAGAAATATCCACCAATAAAAAAGGCGCCAGATCTGTCGCATATTGCGGTTGGAGATAGGTCACAAACCCACACATCAGGAACAAGAGGCCAGTGATAGAAAGTAATGCGCGACAACAGCCCATAATTGCTTAAACCAATTTAATGTACTAATAAGCGACCCAATAGAGATATTCTTTCGCTTGGGATTTTGCAATTGTGCGCTAAGTCACCATTCCGATCGGAGAATAACGCACTACCAAAATAATCATTGACAGAGAATTGATTAAAGTTTATACAATAGAACCGTATGGCCTATCATGTTGGAAAGGACTTGCGACATTGGGCCCCAATCAGTGTGAATTGCACTTGTTTGCGGGTTCGTAAGGCTGCTCTCGCTCTAACAAACCATTTTGAATCTTACCTCGCACCGCTCAATATCAACTCAACACAATACTCAATATTGACTGTTTTGGATATTCTTGAAGGCAGTAGTGTGTGTCAACTAGCAGAAATTATTGCGATGCCTCGCAAGACATTAACCCGTCATCTGAAACCACTCGAAACCAGAGAGTTGATATCCATTGAACAAGGTTTTGACAAAAGGGAAAAGACCGTAACAATTTCCGATGCGGGCGCTGATTTGATAAAACAGGGTCGTCCCCTTTGGGAGTTGGCGCAATCCGATATGGTGGAGCGGTTAGGAAGACAAGGCTGGCGCCAAACCCATGAGCTGTTAGAGGTCTTAGCCACGATTAACGATTAATGAACCCATACCCTCTCGTTAGTCGACACTAAATCGTCTCGCTAACTTTTAGCCTGATACCGATGATCTAGTGCCTGTTTCGCCGCTCCGGAAGTCACCTGTACCCCTTGCTGGCGCAGTCCGTCCTCCAGTGCGGTGAGACACAAACGAACATTGCGTTCATGACAGCCATTACCCATTAATCCAATACGCCACGCTTTTCCGGCAAACTCCCCTAGACCTGCACCAATTTCCAAATCATATTGATGCAATGCCTGCTGACGAACCTGAGCTTCCTCAACGCCTTCTGGTGCCCAAATGCTGTTAAGCTGGGGCAAGCGATAAGGTTCATCCACAACGAAGTTCAAGCCAAGTGCCTCTAATCCTGCCGCTAAAGCTTGATGGTGATATCGGTGCCGTTCCCATGCCGGCTGCAAACCTTCTTCATGCAACATCAACAGCGCTTCATGGAGCGCATACATTTGATTGATCGGCGCTGTATGGTGGTAGGTTCGTCCACCTTGCCCGTCCCAGTAAGCACGTACTAAGTTGATATCCAAAAACCAACTTTGCACATCCGTTTTTCGAGCGTCGATAGTTTTTAAGGCACGCTCACTAAAGGTAACGGGAGACAGTCCCGGAATACATGAGAGACACTTCTGAGTACCCGAATAGACCGCGTCCAACTCCCATTCATCCACTTTAAGCGGGATCCCGCCCAATGAAGTGACAGTATCAACGATGGATAAAGCATCATATTGATGTGCCAGCGCAGACAGTTTGGCCACATCTGAGCACACACCGGTAGAAGTTTCCGCATGCACCATGGCGACCGCCTTAATGCCCGGATTATTTTTCAGGGTCTGTTCAACCTCATCGATAGAGATAGGGTCTCCCCAGGGATTATCAACGAGGATCGCCTCGCCACCAGCTCGTACCACATTTTGCCGCATTCGCTCGCCAAATACACCATTCCGGCAGATGAGGATCTTATCCCCCGGCTCCACCAAATTAACGAAACACATCTCCATGCCAGTGGATCCGGGCGCGGACACTGGAAAAGTCATAGGATGACTGGTTTGAAATGCAAATCGCAATAGCGTTTTGATCTCCTCCATCAATTGTGTGAACTTAGGATCCAGATGACCGATGGTGGGACGGCACAGCGCACCCAATACGCGTGGACTGACATCAGAAGGGCCGGGGCCCATCAGGGTACGTTGCGGGGGATAAAAGGGGGCAAACTGACTCATAGGGAACTCCGAAACGACTGATAATAATTAACCGAAAAGATGACAGCGAACCTCGTGGCTATCGCTGATTCTCGTCGTGGCTGGATAAGTTTGGCGACACTGTTCGGTGGCGTGCGCACAGCGGGGATGGAAATGACACCCTTGTGGCGGATTAGAAGGAGACGGGATCTCCCCGCCCAGCTGCAGTTTCATCATTGAGCGCTCTTCCTCAATCTTCGGCACCGCCGCCAAAAGCGCGATAGTATAAGGATGTTTCGGCGAATCTAAAAGCTCGCGCACGCTACCCTGCTCGACAATACGCCCGAGGTACATCACCGCGACTTCATCCGCCAAGTATTCCACTACGGAGATATTATGGGTGATAAAGAGATAACTTAAGCCGTGCTCCAGTTGTAATTCTTTTAATAGGTTTAATATTTGCGCCTGGACAGACACATCCAGAGCGCTGGTGGGTTCGTCACAGACTATCAACTTGGGCTCTACCGCCAACGCCCGTGCTATACAGATGCGTTGACGCTGACCACCGGAAAACTCATGGGCATAGCGCGAACCTGCTTGAGCAGGCAAACCTACCCGCTCCAATAAGGTCTTCACACGTGCGGCACGTTGTCTTGCATTGTCGCCGATATTCTGTGCCAACATACCTTCCAATAAAATATCCTCTACCAACATACGTGGATTCATGGAAGAGTATGGATCTTGAAATATGAATTGAAAGTCTCGGCGCATGGGACGCAATTGACTCTGCGATAACTGTGTTAGGTCTTGCCCATTGAAGTTTACCTCCCCTGCAGTGGGCCGCAACAACTGTAGGATCGCTTTGCCCACTGTGGTCTTACCACACCCCGACTCACCAACTAACGCCAAGGTTTTACCGGCCTCTAGAGTAAGATCAATACCATCCACCGCGTATACATAGCCCGCCGTACGTTTCATTAGACCCTGATGAATTGGGAAATGCACTTGCAAATTTTTGATCTCTAGTTTCACCCCTTGGGTATTGGACTCTGTACCCACTATCAATGAGGAATCTTTTTGCCCTTCCGGTTGGCGAAGTTCGGGGAAAAAACAACGGGCTTGGTGATCGCTACTCAACTGTTGCCAAGGGGGTTCAGAAGCTTCGCATTTGGCTTGAACAAAGTCACACCGATTAGCAAAACGACAACCAGCAAAAGATTGGGTCAAACTGGGTACGCTACCGCGAATGATTTCTAACGGTCTATCGCGCTTGACGTCGGTAGGTAAAGAGGCAAATAATTTCTTGGTATAGGGATGCGCCACCTGAGTAAAAAAATCCTGCTGCCCCGCCAGTTCCACCAGATGACCCGCATACATCACCGCCACCCTATCCGCTACTTGTGCCACCACCCCCAAGTCATGGGTAATTAACAACATCGCCATACCCGTTTCTTGTTGCAGTTGCTTCAGTAAACTCAATATCTGTGCTTGGGTGGTGACATCCAAAGCGGTAGTCGGTTCATCGGCGATCAGGATCTCCGGTTCACCCGCCAGCGCCATCGCAATCATAATGCGCTGCTTCATCCCACCGGATAGTTGATGGGGATACTCACGGTAACGGCGATCTGGATCGGGAATTCGAACCAAGTCTAACAATTCTAGGGTGCGACGTTTGGCTTGAACTTTGGACAACGAAAAGTGTAAATCCAATACCTCCTTGATCTGTTTGCCTACACTCATGACTGGGTTAAGCGAAGATTGGGGTTCCTGGAAAATCATGCCAATTTTACGACCACGAATGGACTGCATTTCACGCTCAGTCAGAGACAACAAGTTTTGCTCATGCAGTAGCACCTCACCGCTGACAATTCTGCCAGCAGGTTCAGGCACCAAGCGCATCACCGACAATGCTGTTATGGATTTACCACAACCGGACTCACCCAACAATGCAAACGTTTCTCCGCGATGCAGAGCAAATGAGACTCCGTCCACCGCCCGCGCTTCGCCCTGAGCGGTTTGAAACCAGGTGGAAAGATTATTAATAGTGAGTAGCGGATTATTCATAGTCACTGTCTCAATGGGATCTTGGATCGAAGGCATCTCGTACCGCATCTGCAAATAAATTAGCCGACAACACCAGCGTTAACATAAAGAAAAACGCAGTGGCTAACGACCACCAGACCATGGGATCGCGGGCCATCTCCAAACGCGCTCTATTGATCATATTGCCCCAACTCTCCATGGTGGGATCCACGCCAATGCCAATGTAAGACAACACCGCCTCCGCTAAGACTAATCCACTAAAATCGAGCACAATAGTAATGAGTACAATATGCATAATGTTCGGTAGTAGATGACGCAGTAAAATCAATACTTGGGAAACACCGAACGCATGCGCGGCTTGAACGTAATCCATCTCTTTGAGTTTAAGTACTTCCGCCCTCAATAACCGACATAATCCTGTCCAACTGGTAATGCCTAAAATAAAGCACAGCGCCAATAGCCGCACATCCTGCCGTTGTGCGATGGAGCGGAATAGTTCTTCATACTGCTCCATGTAGAGATCTAACATTAGACTCGCGGAGGCAATCAACAGCACCCCCGGTATCGAACTCAAAGTGGTGTAGAAATATTGAATAATGTCATCCGTGCGGCCTCCGAAATACCCCGCAGACATGCCTAGTGCCAGTGCTACTGGCAACATGATCAAGGTGGTCACGGTACCAATGGTGATGCCCGTGCGAATACTTTTAATGGCTTGATAAAGCACATCCGCACCCACTTTATCTGTACCAAACAGGTGATAAACCGAGCCCAGATTTATGATGACAAAAACCAACACCATTATAAAAAACACGACGATTAAAGAAGCGCGCCAAGGAACAGTTGTGGTGCCAACTAAAATCTCTTTTGCCCTGATGGAGATTGACTCTTGCCTCTCACTCTTGATTAACGCAGCCAACAGCAGCAATAATATTCCACTGCAAATAACGGCTTCGAAAACACTTAATAGTAAGCGTTCAGCAATATCTTGCGCTCTTGGTTTACGAGACCCTATCAAATGGGCGCCCCCATGTTGCAAGCGAGGATAACTGCGGATGGTGGAACCATCTTCTAGACGAATGGTTTCCTTGGAAAAGCTATATTGCGCCAAAGGTGCCGAGTAGGTAGTTTCCGCTGCCGGTAGTATTCGCACTAATACCACATCCAATACACTCTTCACTTCATTTTGAAATTCAACCTCGCCCTTGTCCTGGAACGGCATCGCTAGTCTAAAGTGGATCGAATCAAGTAGCGCCACCGAGACGAATAATAACAGTAGAGTCGCACTCGCCATTGCTATTGGTCGCGCAAATACTAAGCGCCACTTAGCGCGAGTGTGGGGATTACTTAGCGCCTGCTGCATCGCCACACCGCAAGCCAGCAACAACAGATAGATCAGCCAATCAGTCGTGAGTGGTGCGAACTGTATACTGTTAAAAATAATGATGGTGTCCTTATCTGTGATGATCAGTCTGTTAGCTCAAACGAATACGAGGGTCTGCCCACGTGTATGTGATGTCGGTTGCTAACAAGGCGACAATGTAAATCACCGATCCTAAAAAGACCATTGAACGCACGATAGCGAAATCCTGACGCTGGATAGCTTCAATGGTATAGCTGCCTAATCCTGGTATCGCAAAAAATGATTCGAAAATGAGGCTTCCCATAAAGAGCATAGGAATGACGACCACGGTGCCCGTTAGAATGGGGATCAACGCATTGCGAAAAACATGACCAAATAGTACTCTGGCTTCGGACATACCTTTGGCACGGGCAGTGCGAACATAGTCTTTATTGACCTCTTCTAAAAACAGCGTACGGTACCATCGAGATGTCCCTCCCATACCCGCAACGATACCCACCACCACCGGTAGCAGAAGAAATTTCCACATGGACCACCCCGAGACAAATCCAGATATGGGTACCATTTGGAAAAGTTTACCAAATAGATATTGCGCGAAAATAACGAAAAACAGTGTAGATATGGACATTATCAACACACAAAATACTACCGCATAAAAATCGATTTTCGTGCCACGAAAAAACACCATAAATAAGGCAAAGGCAATATTCACGATCAAGCCTCCTAAAAACATAGGAATCATAATGGCCAAACTTGGCCACATACGTTGACGGACATCGTGACCAATATCTCGACCACTATCGGAACGGCCAAAATCGAACAAAAATAGACGGAAAGATTTGTGATAAAAAATAGTTTCTGTGACGCGGCTGACTCCAGAAGCCGATTGATTGTAGACCAACGGCAAATGATAACCGTGATCTTGTTTCCAACGCTCCACCGCCTCCGGCGTCACATACTTCGTACCCAAATGCATTCTGGCTACGTCATCAGGAGAATTGACCAAAAAAAAGATGGCGAATGTGATCAGATTCACACCGATCAAAATTGGTATGGAATAAAACAATCTGCGTATGATGTACTGGATCATAGGGATGACTACAACTCAATCCTTCGATGTTCACGTTGCCGATAAATCCACACCACTGCGAATACAGCTGACAGGATTAAAAGGACCACCAGAATCACTGGCCATATTTTTGGACGATTCCATTCGGCTTGCAATTGCGTCCGCAACTCGGCGTCTATTCGTTTATATTTAAGCGTATTATTCGCCATCAAATTGGGTTTCGCATTCTGATACCATTGATGGTAGAGGCCGAAATCGGTTGGGTGGAAGCCCCAAACCCAAGGCGCATCTTCTCGCACAATGGCTACCATTTCATTGATGATCTGCTGCCGCTCAGGGCTATTGTCCATATACCGCATCTGTTCAAATAGTCGGTCAAACTGTGCATTGGCATAATTGGCAGCGTTTTCACCTTGATACTGAGCTTTACCATTTGGACCATAAAGCAAAAATAAAAAATTCTCGGGATCGGGATAATCCGCATTCCACCCCCATTGGAAAATCTGCGCCGTGCCTTTGCGCATCTTGTCCTGGAAACGATTGTAATCGGTGGTACGAGTCACCAACTGAATATCGATCTTTTGGAATTGTTTGCGTAACCAATCTAACCATGCTTTTGCGTCAGGGCCAGTGGCCGTCACATCAAAGTAGAGTATCAAAGGTTCACCTGTCTTCCTGCTTCTGCCACCAGGATAACCGGCTTCCGCTAACAGTCTTTTTGCCTCGGCTACGGGTTGACGCACAGCTTCGCCATGCTGCCATCTATAGACGAATGAATTGATACCCAAGCGCTCAGGCAAGTAACCGAATATGCCTGGAGGGATGGGGCCATGTGAAGGGATGCCACGACCATTGCGGAAAATAGAAATGTACTCTTCATAGTCCATGGCGATGGAAACCGCGCGACGTAGTTTCTTGGCTTCCTCACTATATCCACCAATGACAGGATCAAGCATATTAAATCCAGTATAAAAACTGGTCGCTGCGACACTGGTCACCAAACGGATCCCCTTTTGTTGGATTTCTTCCGTCAATACCGCATCACCGGTACTACCAAACTGCACCACTTGGTCAAAACTTTCTGAGCTCACGCCTGAGGTATCGTAATAACCTTGTAGAAACTTGTTCCAGGTGGGAATCGCTTCTACTTCTCTGGAATAGATTGCCTGCTCGATAAAAGGCATGGGCTTGCCTGCATCTTGAAGCAATCCGTTCTCCTTATCTTCCGGTAAGCCTTCTGCAGGATAAAAATCGTCTGTTCTGTAGTTGGGATTGCGCACCATCACCATACGTCGATTAGGATTATTTTCCACCAACATAAAGGGTCCGGTACCGATTGGATACCAGTCCAAGCTGACATTTTTTTCCGTTAGTCCCGGTTGATCATAAAATCGGTCAGCCTCCGGAGGCATTGGTGCGAAAAACGGCATGGCCAACCAATAAGCAAACTGTGGATACTTACCTTTGATAGTGATCTCGTAAGTATAGCGATCGAGTTCACGCACACCACTGAGCTGGATCTGTGTCAGATCAATCTGTTCCCCCTGTTCATGCTTGGTATTCAATTCTTCAGACAACTCTGCCAACCCTTCGATATAAGCACTCATCAAGCCTAATATGGGTGAATGCAGCTTTGGATGAGCGAGTCGTTTGATCTGATGTACGTAATCCGCTGCCACCAACTCCCGAGAACCGGTGACTTCAAAATCGGCAATGGCGTAAATATCTTTCAATTCATCATCAGTCAGTTGGTGATATAAAAAATTACCGGATGAATCTTTAGCCAATGCAGGATGAGGTTGATAATAGATTCCAGGTTTTATTTTGATTCGGTAGACCGACTTCATCACCTGATCAGGGGAGGCATGACTATCTAATAGATCCCCTGCTGAATCATACCAAATTGGTTGTGGCAAGACCTCTGCTGTCAAGGTTTCTAATTCGTACGGCCGTTTTAGATAGTGGTATTGCAGCGGCGGTTCATATATTTGTCCGGTAAACACCACCTCCGATGCACTGTACGATACCGCAGGATCCAGATGTTTTGGACGCTCCGAGAAAGAACCAAAAAATAGGTTCTTTTCGGGTAAATCGAATCCATATGGATAGTTCCAAGGCCTATCGCCACAACCGGCTAATAGCCCGATGATTATTACAGAACACATCCTTATGCGCCTACTCATAATCACATTGTCGGCCATGCACTCGGTTATGACAACTCTGTTTCACTCTCTGCGCTCAATTGCATTACAATGCAGATCTGGCGCAAAATGAAAATAACATCGCAAACAGTGAGGATGGCATCATGGGTATGTTAGAGGGGAAAAGAGTTTTAATCGTTGGGATTGCGAGCAATCGCTCCATTGCTGCGGGAATCGCCAATGCCATGCATCGTGAAGGCGCAGAGCTGGCCTTCACCTATCAAAATGACAAACTCAAATCTCGCGTTGAAAAAATCGCTGAGGAGTGTGGCTCGAATGTGCTCGCGCCCTGCGACGTCACCGATGACACAGAAATCGAGCGCGTGTTTAAGACGCTAGGTAGCCATTGGGACGGTGTCGACGGTATTGTGCATTCTGTCGCCTTTGCACCTGGTGACCATTTAGAAGGAGATTACCTGGAAAACCTCACGCGCGATGGATTCAAATTGTCCCAAGATATCAGCGCATATAGTTTTGCAGCACTGGCGAAAGCCGCTCGTCCTCTCATGCGCGATCGGCAAAGTGCCTTACTTACGCTCACCTATCTTGGCTCGCAAAGAGTGATGCCCAATTACAACGTTATGGGAGTGGCAAAAGCAAGTTTGGAAGCCAATGTGCGCTACATGGCTGCCGCATTAGGACCCGATAACATTAGAGTAAATGCCATCTCCGCTGGTCCTATTCGCACTTTGGCTGCTTCCGGGATCGGAGATTTTCGCAAGCTTTTATCTGTTGCTGAAACCATGGCGCCGATGCGTCGAAACGTGACTATCGAAGAAGTAGGGAATGTCGCAGCATTTCTCTGTTCTGATTTAGCCTCTGCAGTGACCGGTGAAATTATGTATGTGGACAATGGCATTAATATTATGGGTGCAACCCCGTTAGAAAAATGAAGTCCAGGTCTGGCCATTCAATAACAAGGCGGTAAGGTATTTAGTCGCCCGTTAAAAACGCGTTTTTTAACGGGCATGACGATTGACAACCGCAACTCCTGGATTGGTTTAATTCAGCTCAGAGGTATCCTGAATTTTAATATCCATGCTCTGTTTCACCAACGACACATAGGCGTCAAACTGTTCCAGCGCCAATTCTCGCACCAACTCCGTAGACTGCACTTGCTGGGTCGATTCACTTAGTGCTGTCAAACTGCCATCTTCAACCGAAAGCAATCTGATTGCTATCAGCTTCCCTTGCTCGTCTTCTACGGCGGTCACTACAGGCTCCCCTTCCACGGGCTTGGACATCGAGAACACCGTGCTTACTCTCGTACTTTCAGCTGCTGCGGATGGGTGACGGGTTTGTCCAACCACCGACTCGAGTGTCAGGTTAAATTCCTCTGCAAAATACTCTTTGCCCTCCCCGCCGGACAAACCTTTGAGAATGACATCTATCTGCTGCTGTGCCTTTTGCTTTGCTTGCTCCGTTAACCAGGCTTCCTTCACTTCTGCCTTTACCTGCTGATAGTCTCTCGGTTGACTAGGCTGATGTTCAGCCACTCGTAGCACTATCAAGTGATCCGGAGACAGTTCAATAGGTTCACTGTTTAATCCGGACTGTAATAGCTCTTCGCTAAAAATCTGATTCACTATATTCCGATTGGCACCTAAGCCGGAGTCCAATCCTGCCTCAGTAAGCCAACCAATTTGTTGTACCTGAAGGCCCAGCATATCTGCGGCAGGTTCTAAACTATCAGGATATTCAAAAGCCATGCTGGCAAGAGTCTCAGACAGTTCGTAAAACTGTTCTTCTTGCCACTGACTTCTTAACAACTGAGCAATCTCATCTTTTACCTCTTCAAAAGATTTAACCTGTACCGGCTCAATATAAGTGGTTTGCACCAGGTGCACCCCAAATGTGCTACGAACAGGTTCCGACACGTCGTTAAGATTTAATTGGTAAACTGCAGCTTCTACGGCCGGATCAAACTGTCCGCGAATCACCCAGCCTAGATCTCCGCCCTGTTCAGCTGAACCTGGATCTTCTGAAGATTCTTGTGCCACCTTCGCAAACGATTTACCTTGCTCAATTTGCTCCCGCAGTGCTTGCGCTCGGGCCATCACGGATGCGACTGTATCTGCATCAGCTTCTGACTCTAAGGTGAGCAAAATGTGCGCGGCCTTGCGCCGTTCCGGCCTCGTGTACTCTGCAAGGTTTTCTTCGTAATAAAAGAATAAATCTTCTCGTGTGAGTTGTTGTGATTCTGGTAAAGCAGACGCCTTCAGCTCTAGGTACTCCACCTGAGCTTGCGCCTCTGAAACAAAAAGATGCTGATTGTCTTGGTAAAACTTTTTTAGCTGTTCTTCACTAGGTTTCAACTCTCCACGAAATCGCATAGGATCCAATTCTACGTATTCATAGCTGCGCCTTTGCTTATCTCGAGCTACCTTTTGCGCCACCAGTGGCGAGGTGACGAATGCGGTTTGAATCAAGCCCTGTTCCAACTGACGAACAATCAAGTCACGCATAATGGCGGCTTCAAACTGTTGAGGGGTTCGATTATTAATTCTCAATATCTCTTCGTATCGTTGCTGATCAAAGACGCCGTCGACCTGAAAATTGGCATCCGCACCAATGGTCTGTTGTACTTCAGCGGCAGATACACGATAGCCGGATTGATAACCCAATTGACGCAACACCGCAGATCGAATCACTTCATCTATGGCTTCCTGTTTCAAGAGCTCATCAATACTGCTACCCTCAACCGTAGGCGCAGAAAAATCCACTTGGTTACCTAACAGTTGTTTTAACCGTTCACGTTTTATGAAGTAAAGTCGCCGATACTCTTCTGCGGAGATGGGTTCACCATTCACTTCCGCGAAACCTTCGTTGCCTCCTCCGGTAAAGTAATTACTCACCCCCCACAATGCGAATGGCACAATTAATATTGCGACAATCACTGTGGCGAGAATACCTTTAAGTTTTTCGCGGATAATTCCCAGCATCTAGTACCCTCTCCATGACATAAAAAAAACGCACCCCTGGGAGTGCGATCTTTTTATTCTAAAGGACAGATGGCGGAGTGGACGGGACTCGAACCCGCGACCCCCGGCGTGACAGGCCGGTATTCTAACC
>DJFZ01000055.1:129287-164692 GCA_002432655.1 Thiotrichaceae bacterium UBA5859 | reverse complement strand
AATCCCGTAACCATGTGGTGGGACTAAAAAGTGATTACGGTAAAGTATTTTTAGGTCAGTATGATACGCCACTGAAAAAAGCCCAGGGCAAAATTGATCTCTTCAATGATCTTTTTGCAGATATCAAAAATGTCATTGTGAGTGAAAACCGATTGTCCAACACACTCTCTTACCAGTCTCCATCTATGGGGGGAGTCAAAGCGAACATTATGTTGATCCAGGGCGAAGAGGGCGATACGGTCACGATCGATTCTACGGGTACTCAAACCGATAGCACATCCGGAGATGGTGGCATTGGGGACGGTGTTTCTGCGTCGGTCACTTACGAAAATGATCAGCTGTTTGCCGCCTTAGCAATGGATGATGAAGTGAAGGGTGTGGATTCGCTGCGTCTTGTATTGCAGGGCAGGTTAGGGGGGGCCAAGGTGGGACTCTTATATCAAGATTCAGAACCCTCCGATGGCTCTGCAGACAGCGAAGATGGTTACGTGTTGAGTGCCTCTTACAAGATTGGCAAATTTACGCCGAAAATCCAATTTGCTGCTTCCGATCAGAAGGCGCTTGGACGGGAACAGCTTACCTTGGGTGTAGATAAAAAAATGGGTGACCAAACAAAACTGCTGGCCTTTATCAGTGATCGATCAGAGGATGATGATTCCCAAGATGAAACCTCTGTGGGTTTTGGTATCGAGCATAAATTCTCTAGTCTGTAAGTTTATTTCAATTGACCAATTGATGGGGGCTCAGGCCCCCTTTTTTTTCTTTTTTCGTTCAATAATCCTGATTGTTTAAAACAAAAACCAATTATTAAACATATACTTAGTACGACATTCTGTATTTTTAATTAGGTAATACTAAGATGTTGATATTTCAGGTAAATGAGTTGCCTTTTTCACCTGCAGGGGCTAAAGTATGCGTCCCGTGAATGACTTTGTTGCGACCTTTCGGGGGGCCCTGACAATTGGGGTACGGAGGTCATTTTAGGGAAAACTGAAAATAGCCTGAATAGGGCGAATGCGTAAATAACCTATAAAGGAGTACAGTCCATGGGTTTTAAATTTTTGAGCGATGAATGGTTCGCAGAAGTAGATAAAATTCGTGAAGAAGCTGGAGATCTTGAAATTCCTGAGCAGTTGGCTGATCTTAAGTTAAACCTGGTCATCACCGAAGCCCCTCAAGGCGATGCTCAAATGTTAATGAACGGCGGTAACATCGAGAAGGGTAATGATCCTGATTGTGCGACCACTCTAACCGTTCCTTATGACTTAGCTAAGAAACTGTTCATTGACGGCGACAACCAAGCTGCTATGCAAGGTTTTATGAGCGGTCAAATTAAAGTTGACGGTGACATGAGCAAATTAATGTCCATGCAAACTGTTCAACCAAGTGACAAGCAACAAGAGCTTCAAGAAAAGATTCGTTCTATGACTGAAGCCTAAGCATAATTCGTCAGAATTAATTGCTTGATAAAACAGCCCGCTTTAGTGGGCTGTTTTGTTTTGGGGAGTCGATAGTAGAGAGTTACTTTCTTTTCGTCAGATCTGTCACTGTTTGTTGTTCAGAGTTGCTATTTTATTGTTGACAATATCCAAGCAAGATGAAGCATTAAGTTTCTTTTTTATTGGCGCGCTTGTTTGATTTTTTGGGCGATAAGGTCTATTTGTTTTTCCTCTAATTCTTCATCCATTGAGATCTGAGGTGTGAGACGGAGCATGAGTTGAAATTGCCGCAGATAACGTCGGCAATGAATACACATCATCAAGTGCAGCCTGAACTTGAGGCGCATGCTCCAGGATAATTTGCCGGCGAGATATTCAGAAGATAGCTCGGTCATGTTGCGGCAACTTGGTAACATATCAGATCATAGCCTCTATAGCGGCGTAAAGTTTATTTCTGGCTCGATGGAGTAATACCCTCGCATTAGACGGGGTAATTTCAAGAATATTACAAATGGACTCCACTTCCATTCCGTTTAACTCGTGCAATATAAATACCATGCGTTGAGCATGGGAAAGTGTCTCTAGGGTTTCGACCAAGGCTTGGTGCATTTGTTCGCTGCATGCTGCCGCCTCAGGTGATCCTAAATCCCATACTTTAAGCGGGTTCAGCCAGTGGCCATTAGGGGTAAATCTCTCGAGGCCAAGATCATCACGTTCGTCGCTTTTCAAATCTTCTAATGCTAGCCAGCGCGAATGTTTTTTCGCATGGGATTTGGCTGTGTTGGCCACAATAGTGGTGAGCCAAGTTTTCAGTGTCGCGCGGCCTTCAAAATTTTCCAAAGCTCGTATCGCTTTGATCCAGGCGTCTTGAACCACATCGTCTGCGTCCGCGGAACCGACGATGGCGCTGGCCACACGAAGCATACCATTATGGTATTGTTTGACGAGGTCAGAAAAAGCCTCTTCCTCTCCTGCCAATACACGGGAAATCAGGAGTTTTTCATCGGCCATAAGCGCTCAGGCTTTTTTAACGTAGCGGTGCTGTCGTGGGCATTCGCTTATACTACCATAGAGTGGGCATCAGGCTCAGAAGCAGAATCAGCGATATGTGGCTATCTGTTTGTAATTTGAAGCGGATGTGTGAGTCATTAAAAACAAATTCACTCTCTTCATCTGAATGGGTTTAGTGTCATAATCCAATCAGCTTGGGATAGCTTTAAGCATGAATTAAGGCGGAACTAAAAGCTAAATTATGTCAGTACCACAAGTTTTAACTGTGCCACAACACTTCCCTCAGATCCGTAGAGGTCGGCTAGAAACTGTACAAGTCAATCTGGGATACAGATGCAATCAGGCTTGTCATCACTGCCACGTCGAAGCGGGACCAAATCGCCCAGAACAGATGTCCCTGCAGACGATGGAGGAGATACTCCGTCTGGTAGAACGTCTTGGGACAAACAAATTGGATATTACTGGCGGAGCGCCCGAGTTGAATCCCCATTTCCGACATTTAGTTTTAGCCGCGAAAGCATTGGGTTGTCAGGTCATAGATCGCTGTAACTTAACCATTCTCTTAGAACCGGATCAGGAGACTTTAGCGGATTTTTTGGCGCAACAGGGAGTGGAAGTGGTTGCCTCATTACCCTGTTATCTTGAGTCAAATGTGGATGCCCAAAGAGGCAAAGGCGTATTTAGAAAAAGTGTTGAAGCCATTCGACTATTAAATGAAAAGGGCTATGCACAACCCGGTAGTCCGTTGATTTTAAATCTCGTATATAATCCGCAGGGCACAAACTTGCCACCGAGCCAAGAGAATTTGCAGCGGGAATATAAAAAACATCTTCATGACGAATACGGTATAAACTTTAATCAGCTTTTTACGCTAACTAATATGCCCATTCAGCGCTTCGCTCATCAACTTCGGCGGCAGCAGCAATTGGAATATTATTACCGACTACTAGAGCAAAACTACCAGGAACAAAATCTTGCAGAAGTCATGTGTCGTCATTTAATCAGCATTGACTGGCAAGGTTATGTATATGATTGTGATTTTAATCAAATGTTAGCTTTACCCCTTGGAGGCTTGTCCCCGAGGCCCCATGTTAAAGATTTGCAAGCAGAATATTTACTAGATGCGGATATCCGTACCGGCCGCCACTGCTTTGGATGTACTGCTGGTCAGGGCAGCAGCTGTGGCGGTGCGCTTAATAAGACAGAGAATTCATGAACCAACTAAGCATTATTATTCCTACCTTAAACGAGGCGGAAGGCGTCGTTGAATTGTTAAAAGAATTGCAATGGATCCGCGCCGCGGGACATGAACTAATCGTTGTAGATGGCGGCAGTAAAGATGGCACCAGTGATTTGGCGAGTGCCTGGGTCGATCACTTGGCGATCTCAACACCGGGGCGTGCAATACAACTTAATCTCGGTGCAAAAGTAGCTAGGCATGACATTCTGCTATTCTTGCATGCCGACACTCGCATCTCTCAGGAGGCGATCGAAGCCAGTTTAAATCATTGCTATCGTGAACAAGCATGGGGACGATTCGATGTCCGTCTGAGTGGCCGGCAACGGAGATTTAGAGTTGTTGAGCGAGCGATGAATATGAGATCGCGGTTAACCGGGATCGCCACAGGTGATCAAGCGATGTTCATACGTCGAGAATTATTTGAACAGATAGGTGGGTTTCCAGAGATCCCAATCATGGAAGATATTGCCTTGAGTAAGCGGCTAAACGAAATATCAAAACCTGTCTGTCTATGGCAGCAAGTGGAAACTTCCTCTAGACGCTGGGAAGAGGCGGGCACTATCAAAACAATTGCGCTCATGTGGTTTCTCAGATTGGCGTTTATGTTGGGTGCTGAACCAGGGCGGCTAGCGGCCCGTTATGAAGATATCCGTTGAAGGCCATCCAAACACCGCTCTTATCATATTTGCGAAGGCGCCAATCGCTGGTACCGTTAAAACGCGCTTGAGTCCCATCTTGTCCCCTAGTCGTTGTGTACAGTTACATAAGCTTCTGCTTGTTCATGTGCTGTCGCAGAGTGAGGAAATTGTAGACTGGGATGTCTATTTATATGGATCACCCAGCTGTGAACATCCATTTTTCGAGGCGCTAGCAGGCCAGTTTAAAATCCAACTGCGCAACCAAATTGGTGCAGATTTAGGGGCACGAATGCGGTGGGCCTTTAGCGAAATATTAAGCGTCTACGATCATGCAATTTTAGTGGGATCAGATCTGCCCGAACTCAGTTCAACGATTTTACTTGCAGCACAACAGGTTTTGGCGGCGGGAGCAGAAGTGGTATTTGCGCCCGCTGAAGATGGTGGGTATGGATTAATAGGTCTCACACAGGTGCATGGTTGTTTATTTGAACACATGCCGTGGGGGAGTCACACGCTGATGGACGCCAGTCTTCAACGTGCCTCAGAGCAGGGGTTGAGAGTACACCAGATTTCACAAATTCGGGATTTGGATACGCCGGAAGATTACTATTATTATCAGGAGCATATAGCTAAATTAGAAAAGAATTATAAATTTTGAACGTCACTTTCTAAGGGCGCCTTTTGGCTCATTTTCGGTTCTCAGATTAGATACTAGAGATTCAGTTTTCTCCGCTAGCGAACGATACATAAGTCAGTGTGTTGAAACCATTTCTTGGTGAAATCAGGGTCAATTCGAGGGAACTGTGGATCTAGGGACATTACTTGGTCTGTTAGGTGGATTTGGAGTAGTTCTGGGCGCCATTATACTTGGCGGTAGTGCCCTGATATTTTTAAATCCACCCTCACTATTGGTGGTCTTTGGCGGCACCTTAGGGGCCGCGATGATGAAATTTACCTTGGGCAAGTTTCTTGGTGCCCTCAAAGTGGCGGCCAAAGCTTTCATGTATCAGTCCGAGGATCCCAATGTCATTATCGAAGAGGCGGTGAGCTTGGCAGATGTGGCCAGAAAAGAAGGGTTACTTTCCCTGCAGGATCATAATGCCAGTAACGATTTTCTACAAAAGGGGTTGCAGCTCTGTTTAGATGGTCATGATCCTGAGTTGGTGAAAAATATTCTTACCAGAGATATGGAATTAACGTTGGAGCGCCATGCCAACGGATCGCAAATTTTCCGCGCGATTGGAGATGTGGCACCTGCTATGGGCATGATTGGTACCTTGATTGGTCTCGTGCAAATGCTTTCATCCATGGATGATCCGAAAAAGATCGGTCCAGCAATGGCGATTGCATTGTTAACTACGTTATACGGTGCCATGATTGCCAACATGCTCGCCTTGCCGATTGCGGATAAATTGGAATTTCGTATGGGTGAAGAGCGACTCAACATGAGTCTTATTATTGAAAGCATTGACGGGATCCAACAGGGCCTCAATCCACGCGTGTTGGGCAGTATGCTGAAAAGTTACTTACCGTCTAAGCAACGCGGCCCAGAAGATGACGAACTCTAGTTCAATAGAACAGTAGTGATGCAGAGGGCCAATGTCCGGTAACCATGAAAAAGAAAAACCAGCAGGCGCGCCCGCCTGGATGGCTACATTCGCGGATTTGGCGACTCTGTTGATGAGTTTTTTCGTCTTGCTTCTCTCTTTTTCAGAAATGGATCTACTGAAATACAAGCAAGTAGCAGGCTCGATGAAGGATGCTTTCGGCATACAGCGAGAATTCAAAGTTCGTGAATCGCCAAAAGGCACCAGTCTTATCATGCAGCAATACAAACCGGGAACGGCACGTCCTACCCCCCTTGCTCGTTTACAACAACATACCGAACAAGACAAAGCGAAACACATGACCGTGGGCCATTCGATTCGGAAAGTAAAAGGTCAACAGTCGGAAAAAGTGGTAGAAGAATTTCGGCGCCGATTAGTGGATGCGGTGCAAGGCCAGAAAGATGGAGGCAGGGGAGGTATCAAATCTGGTCTAAATGCCACTGCCGCTCATAAAGATGATAGTACTTATGAAGGATCCCCTAAGAGTGCTGAGCAACAACAGCTTGATAAAGCCCTTAACGAAGCGATGCAGATGGTGAGCAGCAATCTAGAGACGGAAAACTCGGAGATTGCGGATAGAAAAATGAATGAGATCATCGATGAATTAAAAGAAGAGATAGCTGCTGGCGTCGTCAGCTATGAGGTTTTTGACGAAAAATTGATACTAAGATTCGAAGAGCGCGTCTCGTTCCCTTCAGCTGAATCCGCGCTTCGTGTCGAGTTTTTGCCAGTCTTGGAAAAAATTTCTGGCGCACTGGCTGAGACTCAAGGCAAAATTGTGGTTGCTGGTCATGCGGATAATATACCCATCAATACTGCTCGATATCGATCTAATTGGGACTTGTCAGCTGCCAGAGCTGCTTCAGTGGTACATCATCTCATTCAAAGTGGAGCAGTGCCGCCGCAGCGTCTGATCGCTGAAGGCCATGGCGATGCTCATCCTCTGTTTCCAAATACCACTGCCGAGAACCGAGCCAAGAATCGACGAGTGGAAATTGTGTTAGTTCAAGACGAGAACTTCACTTGGTAGGTAAATTTTAAGTCTGTCGCTCGTGTACACCTCATCGTAGTTCGTTCGAAGCGACCAAGTGACGCCATCATATTGATTATCTGCATCGCTACTTGATGATGAAAATCCTAGGTGTTAACTCTCTTCTGATCGAGCAAATCACAATATATATCGCGAGTAATCAGAATAGTCGACCGTGGATGATATACCTCAAGTGGCAGGTTATGTGCGGCACTTATCCAGCCTCGTAAGTGAGCGACTGTGACCCAATCACGCAGCGGATAGCAGATCCTCAGCAGGCGATAGCGTATTATGGCTGTTGTTCTTTATTGTCAGCCAGTTTCAGTTTGGGATGTGTAGTGTTCTGTCTGTAACTGAGATCGATGGTTTTCGATTCCGTCTGTGCTTCCAGAGTCATGGGTTGACGGGGCAAGAAATCAGAAATCAATGAGTTATCCTTTTGGCCCAAGCGGTTTTCATAAATGATGGTATAAGCAAGTACATTATTCACATATTTTCGTGTTTCCGAAAACGGTTGGGTTTCAATCCATACATCCGCTGGCAATTCCTCTAACTTAGTTTTCCAGCGATCTACACGGGTTGGACCAGCATTATAAGCTGCGGTGGCCAAAGCTGTTTGGCCATCATATCGTTTTAGAAGCTTTGACAGATAACGGGTGCCATAACGGATGTTGCGTTGAATATCCAGTAACTGATGATTTCTCGTAATGCGTTCACCTAACTCTGATGCCACGCTTTTTCCGGTATAAGGCATCAACTGCATGAGGCCAACCGCACCGGCACTGGATAGAGCATGTTGGTTAAAAGCACTCTCTTGCCGGAGTACACCGAATGCCCAGGCTGGGGAGATACTGGCTTGAGTTGCTGCCAAAGTAACTTGCGGTTGAAACTCAAGAGGAAAACGCAATTCCACGTCATCCCAATACTCTGCCTTTGCCGCAGTGGCGATGGCGTTATAATGCCAGCCCCATTGCTTGGCTAATTTGGCTGCGACGATCAACTGTCGGCCGGAGAGCTTGCTGATAACTTGATTCCATTCTCGATAAGCTGAAGTGTATCGACGCAGAGAATAGAGTTCATTGGCGCGTACGAGACCGGGAATTCTGGAGAGCGCTTGTAGTTCTGCAGAAGTCACCGCTACCGGTGCATGACCTAATTGATAGTTCACCTCTAAACGATCTGCGGCTAAAAAGGCATGATAATCTCTCTCCGCCACCAGCTGTTCAAACAAGGTGTTTGCTGCTTGTTGATGCCCTCGTTCCAGGAGCGAACGGGCACGCCAATAGCGCCAACGAGGTTCTTGCTGTTCTTCCTTGGGTAGTGCTTGAATCCATGTTAAAACAGATTGCCAGTCTTGATTGGAGAGCGCCGTTCTAATTCTTTGGGTGCGTACTTTTTCATTCGCGAATCGTTCTGGGATAGAGGAGAGTCGCTCCGAGGCACCATCTAAATTTCGAGAAGCATATTTAAGTGCCAAGTACCGCATAACTTGATATCGATCAGATGCCTTGAGTGTTAAAGCTTGTTGGTTATGTTGCCAGTAATAGGCCGCAAGTTCCGGGGAGCGTTTCGCCAGTCTGGTAACTGCATAGGCATAGATTCTAGCGTCAATGGTATCCGTCAACGTCAATTGGTCGGGATTTTTCAACAGTCTTTGCGGATGTCGATGTGCCTCTATTAAAGTCGTCACCCGTGGTTGTTCAGCGACTGGTAAAAATCGCGTTAGGTAGTCTGCTAAGGATGTACGACCGTTGCTGACTACCAAAAACAGTCGATCCCAAACTAGAGCATGTTCAAATTTAGTTGATTTTATCCAGGCAGCAAAAACTTTATCGCATTCATCTGGCTGTGAATGCCCCACCACCCAAAGTTGTTCTATCCCTTGAAACGCGGCGTTTGGATAGCCTAATTCCAGTAGAGCGGTCCGATGGTGACATTCGAGTGCATGTTCTTCTGTGCCTTCGTAAGCGCGGAGAAAGGCGTCCCATTGCTGATTTTGTGCCAAATAATTTAACCACCTGCGTTGCATCCAACCTGAAGGCGGTGCATCAGCATAGATTTGTACAAAACTATTTATCTTCTCGCTGTTCGATAAATCTAGATCTCGTTTTAGCTCTTCATACTTTAAATAAGGAAGCAATGGATAGTCATTCAGCTCTTGCAGTTTTGATTGGTAAGATTTTAGATTGCCACTTTTAAGTGCTCGCTCAGCTTGAAGATAGGCTTTTCTTTGTAGCTCAAAATCTGATTTGGCTTCCGCGGGAGAAGTGACAGATAGAGCCATCATCAGTGGCATCGCGATGCGTCTGGTGAGTACTGACAACCGACTTGAAATATGCTGCTGATTTCTGCTGAATGCGAGGCAAATCTGAATAGAGAAAAGGCATCGACGTATGATCATCATCATATTATTCTGCTACCACTCGTCTAAGTTGTTGCATGTCGATTTGTCCTTTTAATAGTTTACCAATTCCATCTTGAAATAAAGTTCGCATACCTTCGGTCATGGCGATTTTCTTGATTTCTTCGACACTGGCGCCAATGACGATAGCGCGACGTAACTCTTCACTGGCAATAAGTAATTCGTGAATTCCAGTCCGGCCCTTATAACCCGAACCCCCGCACTTCTCACAGCCCACAGCCTTGGCAAGCGTCACACTCTCACGCTTGACCTCTAGTTCGGAAAAGATATTCTCATCATAGGCGTGGGCAATTTTGGAAAATTCTTCTTCATCCGGAACATACTCTTCTTTGCAATCTGGACAGAGTGTTCGTACTAGCCGCTGTGCTAACACACCTAATAGCGCATCGGCGAAATTGACAGGTTCTATACCCAGATCCAGCAAACGAGTGATGGTTTCAGGAGCGGAGTTGGTATGTAAGGTAGAAAAAACCAAATGACCGGTTAAAGAGGCTTCAATGCCAATTGATGCGGTTTCCTGATCTCTCATTTCACCGATTAGGATGACATCCGGATCGGCACGTAAAAAAGAGCGAAGCGCTGCGGCAAAAGTAAATCCAATTTTTGGGATCACCTGCACTTGCTGTAAACCTGGTTGGGTAATTTCAACAGGATCCTCAGCAGTCCATATTTTACGTTCGGGTGTATTAATGTGTCCTAAGATAGCGTGTAGTGTAGTGGTTTTACCAGAGCCGGTGGGGCCCACCACTAGAAATACTCCGTGCGGCCTCACGACTAAATCCACTGTCCGTTGTAGGGTTGATTTCGATAGATTGAGTTTATCGATTGGTAACGCACCAGCTGACGCTAATATGCGCAAAACAACACTTTCACCATTGACCGTGGGCACAGTAGCGACCCGCATTTCCACCACCTGGCCCTTAATTTTGAGCATGCATTTACCATCTTGGGGTTTACGTCTTTCTGAAATATCCAGGCTGGACATGACTTTGATGCGGGCAACAACTGCGCGAATATGGGTGGCAGGAATGTCAAACATCTTACGGCACACACCATCGACTCTTACACGCACCACCGAGGGGGTTTGTCGTTTACCCGGTTCGATATGGATATCCGATGCGCCACAGGCATGGGCGTCACTAAGTAGGCGATTCACCAGTTGAATAATGGTCGCTTCATTTTCACTCGCTTCGTCACCGAGGGCGTCTTTGGCATCATCGGTCTCTTCTACCTCTTCAGCCAATTTACCCATTAAATCGTCTAAGGCAGCGGGATCTTCCGCAGTTTGTAAACCAATTCCCAAATATTTCAGAATTTCTTCAGTGGTTGAGACGCGAAACTCTAAATTTTGTGCCCCCAAGACACTTTGGATCTCCATGATGCGATTGCTGTCACTGGGATCGTCAATGAGGATCACTGCGTTCTGGCGATCACCTTCGATAGGTATCCAACATTGATTGCGCAGATAAGCTTCGTTTAAGTTTTTAAATAGCTCAGCAGGAGGTTCCACTTCCGGTAAATAGGGCATAAATGGCACTTGGTAGTACATCTCTAATGAGGCGCCAATTTCCGCAATCGCAATGTTTTTTTCGTTGACCAGCAAAGACGAGACAGTTTGGTTACTGGCTGCGGCCTGTTGTTCCAATTCTTGTAGTTGTTCTGCGCTGATTTTGTTGGATTTAACTAGCTGTTCATAAGGATGGGTTGTACCGCCTAATTCATAGCGGAACTTTTTACCCATAATGCCAGCCACATCGTGGGCGCGTTCCAAATCTTCATTGGTAAAGATGCCGCCATCGATCCGGTTTAGCACCTGCATCACACCCAACATAATGTCGCCATATTTTATGGGCAATACCATCATGGAACGTGTGCGGTAGCCTGATTTCAGATCAAAGCTGGAGTCAAAGGTCAGATCTTCGTGGATCTTTTTTAGTTCGAGCTTATCATAGACGTCATGAAGAATTAGCGCGCGTTGGCTCAATGCACAATAGCCCGCCACGGAAGTGGGTGTGAGAGGCACGCGAATTTCACGCATACCAGGGCCACTCTGAAAATGTGAGACTATCTCCTTATCATCTTTGCTGCGATGATAAATAGTGAGACGATCGGCCTGTAAAATTGTTAATAATTCAGGTTCAATTTCCGGGACGATTGAATAGATGCTTTCGGCGCTTTGTATTCGTTGGAATAGTGCGTTTAGTCGACGTTGGAATGCTAAAGACTGTTTAAGCTGATCTTCTTTAGACAAATTGTCGGGACTGAGGACAGACACCGATCGGCGACTCCAAAATTATGTATTTGATTTATCACCTTCTAACAAGGCTTATTTCAAATTTTTATTAAACAAAGCAATTTGCAAATATGCCTTTGTTTTATCGGCCGTTTGGTTTTCGCCATTAGAAAATGGCAGCAGTCGTCGAAAACTTGCTCTAAAGTAAAAAATAATAAAAACAAATAATTATAAGTTATAATTCTAAATAGTATTAAATATGAGTGGTAGTAAACTGTATTCCGAGATAGAATTACGCATCAATCTCCAAGGAGATTGGCCGCAATGTTTTCATAAGGATTTTCTTTAAGGGCAACATTTTCACCACGCGTCATGGATAGATGCCGTTAAGTTCACATTCAACGAGGTTGAAGACTGTATTCTGCTTGCTGCTGTTTGTCTGTAGTGGTTGTGATCCAAAGCTACCGACAAATGAAATACGGTTCGCGCTCGCCTCAGAACCAGTCCGTCTGGATCCCCGCTATACCACCGATGCGGCGGGTACTCGGATCAATCGATTGCTATTTCATAGTTTGGTGGACTTTGACGAAAATATGCAACCGAAGCCGTTGTTGGCGGATTGGCATCAATTAGCGCCTACTCTCTATCGATTTATTTTAAAGGAGAGCCGCGCCCCATTTAGTGATGGCACGCAACTCACCAGTCGTGACGTGCAAAGCACTTATCTCCATATTTTGGATGAAGCTAAGGGTTCTCCTCATCGTGTCACCCTGGCACGGAGCATTCGTGAGATTCGAGTGGTGGATGACAATCAAATCGATTTTATGCTTTCTCAACCGGATCCTCTTTTTCCTGCCCGATTGACCGTGGGCATTGTGAAACAGGGTAGTGGTTCGACGTCTGAAGACGATTTGATTGGAAATGGTCCTTTTACTTTAATCGCTAGAGCAGGTGGTCAGGATACTTTATTAAATAGACGCGAGGATGGATTAAGGGTTCGCTTTATTAAAGTGAGTGATCCCACGGTACGGGCTCTAAAATTGGAACGGGGCGAAGTGGATTTGGCGCAGAATGATTTTCCGGCAGAAGTCATTGGCTACCTAGCAACAAAATCCCATCTCAATGTATTCAATGCACCGGGCAGTAATTTTAGTTATCTCGGCTTTAATCTTCAGGATGCACCCTCGTCAGACTTGAGATTTCGCCAAGCGATAGCCCATGCCATCGATCGTGATGCTGTCATTAATCATATTTTTGACGGTTTGGCACGTCGTGCTGAATCTATTTTGCCTGCGAATCATTGGGCCAGTGCAGAGTTGCCACCTATAACCTATCGGCCCGATCGGGCTCGGGAATTACTGCGTCAATTAGGATACGATCTCGATTCACCAATCCAAGTCAGCTTTAAAACCTCCAACGACCCGTTTCGTATTCGTCTAGCTACAATTTTGCAGTCCATGTTAGCGCGGGTGGGAATAGCGCTCAATATTCAAAGTTATGATTGGGGTACCTTCTATGGAGATATTAAAGCCGGACGTTTCACCATGTTTAGCTTAGCCTGGGTGGGCATCAAGACTCCTGATATCTATCGCTATGTGTTCCATAGTCAATCCGTGCCGCCAATGGGCGCCAATCGAGGACGAATGAACGATCCGATGTTGGATAGGTTAATTGACAGTGCGGAGTTGGCGACGGATCTTTCCTTGCAAGCCAATTATTACGTTGAGGTGGCTGAACGTGTACAACAACAGCTTCCATATATCCCCTTGTGGTATGAGCACAACGTGTTGGTGATGCATTGTCGCATAGTAGGATATCAACTCGCCGCTGATGGACAATATGATAGCTTAACTAAAGCAGCAATCGGAGAATCCTGTGATAGCTGATGGCATCCTCATCAAGCTTGCAGATCAAAGTCTGACTGTGTATCGAGACAGTGAAGTAACCCGTCGCTATTTAGTGTCGACGGCAAAAAAAGGGGCAGGGCAGCAGTATGGATCAGAGCAGACCCCTCTGGGGCGGCATATAGTACGCGCAAAAATCGGTGCGGGTGCGCAGCCGGGTGCCGTTTTTGTTGCCCGGCGTTTAACTGGTGAGATCTATTCACCTCAAATGTCTGTGGCTGAACCGGAACGGGATTGGATTTTGACCCGCATCCTCTGGTTAAGCGGCACAGAAGTCAGTAGGAATCGGTTAGGTCAGGTCGACACTATGCGGCGATATATTTACCTTCACGGTAGCCCACCGGAGTGCGTTATGGGGGAGCCACACTCACATGGCTGTATTCGCATGCGGAATGAAGAGATTATTGAATTATTTAACGAGGTGGATGTGGGTACGCCAGTCCACATAGTGAGGTCATGATTCGATGTGGTCTTTTTTAGTCAGGCGTTTGGCATCAGCAGTTTTGGTGATCGTGGGGGTTGTCCTTTTGGTGTCGGTATTGATTCATTTAGTGCCCGGAGATCCGGTGGAAATGATGTTGGGGGAAACCGCACCGGCAGCTGATCGTGAGTCACTTCGGCGTGCATTGGGATTAGATCAGCCAATGCTTACTCAAATCTCAAAGTACTTTCTGCAATTAGTCCATCTAGACCTTGGTGAATCTTTACATTCACAACGGGCAGTGGTGGATCTGTTAGCAGAGCGGATCCCTGCCACTGCACAACTGGCGGTGGCGGCATTATTAACCGCAGTTTTAATAGCTTTCCCATTAGGTGTGGTTGCTGCGGCCTACAAAGATAGAATGCTCGATCGATTCGCGATGACGCTTTCAACGGCTGGCATTTCTATCCCTAACTTTTGGCTTGGGCCCATTCTAATATTATTTTTTTCGGTGCAGTTGGGCTGGTTTCCCGTCAGTGGTAAAAGTGGTCTGCTATCTTTAATTCTACCAGCCATTACTTTAGGTACTGCGATGGCAGCGATTCTTGCGAGGATGATACGAGCCAGTCTATTGGAAGTTTTAACTGAACAATATGTCTTGACTGCCAGGGCGAAGGGACTTTCACAATTTGCCACTCTTTATAGCCATGCGGTACCCAATGCACTATTACCCGTACTAACTTTGGTGGGATTGCAGTTAGGGGCGCTTTTAGCCGGTGCAGTGATCACGGAAACGGTCTTTTCTTGGCCAGGTATTGGCCAATTAACGGTCGAAGCGATTCATCGGCGGGATTATCCTGTGGTACAGGGATGTGTGCTGCTAATTAGTTTGACCTATGTGGTGGTGAATACGCTCACTGACATTGCTTACGGCATCATTGACCCACGTATTCGATTGGACTAGTCAAACTGATGAGACTCTTTGCTTATATGGTCATCGCCCTTTGGGTTCTCACTGGTTTAGTTGGTTCAGAACTCGGATTACCTGCGAATGAGATAGATCTACAACAAATCTTAAAAAGTCCTAATTTGAGTGAGTGGGCTGGCCATGATGAATTGGGACGGTCAATTGGCGCCCGGTTGGCATTGGGCGCGCGTACCAGCCTGTTTGTGGCACTTTTGGTGGTCACTATCACCACAGTGGTGGGTACTATAATCGGTATCGTGGCGGCTTATTTTGGTGGCTGGATAGATTTAATTGTCAGCCGACTGATGGATCTCTTCTTGGCTTTCCCCGGTATTCTCTTAGCCATCGCGCTGGCGGCAATGTTGGGTCCAGGGCTGAACAATTTGGTGATCGCATTGAGTGTGGTGGGTTGGGTAGGTTTTGCTCGCCTAGCCAGAGCACAAGTGTTGTCGGTTAAAACTAGGGAGCATGTGATGGCGGCGAAAGCGCTGGGTAGTGGGGATGCCACTATTATATTTCAGCATTTGTTGCCTCTGATTGTCGCGCCACTCATTATTGAAGCCACCTTTGCCATGGCCGGCACGATTATCGCAGAAGCAGGATTGTCTTTCCTAGGCTTAGGGGTCCAGGCTCCAGCAGCTTCTTGGGGGGGCATGATTCGAGATGGTACACGTTATATGTTAGTGGCCCCCCATATGGCGGTGATGCCTGGATTGGCACTGTTCGCCGTGATTATCTCGATCAACTATCTAGGAGATAGATTGCGAGATAGATTTGACACCAGACAATAGATTAGGAGTATTGTATTAAACGCGTAGGTCCAGTGATGTTAGACGTTGGCTCTTTGCATCTCGGTGAAGAAGATCGAGAGCGTCTCCAACACCCGATGGTAGGGGGCGTGATCCTCTTTAGCCGCAACTTTAGAGACGCGGATCAACTGGCGGAACTCATAACTGAGATACGACAGTTGAACACAGATGTTGTAATTGCAGTGGATCAAGAGGGTGGCAGGGTGCAGAGATTCCGTCACGGTTTTGAGCGACTTCCGCCATTGGCGAGTCTCGGTCGATGGTATGACGAAGACAGTCAGGCAGCACTTGAAGGAGCCCGAGTGCTCGGTTTTCTAATGGCGGTCGAATTGGTGACCAAAGATATCGATCTTAGCTTTGCACCAGTGTTGGACTTGCATCTTGGCATCAGTGGCGTCATCGGTGATAGAGCCTTCCATGCCGAGCCGATGGTGGTGACTCAGTTAGCGAGTGCTTATATCGAGGGTATGAATGCGGCAGGTATGCGGGCCACAGCAAAGCATTTTCCTGGGCATGGATCTGTGGTCGAAGACTCTCATTTTGAACTTCCCAGGGATGAGCGCACATTCGAACAGATCTGTCAGCAGGATTTGTTGCCTTTTCAGACTTTGATTAAGAAAATGAGTGCGCTGATGACTGCACACTTAGTGGTACCCGAGGTAGACAACAGTCTAATCACATTTTCTGAGAAGTGGTTAAAAGATATTCTGCGAGGCGAGTTGGGATTTCAAGGCGTCATCTTCAGCGATGATCTGTCCATGAATGCCGCTCAGTCCCTGGGCTCTGCTGCTAAGCGGGCGGAGGCAGCATGGTCAGCAGGATGTAATGTACTTCTAGTGTGCAACGATTCTGGTGCGGCGGATGAGATCCTTCTGTGGGCAGAAAACCACATCACCGAACAAGATCTACCGCAATTTAACTTGTATCAAATGCGAGCTCAACGTATAGATTTAACCAAAATGCAGTCACTCTACACGAAGGTGGATCAGGTCTTGGCAATTACTAATGAATATGCAAAACAGTAATGAATAAATCTAAAGCGAATACGCATGAAGATGCAGTACAAAAGTTTGTATTCGTGTTATTAAGTCTAGATGTGACGCGTTCTATTGAGTACGAGTCTGTACTGGCACAGGCGATCTCTGCGCGTACGCTAGATTTGGAGGTGGAGATATATTTTACCGGGCGCGCAATAGATTGGCTATTATTGGGTGTTGCCGAAGCGCAAAATTGTGTGACTCAAGCGCAGATGACGCTGCTGAGCCTAATGGAGCAAGCCGTCGAGCTGGGCGTTCGCTTTAGTCCATGCTCACCAGCATTGCAAGGTGAAGATAAGCCCTTGTTGGATTTTGTTTCTGAGCCTGTTGGGGCGACTTATTTAATAGAAGTGATCTCACATCGAGATACGCAAGTACTCTCATATTGACAAGGAGCTTATTTTGACTCGACAGCAACTGTCCCCATCTGAAGTGATGTCTGACAATGCGGAAAAACTCTATTCCATGGCGCAAGTGACACAGTCTATTCAGGAAATCGCAAAACAAATTAGTAATGATTTAGGTGATAAGAATCCACTAGTGTTGGTGTGCATGATGGGTGGTTTGGTACCAGCGGGTTGGTTATTACCGCTGTTGCAGTTCCCCATGAAACTCGATTATTTACAAATAAGCAGATATCGCGGCACTACTGAAGGCGGTGACTTGGAATGGATAAAGAAACCAGCACTGGAGATCAGGGATCAGTCTGTTTTAATTGTGGATGATATATTTGACGAGGGCGTCACGATAGCGGAGATCCATCGGTATTGCATGCAACAAGGTGCGGCGGATATCAAAACAGCGGTACTAGTAGAGAAAAATTCAAACAGAAAAGTGGTCGATGTGACCGTAGATTACGTGGGTCTGCATGTGCCGGATCGGTATGTATTTGGTTTTGGCATGGATTATCAACACTACTGGCGCAATGCGTCAGGTATCTACGCACTTAAAGAACAATGACAGATCTCGCGATTATTGGGGGTACCGGATTGACCTCCTTAAGCACTCTCCAAATCCTGCGGCGGCGTATGGTGCGCACTCCCTATGGGGAGCCGTCTGGGCCATTAATATTTGGTGAATTGAAAGGCAAAGAGGTGGTGTTTCTCCCACGGCACGGCTCAGGGCATACTATTGCGCCGCACAATGTGAACTATCGCGCCAACATTTGGGCGATTCAAAATACGGGTGCTTCAAAAGTGATTGCAGTGGCTGCGGTGGGCGTGATCACAAAGAAAATGAAACCAGCAAGCTTGCTGTTTCCGGATCAGATCCTGGATTACACTTGGGGTCGTAAATCCACTTTTAATGATAGCTCATCAAACAAAGTGGTCCATACTGATTTTACTTACCCTTATTCAGATGTGATGCGCGAACTGTTAATTCAAGCTAGTGTGAAAACAAGAATCTCTGCCATCACCACGGGGGTTTATGCGGCAACTCAAGGCCCGCGTTTAGAGTCGGCAGCAGAAATTAATCGCATCGAAAGAGATGGGGGCGATGTAGTGGGCATGACGGGTATGCCGGAAACTGTATTAGCCCGAGAGTTGGGTTTGGAATATGCTTGTTGCGCAGTGGGCGCGAATTGGGCTGCTGGTCGCTCAAAAGAAGGTATCATCACAATGGCTGAGATTCGCAAAAATCTAGACCAAGGTATGGGACAAGTGCGAAATTTGTTGGAAGCTCTGATTACCTTGCTTTAATGGTGTTTATCTATCAAGAGAGACACAAATAGATGCTTAAGGTGCACCTTGAAGCGCGTCGGTAATTGCATCAGGAGCCATAGCTAAGTTTACTTGGGCAATCACGCCAAACAGCGGATGATCAAAATAGTGGATTTCTCCCGTTCGGATCCGACGTTGGTGCAACAACTGATAGTGATAGAGCCCAGCGCCAAGTTCATCCACCAGGTCAACTTCTGTGGGTTCCATTTCAATGACTTCGACGTGTGAACTTTCGTGTTCGTATTCTCTAAGCGCCAGATTGACTTCCAGGTGTATATAACGGTTCACCATCAGAGTGACGAACCCTTCAAGTTGGTGTAAATAAGTAGGGGATTGGTCAGGCTGCTCGAGAGGGTCTTGCTGATAGAAGAGTAATTCGGTTCTATCTGGTTCTTGCTTCTGTATCTCAATGGTTGTGCCTCCGGTGACGCGCACAGGTGCTGCGGTATCACTACTATAAGCAGGTTGGATCCAGCCGAGATGCGTCAACACTTGGTAATTCCGGTGTTTGTCTAGAAAATTCTTAGCGCCTTGTAAGTTTAGTTGATTCTTAGGCACCAATTTATAGGTCTCAAGTGTGCTTGATCCCATAGGATAATCCACTGGTACACGAGCGTGATCCCAGTTTTCTGAGCCCCCGGCAAACACATCCAAATTTTTGAAGACGATGATTTCCACTTGATACCATCGAGTGTCTTCCGGTGCCGCAGTAGCTGTTGTGGTGAGAAAAAATAAGATGCAGAGTTTAGTCAATTTATCCATTTGCTGAGGATACTCTAGAGTTGGCAACTTGATGATTGGCGGGTGTCAGTTTTAAGAGTAACTCGGATATGAAGTTTAGTCGAGTATCTGTATCTGTAAGGGGGCGGGTAAATTTGAGCTTTTCTTGACCCTCTAGCTTGAATTGTCTGGGCTGTTTTTGTACTAGGTCTATTAGTCTCTGCACATCTATATTGGGAGAGGATTCCAATAACATATATCCACCTTTAGGACCTGCATCTATTTTGCGAATGCCCAAACTCTGCGCATGTAATTTAATCAGCATGATACGGAATAAATTTTTAATTGGCTGCGGCAATAATCCAAATCGATCTATCATCTCTACCTGGAGTTCATCCAATTCTGTTTCATTATTTGCCGCTGAAATTCTTTTATAAAGCACCAATCTTTCATGCACATCGGGCAAATAGTCTTCAGGGATCAGGGAGGCGATGCGCAAATCGATTTCTGTAGAATGGTTAAGTGACTGCTCAAGATCCAATTCTTTTCCGGCGCGAATAGCGGCAACCGATTTTTCTAACATTTCGGTATAGAGCGAGAAGCCAATTTCCTGAATTTGGCCACTCTGTTCATCACCGAGCAACTCTCCCGCACCGCGAATTTCCAGGTCGTGGGTAGCGAGCGTGAATCCCGCTCCTAAGTGTTCCAATCCAGAGAGCGCGTCTAGCCGTTTCTTGGCGTCTGTTGTCATGACTTTTTCTGGAGGGGTCATCAGGTAGGCATACGCTTGATGATGAGAGCGACCCACACGTCCACGCAACTGATAGAGCTGAGCCAAACCAAGTTTATCAGCACGCTCGATAATAATTGTATTCGCAGAAGGCACGTCGATGCCGGTCTCGATAATGGTTGTACAGACCAAAATGTTATATTTTTTATGGTAAAAATCTGACATGATTTTTTCCAATTCCCGCTCACGCATTTGGCCATGGCCGATACAGACACGTCCTTCCGGTACCCACTGCTGGATCTCTTCAGCTCTGCGTTCAATACTTTCCACTTCATTGTGTAAAAAGTAGACCTGACCACCTCGTCTGATTTCCCGTTGGATCGCTTCTTCGCAAATTTGCTGGTTCCACACGTGCACAAAAGTTTTGATGGCGAGTCGTTTGGAAGGCGGTGTTGCAATTATGGAAAGATCACGAATACCGGAAACCGCCATGTTTAAGGTTCTTGGGATTGGCGTGGCGGTTAATGTCAGAATGTCTACTTCTGCACGTAGCTTTTTTAGGTATTCTTTCTGGCGTACGCCGAAGCGATGTTCCTCGTCGATGATTACCAAGCCAAGGTTTTTATATTTCACATCGCGCTGGATCAGCTTGTGCGTACCGATGATGATATCAATTTTACCCAGTGCTAAATCTGCAAGGATTCGTTGCTGCTCTTTGGCGCTACGAAAACGAGAAATCTGTGCGATACGAATTGGCCATTGGCTAAATCGGTCTTGGAAATTATCATAGTGTTGCTGTACCAATAAGGTAGTAGGTACCAAGATGGCTACTTGTCTATGGCCTAACACCGTGGCAACAAATGCTGCGCGCATCGCCACCTCAGTCTTTCCAAAACCGACATCGCCGCAAATCAATCTATCCATAGGGTAGGAGGCGTGCATGTCTGTCAGCACTTGCTCGATAGCTTGAGCTTGATCTGGCGTTTCTTCAAAGGGAAAGGCATTGGTGAAGGCTTCATACTGGGATTCCGCAGTGGGATACACGAAGCCTTTTTTTGCAGCGCGCTTGGCGTATATCGCTAAGAGTTCAGCAGCGACATCTCGTACCCGTTCGGCAGCTTTACGTTTTGCGCGACTCCAATCACTGTTGCCTAACTTATGTAGTGGTGCGGTTTCTGGTGACAGTCCCGTATAACGATGAATACTGTGTAATGCAGCAACTGGTACATACAGTTTGTCACCTCCTGCATATTCCAGGCAGAGAAATTCTGTCAGTTGATTTGCTACCTCGATGGTTTGCAGTCCTAAATAACGGCCGACGCCATGTTCTATATGAACCACTGGGGCCTGTATACGTAGTTCAGCCAAACTCTTTATCACCGCGTCTGAGTCTGTTTTATCTTTGTCTCGACGACGACGTTGCATCACTCGGCCACCGAAAATTTGTGGCTCTGTGATAACTGCAAGGGTGGGAGAATCTAACACCAGTCCTTCATCGAGCGGTGCGACGCAGATACTAAGCGGGTCTGATGTGTTTAAAAACTGTTGCCAACTTTCACAACGTGTGGCGGTGATTTTTTCCGCTTGTAATAACTCTAACAGACTCTCTCGTCGTCCGTTAGATTCAGCACAGACGAGAACGCGGCCGGGGAACGTGCCTAAGTATTCCCCTACCATACGCATTGGCGTCTGACTTTTAGAAGACATTTGAAATTCATTAGGCGGCAAAGTATGAAACTGCTGTTGGTACTGTTTCGGAGGCTCTTTTTCGTCAAGGAATTGAACACGGCCGTGAGTATTCAGCGCACCGAATGTTGATTCAACCGGTAGATAGAGCTGTTGAGGTTTTAGTAGTGGTCGAGTTTTATCAATGTTTAACTGTTCAAATCGTTGCCGCAATTGATGCCAGTAGGCTTCACAATTGGAGACTAGATCATCGGTAAGGATAAAGCTGGCGTCAGCGGGCAGATATTCAAAAATGGAACTGGTCTCTTGAAAAAAGAGCGGTAAATAATATTCAATACCTGCCGGAGCCAGTCCCTCTGTGACGTCTCGGTAGAGTGGGCTTTGCATAGGATCGCCTGCAAACTCCACGCGCCAATTGTGACGAAACTGTTTAATTCCTGCCTCATCTAGTGGGAACTCGCGCGCAGGAAGTAGCTCGATTTCATCTATCTGTTTAATCGAACGTTGGGACTCTGGATCAAACAGTCGAATAGATTCCACTTCGTTATCAAGGAAATCTATGCGGTAAGGCGTTGGACTTCCCATGGGATAGACATCGAATAAGGAACCGCGCACCGCAAACTCACCGTGCTCCATCACTTGTGAGACGCAACGATAGCCAGCCTGTTCAAAATCGAGCGGCAACTGGTTCAAATTTCTATGTTCACCTGTTTTCAGTCCAAATACCCGGCCTAGCAGAAATTGTTTCGGCACCAGACGCTGCATCAGCGTTTCCGGTGTTAAAATGAATACCCCAGGGCCGGGTCTACTACCCAACTGATAGAGACTACTCAAACGTTCCGAAACAATATCTTGGTGTGGGGAGAATTGATCGTAGGGCAGGGTCTCCCAATCCGGGAAAACAAAAATGGGCAGATCGCTCCCTTGCAGAAAAATAGCCAGTGATTGTGACCAACGTTGCGCTTGTTCTTGATCGGGAACCACTAGCACGGTGATATGTGATTGTGTTGCAATATATTCCGCTACGGCCAACATTTTTGCGGCACCGTGCAGGCCGGACCAGTAGCAGACAGAGCCCACTTTAATGCTCTGGGGAGAAAGTAAACTCAGGTTAGGCTTCAATTTGTTCTCAGATTTTTGTCACAGCGAAAGATAAATCAAAGAGGCGGTATTGTACCGATCTAATATTCAGCTTGCATGGACAATTGGATTGATGATGGGAAAAAACGAACTACATTTTCCTTGGCTCTGGACGATGCTCGGGTGGAGCTATGTCGCAGTCATCTGTGTTTTAAGTTTGCTTCCAGAGGTGCCGGCGACGGGCAATATTACTATTCCTCATGTGGATAAAATCTTTCATCTTGTTGCTTATTCGCTGATGGCTTTTTGGTTTTCGCAACTCTATCTGCATACTAAGAGTCAGATCCGATATGTTATGATTTTCTTTTGCATCAGCTTTTTGCTGGAGTGGATTCAACCTTTGACCGGGCATCGGCAATTTGAGCAGCTAGATTTGTTCGCAAATGGCATAGGATTATTATTGGGTGCGATGTTAGCCAGGCGACTATCCATCTCTCTGTTTCCATTGATAGAAGCGAACTTGATTGATGTTTTCGGAAATTTTTCAAAAAAAATCGACTCATGAACATTTGCCATTTTCTCGTTCTCATGTACGATATTGAATTGGCCTAAGAGCCAAGTTTTATATTATTTTTTTCGCTACAAATTTAAGTACATGGTGGTGGTTGGAAATTTCACTGCCAATCGAAAATAGGGACACTGACTGGGAGAAAAAGAATGCCTAAAGGGCAATCACTACAAGACCCTTTCCTAAATACACTCCGGAAAGAGCGGGTACCCGTTTCAATTTATTTAGTCAATGGAATTAAATTACAGGGCCAAGTTGAGTCGTTCGACCAATTTGTCGTACTGTTAAAGAACAATGTCAACCAGATGGTGTACAAGCACGCTATTTCTACCATAGTGCCTTCTAGGAATGTACGCATGGCGCCCATGAAAGACGAGGGAGAGGGTGCGGAAGAGCTGCCACGTTCGGAGCCTGGGAACAGTTATTAAACCGAGAGTGATCTTGTCGACCCAGGCAGAATTCAAAGAGTTGTTATTCGTTGGTGTTTGAAACGGCTCATATCAAGCCCAAAGCGGTCCTGGTTAACCTTTCCATTGGATGTGAAGAAGATCCAGATCTAGCAACGGAATTTGAACAGTTAGTGGTGGCCGCTGGGGCACAGCCAGTGGCCACCATTCGCTGTCGTCGCAAGCAGGCGGATCCGCGTTTACTGATTGGCAGTGGTAAGAGCGAGGAAGTGCGTCGGACAGTCTTGCTTCACCAAGCCGACATGTTGATTTTTAGCCAATCGGTGTCGCCGGCACAGGGGCGCAACCTGGAACAAATCGTTCGTTGTCGTGTGGTCGATTATACCGATGTTATTTTGGATATTTTCGCACAGCGTGCGCGCACCTACGAAGGCAAATTACAGGTGGAGTTGGCGCAATTGAAACGACTTTCCTCCCGCTTGATTCGGGGTTGGACTCACCTGGAGCGGCAAAAAGGGGGTATCGGTCTACGCGGTCCGGGTGAAACCCAGCTAGAAACAGATAGGCGCCTAATTGGTATTCGTATCAAGCGCATAAACTCACGTCTGGATAAGGTGATCCGGCAGCGCAATCAAAATCGTATGCAACGACGGCGAGTGCCTTGGCCCACTGTGGCGCTTGTGGGTTACACGAATGCAGGCAAATCTTCTCTATTTAACAGGTTGTGTGAAGCTGACTCGTTTGTAGCCGATCAATTGTTTGCTACTCTGGATCCCACAACCCGTCGCATAGAAACTCGTACTGGTCGCAAAATCATTTTATCCGATACGGTTGGATTTATTCGCGATCTACCGCCTGAGTTGGTGGCGGCTTTTCGCGCAACATTGGAAGAGGTTCGTAGTGCAGATTTATTACTGCACGTGGTAGATGTTTCTAATCAACAGCGGCACCAGCACATTGAGCAAGTGAACAAATTGCTCACCGATATTGGTGCGGGGGGGCTCCCACAATTATTGGTCATGAATAAAAGTGATTTATGTGCGCACCCTGAGCAGATGGAACAAGAGGGAGCCGCTCAAAATGGCAGCAAAATTTGGGTTTCAGCGGCCACTGGAGAAGGTCTTGATGTGTTGTTAAATCGCATCGAAAACTGGTTTGCGCAAGATTTCATTTCAACCGGTGTGGATTTATCCCCCGCAGAAGGAAAATTGCGGGCGACTTTATACGAAATGAACGCGGTGGTGGACGAAAGTGTCACTGAGGAGGGCGGATGGCACCTCTCTGTTCGTCTGTCTGATGCAGATTATCAACGTTTATTTGGCTAATTTAGTTTTTTCGCCAAAACTTATCCATTTTACTTGAGTTTAGCAAGCCAGGGTCCTAGAATCAGTTGCCATACTAGCAGCGGATAAGTTAGCAGTTATCCTGTAAATTCACTAAACAAAATCGATGGAGTGATCCATGCCCTGGAATGAACCCGGAGATGGTAATAAGGATCCATGGGGAAGTAACAACGATAAAGGTCCACCGGATCTGGATGAAGTTGTTAAAAAAATGCAAGAAAAGCTCGGCGGCCTATTTGGTCGCGGCGGCGGTGGGGATGGTAGTGGTTCCGGCCCCGGTTCAGCCTCCAACCTACCTAAGTTAGGTGGCATAGGCGGGGGCGTGATCGCTGCTCTGGTGCTCGTGTTGTGGTTGATTTCAGGTTTTTATATTATCGCTCCGGCAGAGGAGGGCGTGGTATTAAGGTTTGGTAAGTACCTAAAGACCACCAACTCTGGTCTCCAATGGCGCGTGCCTTTCCCGGTGGATAACGTCTACAAAGTGGATGTGCAAGGCATTCAAAACCGTTCAATTCGATCACTAATGTTGACACAGGATGAGAATTTCGTAGATTTTGAAGTCAATATTCAATATCGAGTCATGGAGCCTGAGAAGTATCTCTTTAAAGTGACGAATCCTGACCGGGTGTTAATTCATGCCACGGAGGCTGCAATTCGCGAAATGATTGGTCGCAGTCGCATGGATTCCGTACTGACGGAGGGACGTGAGGCGATCGCCCTGGATGTGGTGAGAAATGCACAAGAGATTGTCAACGCCTACGAGACAGGTTTGTTGATTACTGAGGTCACTGTTCAGAATGCGCAACCGCCTGATGCGGTTCAAAATGCCTTTGCTGATGTGATTCGCGCTCGGGAGGATAGAGAGCGTTTTATTAACGAAGCAGAGGCATATTCAAACGAGGTGATCCCGGTTGCCAGAGGGGAAGCGGCGCGATTGTTAGCCGAGGCAGAAGCTTACATGAATCAGAAGGTCACTATTGCAGAAGGTGAAACCAGTCGTTTTAATCAGCTATTGGTGGAGTACAAAAAAGCGCCGAAAATTACCGAACAACGTCTCTATATCGAAGCGCTCGAATCGGTGTTGAGCAAATCTAATAAAGTGTTGATAGATCTCGAGGGCGGAAACAACGTGCTTTACCTACCTTTGGATCAGATGCTGAGTCAAAAAAGAATGCAAAACATTCTGGATTCCACTGGTCAACAGCTACGAATCGATCGTCTAAATGAGAATGGAGAATCTGGGAGTAGATCATCCGACACAGTTCGGAGTCGAGGGAGACGATTATGAATAAACTCATACCGGTAGTGATTCTTGCTTTAATTGGTCTGTTGGTGGCTTCCAGTGCTATCTATTTTCTTAAAGAGACTGAGTACGCGATTGTAGTGAGATTGGGTAAAGTCGTCCGTGCTGATCTAGAACCAGGTTTAAAAATCAAAGCACCCTTGATAGACACTGCCATTCGCTTTGATCGGCGGGTACAGACCCTGGATGAAAAGCCTGCGCAATATCTGACCATAGAAAAGAAAAATGTGATTGTGGATTCTTTTGCTACATGGCGTATTAAAGATCCTGAACTTTTCTACACAAGAACATCGGGCGGGAATCTACGTGTTGCCGATCAGCTTCTGGGTAAGATCATCAAAGAGGGGTTGCGTAACGAATTTGCTGAGCGCACTGTGCAAGAGGTGATCGCGAGGGAAAGGGAACTGATTTCTGGCGAGCTGGTGCGCACGGTAGAAGAGAAAATTCAAAATTTTGGCATTGAACTGGTAGATGTAAGGGTGAAAGCGATCAATCTACCCCCTGAGGTGAGTAGTTCTGTATTTGCTCGCATGGAAGCTGAACGAAAAAGAATTGCCAGAGACTTTAGGGCGAAAGGGCAAGAGTCTGCAGAGCGGATCCGAGCAGAAGCCGATAGACAACGTACAGTGTTATTGGCGGAGGCCGAGCGAGATGCTCAGGTAATGAGAGGTGAAGGTGATAGCGAGGCCGCTGAAATTTACGCGAAAGCCTATGGGTCCAACAAGGAGTTTTATACACTTTACCGTAGCTTAACGGCGTATGAAAATGTATTTCAATCTGGGCAGGATTTTATCTTGCTTAGACCTGATTCAGAGTTCTTCCAGTATTTCAAGAAGTTGGAATAATTTTAGAAACAAAATATTGGCTCTGATAAACTGCGCGTCGCAGATAATTTGCGATGAGTGGCGATCTAGCTCCGAGCCTAATCCAATAGTTAGCTAGATTTTTAAATGGTATCCCACCCATGTGGTCTGATTTTCTTGCGGCCTTCGCACTGTTTCTAGTATTTGAAGGAATACTGCCATTTATCGACCCAAAACAGTGGCGCCGGGCGATGTTTACTTTATTCCAGTTCAATGATCATATGCTGCGTTTGATGGGGCTGATCAGCATGACTTTGGGAATAATATTGTTATATTACGTTAGGCCGTAGCATGTCTATAAACAGACGCTGGATTTTACCGGAAGGTATTGAAGAAATTTTGCCGGATCAGGCCTGGCAGTTGGAACATTTGCGTCGGCAATTGTTGGATCTCTTTCGTACATGGGGTTACGAATTGATCATCCCGCCGATGGTGGAATACCTGGATTCGCTGATCACCGGCCTCGGGGAAGATCTGGAGCAGCAAACCTTTAAAACCGTAGATGGTATGAATGGGCGCACTCTTGGCATTAGGCCGGACATTACACCGCAGGCGGCACGTATTGATGCACATCGTATCGGCCAGGAGGGGCCCACCAGGCTCTGCTATGCCGGTAGCGTGTTGCTGACGCATCCCAGCGCTCTTGGTGGTAGCCGGAGCCCCATGCAGGTGGGCGTGGAGTTATTCGGCCACGGCGGTGTTGAGAGTGATATAGAAGTGCTTTCACTGCTTATCGAGAGTTTGACTCTGACGGGTATCGATGAGGTACATATCGATCTCGGGCATGTTGCTCTGTTTCATGGTTTGGCTGCAGCAGCCCAGTTAAGCGCAGAGACAGAAGCGCAGATTTTTGATTGTTTACAACGTAAGTCTCTCCCGGATCTACAGCAGCTGTTGTTAAACAGTTCCCTCGATGAACGTTATCAAACTTGGTTTCTAGAGTTATTGGCCCTGTCCGGAGAGGCCACAGTTTTAGACGATGCAAAACGTTTTTATGTGAATGCGCCTGCGAGTATTCAGCAAGCACTTGGGCAGTTAGAACAGATCGCTACCAAGATCCATCGTCGGTTTCCGCAAGTTTCCCTCTGTATTGATTTAGCGGAGCTGCGCGGTTATACCTACCATACCGGATGTGTGTTCGCCGCCTACGTGATGGGGGAAGGACAGGCCATCGCCCAAGGGGGCAGATATGATCACATTGGTGAAGTGTTCGGTCGGGCCCGACCTGCAACAGGATTTAGTGCAGATATGAAAACCTTGCTGATGCTCAGTAATCAGTCACGGGGTGAGTTCAGTCGCGTCCTCGCCCCTGACGATGAAGATCCCGAGTTGGTTGAAATGATACACAACTTAAGAGCTAAGGGTTTGCAAGTGGTGGTGAATCTTCCCGAGCCTGTTGGCACCAAAGAGTGTGATCAGAAAATTGTGAAACAGAATGGTAAGTGGAAATTAGTTACTAATGATTGATTTTGAGATGAGTGCATGAGTGGTAATAGCGTCGTCATAGTAGGCACCCAATGGGGTGATGAAGGCAAAGGTAAAATAGTGGACTTACTCACTAAAGATGTGAGTGCGGTTGTACGGTTCCAGGGTGGCCATAATGCAGGGCACACGTTGGTCATTGATGGTCAAAAAACTATTTTGCATTTGGTGCCCTCCGGAATTTTACACTCTAATGTCCGGTGCTATATTGGTAACGGTGTTGTGGTCTCCCTGAGCGCGTTGATTGAAGAAATTAATATGCTTGAGGAGTCAGGTGTACAGGTGTGTGATAGTTTAAGAATATCTCCGGCCTGTCCCTTAATATTGCCTTCCCACATCGCTTTAGATAAAGCAAGAGAAGTCGCCATGGGCAAACAGGCTATTGGTACTACGGGCAGGGGGATTGGACCAGCTTACGAAGATAAGGTGGCAAGACGATCTCTTAAGGTAGGAGATCTCTATCGTTTCGATACTTTAGAGGAAAAATTAAAAATCGTCTTGGAATACCATAACTTTCTCCTGGAGCACTATTATCATGAGGCACCGGTGAGTTTAGAAGATACATTGCAGGAGTGTCGATTAGCAGAATCCAGAGTCTTACCTATGATATCGGATGTGGGTGCGGAACTACTGGTATTAAGACAACAGAAGAAAAAGATTCTGTTCGAAGGTGCGCAGGGTACTTTATTAGATGTTGATCATGGCACTTATCCTTATGTGACTTCATCTACAACTACTGCCGGTGCAGCTGCCACTGGAGCGGGAGTGGGCCCGGGAGATCTAGATCGATTTATGGGGATTACCAAAGCCTATACCACCCGTGTAGGATCCGGTCCATTTCCCACCGAATTAAATGACGAAATTGGTAGACACATGGCGGTGACAGGTAAGGAATTTGGGGCCACCACTGGTCGCGCAAGACGCTGTGGATGGTTAGATTCTGTTGCCTTGAAAAGAGCGGTACAGTTAAATAGTTTAACCAGCTTGTGTGTGACCAAACTGGATGTGTTAGACGGCTTGGAGACAGTTAAGATTTGTACTGGTTATAGTCTTGATGGTGATCTGATCGTTGAAGACATGGATCCGAATGGCGGCTTGGCTGACGCGATTGAGGGGTGTCGACCGCAATACACGGAGTTACCGGGTTGGAGAGATACTCATGGCATCACGGAATATAATTCTTTACCTGAAAATGCAAAAAACTATTTAAAGCAGATAGAAATCCTGGCTGGGATACCGATCGAAGTGATCTCCACCGGACCCGGTAGAGAGCAGACCATTATTTTAAAAAATCCTTTAGGTTAAATCGTTTATTGCACTACTGGTTCGCTCAACGTCCAGGGCGGGCCCATACTTGCGTTAAAATCGATTGCTCTGCGAACGAAATAGCGAATCAGTTTACGTGCTCGACGATTTTCACCACTTCATCACTACACACCTCTACCAATAAGATATAAGCCACTGAGGATCAGAGTCTACTGGTGTCCTTCATCAGGCGGTCCAACCCCAGTACCTGAGCGATGGCGTCAGTGTTCAAATGGGTGGCAAGGGTATTGGCTAATTTATCGATACTGCCCTCGCGCATGGCCGGATAATCTATCTTCACAGGTTGTATTAATCCGGCCCAGGAGAGCAGTTCGGCGCAAGCCTCTGGCGTTTCAAATAGTCCGTGCAGGTAGGTGCCAAGAACCAATCCATCTTGGCTAATAGCCCCATCAGTGCGTGCTTCTAAATGAACTGCGGGACGGGCCAACGCGCTACCGCAGGTTCTCCCGGCATGGATTTCATATCCACTCACGGGCGAACCTTGTATGCTTAAGCGGCCGTTAACGGATCTTAATTCTTTCTCCGCGGAGAGTGTTGTTTCTATATCTAGTACACCCAATCCGTTAATACTACCGGCTTCGCTTTCTATGCCAAGAGGGTCATGGATGCGCTTACCCAGCATTTGAAAGCCACCACAGATACCGATTATTTTGCCGCCATAACGTAAGTGACGAAGGATCGCTTGTTCCCAGCCCTGTTGCCGCAACCATTGAAGATCAGTACAGACGTTTTTTGAGCCGGGCAAAATAATGAGATCGCAGTCCGGAATAGGATCATCGGGGCCAACTAAGGTTAATTTAACTTGGGGATGCCGGCGTAAGGGATCTAAATCGGTGTGATTACTGATACGAGGCGTGACCGGTACGGCAACATGAAGCGCGCGGTGGTGGTATTGTTGATCATGATGATCAATAGGTAGGGCATCCTCTGCATCGATATGCAAGCCATACAAATAGGGAAGCACTCCTAACACCGGTTTGCCCGTGCGTTCTTCTAGCCACTGTAGACCAGACTCTAGAAGCTTCATATCACCACGAAATTTGTTGATGACAAAGCCGATGATTCGCTCTCGCTCCGAGGCGGTTAATAGATCTAAGGTACCGACAATTTGGGCAAATACGCCGCCGCGGTCGATGTCTGCGACTAAGATCACCGGACAATTAGATTTCTCCGCAAAACCCATATTGGCAATGTCATGATGGCGTAGATTGATTTCTGCCGGTGAGCCAGCACCTTCTACGATGACTGTTTGATAGCACGCAGCCAGCCGTTGATAAGATTGGAATACTGCATTGTGCGCTATCTCTTTGTAGTGATGATACTCTTGTGCATTCATGTTAGAAATGGCATGGCCTTGCACAATCACTTGTGCGCCAACGTCAGAGTTAGGTTTGAGCAATATGGGATTCATATCCGTATGTGGCGCTATTCGGCACGCTTGCGCCTGTACCGCTTGAGCGCGGCCGATCTCACCACCATCGCTGGTAACCGCGCTGTTTAAAGACATATTTTGTGGCTTAAAGGGCGCAGTAGATATGCCGTGATTGACCAACCAGCGACATAAGGCAGTCACCAAAATGCTTTTGCCTGCGTCGGAAGTAGTGCCCTGGATCATTAGAGTGCTATTATTCATCGGATGATCCGTTAACTGTGGCGGTAAACGATTTATAAATCGATACCAAGTTGAGCGCGAACACCGGCGCGATAGGCATGCTTCGTATCTTGTAGCTCAGTGACGGTATCGGCTATTTGAATGAGTCGATGGGGTGCGGCTCGGCCGGTTATTATCACATGTTGCATGGGCGGGCGTGAGCCTAAATCCTTTACCACTCTGTCTATATCCAACCAGCCGTATTTGAGGGTATAAGTCAGTTCATCCAGCACCACCAGATCTAGCATGGGATCCTGTAACATTTTCTTAACCACACCCCAGCCGCGACGCGCGGTCTCCTTATCGCCCTCGAGGTTCTGTGTTTCCCAAGTAAACCCTTCTCCAAGTCGATGCCATTGAACAGCGGAATGTTGTCGAAAAAATTTGTCTTCACCAGTATCATCACGTCCTTTGATGAATTGTGCCACGGCGACAGTCATGCCATGTCCGAGCGCGCGTGCCACCATACCAAAGGCAGAACTGGATTTGCCTTTACCGTTGCCCGTGAGCACCAAAAGCAATCCTTGTTCTCGATCTGCGCGTTTGATCCCCGCGTCTACCAAAGTTTTTTTCTTCTGCATACGTTTCTTGTGTCGAGCTTGTTGCTCACTGGTGCTCATTGCGGATGTCTTCCACTATTAGCAAAGGCGCTACTCCCTTGAATAGAAAAGACCGTCAGCACATGTAGGAAGATTGCGACCGTCAGATAAAAGAGCATGGATTGTAGGTAGGGTGGGAAATACCTTAGTACTCTACTGGCGAATTCAACTAATGTCGGTTCATCAAAATAGCCTGAAAAAAAGTAAAAGCTGCCACTGGAAATTAATTCACACATCACCGCACCTACCAAGAACGCAGTGCTGAGGGGGATCAATGTCTGCCATTGGAAGCTATGTCTCGACGCATACCAATGACCCGATAGCCACAGCGCACCGTAGGCGGGGAAAAGAAAGAAGTAAGCCGGGGTCAGACAATATGCAGTCTCGCGATTAAATGTAATTGCTAGATGACCATCGTTAAACACCAATGGGAGTATATCTAGTCCGAATACGCAGCCCAGCAATGCCAATGGCATCCATTTGGGTTGTAGGTAGATGCCTGCCAAAAAAAAGACCGCCCACGATGCACCAGGAAGTTGATCGACACGAGTGAAATGGTGACCACGGGTGATAATCAATAGCAATATTAGTATAAAAAATACGTAGTATTGATGAACACGGGATACATTAAGCATAATGTTCTCCTGATTTGATCGACGGAGTGATTAGAGTCGGTAGCGTAGGGCGACATTAAAATTCCGGCCGGATTGGTTAAATAAATCCGCAGTCTCGTATTTTTTATCGAATAGATTTTCAATGCGAACCTGTAGACGCCAATTGTTGGCAAGGAGGTATTCTGTCCGCAGGTCGATAATCGAATAGCCGCCTAATCTTTCTGTATTGGCGAGATCATTGTAGCGTTCGCCTACTGAAATTATGGTGGCGCCAAAAATATAAGAACCTACGGCACGATTCGCACTTATACGCATGCTTTGACGCGAGCGTCTAGGCAGCAAATTGCCATCGTTAGTGTCATCGGAGTCTATTTTCGGATCGAGCAAGGTGAGATCGAGATTAAGTTCCCAACCCTTAAATGTCGTCATGACAATGGTTTCTATTCCGCGAATGCGTGCTTGATCCAAGTTTGCTGCGGCAAAGGTAGTTAAATCAAAGGATATCAGATCGTCGACACGAGACTCATAGGTATGGACAGACCATTTGCCCCATGATGTGTTAGTAGTCAGACTCCACTCGAGAGTGTGTGATGTTTCCGGATCCAGCTCTGCATTGCCAAAACCAGGAAAATAGAGTTCATTAAATGAAGGGGCTTTAAATGCGCTGCCATAGGAAACAGTCATTCGTCGATTTTTTTGCAGATGATATCCCCATGATAGACCTTCTGTGAGATGTTCACCAAACTGTTCATTGTCATCCCAGCGCAGGGAGAATTGAATCTCATGGATACCAAACGAACCTTGGTACTGGCCAAATACTCCATTGTTATCACGAGATGTCACTGCATAGGTAGTTGTACCACCCACCTCGTCGTTCTGATGATCGGCACCAATAGAAATCATTTGTGTGTTGGTGAGTGAGATATCGTTCTGCCAGGAGTACAGATCTCGCTCTGAGCTAAACCGGTTTTGAAAGATGCGGCCTTGTAAGTTATCGTTTTTGTAGTTTTTGGAGCGATCCAAATTTCGACCCGCATTGACTGTCAGGTGCCATATATCAGAGGGTGAAAAGCGAATGGAACTGCCTAAAAGTTGTAGAGTTGTATCGGATTCGTTCACAAAGCTGCCGTCGTAATCATTATCGCCTTCGGTGTGCAGCCCACGGATCTCTAGCTCTAATCCGTTAGAGAAACGGTAGCCCATGCGGGCAGATTGAGAAATATTGCGATAGCCATCTTTATCCGGCTCGTTAGTGAAACAGCCTTTGGGGACAGGAAAGAGCACACCGTCACATGCATTAAATCCTTTGCTGTCGACACTACTAATGTTCCAATGGAACCAACTTTTATGTGTGCCCCCAGAGAGGCCAGTAGAAGCACTGTAGGTATCATAACGTCCAGCGCTGATGCTGGCGTTGGGTGTGAAGGCACCTGTTCCTTTGCGAGTGAAGATTTGAATCACTCCGCCAATGGCCTCAGAGCCATACAAGCTGGATCGCGGTCCACGCACGATTTCGATTCGCTCAATTTGCTCGATGGGGATGTCTTGAAATGGCGTGGTGCCTAAAGAGGCCGAACCCACTTTAATGCCATCAATGAGCACTAAAAGATGATCCGATTCGCTGCCGCGTAAGAACAGTGAGCTGGTTTTTCCTAAACCGCCATTGTTGCTGATATCAAGGCCGGCCACACCGCGCAGTAGATCTTGAATGGATTGCGCTTGTTGCTGGACGATCTGCTCTCTAGATATGACAGTCACTGAAGATAAGGTGTCATCGGCCGTTTGTGCCACACGGGTCGCGGTGACAATGACAGGATCAAGCGTATTAGTTATGGCCAATTGAGGCGTCAGTAGCAGTAGTACCGCACTGAGTAATCGAGCGTGTTTCATATTTTGTTTTCCTTGGGGCACGCTCACCCGCGTGCGTGTGGATGACTTCAGACACACGAAGGACAAAGACAAAGGAAAACAGGAGACTCAAAGACCCGTTAGCCCAACATCGCCCTCCGCAATGTCTACTAAAAATAGCATCAGGCCGGTCTCCGGGCTTGTGTGGGCTCTTAGAGCGGAGCAGATGACCTTCCCGCGTCGAAACGCAGTGGCAGTATGATCTGCTTTTAAACACTTACCGTTGCGGGGGCAGCGCCGGAATTGTTGTTAGCTAAAGCTAAAAACGCACCGGCTTCCCGTTTCATCCCATGGGTGGAACCCGTAGGGACACCTGAAGCAGTGAGGGAAATTAAAGCAAGCGATAGGGCGTGTCAAGGAATAACAATCAGGCTAGGTAAAAAAATAGATTTTTTAGGTTCACATTGTGGGTGTTAAATGAAAGCGCAAACGGTTATCTAGCCGGGAAGTGTAAATAGTGCTAACTGGCGCGCGGAGCTGTGGATAGCCTGACAGCTGTTTTCGCATACGCTTGATAAAGGCGTACTGCCGAGGAAAATACTAAAATGAAAAAGATGTCTTAACTATAAGTATCTTTGGCAGTTTCTGATCACCTATGATAGTCTGACAAAAAGCTGGTGCCGAGGAGAGGACTTGAACCTCCACG
>DJFZ01000055.1:118401-129045 GCA_002432655.1 Thiotrichaceae bacterium UBA5859 | reverse complement strand
AGGACTTGAACCTCCACGGGGTTACCCCCACTAGCACCTGAAGCTAGCGCGTCTACCAATTCCGCCACCTCGGCTTATTGTTCAGCAGTCATTCCTGGGAGGGTGGAGAGCCGCGAACTTTACTAGAGAGCTCCTTGATTTGTCAATGAAAAAGCATGAGTCTCTTGATCCCTTTCGGGGCCGAGAAGCAGAACGATATAAACAACCCATCGCCAGTCGCGAATTCATCTTAGAACAGTTATCAAAACAGGCCGCGCCCTTGACTTACAGTCAGTTGGTCGCGCTTTTACAGATAGAGTCTCAAGAAGGCCGTGACGCACTTCGCAAACGATTGAAAGCGATGGTGCGTGACGGGCAAGTGATCAAAAATCGTCGCGCCGGTTACGTGGTGGCGTCCGAGTTGAGTTTTATTGCCGGTAGGGTGATAGGACATCCAGAAGGTTATGGCTTCCTCGTCCCGGACGAAGGCACAAAAGATCTTTATTTGCCTTTCTCAGAGATGCGACAAGTGTTTCATGGTGATCGTGTGCTTTGCCGTGTTGCAGGGGAAGATGCAAAAGGGCGATTAGAAGGCGCAATCGTGGATGTGTTGGCGCGCAATACAGAGAAACTCGTCGGTAAATTGAAACATGAAGAAAATATTTACTTTGTTGCTCCAGAAAATCAACGTATCACACACGACATCATATTGGCGGACAAACCTAACCGCAATCAGGTAGGGCAATGGGTAGAGGTGGTGATAATAGAGCCACCCACTAAACGTCGACCACCCGTTGGTCGAGTGGTGGAGACTTTGGGTCGCAATATGGATCTGGAGTTGGCCACCCAGTTAGTGATTCGTGAATATGATCTGCCCCAAGAATGGCCAGATTCTGTTTTAAAGAAAGCAGAACGCTGTCAGAAGAAAGCAAAAACAGAGGTTGCGCATGATCGCAAAGATTTGCGCGATAAATTTTTTGTCACTATAGATGGGGAAGATGCAAAAGATTTTGATGATGCTGTTTATTGTGAATCCCAAAAGAGTGGTGGCTGGCAACTTTATGTAGCCATCGCGGATGTTTCTTACTATGTCAAGCATAATGATGCATTAGATAAAGAAGCATTCAATAGAGGAAATTCAGTGTATTTTCCTCATATGGTGTTGCCCATGTTGCCGGAGACCTTGTCTAACGGTGCTTGTTCCCTAAAGCCCCATGAAGACAGATTAGTGCTGGTTTGCCAAATGAGTATCAGCGCCGAGGGGAAGGTCAGCCGCTATCGCTTTTATCGTGCGCTTATTCGCTCCCACCAACGTTTCACTTATCACCAGGTCAGTGCCATTCTGGAACAACAGGATCGGGAATTAAAGCAGAAGTTTGCCAATGCCTTGCCCCACTTAGATGCGCTCTTTTCACTCTATCAACAACTCTATGCGGGACGTCAAATTCGCGGGGCAATCGATTTTGATTCTACCGAAGCGAAGGTGGAGCTGGGCGCCAATTTAGAAATTCTGAATATCGGTGCCCTGCAGCGAAACCAAGCACATCGCTTAATAGAGGAATGTATGTTGGCGGCCAATGTGTGTGCGGCGAAGTTTTTGAATAAACACCGAATGCCGATGTTGTTTCGAAACCATTTGGGACCTTCTGCAGAAAAACTGCAAGACCTCAAAACCTTTTTAAAGTCTTTGGGTTTGGAGTTGGCTGGTGGTAACAAGCCACAACCAAAACATTATGCGGCATTAATTTCACAGGTAAAGGCGCGACCAGATAAACATCTTATTGAAACGGTACTGCTGCGTTCTTTAAGCCAAGCAGTTTATGAAGCGGAAAACCAAAGTCATTTTGGTTTGGCGTTCAAAGAATACACTCATTTTACTTCTCCGATTCGGCGTTATCCCGATCTCCTGGTGCATCGCGCAATTTGTCATTTAATCGATGATGGGGCCGCAGCAGACTTCATCTATGACACGGAGAGAATGGAGCCTATCGGTGAGCACTGTTCTGTCACGGAAAGGCGCGCAGATGAAGCGGGTTGGGCGTTAATGGATTGGATCAAATGCCAATTTATGTTGGATAAGTTGGGGGGGGAATTTGATGGCTGTATCACGGGTGTGACTAACTTTGGTCTATTTGTGGAATTAGCACAAACCTATATCCAAGGTTTGGTACATGTCACCTCCCTCGGCCAGGAGTATTATGAATTTGATGCTATCCAGCATCGGTTAACGGGAAGAAGAACCGGCGTGCACTACCAGTTGGGACAGAGCATCCGGGTAAAAGTGGCTGCAGTAGACATTGAAACCAAAAAAATAGATTTTGTCCTCGCGGATAGCCCTATTTTTGAATCCAGAAAACCGAGCCGTCGAAAAAAACCAAAAGGCAAAAACAGAAAGAAATAATGTGAGCAAACAAAATAATGTGTTTGGTTTGCATGCGCTGGAATCGGTGCTCAAACACCGACCGATGGAATTGGTCTCCTGTTTTATTTTAAATAGTAAACGTGAAGAGAAGCGTGTTCAGAGTATTTTGGCTTTGGCTGAGGTCGCAGAGGTGAAAATATCCTGGGTAGAAAAAGAAGAGATAGAAAAGTATGCCCCTGGCGCCAGACATCAGGGGGTGGTGGGGGTACTGAAAGCAAAGGCCGGTGCAGATCATCAAGCCTTGGTTCGTCACCTTCAGACATTAGAGAGAGCCAAACTGTTGGTGCTCGACAGCGTGCAAGATCCGCATAATCTGGGCGCCTGTATTAGGAGTGCTGCTGCCGCTGGATTTGATGCTGTTGTGGTGCCTAAGGACAGGGCGGTGGGTTTGACCGCCGCAGTGCGAAAAGTGGCTAGTGGGGCGGCGGAGCTGATGCCTTTTTTTCAAGTTACCAATTTGGCGCGCACTTTGCGGGCATTGAAAAAGCTGGATATATGGGTAATTGGGCTCGCGATGGATGCCGATCAAAGCTTGTACGATGTTGATTTACCCCGTTCAGTGGCCGTGGTTCTCGGTGGAGAAGCAAAAGGCCTGCGGCCGTTGATAAGGACGGAATGCGATTTTTTGGTCAGCATTCCTATGGCGACCTCCCTGCAAAGCCTGAACGTTTCCGTGGCGGCGGGAGTGACCATGTTCGAAATCAAGCGCCAATTCGACAGAACATGAGTAATTAAGTTGAGTGAAGCCGATATCTTAGGTAAAATTCTGCCAAAATCAGTCTTTTACTCCTTTGTCTTGGTGCGTCCAAGGCAAAACCCATGAGGAGATCTTAATGAATCACTACGAAATTGTGTTTTTGGTGCATCCTGATCAAAGTGACCAGGTGCCCTCCATGATCGAAAAATATCGAGCCATTATCGAAGGTGCCAATGGCGCCATTCATCGTTTGGAAGATTGGGGCCGACGTCAATTGGCTTATCCTATCCAGAAAGTGCACAAGGCTCATTATGTGCTGTTGAATGTGGAATGTGAGGTGGCTGAACTCGATCAAATCACTGAGGCGTTTCGCTTCAACGATGCTGTGATTCGCCATATGGTGATTAAACGTGATAAAGCCGTTACTGAAGCTTCTGAGCTGGCTAAACCTCCTAAAGAAGAACGTGAGTCTGGATCTAGATCCAGAGCAGATTATGAAGATGACAAAGATGATGAGGAAATCGATATACAACAAGATAAGGAACAAGAAGAGCCTGAATCATCTGAACCATCTGAACCATCTGAACCAGATGCAGATGACGCTGTTGCATCGGCATAATTGTGCCAAGTCGATTACAGAGGAATTGAACCCATGAGCCAGTATTTTAGACGTAGAAAATTTTGTCGCTTCACCGCAGAAGGTGTGGAGGAGATCGATTATAAAGATTTGGCCACGCTGAAAAATTACATTACCGATAACGGCAAGATCGTACCCAGTCGAATCACCGGTACGAAAGCCAGATATCAGAGACAATTGGCGACCGCTGTGAAGCGCGCACGTTATTTGGCGCTGTTGCCTTACACCGATCAGCACCACTAGTCGAAGGCCCCTGGGGCCCATGCGCAAGTTTGTTTTAACAGTAATCAATCACCGCGGGCATTCAGCGCTCGTGGTGGCTCTGTTGTTTGTACTTGGTTCCCTATTTCGTCCATTTGCGGGAGCGTTTAATGCTCTTATCACATTACGCAAGGGGCCCAAAGAAGGCATTTTAAACCTGCTGTTAGGTGGGGCGCTGGCCTCACTGTTTATTTTTCAATTGTCTGGAAATTTATTCGCCGCCATCGTCTCGGTTTTGTTTGGACTCTTTCCAGCCTGGCTATTTGCGGTGATTTTACGGGAAACGGTTTCGCTCTCTATTACCATCGAGATAGCTGCCTATCTTGGATTGATTGTAGTTGTGATATTCCATTATTTTAGTAACTTGGAAAACAATATTGTTGAGCAGTTCAAAAGCGCGTTGCAACAAGCGACCCATACCATGGAGAATGCACCAGCGCTTCCTGAATTAGCAGATCTGCCTATCTTGGGATTGTTTCTTTCCGGCCTGTTAATGACACAATTGATTAGTCTATTTTTTGCTAGATATTGGCAAGCAGCGTTGTTCAATCCGGGTGGTTTTAAACGGGAATTTCATCAACTGCGCATGAGTCCTAGATTTGCGTGGATTGTAGTGGGTCTGGTAGTCATCAGTATATTGCCAATGGCGAATTTAGGAATTTTTAACCAGCTATTGGTGGTAGGGTTAGCGGTATTTTTCTTGGTGGGTCTGAGTTTGCTGCACTATCTGGTGGGTGTGCGACAATTAAACACAAGCTGGCTGGTGGGCGCGTACGTGTTAATGGTGGTCTTACCACATTTGATTTTGTTAGTAGCCGTATTCGGGCTAGCCGATTCATGGTTTAATTTCAGGCGACTTTGGCAGGCGCCACAAGCGTAGAATCTATTCGGAGGTGCGTGATATGCAAGTAATTCTATTGGAAAAAGTATCAAACTTAGGTGGCTTGGGTGATCAAGTTAATGTTCGTTCTGGCTATGGGCGTAATTATTTAATTCCTCAAGGTAAAGCAGTACCGGCTACAGCTGAGAACATTAAAATGTATGAGGAGCGGCGCACTGAGTTAGAGAATAAAGCGAAAGAAACTTTGCAAGCTGCTGAAAAACGTGCAACTGCGTTGGTCGCATTGGAGCGGGTAGTGGTGAAACATCGGGCGGGAGAAGAATCTAAACTCTATGGCTCGGTGGGGACTGCTGAAATTGCCCAAGCGTTGACGGATGCGGGCGTGGAAGTCGAAAAAAGAGAAGTGTTATTGCCTAATGGTGCCATTCATTATCTCGGTGAACATGATGTGGAAATTCAATTTCACTCTGACGTGACGGCTGCCATTAAGCTCATCGTCGAGCCAGAAGTGTAAGTCAAAATAGTTATCGAGATTAATTTAGTACAAGTTGTGTTTTGTCAGTGAATCTATCGGTTCTCGTGTTAGGCTTAGAACATGGTTACCATCGCTCCCACTAAAGACAAACAATTGCAAGGGTTACGTATGCCTCCTCAAGCGATTGAGGCGGAGCAATCGGTGCTCGGTGGTCTGATGCTAAGCAACGACGCTTGGGACAAAATTGCCGATCGCATTTATGCGGAGGATTTTTATTTAGCGGAGCACCGGCAAATCTTTTCTGCCATTGCCAATTTAAGCGAACGCAACAAGCCGTTTGATGTGGTGACCCTAAGCAATGAGCTGGAAGCACAGGGATTATTAATTCAAGTGGGCGGCCTTGCTTATTTGAGTGAATTAGTCAAAGAGACACCCACTGCAGCAAATATCATTGCTTATGCAGATATCGTTCGCGAACGGGCGGTACTCAGAAAATTAATTTCTGTTTCTACAGATATTGCCGATGCGGCATTTACTCCTGAGGGGCGAAGCTGTCACGATATTCTGGATTTGGCGGAAACAAAAGTATTTGAAATAGCGGACGTCAACGCACGCAATCGACGTGGTTATGAAACCATTCGTACTCTCGTCGGTCAGGCAGTGGATCGCATAGATGCCCTCTACCATCAGGATTCCGCCATCACGGGCGTGTCTACCGGCTACTCGAAATTAGATGATATGACCGCTGGCCTACAGCCCTCCGATTTGATAATTGTCGCCGGGCGACCTTCGATGGGTAAAACCAGTTTTGCCATGAACATAGCAGAACAGGCCGCTATTCGAAATAAGGTGCCTGTAGGGTTTTTTAGCTTGGAAATGTCCGGTGAACAGTTAGCTTTGCGTATGCTTTCTTCCTTAGGGCGCATTGATCAGACTCGTGTACGAACAGGTCAGTTGCAAGAACAAGACTGGCCGCGTTTGACGTCTGCTGTGAGCATTCTCTCTGAAGCGCCAATCTTTATCGATGATACGCCGGCTATCACGCCCACCGAGTTACGCGCGAAATGTCGCAGGCTTTCTCGCGAACATGGCCTCGGTTTGATAGTGATTGACTACTTACAGTTGATGCGCAGTGCAGGATTTGCAGAAAACCGTACCGGAGAGATCTCGGAAATTTCTCGTTCACTAAAGGCACTTGCTAAAGAGTTAAAGGTTCCGGTAATTGCATTGTCTCAGTTGAACCGTAGTTTGGAACAACGTCCAGACAAAAGACCAAAAATGTCTGATCTGCGGGAATCGGGGGCCATTGAACAAGATGCCGATCTCATTACCTTTATTTACCGGGATGAGGTGTATAACGAAAACAGTGTAGAAAAAGGTATTGCCGAGATCATCATTGGTAAGCAGAGAAACGGTCCAACTGGTACCGTGAAACTTGCCTTCTTGGGACAATATACAAAATTCGAAAACTACACAGCCGCAGAGTATGGTGAGCCCCATTGATAGAACAAGGTACCACGGCACTGATTCGTCGTGCGGCATTTTCTCATAACCTACAATTCGCCAAGCAGCAAGCGCCCAATACGAAAATCATGGCAATTATTAAAGCCAATGGTTATGGCCATGGATTGATTCGTGCGGCCACCGCGTTATCCGCAGCAGATGCATTTGGCGTGGCCCGGTTAAAGGAAGCGGAGGTATTAAGGGCCAAGGCGATTACTCAACCGATTGTGTTGTTGGAGGGTGTACAGGATGGTCAGCAATTAAAACAGGCGCAAGCATTAAACTGTGAATTGGTGCTATACACTGAGGAGCAGATCCGTCTATTACAACAGGTTCCTTTAGACACGTCCCTGCCTGTTTGGATAAAAATAGAAACAGGTATGCATCGGTTGGGGATTTTGCCGACTGAGTTAAGCGCAATTGCGGCCACTTTAAGAGCGTTAGATTGGGTGGCACCAGAAATCAAGTTAATGAGTCACTATTCCTCAGCAGATGATTCTGACCACTCAGTAACTCAACAGCAGTTGGATACATTCTTATCTTTTACCGATGCCATTGCTGGTGAAAAGAGTATCGCGAACTCTGCTGCGGTATTGCGCCACCAGGCCAGCCACTTAGACTGGATCCGCCCAGGAATTATGCTCTACGGAGTTTCTCCCTTTATGGATAAAACTGGGATTGAATTGGGGTTAGAGCCGGTGATGGATTTGGTCAGCACAGTGATAGCTGTGAATGTAGTCAAACCTGGGGAACGGGTGGGCTATAGTGGTACCTGGACAGCCGCTAGAGAATCCCAGATTGCCGTGATTTCTGCTGGATACGGTGATGGCTATCCCCGTCATGTGGCAGAGGGTACGCCGGTGATGATACATGGTAGGCGTTATCCTTTGGTGGGGAGAGTGTCGATGGATATGATTTGCGTCGATGTGACGGATGCTCAGGATTCGATTCATATAGGGGATCCGGTTCTGCTTTGGGGTCGAGATCTACCGGTAGAAGAAATTGCCCAAGCGGCAAACACGATTGCTTACGAACTAATCTGTCGCGTAGCGGCACGGGTGTTACATCAAGAGATCGACGATTAATGGCCAAAGCGAAACCTGTCTATGTGTGTCGTGAATGTGGTGCGCAACAACAGAAATGGGCGGGTCAATGCGTCGACTGTGGTGAGTGGAATACCTTAGAGCCATCCACAGTCATCAGCAGTGCGCGGGTGCAGAATCATCAAGGTTATGCGGGCAGCGATGCCAATCGGGTGGTGTCCCTGAATGAGGTGGAGACCGCGCAGATCCCGCGCTATCGAAGCGGACTAAACGAATTTGATCGCGTTGTCGGCGGTGGCTTTGTGGCGGGTGCGGCGGTGTTGATCGGCGGCAGCCCAGGGATCGGTAAATCGACACTGCTGTTGCAACTGTTGGCAAGTTTAAGTACCGAAAAGAATACCTTTTATGTGACTGGTGAAGAATCGCTGCAACAGGTTGGCTTAAGAGCGGAACGCTTGGGCTTGCGACAGTCACCTATCCAAATGATGGCCGAGACCCAACTGGAATCCATCTTACAACAAGCAGAGCTGTTGAAACCTAGTGTCATGGTGATCGATTCCATTCAGACCATGTTCTCGGAGGGTATTACTTCCGCACCGGGATCCGTGTCTCAGGTGAGAGAATGTACTGCGGCATTGGTACGATTTGCGAAACAGACTCATACCACACTATTTTTGGTCGGGCATGTGACTAAAGAGGGCGCCTTGGCGGGTCCCCGAGTGTTAGAGCACATGGTCGACACTGTGCTCTATTTTGAAGGTGAAAGTGACAGTCGTTATCGTCTGGTGCGGGCATTGAAGAATCGGTATGGCGCGGCGAACGAATTGGGTGTGTTTGCGATGACGGAACATGGTTTGAAGGAGGTGAGTAATCCCTCCGCTATTTTTCTTTCCCGTCACGAAACGGAGGTATCCGGTAGCGCCATCATGGTCACCCGTGAAGGCAGCCAGCCGATGTTAATCGAAGTACAAGCATTAGTGAGTGAAGCGGTGGCAGGTCATGCGCGGCGTTTGGCGGTGGGTTTGGATCAAAACCGTTTGGCAATGCTATTGGCGGTATTAAGCCGACACGGCGGCACCATGTTATTGGATCAGGATGTTTTTGTGAATGTCGTGGGGGGGGTGCGCATTCACGAAACTGCGGCAGATCTCGCCATCATGCTCGCGGTTCTATCCAGTTATCGAGATAGAGCATTACCTGAAAAAAGAATCATTTTTGGAGAGGTGGGGCTTTCCGGTGAGATTCGCCCGGTTCCCAACGGCCAGGAACGTTTAAAAGAAGCCTTAAAACATGGCTTTAATGCGGCAGTGATACCGAAAGCCAATCAACCGCCACAAGCTATCAAAGGCATGACGATCACGGCTGTCAGTCATTTGCGCGAAGCGATTGAACTAGTCTGATTTGTATGCATTTAATTTGAGAAATCGAGTGGATAGGCTCATCCCGTCTAAATAGAAGAGTGAATCGCCCCGGGTTGATGGGAAGCTAAAAAATCTGGCTACTCATATTGTAGTCTTATGGTGGTGGAGATGCTCAAGCCCAATATTGCAAAAATTGACAACATGATCGGGTGCAATGAAACATGCGAATAGAATTAGAATATTTGCGATTAGGTACACAAGGAAGACGACAGAATATTTAGTAGAGTAGGGTGTTAAGTTTGCACTCAGCGATACATGGCTTAAAGACAATGTGTTTTAAATTTAGCAAAGAATACCAGAATTGGTGATATCTACCGAAAGGCTAGGGGATCCCCTTTCCATCAAACAATGTCTAAATTCTATTGTAGTTTGCTATCCAGCGATAGATCGAAAATTGTCTAGTGACCTCAGACAAAAAGTGGGACGCCAAACCGCCTTCGATTGTTGAAAACCAATGATGGCCTATCTATGTTCGATGATCTGGTGATATTTATTTTTTTTCGCGGGCTGCTGTCACTAGCCCCAAACGTTGTTTCTGCGCTTTAGTGAGGAACTCTCCCCAAGCCAGAGTTTCAGCTTGTGTTGACTTATCCTCACTTGCCTGAGAGCCGGGTAGTGTCGCTTCCCAAGGTAAATGGCGGTACCCTGTATGTCCATCGAAATCCACCAATGGATATTTCACAATTTCAAAATAGGGCGAGTAGTCAAAATCTCTTGGTGTAAATAGACGAGGATTGCCTTTTCTGAGGCGCAATCGATTATTTTCGCTTCGGTTAATCATGGGCAGGATGGGATAGTTGACATGCATGAATGCTTCTGCGATGAGGCTGGAGCAAACATCTCTTGTGGGGCGCCCAGCATGATGTTCAAACAAAGTTGAGCGCCAGCGCCTGGGTAATATCCACAATGGAAACATAAAGCGAGCAAGATCTAATATCTGCCGGACATCATATTCATTGCCCACCCGATTCAGTACATAAGCAATGACCGATTCAGTATCTGTTTCAGAAAGCCCGGTGGGTCGGCAAATCCTAATGTTGTCCTGTTGGTAACGGCTCAAGCGAGAGACATGCGTCCCTTCGCCTAACTGTGCTTCTAAAATCCAGTGTTCATTGGGATCGCCACCCGAGAGTTCAGTGATGCGTGCCAACAGTTCAGGATCTTTAATATCTTCTAATCTGCCAATATAAAGAGCGGCGTGAGACCAGGCACTTTGGGTGATCAGCTTGATGACTTCACTAACTCGATTCGTGCCTTCTATCAATACCACATCACAGGGTTTGATTTCTGCACACACGCGATCAAAATCGCAAATGACTGGCCACTCCGACTCAGATTCAGATGTGAGCCATTCAATTATACGGT
>DJFZ01000055.1:102679-118202 GCA_002432655.1 Thiotrichaceae bacterium UBA5859 | reverse complement strand
CAAGCCATTCAATTATACGGTTCCAAAAAGGTCTGAGTAGCAATGAGATTAAACGCGTCATTCAAGTAATATCCGTAGGCTTTATTGTGAAATCGGCGCACAGGCGCCCAAGTTTAGTATATTAGGCAGATAAATCTGGTAATATTATTAAATAAAACATACAGATAGAATATTTATAGAGGTGAATTCTTAGTATTGATTTTGATAAAATGAAGCCACTGGTTGGTATGCAGTGGGGGCTAACCAGCGGACGTCGTTCATCCACTGAAAATCAACTGTAGTCTCGAATAAATTCCAATGCCTGAAATAACTTATCCTTCGGGGTGTAAAAATGGGGCGACAGTCGCACGCCGCCACCACGTTCAGCGCAATAGATACCTTGCCTCCTGGCAGCGCGATAAATGGCGCTGTTATCCGCACCAATCCTTTTCACGGTTATTATACCCAGCCTTCTATTTTCACTCTTCGGGGTAATCAATTGAAGCTCCGGTTGCAGATCGATCCAGTCAATGAGCTCACCGAGATGATTCTTTAGAGTTTGCTCAATGACTGCGATGCCCACCTCTTCGATTAAAGACAAACTGGCATTGAGCGCATGCACGCCGGTCATATTGCTGCTGCCACATTCGAAACGCGTGGCGTCATCCGCAATTTCCCATTCGCCGTGGGGGAACCGCCAGCGCTCCTGGATCATGTGCCAACCGAATTCATGTAGTTGCAGTGTATCTCTTAATTCTGGGCGAACATAAAGCAAGGCGGTGCCCTCCGGGCCCAACATCCACTTATGCCCATCCGCAACGATAAAATCCACAGGGGTGTGTTGCAAATTGAAATAGCCTGCACCCAAACTTTGAATGGCGTCCACACATAAGAGGATATTGTTCTGTTGGCAAAACTCACTAATTCGATCTAAATCCATGCGTAAGCCACATGCATACTGTACCGATGAAATGGCCATGAGGCGAGTTGAGGGGGTCACGGCCTGAAATAGGGCGTCTTCCGGGTTCGGATCCGAGTAAAGATCAACACAGTGAGTCTCTACTCCTAAGGTCTGTAGTGATTGCCAGACAATTCTATTCGAAGGGAACTCTTGTTGACTGGTGACTACCGAATCCCCTTGCTTCCAGGCGATGCCGTAAGCGATAGTAGACAATGCCTCGGAGGTATTTTTCTGTAGCGCGATATCCGAAGAGTTTGTCGCGCCGATTAAACGTGCAAGCTTTTCTCGCAGCTTATTTTCGGTTTCAATCCAGCGGTCATAACTGGCGCCGCCACTAGTTGTATTTTGGGTGGCAAAATCGATCACCGCTTGTTTGGTACGCTTGGGCCAAGGTGCGACTGCGGCGTGATTTAGATAAACAATATTGGGATCGAGCTCGAATTCATGCTCATACATAGTTAGAATTTCCACATCTGCTTTGTGTTGATATTTAGCTGCTTTTAGTTTTTACCTGTTACGGGTAAAGTTTCACGTATACGTAGCGACACCTTACGCATGCTCACCCATCCATTTTACGGTGTTGCACAGGAAGTCAAAAGAGGATTCAGGATGAACATACAAGATTATCAATCTACTTATCACATGTTAATGGATACGGTAAATCGTATCCCCGATAAAAAGGCTTATCGTTGGTTTGACTCTCAACTGCAACCACACGATGTGACTTGGCGTCAATTCGTCAAAGAAGTAGATCAATTGGCAGGGGCGCTGCTTGCCTTTGGTCTTAAAAAAGACGAAAAAGTAACCATCCTCAGTAATACCAATTACCAATGGGTGTTAACCGACGTGGCCACAGCCAGCGCAGGTGGAGTGACTGTGGGCATTTACCAAACCTTGTTGGCGCCTGATTGTCAGTACATCATTGATCACTCAGACTCAGTGATAATCTTTGCAGAAGATTTAGCTCAGGTGAAAAAGATCGCCGAGGTCAGATCAGAACTGACAAAAGTCAGACAAGTTGTGTTGTTTCGAGGGGAAAGCGAAGAACCCTGGGTACAAACTTTTGAAGAATTTTTGGCTTTAGGAAAAACGTTCCCCGAGGCGTCACTCAAGTCTGTGCGGGATCAGCTCGTTCCAGAAGATTCGGCCACAATAGTTTACACATCGGGTACCACGGGACTACCAAAGGGTGCTGAACTGAGCCATAAAAATATGACTTTTAGTACGCAATCAGTAGTGCAATGTGTCCAAACCCAGGTGGATGATGAGACTTTACTTTTTTTGCCCCTGGCTCATGTGTTTGCGCGTATCTTGGTCTATGCGGCACTACACTATGGCGCAACAACAAATTTTGCTCGCAGTGTAGATACTTTGATAGAAGATCTCGGATTAGTCAAGCCACATTGGTTCGCCAGCGTACCGCGAGTATATGAAAAAGTGTTTTCGAAAATAAACAGTGGTGCAGAAGCAAAAGGGGGCGTGGCCCTAAAGCTATTTCGGTGGGCGGTGGCGGTGGGAGCGCAAGCCAGTGCGCTTAAAGCCCAACATAAACCTATTTCTGGCATAACGGCATTAAAGTATCAAATTGCCAATAAACTGGTATTCAGCAAAATTCACGCTGCACTGGGCGGGCGCGTGCGTTGGGCAATTAGCGGCGCTGCACCACTCAATGCGGAAATTGCAAAATTTTTCGATGGCGCTGGGGTGCCAATTCTGGAAGGTATCGGCATGACTGAAAACACTTCCTTTTCTAATGTGAATCGCTATGACAATTACAAATTCGGTACTGTAGGACAAGCTGGCCCAGGTGTTGAAATTAAGATTGGGGAAGACGGAGAGTTTATGGTGCGTGGAGATAATGTGATGAAAGGTTATTACAAGATGCCTGACAAGACTGCTGAAACCATTGACTCCGAAGGCTGGCTATTGACCGGTGATCTGGCCACCATTGATGAAGAAGGGTTTGTTACCATTACTGGGCGTAAAAAGGATTTAATCATTACGTCAGGTGGAAAAAATGTCGCGCCATCAAAATTGGAGGGTACGATTGCATTAAGCCAATTTATCAATCAGGTCTGTGTGGTAGGCGATCGTCATAACTACCTATGTGCACTAGTCACCATCGATATAGACAATGTCAAAGAATATGCCGCAGCAAATGGGATCGATGCACAAGGTGAGACGGATCTGATTGCCAATGATGAAATTAAGAACCTTATTATGAATGAAGTAGAGAAAAGCAATCAGGAGTTCGCCTCTTTTGAAACCATTAAAAAAATCACTTTGGTACCAGAATTCACTTTAGAAAATGATATGTTGACTCCCACCATGAAGGTAAAACGTAACATCGTGATGCAACGGTATGCCGATGCGATCGAAGCTATGTACCATTAGTCTTCTGTTGTTTAACTTGTCACAACTACTTATACCATCTGTTGAGCAAGCCTGCCGCAGTACAGGCTTGTGTTTTTCTGTACAGGAGCGGGATAGGTAGACGAATCATGACCAGGGGTTCAGTTTGATTATCAGTATCATTTCGCGAATCTAAGTTAAATAGATCAAATATAGTCAATATGATAGTTCGAGATTGAAGTGTGCAGGCCAGATAAATTAGAACGGTATTTGGCTTATTGTAAACGAACTGCACTCACTACTGGAGCCAAATCAAGACAAGGAACGCAGGTAGTTCAGAGTTTGCTTGTGTACATAGAACCTATTGACACGGTTGCTTAGCTCTACAGTGGGAAAAATTTTGGGGGGTAAGTGCTTTTTAACTCTTCGATGTGGGGGGCAAGTCTCATTAGCGGTCAGCTCGGTTTAGTGAGTGAATGCCCAAAGTCCGTGAGCCGAGACGGTGGCACTTCACCAAAAAATGAGGCATTTAAACACAGGGTGTTGTTCCCTAGGCGCCAACTGTTAAAAGCTAGTGTTGACACAAATTAGAATATAGGTGAGGTCATGGTGGTGCACAGTTGGTATGAGGTTTCCGTCTAGGGTGATTTACTATTTTTTATGCAGGCACCGGCTTGATAACCTGGCGCCATGCCGCCCCGATCTATCGCTGCATTCTTGAGTTTTGATGCCATCCGCCGCAATCTGTGAGAAAATAAATGACACAAAGAAAAATATGAAGGCGCGCGGGATCCTGCGCGTCTATTAAAATTGATTGGGAGAACTCTATGAAGAAGGCCGTTCGGGTGACCGTGACCGGTGCTGCTGGGAATATATCGTATGCGCTGGCGTTTCGTATTGCCGCAGGAGAAATGTTAGGTAAGGATCAACCTGTTATTCTTCAACTATTGGAAATACCCCCCGCGCTGGACGCCCTAAAAGGGGTCGCGATGGAATTGGATGACTGTGCCTTCCCGCTATTGCAAGAGGTGATTTGCACAGATGATCCGAATGTGGCTTTTAAGGATACCGACTATGCCCTTTTAGTTGGGGCCCGTCCACGTGGTCCGGGGATGGAAAGAAAAGATCTCTTGGAAGCCAATGCGCAAATTTTCTCTGTGCAGGGAAAGGCCATTGAGGCGGTGGCGAACCGGGATATCAAGGTGTTAGTTGTGGGGAATCCAGCAAATACGAACGCTCTGATTACGCAAAGAAATGCGCCTAGCATTGCGCCGCAAAATATTACTGCAATGACACGTTTGGATCACAATCGTGCCTGCTCCATGTTGGCCGCCAAAACCGGTGTCCAGGTTACAGATGTGAGCAAGATGATAATTTGGGGTAATCACTCTTCTACTCAGTATCCGGATCTGCACCACTGCCTCATTAACAATGAGCCGGCGCTCTCGAAGGTTGATGCCAAGTGGTACCAAAATGAATTTATTACTGCCGTGCAACAACGGGGTGCTGCAGTGATCAAGGCGCGGGGAGCCTCGAGTGCCGCTTCTGCCGCCAATGCGGCCTTAACTCATATGCGTGACTGGGTCTTGGGGACTGACGGAAATTGGGTCAGTATGGCGGTGCACAGCGACGGTAGTTATGGAATTGAAAAGGGGTTGATCTATTCCTTCCCCGTTACCTGTGACGATGGGCAATGGCAAATTGTAGAAGATCTAGAGGTGGCAGAATTTAGTTTGGATAAAATGAGGCTCACTGAAACTGAGTTGAAAGAAGAAATGCAAGCCATTCAATCTTTATTACCAAAATAAGACATGACTCGCCTGCCTGCTCCGGTAATCGGAGTCGGCAGGTCTGGGATTCTGATCCGCATTCACCGCAGAACAAATCATAGGATAATTAACCAAAGAAAATAAAAAGTTACAGCGTTTTTGATGAAATATGAGTGTTCACAACGCTATACCATTTTGAAAAGACTCGCAAAAATTCCAGTGGTTTTTAACTGCCGAGAGCAGATACTGATCCGGTTGCATCCCAGCGGTACTCATATTAACTTAAGCAATCGGTGAGATTATTAAAATTAAGATATCTGTATACTCAATTTAAATGGTATTTAAAATCTTTAAAATACAATGCGATATAAAGATAAATTAATCTTAATTATGATTAGGTGAAGCCGTTATGCGTGTACTGCTTGTGGAAGACGATCTGTTAATTGGCGACGGGGTTAGGGCCGGTTTAGAACAAGAGGGTTATACGGTTGAGTGGCTGGAAAACGGGCTGGATGCAGCGGCCGCCCTTGAAGCGGAGCCATTCGATGCCATGGTTTTAGATCTGGGTTTGCCCGGCTTAAACGGTAAGGAAATACTACGTGCGTTACGTGAGCGCCAGAGTGTCATGCCGGTGCTTATTCTCACGGCCCGCGATACCCGGGAAGAGAAGATAGAAGGGCTAGATCTCGGCGCAGATGATTATCTGGTGAAGCCCTTCGACATTTCAGAATTATTTGCTCGTTTACGTGCCATTATCAGGCGTGCAGCAGGTCGTAGTTGGCCAGTGATCAGCCGCGAAGATTTGACTCTGGATCCAGCATCCCATCGAGTGATGGTGAAGGAAGATGAGATCAAAGTTTCCCGGCGAGAGTTTAATTTGTTGCGATTGTTGTTAGAGAATCAAGGTCGCGTGATGACGAGAGACAGCTTAGAACGTCGCTTATATGGTTGGAACGGTGATGTGGAGAGCAATGTATTGGAAGTGCATGTACACAATCTTCGCAAAAAGTTAGGCAACGAAGTCATTCAAACTGTTCGCGGCGTGGGGTATATGATAGATAAAGTCTCATGATTCGATCGGTCACTCGCCATTTGCTGATAACGCAAATATCGTTTTTGTTTCTGGTGCTTGTCGTACTGGTGACTTGGAACTATCTGGATAGCTATAAAGAAATTGAAGGTATATTTGATGCGCAGTTGTCCCGCTCTGCGCATACGCTCAATAGTTTACTCTCCTTTGCCGACGAAGAGGGCTATCTTGAGTCACTTAAGCTCTCCATGGGTTCTTTCGAAGAACATTTAATGCAGCAAGATTTTTCTCACTCCTACGATAGACGAATCATTTTTCAGATCTGGCAAGAGCCGGGCGGATTATTGTTGAAGTCTAGCCAAGCGCCTGAATTTCCGTTAACCGAGTCTGGCCAAGGCTTTGTGGAAGAAATATTGAATGAGAATTCGTGGCGAGTATATGTGTTTTCCCATCCGTTGATGCGATATCGATTTTATGTAGGTGAACGTAGCGATTTGAGAAGAGAGGTGGCGACCAAATTGGCATTACGCAGTACCTTGCCCCTATTTATTCTTTTTCCAATATTGGCCTTTGTTATTTGGCGTAGTATCGTTCGCGCATTGACCTTTATCAATACTTCGGCGAAGAGAATAGAAGAAGAAGTACCAGAAAATTTAGAACCTATCAGTTTAGAGGATGTGCCTACGGAAGTACATCCTCTCATTCGCGCGCTTAACGGATTGTTCGTAAAAATCAACGAAAGTTATGAGCGTGAGAAAAGGTTTTCGGCGGATGCTGCTCATGAGTTGCGTACGCCCTTAACCGCCATTAAAACCCAAGCACAAGTAGCGATGCGGGAAGCCGATGACAACAGACGACAAAAGGCGCTTGAAAATGTCGTCAAAGGAGTGGATGCGGCGGCGCATCTAGCAGAGCAACTGTTGAGTCTAAGTCGACTGGAAGATCACAAAGTGGTGAAGACAGATCTAAACCTAGTTGATCTCATCAATGACTGCGTGGACTACGCGCGGCCATTGGCTAAGGAAAAATCGCTGAAGCTGAAAACAACATTTTCAGGCAAAGCTATCGTACTCAATGCAAATGAATCGGCGCTCTGGGCATTAATTCGTAACCTGCTTGATAATGCTATTAAATACTCCACCGACGGTGGTGAAGTACAAATTTTGTGTCATGCGTATTCTCAAGAGATCCACCTGTGTGTCTTGGACACTGGGCTTGGGATCCCTGAGCTAGAGAAAGAACGAGTACTGGAACGATTTCATCGCGGCTTAGGCCACAAAGAGCAGGGTAGTGGCTTAGGACTTTCGATTGTTCAACGTGTAGTGGAAATGCATGGTGGTAGACTGAAACTAGCCAATCGTCGAGATGGTCAACCAGGATTACGTGTCGAAGTGGTCTTTCCAACCCAGTTAAAGGATACGGACACTGATGAAATATTACCGCACAGCTCGACGTCTGAGATGAATAATAGCCCATTGGCGCCTAGCCACTGACAGAAGTGAAGTTAGCAAAGGTCAACGGTGTAGAATTGTGTTATGAACTCTCTGGGAGTGGTGATCCCATAGTATTTATCCAGGGTGTTGCTAGGCAACTGATCGAATGGCCTGGGCAGTTACTCTCCACACTGCAGCAAAAAGGTTATCAAACTTTAACCTATGATCATCGGGACAGCGGCCTCTCCACACATTTGGAGTTTCCTCACCAAGGGGCATTAAAAGAAGAACTTGAAAAAATTAACAGAGGCAAGATATCGCATTTACCTTATCAGTTGTCCGATCTGGTAGCGGATCTTTTGGCTTTGTGTGATGCAGTCCATATTCATCAATTTCATTGCGTGGGCTACTCAATGGGCGGCATGGTGGCGCAACTGTTAGCGATTAGCTGTCCAGAGAGGCTGAAGTCTCTGACTTTAATTAACACCCACAGTGGCCACCGTTACCACAGTATCCCGCCAGATTCCAAAACAGAACTCTCGTTGTTTAGTGTGCCGAGAGCAAGTGAATCCTCACTTTTGAACTATTTAGTTCGACTGCGTTCACGTCTTGCTGGAGATCATTGTTCTACCTCAAAATCAGATTGGCGTGATGTATGTGTGTCGCTTTTGGCGCGAGGTTATTCAGCTCAGGGACAATTGAATCAGATGTATGCCATTGCCGCAGCGCGCGATCGAAGCGATAAACTAGCTGAATTAACTTTGCCGACCATGGTGGTTCAAGGAGAGAATGATCCGCTGATTCCTCTATCTGCGGCAGAACAACTAAAGATGCTCATGCCGCACGCCAACTTGCAGGTGATTCCATTCATGGGGCATGAATTGGAGCAAGCATATGTAGGTGCCTTGAGCAACTTAATGTTCATGCAGATTAATTAATATAGATTTTTTGTTGATGGATTTAAAATAGAACCGCTGCTTTATCCAGGCTCTCCTGGTATTCATTTTCGGCATTGGAGTCGGCGACTATACCACCACCGGAACAATAGTAGAGTTGGTTGTGATAGTGCAGGGCTGTGCGGATGGCGATGTTGCTGTCCATGCGACCGTTAAAACTGAAGTAACAGATAGTGCCACAATATATTCCGCGTCTATGAGGTTCTAATTCGTCAATAATTTCCATCACACGGATCTTAGGAGCACCGGTGATGGATCCACCCGGTAGACAAGCAGAGAGTAGGTGTACACTATCCTGGGAAGGTTTAAGACGTCCTGATATTTCACTAATCAAATGGTGCACTTTAGAAAACGATTTTAATTCGCATAAATGTTCTACTTTAATCGATCCTGTTTCACATACACGACCTAAATCGTTTCTAAGTAGATCTACAATCATGATATTTTCTGCCCGATCTTTTGGCGATGTAGACAGTTCTATTTGTAATTCTCTGTCGGCGCTATTAGTTAATCCCCTTGGTCTTGTCCCCTTAATAGGTTCTGACAATACTTGATCTTGTTCTACCCTTAAGAAGCGTTCTGGTGAAAAACTCATGACCGCATAATTCGCAAAACGCAAGAATGCGCTGTAGGGCTCCGGTGTATGTCTACGTAGTTGAAGATATAGATCCCATGGATCGCCAGTAGCAGGCTTTTGGAACTGTTGGGACAAATTAACCTGGTAGCAATCCCCCGCCTGGATATATTGGAGGATCTTATCTACTGCACGTAGATACGTGTCGTGACTGGTGTTGGTACTCACAGCACCCAACTCTACTTGTTGTGTTTGGTATGTGTTACCGTCGATTAAATGCTTGATGAGCGCCCTGCTATCAAAATTTTTCTCGATAAATTCGGGCTGAATGATAAGGGCTGCCCGTTTTTCGAGGTGGTCTATGACAATTGCCCAGGCGTAAAAGGCGAAGTTCAAATGTGGGGGTAAATATGACGCTGTTGATTTTAGCGAGATGCCTTGCAACTGTGCGCCAAAGTCGTAACTAAAATAACCAATGGCACCACCTGTGAATGGCCATTGTTGATTCGAATCTTGGTGAGATATGGAAGTTCTGAGTGTCTCTAAGGGGTTAGTGACTTGCGCCACATTCTGGTGAATCACTTTTTTAAAATAGTGACCTTCATTTTCAAATAACAGTTGGTAGGGATCGGCGCAGAGGATATCATAGCGGCCCAATCCTGACTCGCGGCTACCGCTGTCGAGCAGTACCGGATAAGAAAAAGATTGTAATTTACCGAACCAATCCAGTGAGTTGGATGGATAGGGTAGAGGGATGATCTGGCTAGTGCTCATATATCGGAGAAGCGCGATTAAATGCATAGTTTACACTAGCCTGAGCGCATTGGTTTGATAAGTTGGTAGACATGGTGTTGTATCATTGCAACACGTAAAATAGGCAAAAAAATCTTTCGTAAGGAGTCCTCATGACGGTAATCAAGCAAGCGGATTTGATAGAGAGCGTTAGGGAAGCATTACAATTTATCTCTTATTATCATCCTGCTGATTTCATTCAGGCAGTAGCGAAGGCCTACGAATTAGAAAAATCACCGGCTGCAAAGGATGCTATGGCGCAAATATTGACAAACTCTCGTATGTGCGCTGAGGGGCACCGACCAGTATGCCAGGATACCGGTATTGTGGTTCTGTTCGCACGCATCGGCATGGAGTTACAATGGGACGCACAGCTTTCTTTTGAAGAGATGATCCAAGAGGGTGTGCGACAAGCTTATTTGGATAAAGACAATCCTCTGCGCGCATCCATTGTGTCTGATCCAGCAGGCGCACGTAAAAATACTAAAGATAATACGCCCGCTGTGATACATACTCAGCTGGTTCCAGGAGACAAGCTGGAAATACAAATAGCCGCGAAAGGTGGGGGCTCTGAGAATAAGGCTAAATTTGTCATGCTCAACCCCACTGATAGTATTGTCGATTGGGTATTGCAGACGGTGCCCACTATGGGTGCTGGATGGTGTCCTCCAGGCATGTTAGGAATTGGTATCGGTGGTAGCGCAGAGAAAGCGATGCTGTTGGCTAAGGAATCCCTCATGGATCCGATCGATATGCCAGAGTTATTAGAGCGCGGACCAAGTAATCGCGTAGAAGAATTAAGAATTGAACTATATGAGAAAGTGAATGAATTGGGTATAGGTGCGCAGGGACTGGGTGGGTTAACCACCGTTGTAGATGTGAAAATCAAAGACTATCCTACCCATGCGGCTTCCTTACCTGTGGCCATCATTCCCAACTGTGCGGCCACCAGACACACCCATTTTGTTTTAGATGGTAGCGGGCCCGCTACCTTCAATCCTCCTAAACTAAGTGACTGGCCAGATATCTCTTGGAAACCGGATGCTGCCTCCAAACCGGTAGATCTGAATACAGTCACGGCCGAAGAAGTAGCTAGTTGGCAACCCGGAGATAGATTGCTGTTATCCGGTAAATTACTGACCGGTCGAGACGCGGCCCATAAAAAAATTCGTGATCTGTTGAATGCGGGTGAATCTTTACCAGCATCGGTGGATCTCAAGGGTAAATTTATCTACTACGTTGGTCCTGTGGATCCCGTTCGTGATGAGGTGGTGGGCCCGGCAGGACCCACAACTGCGACCAGAATGGATAAATTCACTGAGTTGATGTTAGATAAAACCGGGTTGCTGGGCATGATTGGCAAAGCTGAAAGAGGTCCGGTGGCGATAGAGGCGATAAAAAAACACCGGGCTGTCTATCTGATGGCTGTTGGCGGCGCCGCTTACTTGGTGTCAAAGGCTATTCAATCCGCCAAAGTGGTGGCTTTCGAAGAGTTGGGCATGGAGGCGATTTATGAATTTGAGGTGAAAGAGATGCCGGTGACTGTGGCGGTAGACTCGCTAGGTAATTCTGTGCATCAAACCGGTCCTAAAAAATGGAAACTCGAAATAGAGCAATACAAGAAAAAGATATAATGAGACAACAGTACGCTGTTTGCTAGTTAACACCTCAATTTATAGGGATAGTATGGGGGAACAGGTACCCAGTATTTCCGGGATAAATTTGGCCATTACATTTTTGCCGGTGGCTCTAGTGTTGGTCATTCTGTTTCGATGGTCGCTAGAAGCAGGTACGGCAGTCTATGCGTTGATTAGGATGTTGGCGCAACTGCTCATCGTGGGCTATTTTTTAAACTATCTGTTTGCTGCCAATGAACTCTATCTGTTACTCGTTGTATTTTCAGTAATGATAGCTGCCGCATCATGGATTGCGTTACGCACAGTACCCTCGGCCCGAACCAATTTATGGTTTTTTTCTTCTCTATCTATCTTCTTGGCAGGTGGGGTTATTCTTTGGATGGTGACGGCTTTGGTGCTAGGGCTCTCTCCTTGGTATCAACCACGGTATAGTATCCCTCTTGCAGGGATGATATTTGCAAATGGCATGACCAGTATTAGCCTCTGTGCAGAGCGCTTGTTTTCTGAGGCAGAACGCGAAACGGATTACAAGGTGGCTCGAAATTATGCATTTCAAGCTGCTTTGATACCAGTGGTGAACTCCTTATTCGCAGTGGGAGTCGTGACCTTGCCGGGTATGATGACGGGACAAATTTTATCGGGAGTGTCCCCGCTGGTTGCGGTTCGTTACCAAGTGATGGTGATGTGTATGTTGTTCGCGTCGGCAGGAATGACAACTTACTTTTTTTTGATTTTTTGTGGGAAAAAACTCTACCATCAAAACAACTAAAAAAAAGCGCATAAGCAAATGAGGAGCCTATGCGCTACACGGTTGCACTACAAAATTAATCTGTATCTTTATTAGGCGCGATGAAATCAGCTATTTTTTCACGCACGTTGTCGGAAGAGTCCTCTATTTTTTCTAAAGTTGTTTCAAAAAATGACTTTATCTGGTCACGGTTCGTACGGCGTTTGTCGTGAAAGTTATCTAGATTAGTCCTCAGTTCATTTTTCAGTTTAGTACTATTTTTTTTAAGCCTATTCTGCAAGCCTTCTTGCACCGTGACGACTCTTTTTGAAATCCGGTCTGGTAAGTTAATCGATTTAACATTCAGCGGGTACTCTTCGCGATCTATTACTTGCATCGAGACTTCTGTTGCGTCGCCGGCGTGAGCAAGAGGGAGAGCGCCGAAAAACACTATGGCTAGGGGAATTTGAATTCGGCCAACAGGATTTTTGATAAATAGTTTCATGTTGATTTTAACCATTTGGCGTTTAACCCGTTAATGACGCACCGTCAATTTGACTCATATCACTATCTGAATTAGATTTTAAGTTCACTCGAAAACTCTTTTGAGCGCCACCGTAGGTGATAGTTGCTACTAGCTCGCCCTCACCGATCTGGCGGGCAACCATGGGGAGTACAAGATGATTTTCACCTTTGCTCAGTGCTGTATCCCACTCTAGGATCCGTTCAGATTCCAGACCTTCCACGCCAAATCCTGTTGGAAAAACCATTTTCAAACTAGCGGTTTGTACCTCCTCAGGTACATTGAATACCAGGCGCACTTGGCGCGGCCTGTTGACATCGAAATGAACGGCGGCAACATCAGCGGCAAAGCGATTCGGTAGGTTGCTGTCAAAGTTATTCATGCCAACAGAGATCCAGATCGCTACTCCGATAATGGCCGCGCTAATAAATCCAGCCGCATAGGAGAGAAGTGGGCTAGAGTCAGAACCTGGGTGTAAGCCATTTAAAATGCGCTGTTGGAATCCCGCTTGGGGTTGTTCGAAAGGCAAATTGCGCAGTGCCTGCCGCAGTTCCTGCTCCTGTTCATAAAGCTGGGTACAGGCCTGACAATTGGCGAAGTGTTCTAATAACAGCTCTATAGTGGCTCTATCTAACAATTGATCGAGATAATCTTCAATTTGTCGTTGAGCAGTGAGGCATTTCATAGTCGTTCATCTAACTCGTTGAGATTTATACCACACGAAGATCTGGCGCAAATGGTTCCCGATTTAATATTCTTCTTAGTTGGGCGCGTCCACGATGCAGTCTGCTTTTCAGTGTGCCAATGGGGACATCCAGGATTTCTGTAAGTTCCGTGAGGGTATAGCCTTCCACGTCGTGTAACATCAATAAAATTCGTTGGTCTTCATTCACTTGTTGCAGCGCAAGGAGCAACTGTTTTTGCAGCTCTTCGCGGCTCAATTCGTTCATTGGCCCTTGCCTGATATCCGCAACGGCGGTGAGTTCCAATTCGTCATGCTGATGCAAGGGATCACGCTTGCTTTGACGAAAGTTATCAACAAATTTATTGTAGAGACCTCTCATCAGCCATGGCCTCAACTCTTTGATTTCAAACAAGTCAATCTTTTTCTGATAGAGGGATAAGACAAATTCTTGAACCAAGTCTTCAGCATCGCTTGCATTTTTCGTATAGCGGAACGCGACGCGGTACATGGGTTCAAGGTGCGGCGTGATGATTTTTTCGAATTTAGCGCGTGATCCGCGCTTGAACAGACTTGTAACTGCATTCATTTCAATAGACACGTAATTATTACTAACTGGGTTCCTTGCGAATTAATCGTCAGGTTGTCTAAACCATTATGCCTCAAACAAGCGTTAGTCTTATATTTTCTAATTGAAAGCCTGGATCATTTAAAATAAATAATCATAAAAAACAGTTGCATATGATGTTTGAGTGTAATTAATCTTGAGTATTCAAGACGCTGATAACGTTTCTACGAGGGGAAAATGCTGCTTTTTCTGCCGATTCAAATAGCTCGGACAAGTTCGCACTGAGATGCTGCTTAAATGAAATGCGGGTTTTTTCAGATAAATGTAGCAGAGGTTCTACCCATGATTGATCGCTCTGTTCACCGAGAGTTCGAGTCAGATCTTGGGCATCGAGAGAGGTGGGAATGATCCAAGGAGAGATTCGATATAACTCCATCAGTTGCATTTGACTCAGATCACGACAGAGGGCGAATTGGTTGTCTGCCGTCTCAAGGATGATGAGGTTGTTTAATAGAACGCCTTTAATTTCTGCCCATTGTTCCACACTCAACATTGGTAGCTTACTTAGAAGTTCAGATTCCGAAAGCGTACCGCCGGTTAGGTGTTTGTGCCAAAACTGATATAGCACACCTAAAAGTGAATACATGGGATGGGCGGCGTGGTGATGTCTATGTTCGAAGTGGGTCAGAGCAAAAACAAATTCAACCCCAAGCAATACCAAGTACCATGCGACATAGAGCCAAAGTAAAAATAGAGGCACGGCGGCAAACGCGCCATATATAAATTCGTACTTCGGGAACATAATAACCAGCGTACCAAATATCTTTTTAAAAGCTGTAAATGCTAGTGCGACGCCTGTGCCGCCAATTAGAGCGTATTTAAATGGCACAGAGCAGTTGGGCACAGTGATATATAAAAGAGTTAATGCAGCGATACTAATGATCAAAGGTAAAGCAGATAAACCAATAATCGGTTTATCTAATAGTTGGGCTGCGTCGGACAGATAAGGCAGGGTAGAGAGATAGGTGCTGACAATTGTGGCCACCGCCAGCAGAAGTGGCCCCAGGCTTAACACCGCCCAATAGGTCAATAGTCGAGTCAGTCCACTGCGTCCCTCATGTATGTGCCAGATGTGATTAAAGCTTTTCTCTATGGAAACCAGAAGCAATATAGTGGTGACAATTAGCATAAATGCCCCGGTGGCCGTGAGTTGTGATGCCTGTTGCGAGAACCCTGATAGATATCCCATCACTTGATTCGCACTCTCGGGAACGAAATGTTGGAATAGAAAGTTTTGTAATAGATCCCGTTGATTATCTAGCATGGGAAACATTGAGATAGCGGCGTAGATGACCGTCATCAGCGGAACGACTGCAAACAGAGTGGTAAACGTCAGTGAAGCTGCTTGTGCTCGAATACCATCTTTGTTGATGCACTCAATTAAAAATCGAACAAAAAGTATCAATTTTGAAAAAATAGAACGCATGTTGTCGCCATTCGCTACGGATTACTGTTTAATTTATCGCCAGTTAAGGGGTAG
>DJFZ01000055.1:0-102400 GCA_002432655.1 Thiotrichaceae bacterium UBA5859 | reverse complement strand
TTGCTAACAAATACTTAACAACTTTTTAACATAATTAGAACATTAAATCTTTCAAAACCAGGTGCTTATTACAGATAAACTGTTAAGTATATTAGCGGATACTAATTCCTGATTGTCAATCGTTTCCTCATATAAAAATAATTTTACTAACAGCCCCTTTTTCATTCATGTTTCTTCGGTAGTCTGCTTCTCATTACAACCAAAAGTATTTAAACATAATTAAAAACTATATTCTTAGAAGGAGGTGGTTTATGCGCGGTGGAATGATACGAATGTTGTCTGTAGGACTGCTCTCCCTCTGCATTAATTCAGTTTATGCTGGATTCCCGCAGATGCCAGATGATCAATATCAACAGATGCTAAATGAATTTAGAGCCAATCCCGCGTTTTTGGTGGAACAACCGCACATTATTCGTCAATTATCACCTGATCAACTGGCAAATGCGATTCATGAACTGGGCTTTACCCACTATTCTTGGTTGCATCCTGTATCGATGCGTGGTGGGCAGGTACCATCGTTGCTTGGTACGCCATTCGATCAACTCAGTTTAATGTCTGTACGTGGAGGTAAATTGGTACCCGTACCATTACAACTAGATGACTACGATACTAATGGATACGTCTATCTAGAAGGTAGAGGTAAGGTAAATGGTGTAGTAGACGTATTGGATGAAAACGACGAATTACTGTTTATGTATCGAGATACTGGGGACCAACCTTATACGCCAGATGTCCCTGGTTTGGATGGAACTATTGTCAAAGAGTTAAAGTTTGAAAGAAATGGTAAGACTCGGTTTGCCTATATTGTAAAAGGTTCAAAACAACGTTCGAAAGCAGACTACGTGCAGTACGACTTTGAAGAGTCTAAGGCCGAGACTACCTTCTTCGGTTTTGATACACGAACTGACAACTTTCTCATGTTCGAAGATTTTTATGCAAAAGTAGGAGATCGCCAAGATGAGCGGGTTTTGGATGCGATCTACGCCAATATCGACACTCAGATATTAAGTAAATTTTCACCCCACATTAAGATGAATACGGTCGAGCATATCAAAGCTCTACCAGTCGGTGCGGTCGGTGGTCCGGTTCGCGAAGCAGTTATCATAAAATTGGGACTAGTGATCGCAAAAGTTCCTGTGGCGACTGTGAGAGCGCAGATGAATATATTTGACCAAGCATTGAGTTTTGTCGCAAAGGTGAATATTCCGGGCGTAGATATATTGACGCGTTTTCTAGTAGAGCCTCATATTTATGTTTCTCTTGACTTTGTGGACGAATCAGGCGCGAGAGTCAATTCTGCGATTACCTCTGAGCCGAATGGCTATGCCCTGGTTGATGGCACAATGAGTGAATTCGAAAAGCAGATGCAGGTGAGCGTGGATCAACCTTGGTTATGGTTGAGTAGCACCCATGGTTGGGATGTCTTTGCTAAAGTGAATGTGCCCGAAGATTTTAGAGTGGGCGTTGACATGCTCTATATCGATGATCCCAATTACCACGTGTCTTTTGAAAGTTTTCCGGGTGCGAAACCCACTGTGGGGTTTGACATAAATGACATCCCCAAAGATTTTACTGAATTAGTTGTGGATGCACTTTTCGTTTTCCCAGATCGACTGGGAATGGGCCCAAGACAATTTCATGATACGGAATTTAGTGTTTGGCCGGAGTTGGAAATTCGCGATATCCGCGTGTCTGGTAATTCGTCCGATGCAGCGTTAGCGGTTTCTGGCCAATAGTAGTTTTTGCACCCTAAGGCCGACAATTTCATTGTCGGCCACTTTCGGGATGATAGTCCAGATTAAGAGCTGCCTTGTGGTGGTTCTTTTTTTTGCGCGTAGAATCTTTTCTGAAGATCCAGTAAAACTTGCATGACCAAAGCTTTAGCGATACATTACCGTCGAATTTTATAGTACGGCTTGTGGATTTAACAGCTGTTAAGTTCAGTTTAGTGTAAAAACTAAAAATGGATTTTGTTATGTCCTCACTAGGCCGTGTCTAATCGCATACTTGTCATTGATAGACATCTATAAATTAAGGCCAAGCCATAAATGCGACATGCATTTCGTCCCAGGCGTTCAATGTTGTACGTACCTGGGGATAACAAACGTTATTTGGAAAAAGCACGGGAGTTGGATGCTGATAGCTTGGTATTTGACCTCGAAGATTCTGTTGCAGCTGAATTTAAAGAAAACGCTCGAAAAAACGTTTATGAAGCGCTTCAAAAGGGCGGCTTTGTCCATCAGGAGCTAGTGGTCAGAATCAATGGCTTACAAACACCCTGGTGTATGGACGATTTGGCAGCATTTGCAGATCACCACAGCCTGGATGCGGTGCTCTTTTCTCAGGTGAATAGTGCGGAAGAACTACTTGAATCCATTGAAAATCTCGATAGCTGTGGTGGAAAGCATCTGCCGGTGATGGTGATGATAGAGACGCCTTTGGCAATTTTAAGGGCGGAATCTATCGCCGGCTGTTCTGATCGGCTTTGTTGTTTAGTAATGGGTACTAGTGATTTGGCAAGCGCCATATATCGTCACGATGCGCCAGATAGAACGGCTGTGCAAATGGCCTCCATGGTCAGCCTTTTTGCTGCTCGATCCTTTGGTTTATCGATACTCGATGGCTCTCATACAGAGCTAGAAGATCCGGTGGCTTGCGAACTCTCTTGCCGACACGCAAGAGATATGGGGTTTGATGGCAAAACTGTCGTTCACCCGCGTCAATTGCCTTACACCAACGATGCTTTTACTCCCCGCAAATATGATCTCGAAAAAGCAAAAGAAATCATAGAAGTATATGAAAAAGCTCAATCAGTTGGTAAGGGCGTGGCGATATTTAATGGGCGCATAGTAGAGCCGCACAAAGTAGATGCAGCGAGACGACTATTAGAGTTAAACGATTCAATCCGCGCCATCAGTAAAAAATAACCTCGCCTGATAATTTAAAAAAAATTTCTGTGACGAGGAAAGAAATTTAGGAGTATTAAATTTCCATGAGTAACCCGTCACCAGGAAAACTATTCAAACAAGCCGTCGCTGAAGAAAGCCCATTGCAAGTAATTGGTACCATCAATGCCTATTCAGCGATGTTGGCCCACCGGGTTGGTTTTAGAGCCATTTATCTATCTGGTGGCGGTGTTGCGAATGCATCTTATGGCTTACCGGATTTAGGTATGACCACACTAAATGACGTGCTCGAGGACGTCAAACGCATTACCGCAGCATGCCCGTTACCTCTGTTGGTAGATATCGATACCGGTTGGGGCAACGCCTTCATGATTAACCGCACCATCAAGCAGATGATTAAAGCAGGAGCCGCTGCAGTACATATCGAAGATCAAATCGCTGCGAAACGCTGCGGCCATCGTCCCAATAAAGCTATCGTTAGTACGCAGGAGATGGTAGACAGGGTGAAAGCTGCTGTGGATGCAAAGACCGACGAGGACTTCGTCATCATGGCGCGCACGGATGCACTGGCAGTAGAGGGATTGGATGCCGCTATCGAGAGAGCTTGTCTCTGTAAAGAAGCAGGGGCCGACATGATTTTTCCCGAGGCGATGACGGATTTGGCTATGTACAAACAATTTGCCAACGCGGTGGGTATTCCTATTTTGGCGAACATTACTGAGTTTGGCCAAACCCCGCTCTACACTGTGGCGCAATTGCGTGAAGTAAATGTCGGTTTGGTGTTATATCCCTTATCCGCATTTCGTGCCCAAGCCAGGGCAACTTTAAATGTTTACGAAACCTTGAGACGGGAAGGTACTCAAGAGAGTGTGGTGGATATCATGCAGCCGCGCATGGAGCTTTATGACTGCTTGGGTTATCACGAGTATGAACAAAAATTAGATGAGTTATATGAGGAGGAGAAATCAAAATGAGCGGAAAGAAGCCCGGAGGACTAGCTGGAATTGAAGCCGGTGAAACAGCCGTTTCCACCGTAGGCAAAGAAGGTGTTGGCTTAACCTATCGCGGTTATTCTATTCACGACTTAGCTGAACACGCTACATTTGAAGAGGTAGCCCATCTGCTTATTCACAATAAGCTGCCGACCCAAAGTGAACTAGATGCTTATAAAACTAAGTTACAGGGAATGCGGGGGTTGCCGCAACCTTTAAAAAATGTATTAGAACAAATCCCCAAAGATGCTCATCCCATGGATGTGATGCGTACCACCAGTTCGGTACTGGGTACCTTAGAGTTAGAAACCGACCCTCAATCACAGCAGCACCAAATCGCAGATCGATTGATCGCCTGTTTTCCAAGTGCTTTAAACTACTGGTATCACTTTAGTCAGTCTGGCAGACGTATTGAAGTGGAAAGCGAAGAAGAGTCTATTGCAGGACATTATTTACATACTTTGTTGGGCGAACGGCCCGATGAATTACGCCATAGAGTGATGGATGTTTCATTGATTCTATACGCTGAGCATGAGTTTAATGCTTCCACTTTCGCTGCACGGGTGACTACTGCTACCTTATCGGATTTTTATTCTGCTATCACCTCAGCAATAGGCACCTTGCGCGGGCCCTTACATGGCGGCGCCAATGAAGCGGCTATGGAGTTAATCGAAAAATTTCAAACGCCAGATGAGGCTGAAGCAGGTTTAAGAGAAATGTTGGCGAAAAAAGCGTTGATTATGGGATTTGGTCATCGTGTCTATAGCACTTCTGATCCTCGCTCAGATGTGATTAAAGGCTGGTCGAAGAAATTATCGGATGATTGCGATGATAAAGTATTGTATCCGGTGTCAGAACGTATAGAAAAAATAATGTGGGATGAAAAAAAGCTGTTCCCGAATCTCGATTTTTATAGCGCTTCCGCTTACCACATGTGCGGTATTCCTACACCGATGTTTACGCCGATATTTGTTATTGCGCGTACAGCCGGTTGGTCTGCGCACATCATTGAGCAAAGAAGTAATAACCGTTTGATTCGCCCGAGTGCAGGATACATTGGTCCAGAATCTTTGGATTATGTGTCTATCGAAAAGCGTTCATAGTTTTGTCCATAAAAATTTAAGAAAAGGTTGAGGAAGTACCCATGAGTTTACATGATGTCAACGTTCGCCCGGATCCCGATAAAGAGTTAGTGCATATTGCCGAGTATGTCGCTAACTACCAGATCAATAGTGAAGAGGCTTATAACACCGCACGCAATTGTTTAATGGACACTTTAGGTTGTGGCTTCTTGGCGTTACGATTTCCGGAGTGCACTAAACATCTTGGCCCCATCGTACCTGGTACGTTGGTGCCCAATGGTGCGAAAGTTCCGGGTACTCAGTTTCAATTAGATCCTGTCTCCGCTGCATTTAATATCGGTGCCATGATCCGTTGGTTGGATTATAACGATACTTGGCTGGCGGCAGAGTGGGGTCATCCTTCTGACAATTTAGGTGGAATTCTTGCTACTGCTGACTTTATCAGCCGACAACGGGTGGCGGAAGGCAAAGCACCCTTGGTGATGCGTGATGTGTTGACAGCTATGATCAAGGCTCACGAGATTCAAGGCTGCTTGGCATTGGAAAATAGCTTTAATCGTGTAGGTTTGGATCATGTCGTGTTGGTGAAGGTGGCCAGCACCGCAGTGGTGACCGAGATGCTGGGCGGCACTGAAGATCAAATCATTGACGCCTTGTCCTTAGCATGGGTAGATGGTCAAAGTTTAAGAACCTATCGTCATGCGCCCAACACGGGCTCAAGAAAATCCTGGGCGGCCGGTGATGCGACCAGTCGCGCAGTGCGTTTAGCACTCATGACGATGAAAGGTGAAATGGGCTATCCTAGTGTATTATCCGCCAAGACTTGGGGTTTTTATGATGTCGCTTTCAAAGGAAATGCTTTTGAGTTTCAGCGACCTTATGGCTCTTATGTCATGGAGCAAGTGTTGTTTAAGATCTCGTTCCCTGCGGAGTTCCATGCACAAACAGCAGTGGAAGCCGCAGTGACCTTGCATCCACAGATTAAAGAGCGACTGGATGAGATCGACAAAGTCACGCTCACTACACATGAGTCTGCTATTCGAATTATTAGTAAGGTAGGCGAACTGCACAATCCCGCAGATCGAGATCACTGTTTGCAATACATGGTGGCCATTGGTTTGATTTTTGGCGATTTGACCGCCGATCACTACGAAGATGCGGTGGCCAATGATCCTCGTATCGACGCTTTGCGCGATAAGATGGAAGTTGTGGAAAATGAACAATGGAGCCAGGATTATCACAATCCAGAATTGCGCTCTATTTCCAATGGTATTCAAGTGCATTTTAAAGATGGCTCTTCCACGGAACAGATCGATGTGGAATTCCCAATCGGACATAGGCGCCGCCGTGCGGAAGGGATCCCATTGCTGGAAGCCAAATTTGATAACAATCTAAAGACTCGCTTCCCAGCAAAACGAGTGAATCAGATCATGTCTTTATGCTTGGATCAAACCCGACTCGAAGTTACGCCGGTCAACGAGTTTGTGGATCTGTTGGTTATTTGATTCGTACCAGTTAAGAGCGCTCCGGCAAGCTGTTGTCGGAGTGATTTGGATTAGGTGGAACTATAGTCGCCGATTCACCTTGCTATGGTGCAAAATCGTAGAGGCGAGTTCCTCTACAGAGCGATCAGTCGTTGTCGTAAATGGAATTTTTTGATCTCGGAATAGAGCTTCTGTTTGCCGTACTTCGAATTGACATTGGGACAGTGAGGCGTAAGTTGAGTTAGGACGTCGCTCCTGACGGATTTTTTGTAACCTCTCAGCAGTGATGTGTAGTCCAAACAGTTTGGCTTTGTGGGATTTTAAAGGTTCAGGAAGGCGAGTATTCTCCAGATCATCAGGCGTGAGAGGGTAGTTGGCGGCTAAAATACCGAAATGCATGGCAAGATAGAGACAGGTAGGGGTTTTGCCGGTACGAGATGCGCCTATGAGGATGATGTCCGCTTGATCATAATCCTGGATGGTGGAGCCGTCATCATTGCGTAGCGCGTAATTTAGGGCTTCCATCCTGGCCATATATTTTTCGTAACTTTCGGAATCATGGCGGTGGCCGATTTTATTGCTCGATTCCATTTTTAATTCGACCTCTAATCGACCAATAAAAGTTTCGACAAAATCGAGTAAAATACCTGGACTTTGAGCGATAATGTCACGCAGATCGTTATCCACCAAAGTACTAAATAGAATTGGCGGCTGGCCGTCGTTTTGAGCAGCTAACTGGATCTCTTTCACCGCTGCCTGGGCACTAGAAATATCGGAAATAAATGGAATAATTTTCTCCCGAATTTGGAGATCAGGAAACTGTTCCACTAAACTACGTCCCAATGTTTCGGCTGTCAGTCCGGTGCTATCGGAAAGATAAAATATCGTGCGCATCAAGGACATAGTAAAATACTTTTTATGAAATTTTAGTGGCTAAACCGTAACATAATATATTTAGCCTTTCAGTAACAATCAGCGAGGATTACAAGTTGGCCAACACCATCATCGGGTTTGAATCTTTAGGCATGAATGATGTCGAACAAGTGGGCGGAAAAAATGCTTCTCTCGGCGAAATGATCAGCCAATTGTCTGGGGCTGGCGTCACTGTGCCGGGCGGCTTCGCCACCACTGCAGATGCCTATCGTACCTTTATCGCTGAGTCAGGATTAAAGGACAAAATTGATGATGCCTTGAATCAATTGGATGTGGATGACGTCAAAGCGCTGATGAAAACAGGTGCCGACATTCGTCGATGGATTTGTGATGCGCCCCTGACTGCGGAATTAGAAGCCGATATTCGACAAGCCTATCAACAATTATGTGGTGATCAGTCGAATGTTGCGGTGGCCGTGCGCTCTTCCGCCACTGCTGAGGATTTACCCGATGCCTCCTTTGCTGGCCAACAAGAAACCTATTTGAATGTTCGTGGCGCCGATGAAGTGGTGGCTCATGTGAAGTTGGTATTTGCTTCGCTGTTTAACGATCGCGCCATCTCCTATCGGGTTCATCAAGGATTCGCTCACAGTCAGGTGGCCTTATCCGCTGGGATCCAACGTATGGTTCGCAGTGACCTAGGTGCGGCCGGTGTGTTGTTTACCCTGGATACAGAAACCGGTTTTGATAAAACCGTATTTGTCACCTCTTCTTATGGTCTGGGCGAAACAGTCGTGCAGGGGGCAGTGAATCCGGATGAGTTTTATCTCTACAAACCCAATTTAGAATCGGGCAAACCCGCAGTATTACGTAGAAAACGCGGCACCAAAGCGATCAAGATGATCTACGCGCCAGAAGGTTCGAATGAGAAAGTGAAAACCGTGGAGGTGGAACAGACACAACGCGATCTTTTTTCCATCAATGATGAAGATTTACAAGCCTTAGGCCGCATGGCACTCACCATCGAAAAACATTATGGCCGTCCCATGGATGTGGAGTGGGGCAAGGATGGTGAAGACGGCAAAATTTATATTCTGCAAGCGCGACCGGAAACCGTGAAAAGCCAACAGAATGAGCAGATCATACGTCGCTACCAACTACAGCAGCGCGGTGATGTGCTTGCCTCAGGTCGTGCCATCGGGCAAAAAATTGGTGCCGGTGCAGTCTGTCTAGTGAGTAGCCCCAATGAAATGGATAGAGTCAAGGAGGGGGACATTCTGGTCACCGATATGACCGATCCCGATTGGGAGCCGGTGATGAAACGTGCGTCCGCAATTGTCACCAATCGTGGGGGGCGTACTTGCCATGCAGCGATTATCGCGCGCGAACTAGGCATTCCTGCTGTGGTCGGTTGCGGCAACGTCACCAGCAAACTCAGCGACGGTCAGGAGGTCACTGTCTCCTGTGCCGAAGGGGATACAGGTTTTGTCTACGACGGTAAGCTAGCTTTTGAAATTAATGAAATTCATCTCGGCAAAATGCCGGCGTCTCCGGTGAAATTAATGATGAATGTGGGCAATCCCGATCGCGCATTCGATTTTGCTAATTTACCCAATGAGGGCATTGGTCTCGCTCGGTTGGAGTTCATTATTAACCGTATGATTGGCGTCCACCCAAAGGCCTTACTCGATTTTGCGCAGTTAGAGGCCGGATTAAAAGAGCAGGTGAAACAATACTGGAGCGGTTATCCAGGGCCGCGAGAATTTTTCGTAGAGAAGCTCACCGAAGGTATTGCCAGCCTGGCAGCTTCGGCTTACCCGAAACCGGCTATCGTGCGCCTGTCTGATTTTAAGTCTAATGAATACGCCAATCTGGTGGGTGGTCAGGAGTATGAGCCGCGGGAAGAAAATCCTATGCTCGGTTTTCGAGGCGCCTCGCGCTATGTATCGGAAGAGTTTCGTAGCTGTTTTGATATGGAGTGCGAAGCCCTACTCAAGGTGCGCAACGAAATGGGGTTGGATAATGTCTGGGTGATGGTGCCTTTTGTCCGCACTTTGGAGGAAGCACAGCAGGTGATCGCCTTGTTAAAAGATAATGGCTTAGAAAGAGGCAAAGACGATTTAAAAATCGTCATGATGTGCGAACTGCCTGCCAACGCTATTTTGGCAGAAGAATTTTTGCAGTATTTCGATGGTTTTTCTATTGGATCAAATGATCTCACTCAACTGACGTTAGGACTGGACAGAGATTCAGGTCTGGTGGCAGACAAATTCGATGAGCGCAACCCAGCGGTGACCAAGTTTCTCGCGATGGCGATTTCTGCTTGCCGCAGTCAAAATAAATATGTGGGTATTTGCGGACAAGGTCCATCTGATCATCCTGATCTGGCGCAATGGCTGATGAAGCAAGGTATATCCAGTATCTCACTTAATCCTGATTCTGTCGTGGACACTTGGTTATATCTGGCAGGCCAGAGAGAGCAGTGAAGACGAACGGATTACGCTGATACGAATTCTGTGCGCCAGGCTGCTCTTAAGTACTACATTCAGACTAATCTGCATCCTAAATTGTGAGTTTTAGAAAATATTAATCTCTGAACTGATAGATTATTGGGTTTCCCCAATGCTATGTAGTGTCGATTTAAACTCAGTTATATTAGTTGTACGCTTAGGCATTTTGGGGTCACTAGGTTCTCTGGCTAGATTTCTCTGCAAGCGTTGGATTTTATAATCGCTAATAAATTTTCTTAAGTATCGGAGAATCAAAATATCAATAGCGTGCTAGTCCAGTGAGAATGTCAGGAGAGCATTTTATGAACAGTAAACCTAAGTGGGAACCGCACCAGTAGAGCTGCGGGTTATTTTTCTTGTCAGATCCTGCAGCATCCCGCAACCTCAATGCCGCCCGACAATGCCAATCTAATGCCGTACCCGTGAAAAAAAACGTTGACATGCAAATGATAATCATTATCATTAATGCAGTCCGTTAAGATTCAGTTTAGGCTTAGCGGATGGCATGAGAGTTGTTGGAATGATTGTGTTCAAATGACGGGATCGTTACTGGCTCACAAATGTTTTTCACTCCACTAGCTCAAATGATTATCTAGGATCGGTTGTTCACCATCCTTCGCCAGCCACTTGTTATCAATCCTGATAACTATAGCCAGCCAACTTACACTGGGCACAGAGTGGCTATTACATCTATTCCTGTTCGTATGCGGCTAAGTTTGCTTGCTCAGTATCTTCTAAATACAGGGTATTGGTTGTTTGATGCCCAACTAATTCTGATGAGGGAGAATACAATGAATCATCGCCGTAATAAATTTAAGATCGCTGTGGGTGTCATTGGGGCGGGTCTTACAACGGTACAAGGTGTAACAAACGCCGCTACCTACTCTGCAATTGAAGATACTTATGTATACGAATTCCTAGGTAACCAAGGTGCCGCTAGTGGTGGTGACAGTAGTGGCATCTTGGTTTGGAATCATGAGTCCAATCATGGAGCAAAAGGTCTGATCAAGTTTGATACCAATCTATTAGGTGATCCTGCGCTTTCCGGCGATTATACCGCAACACTTAATTTGTACAGCTTTGATGGAACTGGATCAGGTGGTTTCGTGGGTGCAGCCCCAGGAGATGCTGATGCGGATAACCCCTATACACCTGGAGTCGCCACCGTTAAAACGGATATATTTTTACAAACCACAGACTGGGATGAAGCGGGGGTAATTGCTTGGAGTGATATTGCTGAGACAGGTGCGCCTTCTGCTACCTTGACTCAAAACAGCACAGATGCGTGGTTTTCTGTAGATGTCACCTCACTGGTAGCACAGTGGGTACTGTTAGGTAGTAGTGATTTCGGTTTTGCACTGAGCCAGGAGGCATTTCCAGTTATTCGTGCAGACAATGGGTCTGTTGCCGTGCCTTCTTTTTGTGATTCTGAGTCCACTAATGCGGTTTGCGTCGCTGGTGGATTGGCCCCGACTTTGTCTATCACGCCTAATGTGGTACCTATTCCTGCGGCGGTCTGGTTATTCGGTTCTGCACTATTCGGTTTGTTAGGGGTTGCTCGGCGCCCAGACTCTAGCTTGTCATTGTCTGCTTAACCTAAGGCAGGGAGTGTGGGGAGGCACTCCCTGCCAATCTAATTAAACAGCTATGGGTAAAGGATCATTATTCATTGCTGAAGGCCATGGGGAGCAGAACTAAGATGAATAAATCGGCTAGGCTTACATTTATCTCTATGTTCGGAATAGTTATCGCCTGTGCAGTTCAAGGCTGTAAAGAAAGTGCTCTGGAGCCCGGTGCGGTGACACCAGTATTGGAAAAATCTGCTCATGCCTTTTTCGATGATGACGGAGCTGCGGTCCAGGTGCTAGATGCACGCAACAACGAGCACTGGGTCTACTTTGATTTGGATTCATATAGTGTGGTGTTTCCCCAGACTCCTGAGAACGACGGAACCTGGGATATCGCCTTTCGAAGATTCACCATTAAGACCAACGGGGGTGTGAGCGGAATTGGAGAGGTTGGTGTTGCCGCGATGCATAATTCACCACTTATGTCAGTAAGCTCTATAGAAGATCTGTCACTGGTTCAGGATCAATCTTTATCAGAGCTAACCGATGAGCAATTATTGATTCTTGGTGAAAACATTTTTTTTGCAGTTTGTGCCCCTGGTTATGATGATAAAGAAAATAAGGACTATTGTTTAGCGAACCAACAAGTAAACAGAGTTCATCTTAATCCTGAAGAGTCTGCCTATGTGTTCTTGACTCAGGGTAGCGGTGTAGTTATTGATGAGGGTGGCGAAGATGGTGAGTCAATATTGGGCTGGTACGACTATTATCTCCATGAAAACCATATTTTAAGACCGACAGATGATACCTGGATTATTCGCAGCACAGAAGGCAACGAATTTGCTCTTGAGATGTTGGGATACTATGGTTATGAGGAGGGTGATGCTGAATCCGGTACGGTGAGTTTTCGCTATCTTTCACTAACTCCTGGTTTCCAAATTCCACCACCAGGACAACAACAACTGACGATTGACGCCGGCGCCAGTCTGTTGTCTGGAACAGCACCATTGTCGGTGACGTTTTCCGCTTCAGCGAGTCACGCACAGGGGGCATTGAGCTGGTACTGGGATTTCGGTGATGGCGCTAGTAGTTCACTTCAGAATCCAGAACATAGTTTCATGGAACCGGGTTTTTATCTAGTCAACGTTTCTGCAATCGACGAACGTGGTGCAACCCAAGCGGTACAGTTATCTGTCGAGGTCATTGCTTCGGTGACCAGTGATCAGCCACCGATAGCGGATGCTGGAGAAGATCAGATCATTGTGCTCCCTAGTGGCGAAACGGAAATCACAGTTCTGTTGGATGCTAGCCATTCGGCGGATCTGGACGGGCAAATTATGGCGTACAAGTGGACCGGAACACCGGATCCAGATGATGTCGTGACGCCTGAACTCATTCTTTCGGCGGGTAGCAAAACCTTTACATTGACGGTCATGGATGATGGTGGCAATACAGATACCGATCAAGTAACTGTGACGGTTAATTCCCTGGACAATCAATCGCCGAACGCAAAAGCAAGCGCAGACATTACTTTTGGTCCAAAGCCATTGGCAGTTCAGTTTGATGGTCTACAAAGTAGCGATGCGGATGGTACCGTTGTTTCCTGGCAGTGGGATTTTGGCGATGGCTCAGTCTCTGAGTACACTGCTGACCCACTGCATATCTTTCATGAGGCAGGCCATTATCAGATCACGCTAACTGTCGTCGATGATAGAGGCGCGGTATCGTCTACCACTGTTAATGTGGAAGTGAGTCTGCGAGCCACGGTGACTGCGGATACTTACGTATACGAGTTTCTAGGAAATCAAGGGCTAGATACAGGTGATAGTGGCGGCATTTTGGTTTGGAACCATGAGTCAAACCATGGTGCTAAAGCCCTAATGGCTTTAGACGCGAGTCTGCTAGATGATTTAGCGGGGATTGCTAACTATACTGCCCATTTACATCTCTATGCTCTAGACGGCTCCGGGGATCCCAGCGGGTTTATTGGCGCAAAACCAGGTGATCCGGATACTGACAATGTATTCACCCCGGGTATTGCGACAGTTAAAGTGGACATCCTGCCGCAAACGCTAGGCTGGAGCGAAGCTGGTGAGATTGCTTGGACTGATATCGCAGAAACTGGATTTCCGACAACTACTTTAACTCTGGACACAGTGGGAACATGGGTGTCGGTAGATACCACTCAGTTGGTTCAGGATTGGGTAAATCTGGGTTCAATGGGATATGGTATTGCGTTTAGCCAAGAAGCATATCCCGTGTTGCGTGCAGACAATGGATCTATTCCTGTTATTGTATTTTGTGATAGTGAATCCACTACCGCTAAGTGCCAAAACAGTGAGTTGGGGTTTGATGCTAGACCCTATTTAGAGATCCGCGTTTTGCCATGAGCATACTGAGAAGCCAATTTAAAGCAAAGTTTTATGAGATTCTGTTTGTAGGCTGTATAGGCATCTGTTTGATTCCAATAACCGAGGCCGCAAGTCGATTGGATGCGGTGACTGTTACCGCCACTAAAACTGAGCGTAGCATCTTCGAGACATCCGAGAGTTTAACCCGCATAGAACTAGATGAAATCGAAGCTACCCAGGTACACAAGTTAAGCGATGTATTGCGTAACGTTCCGGGTGTTAGTATCGGTGCCGGACCCCGAACTATAGCTGAAAAACCACGTATTCGTGGTCTTGGGGGCAACCGGGTTCTGATTACCTTAGACGGCGCGCGACAAAACTTTAATTCCGGGCATAAAGGACGGGTATTTGTCGATACCGAATTACTCAAATCAGTTGAAGTTCTCCGTGGCCCCGGATCGGCGCTTTATGGTAGTGGCGCACTCGGTGGAATCATCGCCATGACGACTAAAGATGCAGCAGATCTATTGTACCCAGATAAGCAATATGGGGCACGCTTAAAATCATCGTGGCAAGGAGTCAATGATGGCTTGATTGGTACGGCAACGGCATTTGGAAAGCTTAATCGACTTGGCGGGCTAGATGTTTTGGTTAGTGGCACGCAACGGGAAACAGGCGATTTGCGGTTAGCTGATAAAGAAAAACTTTCTGACTCAGCAGAAGCCCAACTGGGTGGATTAATAAAATTGGGATGGTCGTTGGTACCAGGACATTCGATGAGCTTTTCTCGGCAATATAACTATCATCGCGGTGAAGTGCCCGCGCAGTCAGATTCGCTAACTTCGGCAACTGCAGTATTGACAGATCGAGAAACCGAATTGTCATTAGATAGGCTCTCTTATCGAATCGATCCTATTCATCCATTAATTGATTTACACACCTTTGTTTATCACAATAGACAGGATATTTTGGAAAAACGCATAGGCACAGATGGTCGACTTGATTCAATAGACTTTACCACCAGCGGAGTGGATATTCGAAATAGCAGTCGAATTCTTCGAACCGGAAGAACCCACCGCCTTAGCTATGGCGTCGAATATTATCAGGATGAAATGGCAAGTCGAAAAGGACAGGCGCCAAATTTAGCGTTTCCTGATGCCATTAGTCGGTACTCAGGTGTGTATGTACAGGATGAAATTAGTTTCGACGGGCGCTCACGGCACTTTGTGGCTATTCCTGGAGTACGTTACGACCATTATCGTAGCCAGTCTGAGTTCGGCGTGGGTGGCACGCAAGATGAATCATCGAACACGGCATTGTCACCTAAATTAGGTATGATTTTTTCGTTAAACAAAAATACTAACCTAACATTCAACTATGCGCAGTCTTTCCGCTCGCCCAATTTTCAGGAGCTTTATATATCTGGAGCACACTTCGGTGCCAATAATTTTGTACCCAACCCAGACTTAAAACCGGAGGAATTGAAAAATGGAGTAGAGTTTGGAATCAAGTGGAAGAACAGCACACGGGTAGTTGGAGAGGATGGTTTATCTATCGAAGGGCAGCTCAGCTTGTATCAAAATGAATATGATAACTTTATAGACTCCATTGTGACTACTACCGTTACAACATTCGATAATATTAGTTCCGCCAGGATCCGTGGCCTTGAGTGGCAAACGCAATTGAGTTGGCCGGGTTCAAGGTTAAAGTTGTACAGCACAGTGACCATAGCGCGTGGAGATAACTTAACTAAAGATCAGCCTCTAAGTGGGATCCCTGGGCACTCATGGTCAATGGGTTTGGAAAAAAATTTCAGTCATCGTAGCCTCTCTGCACGTTTACAAACCACCTGGAATCAGCGGCAAGATAGAGTAATTACCGGTCAACCTGAGACTCCCGGTTACAGTACCTATGATTTCTATGTGAATTGGTGGCCAGTGGTGCATGGTATTGATGATCTACAGGTTAGTGTTGCCCTCGAAAATCTATTTGACAAAGCTTATACACCACATCTTGCTAGTTTACCTGCTGTCGGTCGTGGTGCGAAGGTATCTGCAAGTATTCAATTTTAGCTATTGATTGGCTTAATTCGCCAAGGTGTCGCACTTATGACTAACTCTAATAAGTTACAGTATAAATCATTATTTCGATGACTCTGAAAACCCAACAGCTGATTAGGCATATTGTCGTATCTTGTAGGATTAAAAGGGGTACGACGTTTAGTATAGCTTCTTGTCTCGCGTCCTTTGGCAAACGGAACCCTTTAATCGGTTATCTATAGGTTCATCACAGAAGAAATCGCTAGAGAGTTTTAAATCTTCTACTACTGCTTCGGCACCGCGCCAAAAGGCAATGGCAGTATCATTGATGTTTTCCATTAAAAGACTTTCTATAAGAGCCTCTTTTATCAATCTGTCGAGTTCGATTAAGCGCTCTTTAGTCATTGATCTGGAACTGGGTTGACTCGAAATGGTGGTCGGTTTTTATTGGAATTTTGCACTATGAGTAGTGGAAAAAAATCCGGCAACCAAGATAACTTAGTGCAAACAGGAGTTAGAAAGGAACTAAGTCTGGTTGCCGGATTGAAAGTGCTGCGGTTCACGAGAGAACGCGCAGTGGGTGAAGGGAAATCATTATTTCCAGGTAGGAACTCGCTGAGGTGAGCTTAAATTTATAGTCAATATAATCAGACATTTTGATTCATTAGTACTAGTTAGGTTATTTGGTTAGTATTAGTTTTCCGTTACTGGTTCTGCGTAGCTCATAATTCTCACCCTCATGTTCGATGATGATTTTTGAACGTCCGGCAAGCAGAGCGTGACTGGATATACGCAACGGCTCAGTTGCAGCAGAGATCTTGGTTCTGTCCTGAGGTTTTTTTGTTGACATGCTGAGTACCAAGATTGCTGTTTAATTCGATCCATGCTGACACTTATCTCTGTCAGAGAATGTTTGTGAACGGTTGGAACAATTGGCACACGAACTCTTATTTTTGAGTTCATTTCGAACGGTTACAGTGGGGGAGGGTCGATGACGCAGATTTACTGCCCGATTGTTTCTATTCTTTAAGGTAATAACTTGCGGGAGATCTTCAGTGATGTTGTTTTTATTTGCAGTGTTGACACGCTGTGCCAAGTGGTCTTTATTGTTTAGCATTTTCATCTGCGGCATTTCCCTTCAATTGGGTAGGTGGTCTAGTTACCTATCTACAATGAGTTTTAAACGGCTCAACTGCGAAAATGATAATGATAATCATTATCAATTGCAACCATTATTTAACCTGTCCCCGATCCTAGAGAGTAGTGGTGCGTTTAATTGTTTTGTATTCGCTGGCTATTGTTTAGTTTTGATTGCGATCGGGTAGATCTGATGCAGGCAGTTCCTGTAACCACCCCTATTAGGCAAAGAGTGAGGTTTATACTCCACACCGCGTTATTCCAATTGTGTAGTTCATAGCGTAAAAAATAACTAGCTATCAATGCGATCAAAGATACTGTTAGGATGCCCAGTAACAGCGTGCGGACTTGGTGTAAGTGTTTCAGAATGAGTGCAGCTAGTATGCACAATGTTGTGGCCCCCAAAAAAGTAGGGGTGGTAGGAGTGTAGTAGAGCGAGGCAATGGCAGCTAAAACAAATCCAATTGGTACTGAGAGGGTTAGTCCTAACCAGAGGTGCCGTAGATGTTGAAACTGTTGAGTGAGTAACCAACTATTCATTCCGGACACGCAAATTACCACCAGTGCAAGGCCGAAAACAGAATAGATAACTTTGGTGTAGACGCCGCCGAAGTGACCAAAGTGAAGGCGATATATGGAGTATGCGATCTGCCTTCCTACAGGTCCATCAGATAGACCTTGGTGATTAATGATGCGCCCGTCGGAGTGAAAACGATAGATCTCAGAGTAGATAAGACGGCCGGGAAGAGTTGCAGCGATCTCGAGGAATTGATCTTTTTGACCAGGCCGCTGTACCATGAAGTAGATAGGTTGTGCCGTTGGCTCATAGAGAGCCAGTGCATCCAGTGCAACTTGATAGTTTACCGGAGTTGCAGATTGTGAGACATGAGGATCATTACCGTAAATCTGCCCGATCAATGCTTCGCGATCATTGTCATACCAGAGGAACGCACCGGCAGCGATAAAGGGGCCAAGGAGGCCAAAAAAAGTACCTGTTAGAGCAATCATGAAATAAAAAGGTGAACCCCAGATCCCTAGGCGATTGTGTATGTCTAAGTGGCGGAGACGGGGCTGGCCATGCCATCTAAGTCTAAATAGATCTTTGATGAGATTAGGGTGGGCCAGCCAACCATTTATGATTAAGGTGCACAAAATTGCCCCTAAGCTCCCTGTTATTATTAGGCCCACCAGTTCCGGTAACAATAGATGATTGTGAAACTCCATCAGCATGGACGTCCAGGGTGTAGCTAGCGGAGTTTCCAAGTTACCCTGTCCATCAACAAACCATTCTTGCTGACTTGCGGATACATGTAGGCGCGGTGCAGCAGATGTTGGCAATACAATGAAAATAGTCTCTGGAGGTATATCTAATTTTGGCAAAATTTGTTTGACAGCACGATTGATCTGGGTCGTTGTATAGGTGCTAAATTCTGTTACTTCTGGTTGTTCCCAACGTTGGAATTCTTCAAACCACACCACTAGCGTTCCACTAATAGATAACAGGTATAACGGTACAACCAGTATCACGCCCAAGGAGGCGTGAGCGGTACGGGAAAATTTAATGATGCTCGGCCGTCGATTAATCACGTTAGCACCGATCTTAAAAGTAATAAGAAAGCGATGCTACCAACGAACAATTGCCATCCTAGAATGCGAAAAATATCGCTGCTGCCTGCGGCTAGAGTGGCGAATACAGCCCAAACAATAGGAAACAGAATAGTGGCCAGCACCCAGCGATTAGCGATCTCAAGCGGTGCCCAATAAATTGCGTTTAAACAACATAGAAAGGTAACGATAAAAGCCAATGGTCCAACCAGGTGGAAACGAAGTAGCGGATATTCTCTTACAATTTTATGGCGCTGTGGATTAACAGATCGTTTCTTGCGAAGCAATTTATTTCGAGGCTTATCATCAACACCTGCAAGTCCTAACTCTACTAGTACCATAAGCCATGCGAATAGTGCGTTAGTCATGAACCAGTAGATAAAACCAACTTCAATGCCAAAGGAGAGGCACCAACCTACCAATGCAGCGAATAGTAAGGATAATGCGGACAAAATTGAAAAAAAGTTTGTTTGCCGCTTAGACCAACGCGCGTAGATCAAAACCATACTAATAGTATTGATTAACAGCGTGCCGTGAAATAAGTTCAGAAACATAGACTGTCTCCACTCCTTTAATACGCAGTGAAAATTGAGAGGCACACCCCGTTGTGTGTGATGCACTGTTTGCCCAATTCCTTCGAAGAATTTACTTCGTCATCAATGAGTCAGCGACCCAGGTAAATAATAATACAAATCATTCTCATTATCATTTATAATCTAAGCAGATAGACAGGTGGGTGCTGGTGGGCATGGATGTGTAGGTGCTCTAACGCCTGCCACCCAAAACACTAAATCAGAGTGGCGAAAACAATAGAGTATGGTGTGTTGTTGAAAAATAAGTGAGTAAATGAGGACGGGTAAAATAATTTCATAGCCCGCTTGCAGGTGTGATTTAAGCAGAGTTCGTAGTGAACTTCCATACTCACTACCTGTTCCTCAAGGCGTTTCAATTTGAACTCATAACCATATTAGTCATCGGGTCTAAGTGATTAGATATCCTTTAGCGTTTCATAAGCGGTACAGACTGCTTAGAACCTGATAATTGTGAAGTTTGGGGTTTGGCATCAGTATGACTGAGACTAAAAATCTACATAGGAGGATAAGGGTGGCCCAAAGGTGATTGATAGCCTAAACAACATGCGTCTGGTCTTAGTTACCTTTCTACTGAATTAACACTATGTCAACACATATTTGCCCATGTGTGGACAGATGTTTGGAGTTTCAATTGATAAATAGATTCGAACTACTTGGGTGTTGCATGTGTTTACTCATGATCCTGAATGCACCTTCAGTTTTACATGCTGAGGCAGGTACGCAAATGAATAAACAGTCTGACTCCTTACACGATCCTATCTCTGAGCCGGTTACATTAGAAGCTGTAACAATCTATGGCGAACTGCAGCACAAATCAATTCAAGAAGCCCAATCTAGTGTGGTTGTTTTGCCTGGTGATGAGTTGGAACAAGAATCGGGAGAGGATCTCTACGATTTGGTCGAGGGCCTCACCAATGTGAATTCCGTATTTGGGAACAAAGGCTATGCGATCAGGGGAGTGAGTCAATATGGGATAGGTGGGGGATCAGATGATGGCACCAACGGCTTAATCAATATTACACTAGATGGCGCCGCAATGCCTACCGTCATCTCTACAATCTATGGACCCGAAAGCACCTGGGATATTCAGCAGATAGAGGTATACCGTGGCGCACAGTCAACTCAGCAGGGGCGCAATGCGCTCACTGGATCTATCTATGTTAAAACAATGGATCCAGTGTTCTATGATGAGACTAAATTCCGGTTTAGTTACGGGCAAAATAGTAATATAAGATATGCAATAGCGAAAAACATGCCTCTGAAAGAAGAACGCCTGGCTATAAGAGTAGCAGCCGAGCATGCCCAAGACGATGGATATGTGTACAATGAAACTCTCAAGGAAGAGACTTATGACGCACATGATTTTGACAACATTCGATTCAAACTCAAAGCACTAGTAACGGATAACCTCTCCTTCGTATTGGGCCAACACTATAGTAATCGTACGGGTGGTTCTGATTTGATTCAGGCAGATGAATTTCCGGATCGACGTATTTCTTTTTCCGATGCGAGGGCCAGCCAAGGAAGTGAGCATCGCATTACAACTCTTAGTGCTTTTTATTCTTTTAACGATTATTTATCGTTGGAGAGTGTTTCGACTTATTATGAACATGACTTTAACAGGATAGAGGATACCGACTACAGTGCAATCGAAGAGAATTTGTTTCTATTGGAAACACAGGATAGAAGTATTTCTCAGGAACTAAAATTTAACTTCAACAATGAGCGTGGTTTTACTGGAGTGGTTGGTTTGTTTTACACAGAAATTGATAGTTACTATGATCAGGACGTCACATTACCAGTCAGCCGAGTGGTGGGTGTTGACGCCTTGTCCAATGTCGCTCTTCCACAAGCCTTCTTAGATGTGGTGGCGTCCCTCGCGGAGAATGCTTTGACGATTAATCCTCTGCAAAGTTATGACAAACTCATCACCAATTTTGCTGTGTATTCAGAGCTGGACTATAAATTCAATTCCAAATGGCGTGCTAGTTTGGGCTTCCGGCACGACGAGGAGAAATTAGAGCAAAATGGATTTGCCAGAACCACCATTTTTACAAAACAGTTTACTAATTTAAGTTACGATTTTCTACCCGCCTCAACTGATATCAACAACACCCGGTATGATGCTTTTTTACCAAAGGTTGCCATTGAATATCACTTTAGACCAAACAAGAGCGTGGGATTAGTGGCGCAAAAGGCCTATCGGGCAGGTGGGGTACAACGTAACCCCATCAGTTTGCAGATTAACGAATTTGATCCAGAGTTTACCGAAAATTATGAGTTGGTATTTCGTACACAATGGTTGAATGGTACGGTTACTTTCAACGCCAATCTATTCTACTCTGACTGGAAAGAAATGCAGGTGCCTGTATTTGGCAATTCTGGGAATCAGTTTGACTTCGACACTGTAAATGCTGGCGAAGCAAGGTTGAGTGGGTTGGAGTGTGATCTTTATGCACCAATCGGTAAACGAACAAATCTACATTTGGGTATTGGGTATGTTGATACGGAGTTTACAGATTTTATCAATCAGGGAGTCAATCTAAAAGGTAATGAATTTGCATTTGCACCTAAGCGCTCTGGTAATTTAGGTGTTGCTTATTATTTTTCGGATTCCATAGACATGAACCTAAAGCTTACTTATCAGGATGAGCACTTTAATTCCGTAACCAATGATCCTCGACAAAGTATCCCGTCAAGGTTATTAGTAGGTTCAAGTCTGACTTATCATGGAGCGGGTTGGTCATTTAGTTTGGTAGCAGATAATTTACTAGATGAAGACTATGAGACTCAATATTTTGACGACAATACGCAATTGCTGGCCAGGGTTGGAGATCCAAGATTCGTTGGAGTAGTTTATACCTTACAGTACAGTGGTTGAGACAATATAAGGGATCCTAGGGTTAGAAACAAAATATATCTAAGATATAGCGAACAAACGGGCAATACTATTTGCAAATTAATTTATTGGATATGCGTTATTTTCTGATTGAACCCATGAGTAATCCAATGATACGAATTACGCCGTTGACACTCGACAATTCTGTTTGTAAAAGGTTCGAATGTGCTCTACACAATGATAAGGAATTAAAATAAATTGCTGGAAAACTATCCAATATTGTTTGCTCTGAATTTGTTACGTCGTCGTCTATTCATTAAATCTTAGCTCTGGACAAGACCCGTGTTGGGGAGGAGTGAACCACATAGCAGCTTTATTAGGGTCGATTTTCCTTTCTCAAACGGGCCATAAATAAAGACCCGCTCGCCAGTAGACAGAGAGCATGAGGGTATATTCAATACTCTTAGGCTTGGTTGTTTCTTATAGTGGGAACGGCCATTCATCAGATCAATAACTATTGAATTCTATCATGGTTAGCAATACGTATTACAGCGCGAACTCCATAATGTTAGAATGCAACGTTGTTAAATACAACCGTTTATTGTAACCAGGCGTTTTGTAGATTATGCAGCGAATGTTAAATATCATCGTTTTGGGAATAGGCATACTGACACTGTTGGCTTGTGAAAAACCGGAAACCGATGTTCCCAGTGAATCACCAAAATCGACGCTAACTGAACGAAAAGCTGTAACTATAAGCGAATTTATGGGCGATTCGAATACACAGAAGACACCTGTCTCAACGCCACTATCTGCATCTGAGTTTAGAACGATTCAGTGGGCTGATTTGATGCCAAAAGAGGACTTAGAGGCATTACTGAACCCACCTGGATATGTGACCGACATCGAAGATGGCTCTTTCGAGGATCAAATCAGCAATCAGATCCGAAACACCATCACTGGTGCCAACGATGATCGTTACTATCAGGCACTGACCTCATCCCGTATCGTCCGTGAAATGGACGGACAGGCGATTCGTATACCAGGTTTTATAGTGCCCCTGGAATTTGATGATGGACAAACTATTACACAATTTTTTCTGGTGCCATTTTTTGGCGCATGTGTCCATGTACCACCACCTCCACCCAATCAAATAATTTTCGTGCATTACCCTCAAGGATTAGAGTTGGATGCTCTGTACGATCCATTTTGGATCTCGGGGATTCTAAAAACCTCGTTCGTTGAAAACGATATGGCTTCAGCCGCTTACAGCATGCAGATGCAATCGTTTGAAGTTTACAAAGAGTAAGTTATACACAATCCGTAATTGGCTGCATAAAGATTTGTGGCTTCCTCGTCAAGATACGCCAGCGGAAGGTGACCAGATATCATGTCAATGCGATTTTCGAAACATACGCTCAACTCTATCTTAGGGAGTATATCGATTTTAAGTTTATCGTCATATAGAGCTTCAACAGTGACAAATACATTTATCAATATTTTAGTGTACAAATACGAGTAGTATCCCTTATGTGTTTGTGTATGATCACGCGCTACAATAAGTAGGGTTTGATTATTTTTATTAGTATCTAAAGACGTGTGGGTAAAACCAGGTCGATACGCGGCTCCTTGCACGATGGCCGAATTAAGCCTCGGGACCCGAAGTTAAGCCAATCGTTGGTCGTTGGTAACAGCGGTCGTTTATTAATGCTCTATGGCTACTAGGCAATTAAATAGTTGAGGCACATAGTCCTTCAATGTGTTAATTGTTAGGGCAATCGCAGTTTGTATGGCTACTTTCATGACAAAGTCGAAAATTAAGCCAGTGTCCAACGGCAACAAAACCTGCTCCAACCACCGTCAATACTTTTTCACCAGCTACACCCGCACCATCTTCGCCCAATATCAGTGCAAGTACTAACAGCGTCAAGCCAATAGAGCCAAACAAAAGTAGTCGATGTTGTTTGTGTTGCCTACAGCCCATACTTAAAGCATAGATACTGCTGGGGAGCACGACTGCGAACATCCATAGGTGAAACGCCTCGTTGTCAAGTGGCAATACCGACATGGTAGGAACCAACACCAATAGCAAAGGTAGCCCCAAACAATGGATGGCACACGCTAGCGATAAGCCAATCGCTAATTTATCTGTTACAACCTGAGACGTTTTCATAGGATGATTTCTTATTAAGTTAAGTCGCTTACGTGATGCAATCCTCGCATAGGCAATTCATTTCTAACTGGGGGCTAATCAGTTCGAATCCTGCTTCTTGCACACTTGCCTGAAGCTCAGAAATTGTAGTGGATTCGATACTGATTTCTTTCACTTTACTGCAGCTTCCACAAATCAAGAATTGCTGTACCCCGTGTGCATGGTTACAACTAATATGTGCGCACACAACATATTTGTTTGCAAGATTGAGCTTATGTGCTAAATGCTCCTCTTCAAGAAAATCCAAAATACGGTAGATTGACATGGCGGGTATGTTATTGCCATATAGCTCTTTGCAAAAATCGATTAGCTCATAGGCGGAAAGTGCTTTTTCGGATTGAATCAGCCCGGACAAGACCTGTTTTCTTTTATCTGTCAAGCGAACACCATGCATTTTGCAATGCCGCTCTGCGTGTTGGATGATGCTGTCCACGTCATTCATGATGATTACCTGCCTAAGATAGAAAATCTTTTCATCGGTTACAGCTTGTATTGATTTTGATTATTGGTATTGCTTACATAAGCCCTTCGCTTGAGAGCGCGGCTTAATAAATAATATACGCCGGCAACGGTTGCCATACTCCACACTATCGATGCGCCAGCAGGTAGATCAGCTGAAGCAGAAGCAATGAGCCCTACTAGGTAACCAAACAGGCCTATAGCATAGGCTTTTCCTAGATAGGATTCATCCTGTAGTGTTGCGAGGCTGGGAATAATCAAACTGGCAAACACCAAATAGACTCCGACGATCTGAGTCGAAAGCGTGATTGTAACTGCGAATAATGGATAGAAAAGCCATGCACTCATTTTGTGATGGAGTTGGATCCAGGTCACTAGAACAATTGAATAGACGATAAATAGGCTGACTAAATCATTCGGTTGCAACCAAAGAATTTGGCCCACGAGTACCTGTTTTAGCCTTTCACCACCGTGAGGGTCGGCAGATAATAGTAATATAATTCCGGTGGCCATTAATACGAAAAGTATGCCAATCATGGATTCCTGGATACGAACTTCCAGTTTTCGAGTGCTATAAAGTATAAATGAACCACCAATAGCTGCGAATATAGCAATACCTGTAGAAGAGAAATAATGGCCTGCGTGTTCCACCGGCCATAATGTACTTGCCAACACAACTCCAAATGCTGCTGTCTGCGCGATCGCTAAATCCAAAAAAATTATACCTCGCCGTAGTACTTCGCGACCAAGAGGAACGTGGGTGGCGATTACCAGCAAACCTGCTATCATAGCCGGCCAGAGTATTTCTGCTTGTAGTATTAGCGGCTTCAATTAGAGTTCATTCTTTAGTTTCAATACGACATCGTTATACAGTGATATTAAATCGTCTGAATTTTTATTACCCCCGACAGTGAATGGTAGATCTATCACAGCAATTCCAGATTTTTTACTTAACCATTTCGCTCCTCTATCATTCTGATAGTTGGCTATTAGTATAGAGTCCACATCACTGTTACCCCGCACTAGTTCGAGTAGACTAGTGAGGTGTGCGCTAGAGGGAGGCACGCCTGGTTTTGGTTCTAAGTCAGCTATAACATCAATCTGTAGCCAATTGAGTAGATAACTCCAATTCTTGTGATAAACGATAACCCGCTTATTTTTCAACGTACTTGCCTGACTTTCCCAAGTATTAATAGCTGCTTGCCACGTTGATGTGAAATCAACTAGGCGCTGCTGGTAATAGCGGCTATTTACCGAATCTATTGTTTGGAGACGAGAGGAGAATGCCTCGGCAATCTTCAATACTCTGTAAGGATCCCAATGCACATGCGGATTGCCAGCAGCATGCACATCGCCTTGGCTGCGATCGACTCTACTGGGCTTCTCAATCAATTCTACCTGATCGCTAGCCATAAAATATCCTGGTTGATTGCTTTGAATAAGCGGATTGGCAGATTTGGTGAGTAATAATGGCAACCATCCAATCTCAAGATCTGCGCCTGTACAAAATATTATATCTGCGTGACGCGCTTTAACGATAAGAGATGGGCGTGCCTCGATATGGTGTGGATCTTGAAACGCCGTTGTGGCTGAAAAAGAATCTATTTTGTCTCCTCCAAGAGTCTGCGCCAGTGACTGCCACTCGGGTTCGCAAGCCAATATATTGAGCTGTGCGAACGCAGTACTAGATATTAGACCAAGGATGAAAACTCCAAGAAACTGACTGGTTTTAAAATTCATGTGCACCATGTGCTCCTAAAGACATTACATATTGAAAAGAAACGGTGTTGTTTATATTGTCCAATCCATCGCCTTGCTGGCGAGTATATTGTAGCCGCATAACTGAGAAGTGAGAGTGTGACCAAGACAACATGATTTCTGTTTCTTCTAACTGTTGGTCATGAAAATGGTCTCCGTGTGCTTGTTTTAAATTCACTTCACCCTGACGAAGACCCATTGCCCATTGCGGATGAAATCGGTAAACAAGTGATGCATACCAGCCCTCATGTATGTCATCATCTGTAGCAAATTTGTTCAATTCGTCAGCGTAAAGATATTCGCCTGCTAGTGTAATCTGTTGGTTTCGTGCGTTTCCTAAAGGTGCCCACTTCCATACTGCATCTAGAATATACAAATTCTCGGAACTGTAACCCGCGCTGTGTGAATGATCATGATCGTGGCCATGATCATGATCCTCTTCATCTTCAGTGACTGTAAGTTTGTGGTTGACATAAGATAATCCTAACTGCCAACTACTGGAAAACGATATATCTCCACCTAACGTTGTGTTTAAAGTATAAACACCGAACGATTCATCGCCCTTGCCACCTGCCAGCTGGTTACCTTTAAATATTTCAACACCCATTCCCCAGAAAAATGGAGTGGGTAATAACACGTTGAGACGAATGCCGTCATCAAAGTAGTGAGCACCAAGCAATGCACGATAAACAGCTGGCCGTTCGGAGAAGGCGTCGCTATGCGTATGATGAGCGTTCAAATAACCAACCTGTGATAGAAAGCGGCCAAATCGAATATTCAGTCCGCTTCCCAGTCCTATGGTATTAATGAACGCCTCCTCTATTTCGATTTCTGTTTCTTCTTCGTGACTTTCGAAAACAGTGGTAAAACGGCCAATAAAACGATTATCCACGGCACTTTGTAATGAGAGCTCCGTATGTCCTAGGCCGAAGGAACTAGTGCGCTCTGAAAGCGCTATTCTTTCTGAGTTATAGAAACCATCTAGGATAAGACTTGTATCGGGATTGATTGGATTTGCAAATGCATGTATCGAAATTGTCAATTGGAAAGGGATAAATACAAACGGACCTAATGTACGTAAAGGTTTTCTAAATCTTGAAAGATTCATTACTATTCTATTCCTATCTATCACTCATGATGTTCGTGATCATGGTTCTCTGAAAGCCCTAACCAAACCAACCGAGATGCAGTAAAATCTAAGGTGATGGTTCTTAGAGTAGAGCCAGTTTCACTATCCACAACGAAGATCTCTTGCCCACCTGCGTTGAGTACAAAGAGAAGATCATCTGATTGTGAAACAGTGATAGCGGGCGACACGCCATCTTCTTCCACAGTATCAGTCACCTTAATCGGTATAATGGAAGACCAATCTGAGGCAGAAAAAAGATATAGATTTCCATCATTCCCCAAGATATAAAAAACCTCACCGTGCGCATCGAAGCCTTGAGCGACACGCGATACCTCATCGGGTAATGGCAATTCAAGATAGGCATCATCAGGAATATTCGGGTTGATGACGTAAAACTGATTTCCAGCAACGCCTACAAACTCATTAACTTCATGATGTGAATAAAGTGTACCTATACGGTTTTCCTCCAGTAGAGTATCTGGATTACTTAGTTTCGTTGCGGGATATAATGGTTCATTCAGGTTGATTGAGAGCACACCATCGCTGCAGCCAAACGTGATAAAGTCCTCTGTTGCAGCGCTTCCATGAAGTTTTGGACAGGCTTCCTCGTAACGGTGTTCAAATGTTAAGGTATTATCCAGAAAACTGTAGCGATCAACGGCAGCAGGTAGCGTTGTGTCTGTGATAATTGGGTCTCGATAAGTGACAAAAAGCAGATCATCAATTAGCTTTGCAACGCCGTGCATGTTGTTCGTCAGGTTTAACTCCGCTACAGTCTCATCACTGCCGATCCCCTCATCGGATAGCAGTGTTACAGACGAAACAATGCCCTCTTGGCCATCAAAGAATATTGCGGAAATATCTTCATGTGTCGTGTAGTGCGTGGGCCGAGAGCCATTAAGCGAATAGTTTAGAAAAGTGGGATCGGCAGCATATTCATGTAAATGATCGCCGTGATCTTCAATGTAATAACCACTGTCTAAAAACGAAACCAAATCATCTGAACGTTGAATAATGACGGCATAACGATGATTGGGGCTGGCGTAAAGTCGGGGGGATTCACCACCTAAGGCATAGTCGCTGATAATAGTTTCGGAGTCTAAATCCATGATTTTAAGTGAGGAACTATCTTGATCATATAGTGCGAGCCTACCTGCCGATTCAAGGTGAATGTCGGCGTGATGATCAGAAGAGTCGTTAGAAGAACTTCCGCCACCACATCCAGTTATTAATACGCTTGATGCCGCAAACGTTATCACTCGAAATATATTCAAAGGTTGTTTCACAAAAATTGCTCCGTACAGTCAATAGTTAGTAGCAAACGGATGTTGCCCGGATCCGATTGCTGGTGATCGATGTGGTTAATTTAGGTTGTTCCACCGGTCATCATTGGCTTCCAAAACCGAGCGTTAGCTGATCGAGCGCGCAGCGAGAATGCCTAAAAAGCCTTCTTTATCGCCGCCCTGCAATCTAGATAGCAGGGGTATAAGTAGTAGTTTCATAATTGATTACACTCCATAGAGACATAAATTATACAAATTAAGCAGAAAAACGATATGTTATAACATAACATATCTCAATGTAAAGTATATCTCAAAAGTTCAACAAAAAATGACACTGAAACAACGGCTAGATATGACGCTTCATACCAAGAGGTTTATGTGGAGTAATTAACAGCGGATTTGAAGAATGTTTATTTACCCATTACGAAAGACATGGCGTGGATACATCGTCTTCGTAAAGAGGCGCATGAACATTTACCTGGTCAGTACAGCCCAAAATGTTTAATAGTGTTGGACAGGTGAGTATGTGAAGGCATGCCTGGAGCTACTATTGTTACATTTAGGACACATAAGTTAAGAAGGTGTGATGCCAATTAGTTTTTGTTTAGAATTCACATACAAACTGTATGTCCTCTATCTGCTGTATCTACAGAAGAAATATTGAAAGTTTCCAATCTTAGAAAAGTGGATTGATTCTGTGTTTACAGAGTCTTTTTACTGCTTAAGTGCAGGTGCTCTAATGAGTCTTTCTAGAAACTTGTTATATGTTGATCCATATCATTGACGCAATTAAATAATCGGCAGAGGCTAAAAGAAATGATTAAACAAAGTTGGGAGGTGGCTTATGAGCATTATTACCATATCACGCGGTAGCCTTCATGCATCAACAGAAGTAGCGGAAATGGTGGCCACAGAGCTAGGGATCCCTTGTGTCAGTAGAGAGGTTGTTGTGGCCGCCGCACAAGCTGCGGGGATCAACGAGCTTAAAATAACCGAACAATTAGATGAAAAGCCAACTCGGCTATTTGCGAGATATTTCAAAGAAAGAGAAATTTACTTATGGTTTCTTCGCTCGGAGTTATATCAGTATGCTAGTCGCGGCGGGTTTGTATACCATGGCCATGGAGGTCATCTACTACTATCAGATATATCCTGTTTGCTGAGAATACAGGTTGTTGCGCCTATTGATAATCGTGTTCGATCGATAATGAAATCAAAGCAATATGACGAAACTGCCGCAAAAAAATATGTGAATCAAATCGACAGTTGGCGCAATAAGTGGATGCGTCATCTCTATGATGTGGATTGGTATGATCCTAGTCAGTTCGATCAGATATTCAACATTGATAAAATAAATACGAAAGACGCTGGACGTTTGATTATTAAAACCTCTCAATTAGCGTGTTTTAGAGAAAATGAAAACACCAAAGAAGAAATAGAAAACGCGCTGTTGATTGCCAGAACTAAGGCAGCATTGGCGAAAAGTGGTGAATTATTTACTAGCCTTCTAGAGATCACTTCCCTTGCCGGTACGCTATCTATTGCTGGCAAGACTCGTTCTGCAAAAACTAGAGATAAGATATACGAAACGGTGCAAGAAGCTTTGGCAGGTGCTCCATTTGAACGGGAGTTGGTGATTGCGAAAGATGAAATATCGTGGCGCGACGAGGCGGTATAAATAAATTCCCACTAAAACATTAGTCTATAGATTTTGCTACGATTACCTGATTGTTTCTTAAGGAATCACTTTGAACAAACAGCATGTCTGTTAGCGGATCTGACTAATCAACTTTAATAGAGAAAGTCGGATCTTGCATCATTATTATTTGCAAATCAGCCTCTATTAATGTCCTAGGAGAAAGTTGTCCTGGTTCGTTGTTTTCACTTGGTATATTACGCTGACAATACTGTATTAGATTCGCCTATTGCCCACGGCTAAGATCTATTTTCAATTGCGGCTACTCCTGTGGGCGTTAAGCCTATGTAAGTTTGTAGTGGGTAATTCATGTTCAAAATAGCCAAAGGTAAGTACATTTATAGCAAGAAGAGATGTTCATTGGGCACCCATGCTATAAGTGTTGAAGATGTGGAGAGGTTTTGCCCTGGAGCTTCGAACGTTGTGAGCTAGTCGCCCGTGAGGCAACTATTTTGTGCTGACACACTTCAGGGTGAAAACCAAAGGTGCAGTGGCAGTTGAATGCGCCACCTAAATCCATACGCGGATTAAAGGTAGTTAAAATCCGATAAACGGTCGTAATACCGTAGCTACGTTAGTACAAAACCTGACATTATCTATTATCATTGCAGGATAACTCTAAACGGTATTAGCCGTGAGACTAAGATTGAATTCTAATTACAATCACTGGGGAGATAAAATGAAAATCTGCTGGCGAGCCGTCTGGGTGTATCTATTTTTGTTTGTAAATATTTGTCATGCCACTACAGCAACCTATGGTGAAGTAGTAGTGGATGGAGAAATTTATCCTTTAACGTTAGAGGTGACTCTGCCAACGGGAGTGAATACTGCGCCCGTTGATGGCTACCCAGTGGTATTTGCTCTACACGGTGGCAGTTGGAATAGTGGCCAGCCGCAAGATATGCAAGATTACACGGACATTTTGGCGGCAAATGGATATCTCACCGTGAGTGCCTCTTATCGATATACCGTACAAGATGTGGGCGCGATTAAAGATGTTTCCTTTCCTTATCCCGCACAACTTAATGATGCTAAATGTGCGTTACGATGGGTGCGAAAACAAGCCGCACTACATGTTTCGGATACTAGTAAAGGTTTAAATGTGAATGTAGACCAAATCGCTGTAATGGGCTTCTCAGCAGGCGCACATTTAGCTTTATTAACGAGCCTTGTGGACGAGGAACTTTTACCGGAGCAGAAAACAGTTACGGCAAGGCCTTACGAGGTCAACTGTTTCGCCGATGACCAAGATTCTTCTGGAGAGACGGTACATCTTTATACAAGTTCAGTGCAGGCGATAATAGCACTGGCGCCGCCAACCGATTTGCTGACTAACTATTGTGTGACGCCAAACTTAGTACAAACAGCCCTACGAAATTTGGCAGGCAGAGAGACCACTGGATGGGTGTGCGATGGTGAAGATAGAAAACAAGGTTATCCGACGGGTAATCCTGCGGACGATATTTGGGAGCAGATGAGCCCATTTCATCTCTTACGCAACAGCGACTCAGTGGGGGCACCTACTCTGTTATTGGCAGGGCTAAGGGATACCTTTGTCTCTACCATGACTGCTAGGTTGTACGATCAATTACTCGAGAATAAAGGATGGGCACATAAGCTCATTGTTCATGGTCGAGGACACAACTATTTATCTTTGGGGAATAACTTTCCCAGCTATCTAATGGGCGAAAGCATGGAATTTTTACAAGAAAACATGCTTTCAGGAAACACCGCCTCTTACCAATGCCAACCTTATCCCGAGTGTATTGAGGAGTATAGTGTGGCGCAAGGTACTCTTGTTGAATATGCAACTATTTATCATGGATCGGAGCCGGGAGATACGCATAACCAGCAGGGAAGTAGGCGCTTAACCATGTCTATTGATCCCCGTGACAATCTGTTTTTCTGGCTTAGATCTCCTGCAGTAGTATTGTTGCATGCAGGTGAAGGTAGTTGGGGCACACATCAGACACCCTGGGCGCTTAGATTAAAGCTTGCTAATGCTGGATATGTAGTGGCGACACCGAATGTACGCCGAGCGGAATTAAAAAATCCGGATGGTTCTACGCGATACCCCTGGCCAGCCTCATTGCACGATGCCAAGTGCGCCATCAAATATATTCGCGCCCATGCAGACGAGTTAAGAGTAAACCCCAACAAAATTGCTGTTGTGGGATTGGGTCGTATGGGAGGTCATTTGGCATTAATGACTGCTTTAACTAGTGACATGGCTGAATATGAAGGGGAGTGTGCACACCAGGCCAGCTCATCCGTACAGTCAGTGGTGTCTGTTAACGGTGCTCCAGATTTGGCTCAAGCCTATTGTCAATATCATCAATCCGGGACGGGTCAAATATGGTTTGATAGTAGATGGTCTTTATCGCAACATTTGGATGCCCACTTGGCCGACTACGATTTACATGATGTCGAGGCGGGTACGAACAATATAGGTTCTCTCTGTCAGGTGCCCGCTGTCTTTGAGCCGCCAGAAACAGAACAGCAGGTGAGTCCTAGAAAACTCAATGCTATGGCGAACGTACCTGTATTTCAAATCTTCGGCACTAAGAACGACGATGAAAATCTAAAAACCGCTAGTGAGGAATTTTATGATTTTCATCACTATTTACAGTTTCACGGTATCGCTTCCAGAACATTGGATTTAACTGAGGCGCATTATGGGCAGAAGTTATGGCGTACGCAGTTTGACTTTCTCACCGAGCGCTCTGCGACCACACTGAGTGAAGATACAACAATTGCTGAACTTGAATTGCTAGACTTCTTGAATGAGAGTCTAAAAGGTTGGCCGGCTGCTAATTTTTGCTCAGTTTATCCAGGTTGCCAGTAAAAAAGCGGTGTCAGTGGTGCACATTTTCACCTCAGAACCTAGGCAAATAATAGAATGATGCGTTTCACTCATTAATAATTATTATGGTTTGAAGCAGAACCTCGTCATTCAGTAAAAGTTCTAGACTCCTGTCTATGACTGTGACCATAATTTGTACTAAACAATAATGAGTACAAATAGAGTCGTTCAATATGAGGAGGAGTAGAGCATGGGTTCTGTCGCTGATTTTTTATCTAATACCGCTTCGCAAAAACCGGATAAATTAGCCATTATCGCTGATGATGGTGAAATTACATTTAATGAGTTAAATCAACGAGCAAATCGTATTGCCAAAGCCCTGCAGGATGCCGGTATCGAGCGTGGAGAAAAGGTCGCACTCTTACTTGGTAATGATCAGGCGTGTATGTTTGTATCCAGTTATTTTGGTATTTCAAAAATGGGCGGTGTTCCCGTGCCGCTCAACATTCGTTGGGCTACACCGGAGAAACTATTTGTATTAGAACATAGTGATGCGGTAGGTGTAATAGCTGGCGCGAGCAACACTGAGGAGGTGTCGGCGATAGCTAGAGGTGAGATCCCAGAGTTAGAAGGACGCCCGTTAGAGATAAACCTACGTCAATTCTGGGTGACTGGTAACACTCTACCAGATGGCTTTGCCTCCATTGATAGCATCGTGGAATCAGGTTCGGCTGAATTGACACCCCTTGATCCGCCCGTGCAACCAGAAGATCCGGCAGATCTACTCTATACCTCTGGTACCACAGGCATGCCGAAGGGCGTATTGGTGCCACAGGAAAATATAGTAGGCAAAGAGGGGGGCGCAGATTTAGGTAGTGTGATGGGGGCCATGTTCGGGGAAAGTTTACTCCATGCGGTACCGCTGTTTGGTTTTACTGGCTGTCACGGCATGATGTTAATGACTGTGCGCGCCGGTATTACTCAAATAGCTTTAGCAAAATTCGATACTGAACAATATCTAGAAGGTATCGAAAAGTATCAGGTTTCATCCCTAATGGGTGTGCCAACTATGCTTAATCTCTGTATGAATCACCCAAAGTTACACGACTATGATTACAGCAGTCTGAAGTTTGTGTTCTTCGGTGCCGCCGCGATTTCTCCTGATACCGTAAGAAAAATGACTGAGGTGTGGCCGAACATCATGATGGTAAACGCTTATGGTCTGACAGAAGGTGGTGCCAATGCAGCTTGTATGTTGGGGCCAAATCCACAAGACATATTGGATCATCCAGGAGCAGTAGGTCGGCCGGTTAACTGTGAAGTTTTCTTCGTGGATGATGAGGACAATATTTTGCCTCATGGAGAGGTGGGTGAAATATGTTTCCGCTCAGAAGTTAAACGTCGTGAATATTATAAAGGAGAAGATAAAACCGCTGATTTATGGAAAGGCGACATGTTGCATACAGGGGATGTCGGTTATATGGGAGACGACGGTTATGTTTATATTACTGATCGCAAAAAAGACATGATTAATCGCGGTGGATATAACATATTTGCCATAGAAGTGGAGCGCGTATTAACGGAGATCCCCGAGGTATTAGAGGCAGCGGTTATAGGTGCGGATCATGATATGTTGGGTGAGGATGTGTTGGCAGTAATTGTTCCCAGGCCAGAGGCGACGCCGTATGAAGGCGCACTCTCAGCTGATGCAATTAATACATTTTGCCGTGAGAGGTTGGCAGATTATAAGTGTCCAAGATATGTCGTTTTTGTGGACGAACTGCCGAAAAACGCGATGTCAAAAATCCACAAACCGGATCTACGTGAAAAATATCGTGGTTATATTCTGGAGCAGAAACAAAAATCTGCATAACAGTTTCAAATAATCAAAAAGGGGCGGCCTCTGCCGCCGCTATTTTTATTTACCGCGGTTAATAGAATTCCCATAGCTTAGAACTTATTTGCTGGTAGTAAAAGTGAAGGCTATGGCGTATTTAGTATAAGAATTATCTGTGGATGCGATAGCGTATTTTTACCGCCTGTTCATGCGAGATTTGTTATGATTTTATTTGGTTATCGATCAAGCGAGGGGTGAACTATGAGTGTATCTGAAAACGTCGTATCAATTCGTCCGCCTAAACTAGAGGGTGATGATGAATTGCAATCTAATCCTTATTTGCCGCTGCTGGATAAGCAACGAAACGCGTTTATTGAGCATGGCTTTCCAACAGCTGAAGAGCGTGTCGCACACTTAGATACCTTGGCCAGGGCGGTATCCGCATATGCAGATAGATTGACTGAGGCTGTGAGTGCGGACTTCGGTCATCGTTCAGAGGTAGAGACATTAGCCACAGATGTATTAGCCGTATTGGGCGAAATAAAGTTCACTCGTGGCAAAATTAAAAAATGGATGAAGGCCAAAAAACCCCCCTTTGCATCAGGGTTGCCCGGCATTAAGTTGGTTTATCAACCTAAGGGCGTAGTGGGTGTGATGGGCGCATGGAACTATCCCACGATGCTCGTGCTGTCTCCTGCCATTGGCGCTATCGCTGCGGGTAATCGCGTGATGTTAAAGCCACCTGATGTCACACCTAGAACTGCCGAAGTCATTGCTGAAATGGTGGCAGAGTATTTTTCTGAGGAGGTCATGTCAGTAGTCACTGGCGGTGTGGAGTCCTCAATTCAGTTTTCTGAATTGCCATTTGACCATCTGATTTATACGGGTAATACTGAGATAGGCAGGCGGGTGATGATGGCGGCTGCTAAAAATCTAACACCAGTTACATTAGAAATGGGCGGTAAATCACCCACCATCGTAGCGGACAACTTCCCCGTGAGAACGGCAATAGACCGCATTATGATGGGCAAGTCATTTAATGCGGGTCAAACCTGTGTGGCGCCGGACTATGTGCTGTTGAAAAAGGGTCGTGAGGAAGAGTTCGTCCGAGAATTTGAGGATGCTGCGCAGAAGCGCTTTCCAACTTTAGCGGACAATGAAGACATCACCTGGATAGTCAACGATAGGCATTTTGCCCGGGTCAATGCACTGATTGAAGATGCTAGAGAGAAAGGTGCTAAAGTGCTTCAAGTTAATCCTGCAAAGGAAGTTATCCCGGACGGCAAACGCATCATTCCATTGACTGTCATTACCGATGTGACTGATGATATGAGGATCATGCAGGAAGAGATTTTCGGCCCAGTTTTACCTATCAAAAGTGTGACTTCAACTGATGAAGCTTTGGAATATGTGAAACGTCGCGCACGTCCATTGGCCCTATACTATTTCGACGATGACAAAAGTCGTGCCGAGAAGGTGATGGATGAGTGTATTGCTGGCGGTGCATGCGCTAACGATGTGATGTTGCATGGTGCCAATATGCATATGCCTTTCGGAGGTACCGGTGATAGTGGTGTTGGTGCTTATCACGGATTTTACGGATTTGCAGAGTTCTCTCATAAAAAGTCGGTCATGGTAAAAAGTGCAGATGCCTTTTCTCCGACACCATTTTTAAGCAAACCCTATGGACAATCAGCGCCAAAATGGATGCGGCGTATTATTAAATTTCTTACTCCTAAAGGTTAGGAAACTTAGAAACAAAAGACCCCCGCATTTTCGCGGGGGTTTTTTATGGTTTGTATCTAGTCGTCCAATAAAAAACGAACTTTCTAACAGATTTTTAGATGAAGGTAGGGAACATAGTACCGCCGATTTCACGATAATAGCGGTTACCCTCATCATCAAAGAAGAATATCATTCCAGCGAAGAAGCTATCTGGATCATATACCAAACTAGTCAATCGCTCTGATTCCCAAAGCGCGTCTTCTGCGATCATCTTAATGGTTTTGGTTTCTCCGGGCAGAATTGGGCCACCTTCTACTCGGAGTGCATCGGAGGCAATTAGATGATGCGTATCTTCTGCTATTACAGTCTGTACCTGAGAATTTATAAAACGAATATTGGCCGTCATAAATTCCCCTATCTGAATTGGGCGAGGCGTATTATTGGTGATGGTCATTTCGACTTGGAAACTTCTACCAGGAATTCGATAGGTGGATTCTCCTACTTTGATTTTAATTACTTCATTGGTGGTGGGGTTTTCTATGGGCTCAATAGGTATCCAACCAGTTTGTAAAGGAATTGTTTGCGGAACAACCTGCTGAGTTAAGAAGAATCCTCCGGTGATAATAGTGAGCATTGCCCCCAGCACTATCATGCCCATAAGGGTTTCGCGACGGGTAATTAATTCGTCAGCTCTCTCTGGCCCTAACATCTTTACCTTTTTAAAGCGGGGCATAATAACAGGATCTTTTCGCATATTACGGAACCAATATGCAATCCACGCCAACCCAAAAATAACCCAAAAGACATGGAGCCAAATTGAGGCGTTTAAACCGTAGGTTTCCATATCAATGACGGTGCCATCGAGTGTGGTGGCTGTATTGACAAAGTTTGCTTGATCACCACCCACGTTTACCCAAAAAGCAGGTCCAATAATAGGTCCGGCACCTTTCACATTAATAATGGGGTGTACGTGATAGCGGCCTGGAATACGTGCTTTCAAATTGATTTCATACTCATAGATCTTACCAAGTTCAAAACTGGTGGAGCGAATCATGGGTGTGCCATTCACATTGGAATTAACTCGAATAAAGGCAGGACCGGGCACCCCTACATTCAAAAATGCCGTATCTGTAATAGAGGCCATATGTCGCGGCCAGTGTTCAGAAGGCATAAATTTACCTTTGATCGTCAAGTTGTCGTTGACAGACATCTCCCTAGGGTATATTTCCGTGTCGAACCAGTTCAGAGTACGCATGCGTAATCCTGCTTGTTGCGCCTTCTCACCATGAGCATAAGCGTTACTGGCTAAAATAAAGGTCGCCATGAGAATCAATAGTAGTAAGAAAGTGGCAGCAAAGATTCGATTCATATCTTGATGCGGTTTTTGTGCTCGGATCTTGACTTGAATTTGTCTCAAATTAGATTGTCGGTTTTGATTCGTTTTCATTTCAACAACACTCCTAATGTACTTAACAGAAAGATTTACCAGACTTTATGAGTCCAACGACTTTCTGATAGGTAACTACCAATCACCACCCAAAGGTAGTAGTTGAGTACACAGACAAACCCTGCAAAGAAAGCGGTGAGCGGTGTCACGGCCTCACCGAAGGTGCGTAGGGTAGATTCCTCGATGATGCGAACATACTCTGGGATGGCAGTGCGAATATATTGATACCCCGCAAGATCGGCGACTGTGAGCAAATTGCCGTCGTAAGATACGGGTACATGCCATAATGCAAACACCGGCCAGTTTACTGCGTAGGGTAGGGCACCAAAAAAGAAGGCACCGATAAATCCGGTTGCGAAAAAACTCTTTGTCCACAGCAAAGTGGCATCCAGAATAATTCCTAAAACAATAAATGTTGAGGGCGCAACAAAGTTTAACGGAAAACCTGCAAAAGAATGGAAGTTGAAATATCGGCTTTGCCATAAACCGATAACAAAGGCAAACATAGTAGCTGTGGCGCCAATGGGTAATCGAAATTTTTTCCAGGTAAAGGTACCAATTACCGCTGGGAATATAATGTAGACGGCCGGAGTCACTAACGGCCACCAACGACGATCCCGCCAGTCCATCCAATAGTCCCAGTCTCCAACCGTAACCGCGGACAAAAATACGGTAATGCCACCGAACAATAAGATAATGATGGGAATACTCACCAGATCGATATTGCGAAATGCTTCTATTTGTTCCTCTCTAGTGGTTATGGCGGACTTGGCGCTGCGCTCGCCACTATACTTGGGATCTTTGTCGGGACTTTCATTGGACTCTGGTGTGACTATGGCCATAATTTACCTCTGGTGATTAATCTATTTTTAGGATTAATGGGCGCGTTAGTATTGTTTTAGAATGTTTAACGCAAAAATGATTGAAGAAAAATAATCATCTAACTTCGAATAAAAAAAAGCGGAAGGGTTTAGCACTTCCGCTTTTGCAGATATTTTAATTATGCGTGATCGGGTTCTTCGTCACCATCTAAGTCTGTTAATTTTGCGATGCGATTGTAGCATTGAACTAAAAAACCGCCGAAAGCAAAGAAACCAAACCCCAATACAAAGAATCCATAATGTACTGGTGAGCCAAATAACTCTTCAGCATAGAAGAAGGTATGCCCCCATTCGTTAAAACCAAGATTAGGGAAAATCAGAAAGGGACCAGCAGCCAATAGAGCAAATGGAATGGATATTCGATTCATAAAATCCGGAAGACGAGTATGAATCCAAATAAATGCCAGCAACAGAGCGCCAAACATCAGCGGCATGGCAAAATAAAACAGACCAATATGGGTTGGCGTGAAATCTGTATCTCTAATGGTGACTTGGTGCCATGCTGCATCAGCTTCGCCGAAGAGACCTAATGCCACAAAGGCAGCAAATGCAGCCAATGCCAAAATAGCAAACATACTATAGTATCTTCTCAGCTCAAGCCTTGGTGGTACAGCCGCAGGATCTTTTTCTCTTGTCATCCACAACCAAGGAGCGGCCACGGCAAAAATGACACCCATAATTGCTAGTTGTCCCCAGAAGACTCGCATCCAATAAACTTGAAATTCTTGTGAAAAATAATCCAAACCCACAGTAAAGGAGTAATGATTCATATACAGTCGATAAGCGATGAAAATGGCTACGCCTGCGGAAACTCCAACGATGGCCATTAACCAAGGTACTTTTGGTGGTTTGTCCAGATCTTCAACTTCTTTCACCTGAATGTCATCGCGCAGCAATGTGCGCTGATTATCTAAGGTTGTAGCCATATGCATTCTCCGTTAGTGTCCACCAATTGATTTAATTACTTGTTATTTACGTGCCTAGTCTATTGCGACTATCTTTTTAGCATCCACACATCGAAATTGACATTCAAACTAATTTATTGCTTATTAAACATTAGTCAGATTTGATGCCCACTTAAATATTAGGACTACGTGAATAGATTATCCTATGTTAGTAATACAGCTAACTTATGGTAAATGGAATGATATTAAAAATATTATAAGAAGAGATTCAAGGCAGGTTATAAAAGAGGGGTATATAATCGAATTATTTGAATTTGTAACTAATGATGTTGAATATGGGCTTACTATTACTTTAATGGCTTTTACAATTTTCATTTGTTAATAACAAGAAGAAGCAACAGCCTGTCTACATTTAGTCGGCTAATTGCAAAAAATTTTCTTGTATTTCCTACTATAAATACAATTAATCAGAGGAAATGAAACAGGCGAGTTTATTAATGTGGCTCAGAAAAAAATTGGGGATGCCGCTCGTTGAGTTTTAATTTCTCAAGAGCACATAGAGGGCACCGGTTCCTCCATCATATGTGCGGGCGCTACTGTATGCTAAAACAGCATCCCATTGGCGCAACCATCTATCTAAGTTTTGCTTAATTTTAGGGATGTTTCCTTTAGAGCGATTACCTTTGCCGTGAATGATACGAACGCATTTAAAGCCCGCTTTCCGACTATTTTGTATAAATTTTGCCGTTTCATGTTGAGCTTGTTGCACCGTCAACCCATGAAGATCTAGCTCGGCTTCCACGCTATAGCAACCACGCTTCAATTTCCGTAGTCTACTAATTTGAAAGCCGGGTCTAGCAAACTGAAGTTGATCGCCATTTTCAATGGAATCGAAATCTATAGAGGGATTGGCTAACTCTCTCAACACTGCCTTGTCGTCCGCTAAGGTGTGTCGGGCATTCGGCTTCGGCCGCGGTTTGCGTAAGGCAATACGGTCAGAAGCGAGCGGCACAACATTCTCGATACTTTGACGAAATAAAGCTCTGTCGGTCTCTGAGATCGAGGTATACCGCGCGGACCTAGAAAGATTATTTTTGCTGCGTGCACGTGCCATACTATTTTAAATTAACGACATACCTTATTGATTGTACTATAATTAAAAACAAATTCTATCTTCTATTGGATGCAATTTCACCCATGAGTATAGAACAAATCCAACCCCCAGATGGTCTGGAGACAATTTTAGACTTCATCCGCTGGGGTGCTAGCGAGATGAGTCAATATCCGCTCTGTTATGGACAGGGTACTGACAACGTTTGGGACGAGGCAGTCGCCCTGGTTCTCGGTGCGCTCTACCTGCCTCATGATTTACCGCCTGCCTATGCTGGGGCGAAGCTAACGCCCAGAGAGAGACTTAAAATCACAGAGTTGTTTCGCCGCCGCTGTGTGGAGAAAGTGCCCGTTTGTTACTTGGTCAATAGGGCTTTTTTTGCAGGAATGGAATTCTATGTGGACGAGCAGGTAGTGATTCCTCGATCGCCGATGGCAGAGTTGATAGAACAACAGTTTGAACCTTGGGTCATTCCTCAGGCCGTTGAGCGAATTTTAGATCTCTGTACCGGCAGTGGTTGCATCGCCGTGGCTTGTGCGGCATGGTTTCCCCATGCCATGGTAGATGCAGTTGAGTTGTCTGAGGCTGCCTTCGAAATTGCGCAAAAAAATATCTCCAAGCACAATGCCGAAGAGCAAATCGAGTTGTTGTTAGGGGATCTTTATGATCCCGTGCAGGGTAGGCAATACGATTTGATTGTCTCTAATCCCCCGTATGTCACTAGTGATGAGATGAATGCGTTACCGGATGAGTTTCGATGGGAGCCTGATTTAGGATTGGCCGCTGGCGAGAATGGATTGGAGATAGTGCGGGAAATCATCGAATTCGCGCCTAACTACCTGACTGAAAATGGAGTATTAGTATGTGAAGTGGGGTTTTCCCGTGAAAATCTGGAACGACACTTTGCTAGGTTGCCCTTCAATTGGTTAGATTTTGAGCGCGGTGGGGAGGGCGTATTTTGTCTTCAAAAACAGGATTTGATTGACCATCTATAGTCGCTTTAAGTTGGCAGCTAAAAACCTAATGATTTCGGCGCTAAGGAGACCTCATGGCCGGTAGTAGTTTTGGGAACTTGTTTAAAGTCAGCACGTTTGGCGAAAGTCATGGGCCTGCGCTCGGCGCTGTGGTGGATGGCTGTCCACCTGGAATGGCACTCACAGAGACTGACTTGCAAAAAGATTTGGACAGACGCAAACCAGGGCAATCGAAATATACGACACAACGTCGGGAAACCGATGAGGTGAAGATCCTATCCGGCGTATTCGAAGGGCATACCACTGGTACACCAATCGGATTACTGATTGAAAATAGGGATCAACGTTCGAAAGATTATTCTAAAATTAAAGACAGTTTTAGACCGGGCCATGCAGACTATGTCTATCAACAAAAATATGGCTTGCGGGACTATCGCGGAGGAGGGCGATCCTCTGCCCGGGAAACGGCTATGCGTGTTGCGGCGGGGGCTATTGCCAAAAAATACTTGGCGCAGTCTGTGGGGATACGCATCTCAGGTTACCTGGCGGCGATCGGCCCGCATCAGATCCAAGATTTCGATTGGTCGGAGGTGGATAGAAATGATTTTTTCTGTCCCGATGCTGCTTTGGTGCCTAAGCTCGCAGAATATATTCAACACATTCGTAAAGCGGGTGACTCGATAGGCGCAAGAATTAATGTGGTGGCAACTGGTATGATCCCAGGTTTAGGAGAGCCGGTTTTCGATCGCCTCGACGCGGATATCGCCAAAGCCATGATGAGCATTAATGCAGTAAAGGGGGTGGAGATCGGCGCTGGTTTTGAATGTATAGAACAAAAAGGCACCGAACACAGAGATCTGATGACCCCTGAGGGATTTCTATCCAATCATGCCGGAGGCGTGCTTGGTGGTATCTCAAGTGGTCAGGACCTCCTCGTGAGTATTGCGCTTAAACCTACTTCTAGCTTGAGAATACCTGCTCAGTCCATTGATATAAATGGTAAAAATAACGATGTGATCACTACCGGTAGGCATGATCCTTGTGTAGGTATTCGCGCGACACCGATCGCCGAAGCAATGTTAGCTATTGTCCTTATGGATCACCTGTTGCGTCATAGAGGCCAGAACTCTGAAGTTCAGTTACAAACTCCAATTATCCCCGCTTCCGCCAACTGATGCCTAGCTGGCGTTTAGCGGCATTCTATGCTGCTTATTTTGCAAGTTTAGGTGCGCTGTTACCTTTTTGGGCGCTATATTTGAGTCATTTGGGTTTTACGCCACCACAAATCGGCCAAGTCATCGCGGTCCAAATGCTGACAAAAATTCTAGCGCCAAACCTATGGGCCTGGATAGCGGACAGACGACAGCAGCACTTGGCGATGGTGAGAATGGGCTCCTTATTGGCAGCACTGTCATTTTCACTTGTTTTCGTCGTGCAAAGCTTTGTGCCCATGTTAATGGTGGTGACGCTATTCAGTTTTTTTTGGAATGCCGTATTACCTCAGTTCGAAACTATTACCATGAACCAATTGGGGGATAAGGGGCACCGCTATTCGCAAATCAGATTATGGGGATCGGCCGGGTTCGTACTGATGGCGCTGATGCTCGGCGTGTTGGTTGACCGTTATCATATTTCTATTCTACCGAATGTTCTGTTTTTACTATTTTGCGCCATCTATGTAGCCAGTTTAATGGTAGCGCGGCCTAAAAGAATTCCTCTGTCACATAGTCATACCTCAATTGGCCCGATTCTGCGCCGACCGGAGGTGATTGCATTTTTACTGGTTAATCTCCTGATACAAATGGCTCATGGGCCTTACTACACTTTCTATACGATTTACCTTGAGTCTACGGGTTACCGGGGAGACTTGATTGGCGTACTTTGGTCTCTTGGCGTGATTGCGGAAATTGTGATTTTTCTATTGATGCCCCGATGGATGTTGAAGTGGGGTATTCGCCGTATCCTATTATGGAGTTTGTGGCTTTCTGCCGTTCGCTGGCTTTTGATTGGGTTCGGCGTGCAAAGTTTGCCTTTATTGTTAGGGGCGCAGATACTCCACGCGGTATCTTTCGGTACATGTCATGCGGTAGCTATCAGTTTTATTCATCACTATTTTGTCGGTCCCACACAGAGTCGCGGACAAGCGTTATACAGTAGTATGGGATTTGGTTTGGGCGGTGTCGCTGGGGCGCTATACAGTGGTTACGCATGGGAAAGGCTAGGGGCCTCAGAGACTTTTTTCATCGCGGCAATAGCAGTCTTGCTGGCATTGGCCATCACTTGGAAATATATCTTTGTTAATACAGACAGGAGCTATATACCAACGGTCTATCCACCTAGCCAATAAACCATGCATGTGATTGGCTGTTTTATTTCATTACTGCGAAATTAGCGATATTCTCGCCCCCTGGTCACCATTAAAATTTGCCTTTTGTGACGATTAGTGCCTGATTGACCGCAGATCTAGACAGTGTTCGCTGCCTCTGTCGCAGCAACCCGATGAGGACAGTGGCTGTACCTGCGGAAATAGCCCATGGTGTAGATTATATTTAAAGTCGAGCTGAGGTCAGTAAACTAATGTCGGGGATTGAAGTCCGGCCTCAGGCGGAAATTTGGCAGATCTAAGAAAGGAAAATGCGATAGATCACCCCGACATTGAGAAGATCACTAGTCTGATACATCCAGATGTTTCTATAGCTGCTGGAGTCTTGAAAATTGTTAATTCTTCTGAATGACGGTCTGTGTAAGGAAATCACATCCATCAAGCATGCCGTTGTGGTTTTGGGACTGCGTACGGTGATCAATTTGGTCACGGGTGTTGCAATCAAACGCACATCGCCAGCAGATCTATCTGTTCTTTTGAAGAGTGTTGGGAAACCGCCAGCAATGTGGCCAATGTTAGTCTCTAACTGGCCCGCAATCACTTTTTAGTCGATAGCATTATCATTGGACTCTTTTAGGATTGTGGTATCGCCATTTTGCAGGGAAGGTTGCCTGGCTATCAAGATTTAATCCACGAAGATATATTTGACTTAGAAGACAGTCTCGTGAGTTTGGAAGATGCACAATATGACACGAACCACGCGTTTGTGGGTTATATGGTCGCTAAATTCTGAGCGTTACCGATGTCAATTTGCCACATGATTCGAAATCATCACGATTCTGAAACTATGTTCTTAGAGGGAAAGGATGCCAAACAATACAATTCATATGTGGGTATTCTCAACCTGTCGATACATCATTGCAAAGAGTGCCAGAATTGCCTGGCAGATATTGAATGGCAGCGCTCTTGTGATATGATTCTTGACGTCCTAGACTTGGATTTGGAGCATTTGGAAGTGATAATAGGAGAGGTTCAGGACTTGCTCTACCAGCTGTCTGAAGAATTTTAATCACCAGAACTAGTTAGAATACTTGCTTCTCGAATTGAACATAGCTAAGCTGCTGAGTGTACTAATTGAACTACCCATCCTGTGCCGTTCGGGTATCCAAATTATTCAGTTAAGTTTAGATCGGCGTTTAAGTCAAATTCAGAAACACGAATCCCAGATCCATGAACGAAGCCTATTTCGGGACTGTTCTCGATAACTCCCATCATCTTTACGTAGTCGTTGATCCGGAAAGTTTGCAAATCCTGCTTGCGAATTGCGGTGCGTCAAAATTTACTGGCTTGTCTCAAGAGGAGCTGGAGCAGTCATACCTTCAAGATCTCATCATAGATTTTGGTACCAGCGGAATCGCTGAAGTTCTGCAGCAATTGGTGTCGAACCCTGTTCCCGCCAATCCATTTATTGTGAAGGTAAAACCTGGGGATGGGGAGTGCAGGTGGGCTCGAGCCTTTGCACAAGCAATTAGTTTTCAAGATAAATTAGCTGCATGTATCACCATTGTGCCAGGAGATAGTGCTTCCCAGGAAACTATAGAGCGAGAAAGAAACCTAGAGCGCGGTTTTCAGCGCATGAAAATCTTTAACTGGACTATCGATGTAGCCAATGGGGAACGCATGTTTCTGGGCAACGGATTCGAACACTTTGGATTGGATTTTACCAGTGGCCCCCTAACCATCGACAATATTTTAGAAAAGGTACACGAAGAAGACAGAGAGCAACTGAGGCAAGCTTTAGAGAATATTAAGCAAGGTTCAGAGATATCCAGTATCGAATTTAGAATATTTCACGGCGCCTATGGCTGGAGTTGGGTTTACACTAATCTTGAGAGAGAGACAAACGAGTTTGGTGAGCTGGTACGCATCAACGGCACGCTGCAGGATATTACCGATAGGAAAGTGTCGGAAGATGTCCGGCGTATGATGTCAAAGAAAATGCAAGAAGGGCAAAAGTATGAAAGCCTAGGCATGCTAGCGGGGGGGATTGCCCATGAGTTTAACAATATTTTGACCGGTATTCTTGGTAATGCAAACTTAGCGCGTATGCAGTTGGAGCCAGAATCTCGATTGGAGTCCCATTTAGAGCAAATAGAGACTTCCGCGATTCGCGCAGCAGAATTGTGTAAACAGATGTTAGCCTACGCGGGCAAAGGCAAGTATTTTGTGCAACCGCAAAACATTAATAACCTATTACGAGATTGCAAACAGTTATTGAAGTTGTCAGTGAATAAAGGAATTATTGTAGATTTTTGTCTGAAGGAGGGTTTGCCGAACATTTCGGCAGATGCCACTCAAATACGACAAATTTTCTTGAACTTGGTCACTAACGCGTCAGATGCTATTGGCCACAGAAGTGGCGTGATTCGCTTGAGTACCGGAATGCAACGGGTGACAAGTCACGACGCGAGTACGATGATCTATTCACCAGAAAGTTTTTCAGGTGACTTTGTATTTTTGGAAGTTGAGGATAACGGTGTTGGTTTGACCGAACCTGCTCAAGAAAAATTATTTGATCCTTTCTTTTCCACCAAACCGGGTGGGCGAGGGCTTGGATTAGCAGCTGTGTTGGGGATCGTGCGTGCGCACCAAGGTGCCATTCAAGTCAGTAGTGAATTAGGCGCAGGTACCAAAATAAAAATATTATTACCCGCAGTCGCTCAAATTGCCGAAACGAGCAGAGTTATCGCCAGTGATTTAGATGCTCAAGGTGATGCCATACTGGTGGTTGATGATGAAGAAACGGTGGCAATTGTTACAGTACGTATGCTTGAATCTTTCGGGTTAAGGACCCAAATGGTGAATAGTGGCGAGCAAGCTGTAGAACTTTATCGATCAAATCCGGAATTTTCGGCAGTGATCCTAGATTTGACCATGCCTCGTATGAACGGCGTGGAGACCTATCACGCCCTAAAGGAGATCGATCCAGCAATCCAAGTATTACTCATGAGTGGTTTTACTGAACAAGAATCCATGCAACAATTTCGCAATGAAGGTATCTCTGGTTTCTTACAAAAACCATTTACCACACAACAATTGAAACAGCTACTAAACGAAGTTTTAGATCTAGATTTACCTTAATTCAAACGCCCTGCGGCATCACATTGATTGATATAAATCTTATGCAACCTAATGATCATGATTCTGGAAGCACCACCTTAAAAGTATTGTCTGTTTTGGCCTACTTAATCATTATTATTGCTGGGATGCGCATGGCCCAACCGATCGTAGTACCGTTTATATTATCCATATTTCTAGCGGTTATATTTGCTCCCCCCTATATCTGGTTAAACAGCAAAGGTATACCCACTTCAATTTCTTTAAGCCTAATTTTAATCGCGTCAGTATTTATTTTTCTCATGGTGGGCGCGTTGATAGGTACTTCCCTGGCTGGGTTCTCTGAGGATCTACCTCTATACCAACAAAGATTGCAAATGATATTTGACGATATTATTAACTGGTTATCACGGTTCGGTATTCGTATTTCCAACGAATTGGTGTTTGAATACTTTAACCCCGCCGTGGCCATGCAAGTGGTGGCCAGCACCTTAACTGAATTAGGAGGTGTGCTGACGAATGCTTTTCTAATTATATTGGCAGTAGTGTTTATATTACTGGAGATAACAAGTTATCCGGCTAAAATTAAGGCAATCTTCGGTTCTTCAGAAGATTCCTTCCAGCAATTTAAAAAGATATTAGTGAACGTTCGTCACTACCTGGCGATTAAAACAGTTATCAGCCTGGCCACCGGAGCCATCATCGCCGTCTGGCTGTTGATATTGGGAGTCGACTACGCATTACTTTGGGGATTAGTGGCCTTTTTGCTTAATTATATTCCCAACCTAGGCTCCATTATTGCTGCCTTTCCGGCGGTGCTTCTGGCACTGGTTCAACTGGGTGTCGGTCAGGCGCTCGCAGTAGCTGGTGGTTTTCTATTAGTTAATGTATTCATGGGAAATATTCTCGAGCCTCGGGTGATGGGCAAAGGTTTGGGCCTATCGACACTGGTGGTTTTTCTCTCATTAGTATTTTGGGGTTGGATATTAGGTCCAGTAGGCATGTTGCTTTCTGTGCCCCTAACGATGGCATTAAAAGTAGGATTGGAAGAACAGCCCACAACTAAGTGGCTCTCTATTGTGCTTGGATCAGAGGCTGCTGCATTGCAGGCCTGTGATGAGATTAATTCTATCAATCAAGATAAAATTTAGGTATCTTTAAGCAAACTTATAATCATAATACTAAGTTCAGTTTGCCCAAGGAGCCGAGGTCATGTTGAATAGAATTATTCTAGCTGTATTTTCTGTTACTTTTAGTTTTTCTGTATCCGCCAAATTATGTTCAGAACAAACCAACCAAAACTACAATGACACCGCAAAAATTTTGGCTAGTGGTTGGGGATTCACACCTACTAACACACGCTACTTAGATAGTGACACAGTTGCTATCGATAAAGACTCGGTCTCCAAGCTCACCCTAAAATGGGCATTTCGTTTCCCACGTGCAAATAAAGCGCGTTCTCAACCAGCGATAACGGAGGACACGATATTTGTTGGTAGCCAGAAGGGTAAGCTCTACGCCTTAGACAGAGAAACAGGTTGTATACGCTGGCAGTATAAAACTAGTGACGGATTCGGTATTAGCCCGGAAATCAGAACAGCGATTTCTATTGGTTATGCTGGAGCTGGAGGGGAGAGACTACTTTTCTTTGGCGATTTTTTTGGCAATGCACATGCGGTGCGGGCCGCAACTGGAGAGAGAGTATGGAAGACCTCCCTTGATGATCACATTGCCGCAACTATCACTGGTTCTCCCACGCTCCACAATGGCATACTTTACGTACCAGTCTCGTCCTTTGAGGTAGCATTACCGGCGATACCGTTTTACAGCTGCTGTAAATTTCGCGGCTCTGTTGCCGCCTTAGATGCAAAATCGGGTGAAATAATATGGCAACAGTACGTGTCGGAGGCACCTACGAAACAAGGAAGAAATAAATTGTTTGTTTCACAGTATGGGCCATCTGGAGCGCCCATCTGGAACAGTCCCACCATAGACGAAAAACGCGGCCTATTGTATGTCGGTACAGGTGAAAATTATTCCCATCCTGCCACCAATACCAGTGATGCGATATTGGCAATGGATCTTAAAAACGGGGAAATGAAGTGGGTGTTCCAAGCCACGAGCAATGATGCCTGGAATTTTGGTTGCGCACTACCTGGTGCAATTAACTGTCCTGAGAACCCAGGATTAGACTTGGATTTTGGTGCTTCCCCATTACTCGCAACCTTGGCAAATGGCAAAGATATGATATTTGCAGGGCAAAAGAATGGCGTTGTTTACGCATTAGATCCGGATAACGGTGGTCAACTCATCTGGCAAAAACGCGTCGGCCGGGGCGGTGCACTAGGTGGTATCCACTGGGGGTTAACTTTTGATGGCGAGCGCTTATATGTGCCAGTTTCCGATTATCTTCAGGAAATTCCCGGCTTAAATGCGCCACTTCCGGAAGATCCGAGCATGAGCAAGGTGCCTGGTCTGTATGCTCTGTCTCCAACAGATGGGTCTGTCTTGTGGGAGACGCCGTCACTGCCAATCTGTGAAAATAGAGAAGAGTGTGATCCTGGACTGTCAGCCGCACCGAGCGCGATTCCGGGTGTGATCTTCTCCGGGGCACTGGACGGTCATTTACGTGCGTATGACGCGGTTAACGGTAAGGTGCTTTGGCAAGTGGATACGACAGCGGAAGTACCAACCACTGATGGCAAGATCGGTAAAGGTGGTTCTTTGGATGCAGATGGTCCGGTGATCGTGGGAAACCAGCTGTATGTCAATTCCGGTTATAAAATCTTTGGTGAGAAAGCTGGTAATGTGTTTTTAGTGTATTCCACCAATGAGAATTAAGTATGGTCCAACGGCCGCTTTTGTTTAACGTTCAATAAATACAAATGTTGGCGATTTTAGCGTGACATGCGTAGAATTTTCGCCTGTTGAATTGAATCAAAAATAAATAGTAGTTCTAAATAAAAAAATTGCAGTAGTCTATTAGCAGACTAATTAGTAGGGAATAAACAGTCCAATATTGACTATGGACCTTTTATTCTGTAGCTAAAGATGCATCGTCACTAATGTCAATTATTAATTTTGAGGATGGCCAAAAATGAGAAAAAAAATATCTAAATCAATTTTTGCAAGTCGTTATGCTTGGTTTTTTTCTTTATCTGTATTTCTCATCTCGCCGGGCATTCAAGCAAAATTTGAGTACTTGCCCGATGAACAGTTTCAATCTTTATTAAAAGAATACAAGAAAGATCCAACTTATCTCGCTAAGAATAGCGAATTAATGACGCAACTCTCTCCAGAACAACTTTCCAGTGCAATCGCAGAAATGGGGTTTAGCCACTTTACCTATTTATATCCAGTTGAGTTACGGGGAGAAGAATTGGGAGATTTATTAGGTGAATCACTAGAGCAATTGTCTGTAGTGACCATTCGAGATGGGAAAGTGATCCCCATTCCCTTTCAATTTGATGAATACGATACTAAGGGTTGGGTTTATTTAGAAGGTGAAGGCAAGATAGACGGCACATTAGGCATTTTAGATAAGAACGATCAATTGGTGTTTATGTACCGTGATACCGGCGAGCACCTCTCCACGGCTGGAGAAACCGGTTTAGATATTGTCAAAGAAGTAGAATTAGAGCGGGACGGTAATAAGAGATACATATACATTGTGAAGGGGTCTTCTCAACGTTCCGAAGTCAGCTATGTGACTTACGATTTCGAAACTTCCGCTGCTAAAACCACCTTTTACGGATTTGATACTGATACCAAAAATTTTCTCAATTTCGAAGATTTTTATCCTTTGATTGGACCCATGGCCGGCGCTAGAGTATTGGATTCTGTGTTTGCAGAAATAGATACCGGCGTATTAACGAGATTCGCGCCCAGAGTTAATCTCAACACTTTTGAAGATATTAAAGCTGTGCCGGTAGGCGCTGTGAGCGGGCCCGTAAAAACCAACGTTATCATTAAATTGACTGTGGTGGTTGCCAAAGTGCCTGTATTTAAAATTCGTGCACAGATGAATATTTTTGATCAAATGCTTGGGTTTAAGGCGCGAATTAATATCCCCGGAGCAGATATTTTGACTCGTTTTCTGGTGGAGCCTCACATCTATATTGCATTAGATTTTAACGAGCAGACCGGTGCACGTTTTAATTCTGCCATTTCCCCGGATGTTAACGCCTGGGGCATTGTCGACGGGAAACTAAGTGATTTTGAAAAGAATTTAGACATCGATCGTGAACGTTCTTGGCTATGGTTATCTAGTCCTTACGGTTGGGACGTATTTGCCAGAATCAATATACCAGAGACCTTTCCTGTGGGCGTTAAACTACTATATGTAGATGATCCGAATGATGAAATGAAATTTGAAAATTTTCCAGGTGCGTATCCCAGGGCAGGTTTCGATGTCTACGAACTACCTAAAGACTTTCAAGAAATTGATCTAGATGTGCAGTTCTTCTTCCCTGATCAATTGGGTATGGGGGCAGGAGAGTTTAAAGAAAAAGAAACCGAAAATCTGCCTAAGGTGAGTGTGCGAAACATTTAGAGAGATTGATAGCATCATCTGGCCATCGGATAGCCACTCTAGTTGAGTGGCTATTTTTTTCTACTGGACCAGAGGACTAGAAGGCGTATTGATGTCAAAGCCTTCAATTTCTGCCTCTGCTAATAATAGAGAAATGTATTGACTGATGGCGCGTCTTTGTACCTGTTCAAACATGTATTGATGTATGCGATCTCGCGCCAACTCAAATGGCAACAATTTACCTTCTACTCTTCTGTCTATACGAATTATATGAAAGCCGTAACGAGATTCAATTGGGTGCGGTGAAAGTCCTTCAGGCAAGGTTTGTAAGGCTTTTTCAAATTCCACAACGGTTTGACCTTTGCTAATTTGTCCAAGACTGCCGCCCGTATTGTTGGAAGGGCAGGCGGAATAGGTTTTCGCCAATTTAGAAAATTTCTTGGGTTGTTTAACTAATTGTTCAATGAGTAGATACGCCTTTTCTTTCAGTTGTTGTCGCATGACGGCATCTTCTGGTGCGGCTGCCAACAAGATATGGCTGACTTCCAACAAATCGCCGGTTCTAAATTTGTCTTCATTCTGAGAATAATACCGCCTGAGTTCTGGCTCAGAAGGGGTAGGTACTGCTACTTCCTCTTCTAGCACAGCTTCGATTTTTTTGTCTGTATTTAAAGTTAACTTGGTTTTTTGATTGACGAATAGAGAGTCAGCACGTTGACAGAGAACCTCTTGGATCACCAACGCTTGGGTGGCCAGAAAATATGCTTGCTCTTGATTGTCTGCTGGGTGATATTGCATTTCCCGAGCAATGGTCTCTTCGCTGATGGTTTGCCCATTGACTTTAACAACAGTATCAACAGATTCAGCTGGGCTCTGGGTATGTAGTGGCTCTGATATTTTGATTTCGATGGGATTGGACATATGCTTACCTTCTGGTTCTCACAATCTGATAACTTCTGCCTAGATACCATATCGGGGCACTGATGATGTGTATCAATCGTGTGAAAGGAAATACTAAGATGATAATGAGTCCGAGAAACACATGTAACTTATATACCCAATTCACGTGTAGGAGTTGATCGGCGGCATCAGATCTGAAACTGACAATTCGTTGGGCCCACTCTGCCAGCAATACCATCTGTGTACCATCCATATGAAACGCGGAAACAACAATTGAAAAAAGACCCAAGATCAACTGCGCATAAATGAGTAGAAGAATCAAAATATCGCTAAATGAACTCGTTGCTCTAATCCTGGGATCGTAGAGCCGTCTATGTAACAACATGGTTAGTCCGACAAAACAAACAATGCCAGCAGCCCCTCCAGCGCTCATAGCAAGGATCTGTTTGTCCGCTGTCGATAATCCAAATGCATGATAGATTTTGGGTGGCGTTAAGAGTCCGACAAAATGACCTAGCATGAGAAATAAGATGCCGAAATGAAATAGGTTACTTGCCAACCTAAATGATTTATTGCGCAACATCTGACTGGATCCGCTTCGCCAAGTATATTGTTCGCGGTCAAATCTTATGATTGAACCTAGTACCATAACCGTCAGAGCGAAATAAGGGAAAAGCCCAAAAAGAATTTCGTGAATGAAATGATTCAACCATGCCATGGTTTGGCTCCTTTATGATATAGATTTAAGCGTTAGGTCGTTTATAGATTGTTGGTCAGAAGAAGCGGGTACGCCCCCCATGACATTATTACCAACAAAACGTACCGCCTCTTCTTCCCAAACCTTGTCGAGAGCATCGGGTGTATCATCCCTTGGCTCCAATTTCACCTGGTTCAGCGTTTGGTTATCAAACTCAGTTATTCCGCCGAGCTCGCAGAGTATTTTGAAAAGATCTGAATAAGGGTTCTGCCGTTCGTAGAGTCTAGAACAAATGAGAACCAATATATTCGAAACCTCAGAAAGCCATAGAACAGATTCCTCGGGAGCACATTGGGATAGAAATTCTAAAAAAACAGTTAAGTGATCGGGTAGTTCTGATACGCTCAGTTCAAATCCGCGTGATTCGTAAGTGTGCAGCAAATCCACCATGGCTTGGCCTCTATCTCTTGATTCGCCGTGGATATGTTCGAACAGCAACATAGATACAGAGCGGCCTCTATCAAAGGTAGCCACATAACGCTCCTGAGAGTCCAGAACATCTTCAGAAGAGAGTAACTCAATAAACTCTAATAGTTTTTGCTTCTGCTCCGGGGTGAACTCTTGATCTGCATTGATGTATTCAATCATGTTATCGAATTCACAGAACCAACTAGGCTCTGGATAGGAGAGCAGAATAGAGATGAGCTTAAGGTTTTTCATTCATCACCTCTTAGCGTCGGGAGGAGAATAATTGACGGATCTCTAATGGATTGCCTTCGGTGGCAGACTCAGATCCAGACAAGGACTTCACTGTGGTTGAATTGGCGCGATTATTACCAAATAGACCTAGGTTTGAGTTCCCATCGGAGCAACCATTACCGAAGCTGAAGCCACAACCCGATTTTTCTGGGAACGCCTCCACTGCATATTCTCGGTGGCCGGTTGGGATGACAAACCTATCTTCATAATTGGCGATAGCCAAATAGCGGTACATGCTTTCAACCTGTTCGCGAGTGAGGTTAACTTCATCCAAAACTTTATGATTGACTTCTCCATCCACTTCTTCGCTTCGCTTATAGGCGCGCATGGCGAGGAGTCTCTTTAGGGCCAGTAACACTGGTGCTTCGTCTCCTGCGGTGAGCATGTTGGCAAGATATTTTAGTGGGATCCGCAAACTGTCGACATCTGGAATGATGCCATTCATGCCGATGGCGCCGCTGTCCGCAGCACTCTGAATTGGACTCAGGGGAGGCACGTACCAAACCATGGGCAAGGTGCGGTATTCCGGGTGTAAGGGTAGGGCAAGTTGCCAGTCCATTGCTAACATATAAACTGGTGAACGCTGCGCTGCTTCCAACCAATTGTCTGGAACGCCATCTTTTCTGGCCTGCGCAATGATGTCTGGATCATTCGGATCTAAGAATATCTCTAGCTGTTTTTTATAGAGATCTTGATCGTTGGGTGTGGCAGCCACTTCCGCAATTCGATCTGCATCATAGAGCAACACACCGAGATAGCGAATACGACCCACACAGGTTTCGGAGCAAACAGTAGGTTGTCCCACCTCTATACGAGGATAGCAAAAGATACATTTTTCCGACTTGCCTGATTTCCAGTTATAGTAGATTTTTTTATAAGGACATCCACTCACGCACATGCGCCAACCACGACACTTATCTTGGTCGATAAGTACAATGCCGTCTTCTTCTCGTTTGTAAATTGCACCGGACGGGCAAGTGGCTACACAAGCAGGATTTAAACAGTGCTCACATAGACGCGGTAAGTACATCATGAATGTGTTCTCAAATTGACCGTAAATCTCCTTTTGTACTTGGTCAAAATTTTTGTCTTTTGATCTTTTCTTGAATTCTGTACCCAGAATTTCTTCCCAGTTTGGCCCCCATTCTATTTTTTCCATGCGTTCACCGGAGATCAGTGAGCGAGGTCGTGCAGTGGGTTGGTGTTTGCCCTCTGGCGCTTCATGTAGGTGTTGGTAATCAAAGTCGAATGGTTCGTAATAGTCGTCGATTTCTGGTAAGTCTGGATTGGCAAAAATATTGGCCAGCACCCTAAATTTGCCACCAATTTTAGGTTGCAATTCACCATTGCCTTTCAGCTTCCAACCACCTTTCCACCGATCCTGATTCTCCCACTCTTTTGGATAGCCGACACCGGGTTTAGTTTCGACGTTGTTAAACCAAGCGTATTCGGTGCCTTCTCGGGAAGTCCAAACGTTCTTACAGGTAATAGAGCAGGTATGACAACCAATACATTTGTCTAAATTTAATACCATACCGATCTGTGCGCGTATTTTCATTTAAACTACTGCTCCGTCTGTTTGCTTGTAGGGTTGACTTTCACCGTCGAGCCAATCAATTTCATTCATTTTTCTCACAATAACAAATTCATCTCGATTAGAACCGACAGTACCGTAATAGTTAAAACCATAACTGAACTGCGCGTAGGCGCCTATCATGTGGGTGGGTTTGAGTACCACTCTAGTGACCGAGTTGTGAATACCGCCTCTGGTGCCGGTGGTTTCAGCGCCTGGATTATTGACGATACGTTCCTGGGCGTGATACATCATCGTCATGCCTTCATTTACCCGTTGGCTGACCACAGCGCGCGCGGTTAACGCCCCGTTGACGTTAAACACTTCTACCCAATCATTATCAGCAATGTCGACTTTTGCTGCATCCACCTCACTCAACCAAATAATGGGACCACCTCTTGAAAGAGTAAGCATCAGCAGGTTTTCAGTATAGGTGCTGTGGATACCCCATTTTTGGTGAGGCGTAATCCAATTTAACGCAATTTCTCGATTGCCATTAGGCGTCTTATTTAATATCGGGTTCACAGTCTTGGTATCTATTGGTGGACGATATTGGCAAAAGCCTTCACCAAAAGCCAATATCCATTGGTGATCCAAATAGAACTGTTGCCTTCCGGTTAGGGTGCGCCAGGGGATCAGCTCATGCACGTTTGTGTATCCTGCATTGTAACTGACATGTTCATCTTCGAGCCCACTCCAGATGGGGGAAGAGATAATTTTTCTCGGTTGCGCTTGTATGTCTCGAAAACGTATTTTTTCGTCTTGTTTTGGTTCTGCCAAATGAGTGTGTTGGCGGCCGGTGATTTTACCTAGGGATTCCCAGGCTTTTACGGCGACTTGACCATTGGTTTCTGGTGCTAAAGACAAGATTACCTCAGCGGCGTCAATGGCGCTTTCAATTTGTGGCCGTCCTTTAGAAACACCCTCATCTAAGACGGGATGATTCAATTTGCCGAGGAATTCTACTTCCGTTTTTGTATCCCAATGAATGCCTTTGCCACCGTTGCCTAAGGACTCCATCAAAGGTCCAAGAGAGGTGAACTTTTTATAAGTGTTTGGATAGTCGCGTTCGATGACGCTAATCTGCGGCATGGTTTTCCCAGGAATGGGATCGCAATCTCCTTTTTTCCAATCTTTTACCTCAAAGGGCTGGGCAATTTCACCAGGGGAATCGTGCATCAGCGGGGTCAATACCACATCTTTTTCTTTGCCTAAGTGGCCGACACAGACTTCAGAAAATTTGTTCGCTATTCCTTTGTAGATATCCCAGTCAGTTCTCGATTCCCATACTGGATCTACTGCTGCAGATAATGGATGAATAAAAGGGTGCATGTCGGAGGTGTTTAAATCATCCTTTTCATACCAACTGGCTGTGGGTAACACGATGTCTGAATAGAGGCAGGTGGTAGACATACGAAAGTCTAAAGTGACCAACAGATCCAGCTTCCCGGTGGCACCTTGCTCATGCCAATTTACCTCTTCTGGTTTTAAGTTCGTGTCGTCACCCAGTTCTTTGCCCAACAGTCCATGTTTGGTACCTAACAAGTGATGTAAGAAATATTCGTGACCTTTACCACTTGAACCCAAAATATTAGAACGCCAGACAAATAAATTACGGGGAAAATTTTGTGGATCTTCCGGATCTTCACAAGCCATTGAGATCTGTTCAGACTTCAGTTCGGTACATAGGTGCTCTTCTACTGATAAGTTATTCTCTTCCGCTCGAGCAGCCAAATTCAACGGATTAGTATTCAGTTGTGGTGCGCTTGGTAACCAACCCATACGCTCGGCACGAATGTTATAGTCTAAAACATTACCGGAATATTTTTCTTTATCCGCTAACGGCGAAAGGATCTCTTCAATACCCACCTTTTCGTAACGCCATTGACTGGTATGATTATAGAAAAAAGAGGTGCCATTCATCTGTCTGGGTGGACGATTCCAATCGAGAGCGAACGCGAGCGCTGTCCATCCGGTTTGTGGTCGAAGTTTTTCCTGGCCCACATAATGCGACCAGCCACCGCCTGTTTGGCCCACGCAGCCGCACATCAACAGCATATTTATTAAGCCGCGATAGTTCATATCGTTGTGATACCAGTGGTTCAGCCCCGCACCCACGATAATCATGGAGCGCCCTTTAGTTTTATGGGCGGTCTCGGCAAACTGACGGGCTACGGTGATCACATCTTGAGATTTAACGCCAGTAATTTTATGTTGCCACGCTGGTGTGCAAGGAATGTCATCGTCGTAACTTGTCGCGACATTGTCGCCACCTAAACCGCGATCAATACCGTAGTGAGCCAATAATAGATCATAGACAGTGGCAACTAAGACTTCTTCGCCAGTAGACAAAGTCACTTTCTTCGTAGGAATGTTGCGATACAATACATCGTTGTGTGCCGTATGTTGAAAGTGTTCACGTTCGTTTCCGCCAAAGTAGGGGAATGCAACGGAAGCCACCTCATCTCGTTGGTCGAGTAGAGTCAGAGATAACTGGGTGGCTTGACCAGTGGCGTCCTTCTCTTCAATATTCCATTTACCTTGCTCCCCCCAGCGAAAACCTATTGATCCAGTGGGCACACAAAATTGCTTTGAATGTTCGTCATAGCCCACTGTTTTCCACTCGGGGTTGTTCTCCTCACCCAACGCATCGTTAAAATCTGAAGCGCGAAGAAAACGATCTGCTTTAAAGGCGCCGTCTTCGTGAGGCACCAATTTGACCAACAGCGGCATATCCGTATATTGACGACAATAATTCAAGAAGTATGGACTCGGATTGTCTACGTGAAACTCTTTTAAGATCACATGCCCAAAGGCCATTGCGAGCGCAGCATCCGTTCCCTGTTTAGGCGCAAGCCAGAGGTCGGCAAACTTTGATGCCTCTGAAAAGTCGGGAGTAATGACCACGCTTTTGGTGCCTTTGTAACGTACTTCGGCATAGAAATGTGCATCCGGTGTTCGAGTTTGCGGCACATTTGAACCCCATAAGATCAAAAAATTGGAGTTATACCAATCGGCAGATTCGGGCACATCGGTTTGTTCTCCCCACACTTGAGGAGAGCTAGGGGGTAAATCGCAATACCAGTCATAAAAGCTCAAACAAGTACCGCCAATTAAGGACAAATAGCGAGTACCGGCTGCGTAGGACACCATCGACATGGCAGGTATCGGTGAAAAACCACATACTCGATCAGGGCCGTACTGTTTAATTGTGTAGGTATTGGCAGCGGCGATGATTTCATTCACTTCATCCCAAGTTGCCCGGACAAAACCGCCTAAACCTCTCTGTTGCTTATAGGTTGCCGCTTTCTCGCTGTCTTCTACGATAGATTCCCAGGCATCTACGGGATCGTGAGTTTGCCTAGCGGCCCGCCATAATTGCACCAGCTTTTTGCGAATCAATGGATATTTGAGTCGATTAGCACTATATATGTACCAAGAATAGCTGGCACCCCGGGGACATCCTCTCGGTTCGTGGTTGGGTAAGTCTGGGCGAGTACGCGGATAATCCGTCTGTTGAGTCTCCCAAGTCACTAGGCCGTTTTTAACGTATATTTTCCAGCTACAGGATCCGGTGCAATTGACACCATGGGTAGAGCGGACAATTTTATCGTGCTGCCAGCGTTGACGATAACCATCTTCCCAGGAGCGATCTTCATTGCTGATCTCACCATGGCCGTCCGCAAATTGTCCTTGTTTTTTTTTGAAAAACTGTAATCTATCTAGGAAATGACTCATTTAAACTGCCTAAGTAGTGTATTAATGTGAAGAAACCGTACCGAGTTCCACTCGGCCATTTTCCACTCGGATAGGATAGGTTTGAATTTGAACCGTTTCGTCTTCCAAACATTTTCCTGTTTTTAATGAGTAGTGATGTTTATACAGGGGTGAAGCCACAACTAATTCTCCATTGACATCGCCTACAATGCCTCGCGATAAGACATTCGCTTCGCCAAGGGGATCATAATTTTGTACCGCATATAGTTGTTCCGAACTATCTACCCGAAATATTGCGATCTGCATTTGATTATACAACGCGCAACAACCGGTGTTCGGTAAAATCTCTTCAAGAAGACAAACTTGAGTCCACTTTAATGTCATGGGTTGACGGCTCCTAAATTGGTTAACGCCAAACTATTCATTCAACAAAATACATGCTGTTGAGTGCCGTTGGTCAAAAATAGTCAGCGCAATATTCAAACAGGAACAGGCTCTAATTTATTGCCTGCGTAGGGATTTGCTGGAGCTCATCTGTCGAAGCCGGGCGAATTTGCCCGCGCTCTTTGACGAATTGAACACCGCTATCCGGTTCAGAACTATTTACAAAATGAGAGAATCGCTTACGTTCTTCTTCATTTTCGACAGTGTAGCGCCATTCACACACATAGCTATCTATTAGAGACTGCATGTCGTTTTCTAATTCTGTGGCGATGGATAAAGAATCTTCACAGACTACCTGTCGGACATAGTCAATACCGCCTTCTAGATTGTCTAACCAGACGGAAGTGCGCTGTAGACGATCGGCCGTGCGTATATAAAACATCAAAAAGCGATCGATGTACTGGATCAAAGTCTGATCGTCGAGATCCGATGCCAGTAAATCGGCATGTCTCGGCTTCATGCCGCCGTTGCCGCAGACATAGAGATTCCACCCTTTTTCAGTTGCGATCACACCGACATCTTTACTCTGTGCTTCAGCGCATTCTCGAGTACATCCGGATACGGCTAGCTTTAACTTATGGGGAGAGCGCACGCCGCGATAACGATTTTCGATTTGAATCGCCATGCTTACGCTGTCTTGCACGCCATACCGACACCAAGTACTGCCTACACAGGATTTCACCGTACGCATTGCTTTACCATAGGCATGACCGCTTTCAAATCCAGCGGCGATAAGTTCTTCCCATATGGCGGGCAACTGCTCGAGCCTGGCACCGAACAAATCTATTCTTTGACCACCGGTTATTTTCGTATACAAGTCGTATTTTTTTGCCACTTCACCAATGGCAATGAGTTTGTCAGGGGTGATTTCGCCACCTGGCACACGAGGCACTACCGAGTAGGTACCGTTTTTTTGCATATTGGCTAAGAATCTATCGTTTGTATCCTGTAACTGGCTATGTTCCGGTTTTAGAATATATTGATTCCAACAAGAAGCCAGAATAGAAGCTACCGCGGGTTTGCAGATATCACAGCCCCTACCTTTGCCGTGTTTTTCTATCAATTCAGCGAATGTTTGGATGTTGTTGATACGTACTATGTGATACAACTCCTGACGAGTGTGAGGGAAGTGCTCACAGATATCTGTGTTTACCTCGACACCTAATTTGAGTAATTCCGCATTTAATACTTGACCGACTAGAGCGGTGCAGCCACCGCAGGTAGTAGAGGCTTTGGTGGCCTCTTTAATGGCCGCAAGTGTGGTTGCGCCCGAACCCACTGCCTGGCAGATATCTCCTTTACTGACGTTGTTACAGGAGCATATTTGCGCGGATTCCGGCAGAGCGTCGACGCCCAGCCCTGTCATGCCGCTGCCATCATAGTGTGGCAAAATCAAAGAATCGACATTTTCCGGCAACGGCATGTCATTCAGTGTCATTTGTAGGAGTGTACCGTATTCCTCAGCATCTCCTACTAGCACGGCACCGAGCAGACGTTCGCGTTTAGCGTCTACTACCACCTTTTTGTAGACACCTTTAATTTCATCCAAATAATTGAAACAACGCGCACCTTCCGTACGAGCGTGAGCGTCGCCAACGCTGGCCACATCCACGCCCAATAGCTTTAATTTGGTACTCATATCTGCACCAGTAAAAGCAGCCGATCCGCCGGCGATATGTTCTGCTGCTACCTTTGCCATTTGATAGCCGGGTGCCACCAGCCCAAAAATACGATTTTGCCATAAGGCGCATTCACCAATGGCGTAAATAGAGGTATCGGAGGTTTGGCAATGGTCATTGATGACGATACCGCCTCGCTCTCCCAAAGCTAAGTCGCATTGGCGCGCCAATGCATCCTGAGGTCGGATCCCCGCGGAAAACACAATCATGTCGGTTTCAAGATGTTCGCCGTCAACGAAATTAATGCGATGCAGATGTTGATTACCATCCACAATTTCTTTTGAGTTTTTCTGTGTGTGGACCTGTACGCCTAAGGCTTCAATTTTACTGCGTAATAACTGTCCACCGATTTCATCTACCTGTACCGCCATGAGTCTGGGTGCGAACTCTACCACATGGGTTTCTAGATCCATGTCTTTTAGTGCCTTAGCGGCTTCTAAACCCAATAGGCCGCCGCCAACCACGACGCCGATCTGACTCTGTTTGCCGCAAGCAGCAATTGCTTCAAGATCTTCGATCGTGCGATAGACATAGCAGTGTTTTCGATCACGCCCCGGTAACGGTGGCACGAATGGATAAGATCCGGTGGCAAGAATCAATAGCTCGTAGGTATAGCGATTCCCGGCCTCGGTACACACTTCTTTTTTAGCCCTATCAATTTCAGTGACGGCTTCTGAAAGTTGTAAGCCGATACCGTTCTGTTGAAAGAATCCCTCGGGTACGAGAGACAAATCCTCTGCACGGTTGCCTGAAAAAAAAGAACTTAGCGCCACTCTATCGTACGCTGGGCGAGGTTCCTCAGAAAAAGTCAGAATATTAAACTGCTTATGTACTTCAGCTTCTACTAGATTTTCCAGTAATTTTTGGCCGACCATGCCGTTGCCGATGACGATGATGTTCGGTCGATGCGCGTCACGCATGTGTACCCCGTTTATTCAGTTGATATTGAAAAGATGATGTTCATCAGTTTTGTTGACCCAGGTTGTTTGCGATCCACGGTCATTCGTTTCCGCTGGCTCTCAGCAATAGCTATGCCACTAGAATCGATATGATAAGCAATTGAATATAAACAATAAACAATCCTGAGGGAAAATTGACCTGCGTTTCTAAGCACCAAATGAGGGAGGCAATTCCCGTGAGGCCACATTCTGGTGCACAGTCTTGACTATAAAATCATCAATGCCGTTCAAAGCGTATGCAGTTCTCATCCTAAAGGACGGCTAAGTTATTGTTAACTGGTTGGTAAAGCATTGCGCTCCTTCAACGTACACAGCATGGCATATGGATTGCTCTGAGGCGCGCAACTTTTGCGTCTCTGTGGAGACAAGCTGTCTTGCAAGGAACATTCATGAGTACCGAAAATTTAAATCTATTGGCTGTAAACGATCCTAAAATCAGAACGCTTCACATCACTTGGTTTGCGTTTTTTCTCTCTTTTGTGGTTTGGTTCAATCATGCGCCCTTGTTGGTTTTGATCCAGGAGTCGCTGCAATTGAGTAGCGAACAAGTGAAGGGTTTAATGATCCTGAATGTGGCCTTGACGATACCGGCACGTATTGTCGTGGGCATTATGGTAGATCTCTATGGACCGCGACGGGTCTATTCAACCTTATTAATCCTCTCTTCAGTTATCTGTGTGGGTTTTGCCAGCGCACAAAGTTTTGATCAACTTGCGTTGTTCCGATTTTTATTAGGTGTGTCGGGTGCCGGATTTGTGATTGGTATTCGCATGGTAGGGGAGTGGTTTCCCGCCAAACAAGTTGGGATTGCTGAAGGTATCTATGGGGGTTGGGGAAACTTTGGTTCGGCAGCGGCGGCAATGAGTTTGCCAGCAATTGCGTATTGGTTTGGTGGGGATGAAGGTTGGCGATACGCACTTTATTGTACTGCCGCAATTATCTTTGTATATGGAATTGTCTACTTTTTAGTGGCTAGAGACACGCCAAAAGGCTCAACCTATTTTAAACCAAAAAAACATGGTGGGTTGGAAGTGTCGAGCGTGAAAGATTTTTATTTCTATATTTTTATGAATTTGCCCATGTATCTGGCGCTTTCCGTGTTAACTTGGAAATTATCTCCTTCAAATATTGGCTTGCTTGCAATTGAGATATGCTACGCAATTTATTTGGCACTAGTGGCTTTGTTTATTTTCCAGGTGTATAACATTTATCGCGTCAACATAGATGTATTTAAACGCCCTGTAGAAGAGATACACCGTTACCAATTCAAGCAGGTGGCCATCTTGGACTTGGCTTACTTAGTAACTTTTGGCTCCGAATTGGCAGTGGTATCCATGTTGCCGCTCTTCTTTCTTGAAACCTATACCGATCTTAATCCCGTAAAAGCTGGCTTGTTGGCTTCTGGATTCGCCTTTATGAATTTAGTGGCGCGCCCGAGCGGCGGCTGGTTCAGTGATACCTTTGGTCGACGAAAAAGTTTGTCATTTTTAATACTAGGTCTATCATTTGGCTATCTAATTCTAAGTCAAATAAACAGTCAATGGCCTATTTTTCTTGCCGTATTAGCCACCATGAGCTGTTCTTTTTTCGTGCAAGCAGGTGAAGGTGCGGTGTTTGCGGTAGTACCCCTAGTAAAAAGACGTATGACGGGTCAAATCGCGGGCATGGTGGGTGCGTACGGAAATGTGGGTGCAGTCATTTTTCTCACAGTACTAACCTTCGTGGATTACAGTACCTTTTTCTTGATTATAGGCGGATCAGCCATCTTGGTATTGGTTGCGGTACAGTTCCTCGTAGAGCCGCGGGGTAAAATGGCGGAAATATTACCCGATGGTAGTGTGCAACTTATCGATGTAGGATAGCTGCTCCGAACGCCGCATTGAATAGTGATGAAATGGATATTGAGCATCTCAGTACCAAACTTGAGGTTCATGTTGGGCAATATTCTGACCGTGGACAAAAGGCACTCAATGAAGATTGTTTAGGCTATGTGATTCCAGATGAACCGCTGCTGACGACCAAAGGTATCGCCGTTGCTATCGCGGATGGTGTGAGCAGTGCCGAGGAGGGCAAAGAAGCCAGTGAAATTTCTGTACGTAGCTTTTTATCGGACTACTACTCCACACCTGACTCCTGGACGGTAAAAACCTCTGCGCACAAGATATTGGCCGCTTTAAATCGCTGGCTTTATTCTCAAGGCCAACATCATATTCAAGAGGATAAAGGATACATCACTACCTTTAGTTCATTGGTATTGAAATCACGCACAGTACATCTGTTCCATGTAGGGGATACACGAATTTGTCGCTTACGAGATGGTGATTGGGAACAACTTACAAACGATCATGTTGCTAAAATCGGTCGTAGCAAAGCGTATTTAGCCAGAGCTATGGGGATCGGGTTAATGTTGGATGTGGATTATCGGGCACTGGACGTGCGCTCGGGTGATATCTTCTTTTGTAGCACAGATGGTGTTCATGATTGGTTAAATGCCAAACAAATTCAACAGATAGTCAGCAAAGAAGAGGGCGATTTGACAACTAAGTGTGAACAGATCGTTCGTCAAGCCTATGATCAAGGTAGTTATGACAATCTTAGTTGTCAAATAATCAAAGTCACCTCCCTGCCGGTAGAGTCCGCTGATGATGTGGTAAAGCGCCTGGCAGATTTGCCCTTTCCGCCTTTCTTGAAAACTGGTTTGTTACTGGATGGGTTTCGAATATTGCAAGAGATACACGCAAGTTCACGTAGTCAACTCTACGTGGTTGAGGATGTTGCAACCAGTGATAAATACGTGATGAAAACTCCTTCTGCGAATTATGAAGATGATCTTGCCTATATAGAAAGATTCGTGATGGAGGAATGGATCGGTAGTCGCATACAGAGTGACTATGTGGTGAAGGTGGTTGCACCTATTAGACCACGAAAGTTCATGTACAGTTTAACGGAGTTGGTAGAAGGTCAAACCCTAGAACAATGGATGGCAACCCATAATCAGACCAGCAACATTCAGCAGATCATTCACATAGTTGAACAGATTGCCAAAGGTGTGCGGGCGTTTCATCGCCGAGAAGTCATCCATCAAGATTTGAAACCGGGCAATATAATGATCAATGATCACGCACAGATCAAAATCATTGATTTTGGTTCAGTGCACATTGCGGGAATTGATGAAATCAATACACCGATTGCAAGAGACAAAATATTAGGCACCGCTGAGTATAGCGCGCCTGAAGTGTTTTTGGGTGCAGGCGCTACTATCGAGTCTGATTTTTTCTCTATTGGTGTTATCGCTTTTGAGTTGTTGACGGGAAGAAAACCCTACGAGGGCAAATTGAGTCAATGTCATACGTTAAAAGATTATCAGCAGTTGGAGTATCAACGGAGTACTGAATTTAATTCTTTGATACCCGACTGGTTAGATAAAACCTTAGAAAAAGCTTTGAGCATAGAGAAAAAAGATAGGTATGATTCTCTGTCTGAGTTTCTTCATGATTTGCGTCATCCAAGCAGGTCATATGTATACACAAATCGATTGCCCCTCATTGAGAGAAATCCAGTTCGTTTTTGGCAAATAATCAGTTTGTTGCTGTTATTAAGTCAATTGACGATTCTGTATTGGTTTTTTGTAGGAGCATAAACTTATTCTATTTAGATTAGAAAAAGGCATTCAGCCCAGTCTGCGCGCGACCTAAAATTAATGCGTGAACGTCATGGGTTCCTTCATAGGTATTGACCGCCTCTAGGTTCGACATGTGCCTCATGATGTGGTACTCGTCAGCCACCCCGTTGGCCCCATGCATGTCCCTCGCTTCCCTGACAATGGCCAGTGCCTTACCACAGGAATTTCTCTTGATTAGAGAAATCATTTCCGGTGTAAAACTATCCTCATCCATCAGTCGACCGACCCGCAATGCGGCTTGCAATCCAATGGTGATTTCAGTTTGCATGTCTGCGAGTTTCTTTTGTATCAATTGCGTATGCGCCAGCGGCTTGCCAAATTGATGGCGCTGCATCACATAATCTCGAGTTGCTTGCCAGCAGAATTCCGCTGCGCCTAAGGATCCCCAGGCAATGCCATATCGGGCACGATTCAGACAACTAAATGGACCTTTCAAACCGGTGACACTACCCAGTAACTGTTCTTCTGGTACAAAAACATTGTCCAAGGTAATCTCACCGGTACAGGATGCTCTGAGGGATAACTTATTTTTGATCCTGCGTACCACTAATCCTGGTGCGTCTTTTTCTATTAAAAATCCTCGAATTAGATCTCTCTCATCTTTTGCCCAGATGATAAATAAGTCAGCAAGTGGTGCTGAAGTTATCCACGTTTTCTGACCTGAAAGTAGATATCCTTGTTCGGTTTTTTGCGCTTTGGTCTGCATGCTTGAGGGATCAGATCCGCTGTTGGGTTCAGTGAGTCCAAAACATCCTATGTAATGACCAGACGCCAGTTTGGGTAAGTATTGACGCTTTTGCTTTTCGCTGCCAAAAGCCTCAATGGGAAACATAACCAAACTAGATTGCACGCTTAAAGCAGAACGATAGCTACTATCGACAGCTTCGATCGCCCGTGCGGCTAATCCATAAGCCACATAGGAGGCACCGGCACAGCCATAGCCCTTAATCGTTAATCCAAGTAATCCCAGTTCGCCCATCTCTTGCATAATCGCTCCATCAAAGTGCTCTTCTCGATTGGCTTCGAGAATGCGTGGCATTAACTTTTCTTCGCTGTAGCGTTTGGCGGTTTGGTATATCAGTAATTCTTCCGAACTGAGCTGTTGGGCCAGTCGAAAGATATCTTGCCAAAGTGTGTTAATTGATTGTGATTGATTTGTTCCCATCTGATGTCACTACTTTCCTCTACTTGGCGAGAAAGTCATTATAAAGCTATTGTTCTTATTTATAGATTTTTCATAAAAAAAAGGCGTGGAACCTTTCGATTTCACGCCTGACTCTGTTTAGAACAGGAGCTAGCAACCATTATTGTCCAAATAAATTTTTGCCTCGGAGGCATTCACCAATCCGTAACCCGTTAGCCTGTCTTTCCCCGGGGAAGCAATATCTTCGGCGGTTTCTGTCAAAGCTGCACGGATTTCAGATGCGCTACAGTCTAGATGATGGCTCCACACCAAAGCAGCGACGCCAGCCACATGGGGGGTGGCCATCGAGGTACCATCAAAAAAGGCATAGTCTCCACCACCCAAGGTAGTAACATTAGCGGTTTCACCAATACCCGAAGAGAGTAGAGTTGATGCGTCATCACCTGCTATGGAGACTGCAGGAATTGTGGTGGCAACACCACCTAAGGTTCCCACAAAAAGCCCTGCGCTATTGTTGTAAATCACGGCCGCGACTCCTCCTCCTGCGGCGCAGTTATTCACTTTGTCGGCGAAAGAGACCTGGCCTCGTTCAATCAAGCAGACCTGTCCAGAGCCACCAGGGCAGGGCATATCCCCTATTCCACAGCTCACTAAGGGTCCGGATCCTGTCGCCGAGGCGGAACCTATCAAAGCAGCCGCCTCGTAAGCAATGCCGTCTACCGCTAAACGCTCATCAAATCCTGTTCCTGGCACTACGGTAGAGCGGACGGCGACACCAGGCGCAGCAAGCTCGACGCTACGATTTTGCTGGGAAAAAGCGGCGTGCTGTTTGGCAGAATCAATCGCTGCCACTGATATCACAGAGGAATATGAGGCGGGGTAACTTCGTGCGCGTGTACCATCATTACCCGCTGCTGCTACCGACAATATATTTGAGCGCAGCACATTTCTAAATGCTCTTGATTCAGTAATCGAAAATTGTGGCCCACCAAGGCTCATGTTGACAATGTTTGCGCCATTCTCCACGCATTCATCTAGGGCACCTACGAGATCAGAGGCATAGACGAAATTACCAACATCGTTAAACACTCTGACAATATGCAAGTTGATAAGATCGCTAGGTAAAACACCCAACACACCGAGCCCGTTGGAGAGCGCGGCAATCGTGCCTGCTACGTGAGTACCGTGGGAATTTAACGGGCTATATGGATCTCCGGCACCACCATCAGGAGAGGCTGAGACGTTGGCTCCGGCAGGTAAATCTTCGTGATCGATTCGGTATCCCGAGTCAATAATACAGACTGTGCGGGAGGCTGCAGCTGAATCGGAAATAGCCGGTGCATTGACCATATTAATGCCATAGGGTGTGATTTCGCCCACTGACTGCGGATAACGCTTGGCGTCAGGTTCTATATATTCAATGGCTGCAACTCGTTTTAAGCGTGTTAGAGATCTTCTATCTAACTTGGTGACCACAGCATTGTCAGAAGCCAATGCTTTAATTTCACGCAATCCTTCTAGGGCCAAGATAGCACGACCTTCATTCGCTCGCTGTTCTTTGAATTTAACTATGTAACGTTCATTTGCATGGCTGACAGTCGCGCCCAAGCAGGCGATGCTTAAGCAAACTACAGTCATATTTTTTTTCAGTTGTTTCACAAATTATTCCCCCATTTCAAAATTGATTATTAGTCAATCTGTTGTTCGCAGAGATGAGCAAAAGCAAGAGTGTGTGATCTCCTCTGCAAGGTTAATGTACTGTCTAAGCCACTCAGATTCAAAGCTAATTATCATTTAATTAATCCGGTTAATTCGCGCAATAATTGAACAGATATTCAAAAACTTAAGCGAGTCTTTTAATAAAAAATAGAAGCATTGGTTCTGACCAAAAATACTCACTAATAGCTAAGTATGCTGGTGGTTAAACGGTCTCCGCGATTTGCGCTTGTGGTTCATCCTGAGTCTCAATAGACTAACAGTTCAATATTCATGATAGATTACAAAGCCCGATGACTTGAATGGCTAAAATAAGGACTAACCACATCACCTAGGGGAGCAGAAAATTATGGATTTCAATGATAGCCCACAAGAAGCCAAAATTCGTGAAGAGGTAAGAGCGTTTCTATCCCAACATGCTGAAGAGAAAGACATCAATGCTGAAGAAGAAGGCATGATGTCTATGTTTGAAGAGGAGGGCTCCGACGAGCAGTTCTCGCAGATAGTGACTGCCGCTAGGGAGTGGCAACAGACAAAAGCGGATGCCGGTTGGGCCTGCGTCACCTGGCCAAAGCAATATGGCGGTCGAGGAGGCAGCATTCTGGAAAACATTATTTTCTCCCAAGAGGAAGCCAAGTTTAAGGTGCCGAACACTAGCGTGTTTATGTTGGGTATTGGCTTAGCCGGTCCTACCATCCAAGTACATGGTACCGAGGCGCAAAGAGAGAAATTCTTACCACGAATTCTGCGTGGCGAAGATATCTGGTGCCAACTTTTCAGTGAGCCAGCGGCCGGATCAGATCTGGCCGGCTTGCGCACATCCGCCGTGAAAGATGGTGATGAATGGGTTGTCAACGGTCAAAAAGTTTGGAACTCAGGCGCCCACTATTCAAATTGGGGGATCTTAGTCACGCGCACAGATCCTACGGTGCCGAAACATAAGGGGATGACCTACTTTTTGGTGGATATGAATTCTCCGGGAATAGAAGTGAGACCCATCAAGCAGATCACTGGGGGGGCTAACTTCAACGAAGTGTTCATGACAGATGTGCGCATACCGGATGCCAACCGTTTAGATCAAGTAGGTAATGGCTGGGCAGTGGCTTTGACGACACTCATGAACGAAAGAATGGGCATTGGTGGTGGATTTGGCATGTTTGGCGGTGTGGGTCTGGTGCGAAATTTAGTTAAAATCTTAGAGACCTATCACGTCAACGGCCAATTGGCGATATACGATTCTGCCAGCCGGCAACGTATCGCTAGCTATTACAGCCGCTTGAAAGCATTGGAGCTGACCGGGAATCGCTTGATGTCCGGCCTAGCGAAGGGCGGTGTGCCGGGGGTGGAGGGCTCAACCTTGAAGCTCTCTATTGGTCTGTTAATGCAGGAGATGGCTGCTTTTTGTATGGAAATTCAGGGACCAATGGGTGCTTTGGTAGATGAAAATGCGTTTGCCCATGGCACCTTTCAGCAGCTTTACTTAGGTATTCCTGCGATTCGAATCGCCGGTGGGACGGACGAAATTCAACGAAATATTATTGGTGAGCGCATGTTAGGACTGCCTTCAGAGCAGCGCGTGGACAAGGGCATTCCCTTCAATGAAATTCCCACCTCAGCGAGAGTGGCATAGTTCTTCTTTTAATTGCCTACATGAAAAGTCAAAAGGCCCCAGACGGGGCCTTTCTTTTTACCCATTAGGGTGATGAATTTATGACTTCCAAGGACGGCAGGTTGCAAAACCCTGGATCAGTAACTCTTCTTTCTGGTTGATAGCACTAAGATCCATATCCACGTGTTTGACACCGTTTTCCTCGTAGACCTTATTCACCACCCCTTTAAAAGTGACATTATCTCCAGGCCATAATCTGGATTTGAAGCGAATACCAAAACTCTTGACGTTTTCAGCGCCAAACCATTTGGCAGGCACTCGACTCAACATGCCAGCGGTTAACATACCCATACCGAACACTGTCTCGTTACCTGACATTTTGGCAAAGCTCTCATCATGATGAATGGGGTTGAAGTCACCGCCACCACCAGCGTAGCGAACAAAATCGGTCCGAGTGAAGCCTTTATGCACCAGCTCGAACTCATCCCCTTCTTTAATGTTATCAAAAGCTGAAGCACTCATTTTTTCACTACCCCCGCAGTCTGAATGAGAATGTTTTTAACGCGTAACACCACTTCGTCATTCTCGTCCGTGTAATAGGATTCCATCTCAGCGAACTTCATTAAACCACCACGCTTACCCTCTTTTTCGTAGGTGCGCATCTCTCCCTGATGGGCCGTCAATACGTCTCCCGCAAAAATTGGGCGTTCGAAATAAAACTCTTGGCCGCCATGGAGCACAAAACGTAAATCGAGATCCAGACCGCTTTCTAAAATTGCTCCTGCATCTTTTGGGTCAAAGAAGAATGCTTGCACGGATGTATAGGTGGGAGGCGCCACCACTGAAGGTAAGCCAGCGGCTTTGGCTGCCTCTAAATCATGATAAAGCGGATTATCATCGTAGATGGAGCAGGCAAATTCGTGAATTTTCCCTCTCTCTATAGGGACGCCTGGTGGATTTATTTTTGCAACGGGTGGACTCAACATGATTACCTCCTGGTCATGGTTTTATAATTTAATTGTCATTATCCACCGCCAAGAGTACCACCGAAGCTGTTCAAACAGCTAGCCATGCGAATAAAACTTGTTTATAAGAATCCAATCATTTATTGGGCAAAAAAAAAGCCGGGGAAACCCCGGCTTTTAATCTCGCGTGAGATAACCGCTTTAAGCTGCAGCTACCCGACGTCTGGTGGCACCCAATCCTAACAGACCCAGACCCATTAACAGGAGAGTGGTAGGTGCAGGTACGCCAGTTGGAGGATTAATGCCATCTTCATAAGTCACAGAGAGAATGGCTTGATGATATTCAAAGTTGTTGCTTTCAGCTTTCAATAATGCGGTGAACACATCGTCATCATTACCGGTCTTCAGGAAGTTTAATACATCTACAGGACCGTATGCTTGAGGAGCAAATCCATCAACTTCCGCCCACAGGTAGGTACCGATAGCACTGAGTTCAATGCTTTCGATAACGGCGATTTCTGCGCCTAATTCGAAGTCAAATTTACTTAGCCATACGTCTAGGGTGGCAGACAGCACATTGTTCCAATCATTGCCCCATAGGCTAGAATCGTAATCTATCTGAATCAACTCGTACTTGTCGCAAGTGCCGATAATTGCGTGTTCACATAGATTCGGGCTGGGGAAATCACCGTAATCTGCCGGATTGGGCTTACTGATGTAATCTAAGAAATCGGTGGTGACAATTGCCGCAGAGGCACCAAAGCTTAGGAATGTGAGTGAAGTCGCGAGGACAGTGTTTCTCAAGAATTTCATTTAATACCTCCAGAAAAATACAAATAGATTTTTTATTGTTTAAACCGATATTTCGTTTTTCTGTATTGCAATCCACATGCCAATTATAATTATCAATGCAATCAATTACTTAACTAGTATTTAGGCAAATTGGCAAATTTACATGAGGGTAAGAAAATCCTTTCAAAACGATAATTTCAAACTAATTTGGTTATTTTATAATCATATTTTTCCAGAAGTGTCAGTAAAATAGACAGTCTCCTGAATGAAATCGATATAAATGTCAGCCGAAATCGCAAAAAATCAGTGATTTCATTATATTTGAAGAATTGGATGTCTAATTGTTAGTCAAGCGGCCAGATTTTCAGCCAATTATGTCAAATATATTTACACCTTTGGCGGAGTGCCCGTTATTCCCAGTCGTCCCCGTAGTCATGGGTGAGTTCTTCTCCTGGACGAATGTCCCGAAGCGCAATGACAGATAAATCATCTTGATATTCCACGTTGGGCTCTTTTGAATGGTTAATGAATCTGAGCCGACACATCACTTCGACGAATGTTTCGCCGGAATCGTCCCAAAGAGAGTAGGGCCCGACTTTTTTCACGCCGTGTCGGATCATACATTTTCCTAACCATTGACCTTCTCGTATGGGGCGAGAGGCGAACAAGCCTTTGCCATGTATGGCACTCTGTTTCACTTTAATCAATTCAACACTCCGTGTGATATTTGCAGGTTTGACTGTATAGCGATCAGCGTTTGGTTTGCTAATGGGCGGCTATTTTAATGAAAAATCGACTGCTCCCAAAATGTTATTATTGGGGGCCTGTTTCATCTATGTGCTCTTTAGCTTGCTCATCTCGATCAAATAGTGCTCTCAACTCTTCAGCGGCACTTTTTGCGGTCTGGATTAGCGCTTCCTCATCTTGATGTACTGCCAGCTGCATCATGAGTGTTTTTGCATCATGCTCTTTAAAGGTTTCGACGATGGAATGGGCATCCTCCTGGCTGAAGCCTTGTTCCGTGAGTATTTGTTCCGTTAAATTGAGACTCGAATGTAACGTCTCGCGCACCACATTTTGCACACCCAGACTTCTGAGTACCAATTCATGTTGCCGATTGCGTGCGCGTGCCAAAATCACTAGATGCGGAAAGTATTCGCGAATCAATTGCGCGATCAGCACGGAATCTTCCAGGTCGTCCACCGCTAGAATGAAAATTTTAGCTTGTTCAGTATTGGCGGCTCTGAGTAGATCCAGATCGGTGGCGTCGCCAAAATAAATCTTGTTGCCAAACCGTCGCACAAACTCCACCCGGGATGGGTTTTTCTCGATGGCGGTAAAGGGGATATTCTTTGATGCCAGCACGCGCGCGATGATCTGTGCAAAGCGACCAAAACCGGCAATAATGATTTCAGACTCTCCCGGCAGGTTGGCGTCATACTCTTCATCTTTTAACGAACGAAAAAAACGTTCGTAAAAAAAATAGAGAATGGGGGTGGTGGCAATAGATAAGGTAACCACCAGTACCAGTATCGACTGAACTTCTTGTGTGATCAGATTGACGTTCGCCGCTTCCGTCAAAATGACAAATGCCAATTCCCCACCTTGAGAGAGGCAGATCCCCAAACCAAAGGAGTCCTGTAGAGATAATTTAAATCCACGCCCAAGAAAAAAGATTAGACTGGTTTTCATGCCTACTAAGATGGTGACTAGCATCAACACCGTGAGTGGTTCAGTAGAGAGATAACTGAGGTCGGCAAGCATACCGATGGCAATAAAAAACAAACCAAGTAGCAGACCTTTAAAAGGGGCTATATCGGCTTCTAGTTGATGGCGATATTCCGAGTCGGCTAGCAGCACTCCAGCCAGAAACGCACCAAACGCCATGGTCATGCCGGCATACTCCATCAATAGTCCTGAGCCTAATACCAATAATAATGCCCCCGCTAAGAAAGCTTCTCTAATTTGCACTTCAGCCAACAATCTGAATACCGGGCGTAGCAGAAAGTGTCCAAAGAGGATGAATGCAGCGATCAATCCCAAGGAGCTGACGAGCTGCAGAAGCATATGACTGTTAACCGGCGATTCTGTGGCTGGAGCCATCGCATACATGATTCCCAACAAGGGAATAATGGCAATATCCTGAAACAAGAGAATACCGAAAGCAGCGCGCCCATGTGGACGCATCAAGTGGTTACGCTCTCTGAGGAACTGTAATACGAACGCAGTACTGGAAAGCGCTAAGGCGAATCCGATGACAAATCCAGCTGCCCAATCTAGTCCCAATAGCCGTGCGAGCACGGCTAGAAATGTACCCACCACAAACACTTGGGTGGCACCTAGATTAATGAGGTAGCGACGGAATACCCATAAACGGGCAGGGTTGAGTTCTAATCCTATGATGAATAGCAGAAATACCACGCCCAACTCAGCAAATTCCATGATCCGTTCGGGATCGCTGACAAACGCGATTCCCGATGGACCAAGCACGACGCCAATTATTAAATAGCCCAGTACATCACTTAACTTAAAGCGGTGAAACAGCGGCACGGCAATAGTAGCAGCGGCAAGATAAACAACGACTTGCTCCAAGAAGGACATGATCTAAGTGGTTTCCCTGTCTGATCAACAAAGAGTCGGAAGACTCAAAAGCTCAATCAATCTGTTATATAAATAGTTAACGGCTACTGCCAATTGCAACGTTAAATTCAAGACTTAATTTATCGATTGAGTATGCCACTCGTCCAATGGAACAGATTGCCCGCCTTTTGTGACTACGCGCGCATGATATCGTTTTAATCGTCTTGGTTCCTTGACGCCACAGGAATGGGCTATTATCCCCAGCTCTTTTTCCATGTTCATTTGATAGTTGGCCACTCGCATAGCTTTTTCTTTGGGTACTAAGCCTCGCTGTAGTCGCTTATCATGGGTTGCGACTCCGGATGGACAGGTGTTCTTGTTACATTGCATGGCTTGAATACATCCCAAGGCAAACATGAACCCACGGGCAGATACGACAAAATCTGCGCCTATACAGAGTGCCCAAGCGATATCAGAAGGGGTGATCAGCTTACCGGATGCTATTACTTTTATTCTTTCCCGTAAGCCGTATTCCTCTAGCTTATCTACTAAGAAGGGTAATGATTCTCGGACACTCATACCCACATCATCCATTAACGACATGGGTGCTGCCCCAGTGCCCCCGTCGGCACTATCTAAGCTAATAAAATCCGGAGCGGATTCTAACCCTCTATGACTGACTTCACTAAATAAATCATCCAACCATGCCCAAGCACCCAGCACGAATTTAATGCCTACCGGTTTCCCGGTTATCTCCCTCACTTGTTGTACCAGTTGTAATAGGGAGATTTCATCTGTGACTTCTACATGCCGGTTGGGACTAATAGACGCTTTTCCAGCTTCAATGCCTCTGATTCTGGCGATTTCTTCAGTCACTTTCTCTGCCGGCAAAATTCCACCTTTTCCCGGTTTTGCTCCCTGACTGAGTTTGACCTCGAACATACGTACCTGTTCATGACGGGCGATTTCTCGCAGTGCATCTGGATTTAAACTACCGTCCTGATGTCGCACGCCATATTTGGCAGTGCCTATCTGAAATACTAGATCTGCACCGCCTGACAAGTGGTATGGGGATAGCCCGCCCTCTCCGGTGTTGAGCCAGCAGCCGGCCATGGCGGCGCCTTTGGATAAGGCGATCACAGCGGGTTTGGATATCGCCCCGTAACTCATGCCGGAAATGTGTAACACTTTATCGGTATGGTAGGGGGTACGACAGTACGGCCCCACCACCAGTTGTGAAGGACTCATTGCCTCGGAATCTAAGGTAGGATAAGGACAGTTTACAAACAATATTGTTCCCTCAGGCTTGATATCTTTTGTGGAGCCAAAAGCCACGGTGTTATCCAGATTTTTTGCTGCACGATATGCCCAACTTCGTTGCGCACGGTTAAATGGCATTTCTTCTCTATCGAGGGCGAAAAAGTATTGGCGAAAAAACTCTCCCATTTTTTCAAATAAATAACGGAATCGGCCGACCAGAGGAAAATTGCGACGTATGGCCTGTTTGGTTTGAATACGATCTACGATTGCCATGCTGAGCAATAACAAGAATCCTGTTCCCAAAAACAGGATGAACAGACCCGCTAGCAGTATCAGTCCCTTGAATACCGGACCCTCAATTAACGGCAGTAATGATTCCATTTGCAATTGCCTCTAATCCGTTGATGCCTTTTACCACCCCTGTCTGAAACTTATTCGATGGTTTGGTAGCAATTCCCAGATGTGATAGATATTGCATAGGAACTATCTGCGCACGCTAGGTTGTTACCATTGATGTTGATATGTGGTTGGTGGGAATGGCAATTATAACGATTCAATCTGGCAAACAAAGAGAGTCCAGATAGATATCGACATCCATCTTCGCAGAGCCAAGATCGGCGAGCAACCTGTACAAAGTGAGAATGCCATCCGGTTTCGGCAATACTAAGTCAAATAATGCTTGTTGGGGCGTATCTATCACAATATTAGAATCGGTATGATCGGTATATAATGCCACCAGTAAGCAAGGTTCGATATCAAATTGTTTTTCTATGGTTCTGATTTCAGCTGCGGCACCTTGGCTAAAAGGGTCTGCTGAGATTTCTAATATAACAATAGAAGTTTTATACTTTAGATATATTTCTCCGCAGCGATCAAATTCATTAGAAGTCTCCAACATTTGAGTTGAACTAATAAACTGTGATTTGATTAAATTTGCTTCTCGCAAGTCGTGGGAAAAAAAAAGCATGTCCGCCTGATTGGGCTGTTCACCTGTGGCGATTGTCCGCTCCGGTTCAATAATTGGTATAACATCCACCGGAATCTCCAAATTAAACATTAAGAGATGGTTCCCATGTTCTGATGCTACAGTCAAGTCACCTGAAAGGTTCTCAAGAATGCGTTTAGCAACTGTTATAGTGACGCTTTGATCCAGCTGCGCGGGATTTAACGCTTTACCACCGAACATTTCTATTGTCAGATTTAGGGATACCTTATCTGCTGTAGACTGGAGCCATGGTTGTTTCAACACAATTTGTTCGATATTCGGATGCATGATAGCGCCATGCAAGAGGTTGATTATTACCTGAGCAAGGTAATTAGGATCGGTATGAATTAGGTGATTATCAATTATCTGTAATTGCAAAGGTTCTATAGTCAAACGTACTTTTTTTTCTTTAGACAGTTCATTCAGCGACTCGACACATTCTTCGATCACCATATGGGGATCGCAGGGTTGCGCATTAAAATCAAACTGTCCTGACGCCAGCCGGGTAAATTCACTTGCTTCTTCTACCAGCGCTTCTAAATAGTCCGCATTTTTTTCTGCAGAGTGTAGGTATCTTTCTTTTAAGGTCGCGCTTTTCGTATTCGCTATCATATTCAACATTAACTTAATCGTATTTACTGGCCCTCTGATTTCCTCATTGAGAATATTCAAGAAGCCTTCGTTACTGTTTAGGGCATCTAGGGTTTCCTGTTGTGAACGAGCTAACATATTAACTTGGGACTTGAGCGCGCGCTTTTGTTTTTGGTCTTGCTCTTTACTTTTCTGTAAATGTTCCGAAAGGGCATTTATATTTTTAATGAGATGTCCGATTTCGCCACCAAGTTTATCGGTAACAGAGATAGCTGTACCATGCTTCATGAGATGTATGCTGCGGATTGCCGCATCGATAGGAGTGGCAATTGTTCTCCGGTGCCAGAGGCCCACAAGCATTAGTACAAAGGAATAGATCAAAATTATGGGGATCAGTGAGGTGAGTAGTATATTTTTGTTGTCAAGATAATATTGTTTAGACATCTGCAACTTAATCGCGCCTAGCAAGGCGACGGGTTCAACAGATTCATCAAGAATGAGTTGGGAATATTCGTAAAAGGAATCGTCGTAAATAAAGTCGCTCTCGTAGTCAAAAATAGCTCGATTGTTGTGGTTGAGTAGCCTAATACTGCGGATCTCCGGCGCGTCGGCCAATGACGCCACAATTTCTTTGAGCCGAGCAGGATCATTCGCTGTCAAGGCGAATCGAGATGCGACTGTCAGTTGTCGCATCAATAGCTCACCTTCGTGATGAATCATCTCCTGGACGGTCTTATCGTGCTCCCACCACGAAAACAAGAATACTGTCCCGAACGATAGAATAGCGGGAATAAAGAGCAACATCTGTAACCAATGACTGGTTTTAATTTTCATTTGAATGGTTTTCATCTTTATCCTGGCGTAATTGAACTGGACATTTTTTAATCGTTAATGAAATAATAAGTCCCACGCGGAGCCAGATTTATTTATTTTATTTAATAATATACTGTTGTTTCCTATAAACAAACGTTAATTCCATCAATCGAATTTATACATATAAAATTAGACGAAGAGAAATGAGCCAATCAAAGTACTCCAAGAAAACCAGCCAGATAGATGGCTTTTCAAACAGATTCAATAGCTTGCTTGACGGTGTGCCGGATATGCCCCCATTAGAATATGGTCGAGCGTTGGCAATTGCCGAACGTTATCGCGCCAGCAAATCAAGTGGCAGAATTTGGTTACGAGAAGATCGTCCACCTAAATCGAGGACATTAAACCAAATTTGTGAAGATTTACTACCATATTGCCCGCAGTTCCCAGACACAACCACTTTAAAAATGTGGTTACTATTTGAGACTCTTCCGGGACAAACTGAAGATGAAATTAACCATCTCGCGCTTAGTAAGATATACATCAGGGTGCACGAAGAAGCGGAGAAACTCGGCTTAGAATTGGAAGATATCAGCGAAGAAAAATTAGAAAATATATATTCCATACTTTCTATTATGAATTCTAGATATCGCGCACCTACCCCAGATCCTGCCATCGTTGAGAGACTGTTAAAATTAGCGTCCTCATCTGAGTAGTAATTTTCCGATAGTTTTATCTCCTGCCCAAGTGGTTATTATTAGTGTTGATATAAATAACCACTTGGGGTATCTTTCTTTTCAGTAAGATTTGACAAAAGACCGGTGTGTTTTAGCGCATCCTCCGTCTGCGCATACAATAATAATTAACATATAAACAGTTAGTTATAGTATATAGTTAACTTTTTATAACACCCTGTATTGTCGGGGGGCATGCAGGGTGTTTTTTTATCCACGATCTCGTCTAGAATTATATTCTTCACATCAAGGTGTACTAAATATGATTACTTGCATGGCATACGTCATCATATAAGCGTATTAGTCACAGCCTGGAGACTTCTGAGAGTTGCATTCAAATCCAAGCTTCAATCGACTGCTCCGTTTGGCATAATTCTGGGCATCGATCACTGTGAGAAATAGAGTAACGCTATATGGCCCAAAATGGAGATGGCTACCAATTTTTACTGTTCTTAGGCAGCATATTGCTGCTCGGACTGGCTACTGACTTTTTAGGGCGACGAACTTTCCTTCCTCGAGTGACGTTACTTCTCATGTTTGGCATTTTGATCGGGCCGTATGTATTTAAACTTGTTCCCGTCTTCTTTGTCGAACAGTTTGAACTGATAGCTCAGATGACCTTAGTCATGGTGGGCTTTATGCTGGGTGGTACATTGACCTTTGAATCATTAAAAGAAAAAGGAAAACTCATTGCCACACTCTCAATTTTAGCTGCCACATTGACTGCTGTGATTGTTTCCTCGATTCTGCTCTTGTTTAAAGTACCTCTGGCCGTCGCCATTTTACTTGGATCGATTGCTGCAGCGACCGATGGCACGGCCATCCTAGAGCTTATTGAGGAGTCCGAATTTTGCTCAGCGTTTTCGCAAAATCTGTTATCTGTAGTCGCGTTGGATGACGCTTGGGGCATGATCCTATTCGGAATAGGTTTGACCTTGGCCTCAGTTTTGTCCCAAGCGGAGGTGGGTACGACCGGTTGGCTACTGGGTTTTAGCCACGTGGGAGGGGGGATTGTGCTGGGAATACTTATCGGATTACCTGCTGCGTACTTAACGGGTAGGGTCCATCCTGGGCAACCGATGATGACTGAAGCACTTGGGCTCATTTTTCTCTGTGGTGGGTTGGCAATCTGGTTGAATGTCTCTTATTTGATCGCGTCTATGGTGATGGGGAGTATGGTGGCTAATTTCGCATCCCATCATCAATATCCCTTTGACGCGATAGAGGGAATAGAGTGGCCCATGTTTGTTATTTTTTTCGTATTGGCAGGTGCTTCATTGGACGTTTCAGCGCTCTCCTCAATTGGATTTATTGGATTGATCTATCTATTTGCACGGGTAGTCGGCAAAATGGCTGGGGGTTGGACTGCTGCCGTAATTGGCCAAGCGGACGTGCATACGAAAAGATGGATTGGGCTAGCGATGTTACCCCAAGCCAGTGCAGCACTTGGTATGGCATTGGTGGCCGCCAATCAGTTCCCGCAATATAGCCAGATCCTACTCACTACCATTGTGGCTTCCACTATCATTTTTGAAATCATTGGAACTATCACTGCTCGCATCGCCTTACAACGTGCTCAATAATACAGGTGGCATTGTACTACTCTCGGAACAACTATATGAGTACCGCGACTCACAGGAATAGTGCACAGGCGTGAATATAACTCCTAACCTAGTAAATACAGGGGCGCTTTAAACTTTTCTGCCATTTCTATTTTAGTTTCGACCGAAAAAATAGTGTCTGATTTAGAAGTTATGAACATATGGACACTTCGATTTTCTAACATCTTAGCTAACTTTTTGGGCTCTGTAGTGTCAATGGGAATTAATTGTATCGTGTCGATCTTTTTCCCTAGAAGGCTCTGTCGGTACAGTTCTTCTCGCGGCTTAGGGTGCTGTTCAGTGGTGGGTACTAAAACTACCATCGGTTTTTCACCAGCGCTGGCAAAACGTTGCGCTAATGCCATGAGAGGGAGACGACTTTCCTCGGATTCTATCAATACCATCACTTCCTTACCCGCAGTGATGTGCCTAGGTAAGATAATGCAAGAACCGGGAAAGCGACTCATGATAGTGGCACTATGGTGTTCAAACTGATAGGAACGTTGGAGCCCTCGGCACGTTGTCATCAATGTGATTAGATCTATCTCACTTGAGATCTGCTCCAATGCTTGGTTTAAATTTGCGCGGACAGTTCTAAATTGCCAGTGTAACTTCCATCTATTCGCACTCTGCTCCAATGCCTTTTGCAGCTGCTTGGAGAGCGCCCGGTATTCCTGCTCCAAGCGAGTTTTTTGTAGCGGTTGCCGGGGAGAGTAGAGGCTAATCTCTTCAGAAAAAGGATATTCGCTTAAGCTCAACAATGCTTCGTCTTCTATAAAAACAGCATCCAATCGTGCTTCGAGAATTGAGGCAATTTCTGCCACTCTATCCAAAACCCGAATACTTTCCGGCGTCGCATCAAGTGCTAGTGCTATCTGCCTGGGTAGACCGGACAACTCAGAAGTCATCATCATTCACTCTCCTGGTTAGAATTATCTGTACCATTTTTTTGCATCGATTTTTTCTTCTCTTGTAGTCTTTTTAATTTTTCCATGATCAGCGCATTGACTGACCCTTCTGGAAATGCGTTATCACCTATCTCTTCACCGGCCGGAATACCGGTTAAGATTTCGATGCCCTCATCAATATGTTGCACCGCGTGGATATGAAACTGCTCATCACGAACAGCTTGCACTAGATCTTCACGAAGCATCAGGTTTTTGACATTCGCCAATGGAATAATCACCCCCTGATCACCAGTTAGCCCTCGAGTTTGGCAAATATCGAAAAATCCTTCTATTTTTTCATTCACACCCCCAATCGCTTGGACGTCGCCAAACTGGTTGACTGAACCTGTCACAGCAAAGGATTGACGAATTGGTAAACCACTTAATGCCGACATGAGCGCATATAGTTCAGTGGAAGAGGCGCTATCACCATCGACCCCACCATAGGATTGTTCAAAGACTAAACTAGCCGACAGTGATAAAGGCGCTTCTGCAGCGTATCTTGACGCCAAAAAGCTTGAAAGTATCATCACCCCTTTAGTGTGCGTAGGGCCACCCAATTCAGCTTTGCGTTCAATATCTAAAACGTTACCGTTGCCCAGCCGAACTCTGGCACTAATTCGGGAAGGTTTGCCAAACATCATTTGCCCTAAGCTATAAACCGCCAGCCCATTAATTTGACCAATTTTTTCCCCGGAGGTGTCTATCAATAAGGTCTCGCGTAATATCTGTTCCTGAACTCGTTCTCGAATTCGATCATGTCTAAACATGGCAGACCGACGAGCATCATTGATATTGCTGTCTTCAACGACAGACTGATTATTTTGCTGTGCGATATAGTTGGCTTCAATCATTAGATCGCGGATTTTATCGCGATTAACTGACAGTCTTTCTGCATCTTCTGCCATCCGCGCACTAAATTCATTTAGGCGCGCCACTGCTCTGCGATTGAAGGGAAGTAACTGTTCCTCTGCCACAATCTTGGCAATCAGATTAGGAAATTTAAGATTATTTTCTACACTGCGTGGAACGATTTCATCGAAGTCAGCAACTACTTTAAACAGCGAAGAAAATTCTGGATCGTATTCAGATAGCAGATAAAAATAGCGCCGATCTCCTACTAAAATAACTTTTGTGTCTAGCGGTATAGGTTCAGGATCTAAACCTATTGTTGTGGCCCAACCATAACTGCGTTCAATCGAGTCAAAATGAATAAGCCCTGAAGATAGGCTGCGTTTTAGTCCTTCCCAAGCCATGAGTTTAGTGAGTAGTTTTTCCACCTCTAAAATCAAAAACCCACCGACTGCACGATGTAGTGCGCCGGATTTGATGAGAGTATGATTAGTGGTTAGGGTACCAAATTGCGCTTCGTGTTCTATACGTCCTACTAGATTTGGCAGACTAGGGTTATCTTCATAGATCACGGGTATAGATCGATCACTTGGCTGAGCGACGAGGACATTTACCTGGTAACGGGAAAAGTCTGGTGCGGCCACCAAGGGGTTTTCCGACTCCGGTCGATGCAAGAAGCTGGCGCTATGCTCCACGACATCGTTTTTAAAATCACTCAAATATTCGTAAATTTCCTCATGGTCTTCATACTTAATCAGCAGTTCACCGATTAAGCTATCTACAACGCTAGAAGTGACCTCATGATTTAGGGTGCGAATTTCTTGTAGCGTCTCTTTTTGCCAGCTAGGAAATTGACGCAAGGTTTCTTGTAATTCTTTTTGTAACTGTTTAATTGTACTTTCAATCTGTTTTTGTTCAGCTTCAGGAAGAGCTTGAAAGGCGTCAGGCAAGATGGCTTGGCCTTCTTTAATCGGAGCAAAGGCGAAGCCGGAAGGAGTGGAGATCAGTTCCACATTTAACTCCCGTGACTTTTTGCCTAGAACGTTGAGAGCCTCTTCCTGCCGTTCCTGTAATCTATGCTCAATTGCTTGGCGTCGTCCCTGATACTCTTCGCTTTCAAATGCTGCTGGAATCATGGTCGTCAGATCTTCTACTAATTGAGCAACATCGTGTTTAAATAGACATCCCATGCCTGCTTCTAGGGAAAGGGCGTTGGGCGAATTGGGTTGAGAAAAGTTGTAGACATAGCACCAATCTGGAGCGGTGGGTCGATTGGAACCCAATTCTGTGACCAGATTAAGCGCAATATTTACGCGGCTACCGGCTGACAATCCCATTGCGAATAGGTGGTGTCCACCATCCTTAACATTGAGGGAATATTTGAACGCATCAACTGCTCTGTTCTGACCCAATAGCTGCTGTTCAGTCGTCAGCTCAGCAGTGGTTTCGAAGCCGTATTGTTCTAGGTCACAATTTTGGTGAAGTTGCTCTGGGCCAAGTAACATGGATTTTCAGTGTCCTTTTTTAACTGGTTTGGTGTCAATCTTACTCGTCACCACAGGATGCGCAAGAAACCGACATGGGTTTTTTGTGGGCATAGAAACCTATCAGGTTTTTCTTTATTTATTATAAATAAATATGCTTGCCAAAATTAAATATATTAGATTTGTGGCTTGATCTAAATCAGAATCTCTGGCGCTAAGCGACGTTATATTTCACAGACGGTAAAACAAATAAAAGGGAGTTTACTATGAGTGAAAAAGCAACTGATTCTGACCCATCGTCGAAGAGGGTGATCCCTAGAAAGTTACATTCACGTCTATTCAGCCCATTTGACACATTAGAATCTGAAAAACAGTGGTGGTATCCAAGGAGTATTCAAAATTTATTCAACGAACCGATTTTCGCTGATCCGCTGCACTTGATTGAGGGCTCTACTCCGAGAGTAGATATTGTGGATAAAGATAAGGAAATTATCGTGAAGGCAGAAGTGCCGGGTATGCAAGGCGAAAATATTGAGGTGTTGGTGGGGGATCGCACCTTAACACTACGAGGCAGCCATACTGAGGAAAAAGAGTCAGAGGAGGGGGAGATCTACCGTAAAGAACGTCGAGAGGAATCTTTTTCTCGAACACTTACTCTGCCGGACTATGTGGATGCAGATAAGGTGGAAGCAGCCTGCAAGAATGGCTTGCTAACCATTAGATTGCCAAAATCAGAACAATCCAAGAAGAAAAAAATCGAAATAAAATAAGTAGGTTAACCGTGCGAGCTCAAGGGGTTTCATTGCGGCTCGCACGGGTTTATATCGTCTAGTAGTAGTCTGTTTAACGAAGATTTAAACGTCGCTGATGTGCTTATAATCAAACGAGCTAAATGCTTAGGCTATCGACAAACTCGAAAAAATCTGCGTAAGATCAAATCGTGCCGATCAGACGTGGGGAGATAATCTGCTTGTAAATCGTTCTATAAACGTGTTGGCTTGTGGTTACCGAGACTGGCTCTTGGCGAGTGAGGTTAAGGGTGGGTTTTAATGTATGAGTAGGAGGGGAGTAGTTGCTTCAGGACAAACTATGCCTCATCAGGAGATGGAGTACAAAATGAAATCAAAAAAAATAGTAGCATTTGCTATTTCTATCATGGTTCCTACATCGGCACTGTTTGCAGCGGGCGGGACGGATCATAGCCACGATTCCCCCTCTAATAAGGCGCTAGATTCCGCTAACACTGTCACTTATCCAGAGCGCTGGAAGGCGCCTGCGGAAGCCATCGCCACACAGAATCCCGTGCGCGAAACACGCAAATCTGTCATGAAAGGCGAAGAGCTATTTAAAAAGAATTGTGTCAAGTGCCATGGGCCAATGAATGAAAGTAATTCGGTCACCGCTAAACGAGTGGTACAGCCGGAACATGATAATCCAGATGATCTGGATACAGATGGTGCACTAGCTTGGAAAATCAAGAATGGTCGGGGTCATATGCCCACCTGGGATCCGCAACTCACAGAAGAAGATGTGTGGCATCTTGTGAACTACATTAATCACATGACTAAATATTGATTCGCGAAGCGCCATCAAACTGACTACATCTTGGCCACAATTGCGAAACCCTTACAAACAGGGTTTTGTAGTCATGCCATTTAAAACGCACTTCTCTAATCGCAGAATATCGATACCCGCAGTGTTGTTTACTATCACTGCGGGCGTTCGATTCAACATGAGTTTTAGTTCAACGCGTTTTAATGAGTATGTTCTTCATGGAAGCTTTTTGCTTGTATAGCCTGTTGATAGGATAACACCTCTCCACCGAATCCTTTGGCGAATTTTTCCGCATTTTCTTTGCTATCAAAGGAAAGCCAATGTGGTTCACAGCAATATCCCACGTCGGTATCCTTTAGATAATAAGCTTTTTTTGCATCGAGCATTTTTCTAGACAAAAAGTCCATAGTCTTAGCGGAGATCACTTCTGGACTTTTCATCATGGTTAAACCGCAGGCTGGACACCCGTAGGTCTGGGTAGAGCCATCTTTGAATTGTAGTTCGAATAGGTTACTTCCTGCGGTGATTTCCGTACCGCACAACCCGCAGATTTCAGCTTTTTCTGCCAAACTTATGGTTGGTGCCATAAAGAGCGAAGTAGATATTAAAAAAGATGCCATTAACTTGATGTATGAAAGTTTCATTTTTGCGTTCCCTCTAAAAAATAATTTCATATTGAGTCTGACACCCTTTAGGAACTATTTGGTTGATTTGCATCAATTGAAGAATTTAGTATGTGAATTTAGGGACAGCCTATTCGTATAAGTAAACCGCACACTATTGAGGTGTATATAGAATTTAATGGATAAAAATGGGAGACATCTATTTGCATACGCCATGGGCATTAATACCCATCAGGAGCCCGTGGTTTATATGCGCGAGGACTGCCCAGTTTGCCGCGCAGAAGGCTTCAATGCCACTTCTAGAATATTAATTAGGGCGACAAATAATAAAGAATTAATAGCTACTTTAAACATTGTCGATAGCAACAAGTTACCAAGCGGTAACATCGGATTGTCCCGAATTGCCCAACGGCGTTTGGACGTAGGTGAGGGTGATATGTTGGTTATTAGCCAAGCACCTATCGTACTCTCACTGGGGGCAGTACGTAAAAAAATTCATGGCCATGCGTTGGATAGCTCAGAAATCGATCAGATCATTGTAGATATCAATGACCATAAATATAGTGACATTGAAATCGCTAGTTTTCTAAGCGTGTGTGCCGGCGATCGTCTCAATCTTGATGAGATTATCAGTCTGACACGGGCCATGGTGGCCTGTGGTGAACATATTGAGTGGCCTAGTAAAGAGCGCATATTCGATAAACACTGTATTGGCGGCCTTCCAGGGAATCGTACCACACCTCTTGTGGTGGCCATTGCCAGCGCTGCGGGCCTGACGGTACCGAAAACTTCTTCTCGTTCTATTACCTCACCCTCTGGAACGGCGGACACCATGGACACCCTGATGAATGTTAATTTAACCATCGATCAAATTCGGCAGGTAGTGGCTAAGACGGACGCTTGCTTAGCGTGGGGTGGGGCGGTCAACCTTAGCCCCGCAGATGATTTAATGATTCGCATCGAGCGGGCATTGGATCTCGATGTGGAAGGCCAACTAATTGCGTCGGTATTATCCAAAAAGATTGCGGCAGGCTCTACTCATGCCATTATCGACATTCCAGTGGGCGAAACTGCCAAGGTACGCAACCAGGCAGATGCAGATCGATTAGCGTGGTTATTTACTGAAGTGGGAAAAGCCTGTGATCTCTACGTACGTTGCCTAATCACTGATGGCAGTCGTCCAATTGGCGCTGGAATCGGCCCAGCAGAAGAAGCCCGAGATCTACTTGCCGTGTTGAAAGGTCAAGCAGATGCACCGGCAGATTTAACAGAGCGTGCGTTATTTCTAGCCGCACATCTGTTGGACATGGCTTACCACTTTGGTTACGAGGCAGGTTTGCATCAAGCGCGTTCTATTTTAGAAAGTGGTCAAGCTTGGGCAAAATTCCAGTCTATCGCAGCAGCTCAGGGTGGTTTGAAGCCATTGCCATCGCCGCACTATAGACAGACAATCCACTCTGCTCGCTCCGGCATCATTCACAGCATTGATAATCGAAGATTGGCTCGTTTGGCGAAACTTGCCGGTGCACCTTTTGACCCTGCCGCAGGCTTACGACTCAGCGTGAATATTGGTTGTCAAGTATCAAAGGGCGATCCGCTCTTTGAACTATTTAGCGAGAGTCCAGGGGAATTGGCCTATGCGTTAAGCTACTATCAGGCTAATATGGATCTGTTTCATATTGAATAATCCAATGAAGATCGCATCTAGCCGCGGCACCATTCTATTCTCCATGCATTCTGATGCCCTGGCTCAGTCACTCTGTCAGTCATTGGGAGCGAATGTAGGGCAATGGTCACATCGGCGATTTCCAGATGGAGAGTCCTACATCCGTGTTGATACAGCAGTGGAGAATCGTGATTGCATTGTACTAGCAGATCTGTCACGTCCAGATGAAAAGTTTTTGCCTCTTATTTTTCTTTTAGACACTTTAAGATCTCTTGGCGCTGGAAGAATTGGTTTGGTGGCACCTTATCTTTGTTACCTGCGACAGGATACCTGTTTCCATCCTGGAGAGGCTTTGAGCGCTCAATATTTTGCTTCGCTGCTTAACCCTCATATTGACTGGTTGATGACGGTCGATCCCCATTTGCATCGTTACCACTCGTTGTCTCAACTCTATTCTGTACCGACTAAGGTAGTACATGGTGCCGCCGCTTTGGCAGATTTTCTCTCTGATACGCAGGATCTATTGTTAGTTGGCCCAGATAAAGAAAGTGAACAGTGGCTCTCTGACTTATCGACTTTGAGTGGGCATGATTTCGTGATTGCTGAAAAAATCAGAGTGGGCGATCGTGAGGTCAAAATTACTCTGCCGAATCTGTCTAAATACAGCCGAAATTCAGCTTTGATTGTCGACGACATCATTTCCAGCGGTCACACGATACTTGCGTGCGCTCAAGCCTTAAAAAGGCAACACATTACAAATATTGGTTGCGTTGCAGTTCATGGCATATTCGCAGATGACGTGGATCAAGTTTTTGCAGAACAAGGATTGACGCCGATTGTTACCACAAACACAATTCCTCACAGCACCAACAAGATCGACATTGCACCTACCTTAAGCAGCGCCCTTAACAGCTTTCTTGAGAATTAAGCAAGAGTTGTTTAAAGAGCCTAAAGATGCGAATGGCGAAAATGTCGTAGCAACGCTGGGTGTTGTTTCTTATTTCTTAAAAAGGTATGAGTGACATGCAAATCGAGACTTTGAGCGATATCATTGATTGGTCTAGACAGGTGCATCAACATCTGGCTGAGCATGTGGCTAAAGATGCAGATAGGCAACAAAATGAGCGTGCAAAGATGCTCATGAAATATTTAGCCGATCATGAGTCAACACTTAGCCAACTACTAAAACGATTTGAAGACACTGCAGATGCCAAGGCTTTGAATACTTGGTGTTATGAATTTATCTCCAATCATCCTCTTAAAATAGAGGCCGAGCATAGAAGATCTTATGCTGAGATGGGAACGCAGGAGATTATCAACTCTGTAATGGCAAAACATAAACAAGTTTTAGAACTTTATCGTCATCTTGAGGAGCAGGCAGACACGGAATCAGTGAAAGAGTTATTGGCGCAACTCATTTCATTAGAGGAACATGAGTCGATGCGAATGGTACAGAGTGCCAACCGCCTGGAAGATATATAAAATATTAGAAAACAACTATAACTCATTGTTATCATACTGATTATATGTCGTTGTGTATGATTCTTAATGTGGATTCTTAATTATTAAGACCAATCTCTGATCTCCTGTTCGGACAAAGCGGTGATGTGGGAGAGTTGTTTTTTAGCATGAGAAAGATGATTTCCGAATCCAATAACTTTCATGAATTCACTCAACTCTGGGTCAGGTACGGCAGCTCGTTGCTACAAAAACCTCGAAAATGGGAAAATAGCATCGGTGACATACTCATGATTTTAGCCACCTCACTCTAAACAATAGTTTTAAGTAAAACATTTACGCTATGACGGGGGTCGGTTTCCATCTAAAATTAGCATTCAGGCGCGCTGTAACCGCTTCACCGAGAAATGCTATTCAGTATACGATATTGTGTGGATTCTGGATCTAAATAGAGGAGTGCTCAATGAAACCAGAGGTAGCAGGATTTTTTAATTTTCCTACCAATACCATAAGCTATGTGGTCATTGATCCGAAAACGAAAGCTTGTGCCGTTATTGATTCAGTATTGGATTTTTCATTGCGTTCTGGGAGAACTTCGTCCACTTTCACGGATGGCATCATTGAATATATTCAAAGTAACAAACTTAAAGTGGAATGGATACTAGAAACCCATGTCCACGCCGACCATATTTCGGCGGCACCTTACATCAAACAGAAGCTCGGCGGTAAATTGGCCATTGGTGCAAAGATTATTGAAGTACAAAGCACTTTCGGCAAGGTATTCAATGCTGGATCAGATTTTCAGCTAGACGGTAGTCAGTTCGATGTGCTATTTGAGCAGGGCGATACATTTATGATTGGTTCGATTCCCGCCGCTGTCATCTACACGCCAGGCCATACTCCTGCATGTATCACTTACGTAATTGATGATTGTGCGTTTGTCGGTGACACACTCTTTATGCCGGATTATGGCACTGCCAGGGCTGATTTTCCTGGTGGCGACGCCCGTCACTTGTATCAGTCCATTCAAAAATTGTTTACGCTACCTGATGAGACGAAACTATATTTATGCCACGATTATAAACCAAAAAATCGAGACCAGTTTTGTTGGCAAACTACCATTGCAAAACAGAAGCAGTTAAATATCCATGTGCATGCAGGTGTCACTGAAGAAGAATTTGTCAACATGCGTCATGAACGAGACAAATCTTTAGACTTGCCTGAATTGATCATTCCTTCTATTCAGGTCAATATGAGAGGTGGAAACCTGCCATCTCCAGAAGAGAATGGACAACGATATTTAAAAATTCCCATTGATGTATTTTAATTTTGGTAGGACAAAAAAGCATGCAATGCAGTCATCTAACATCCGAATTCGCAGTGAGCGTTCAAATTTCCCCTGATGATGTGCCAGAGATTGCCAAACTGGGATTCAAAACCATTATCAATAACCGCCCAGATGATGAAGCGGATAATCAACCCAGCTCTTCCCAATTGGCCGAGGTTGCGCAAAAAGAAGGAATCGAATATCACCATCAGCCTGTCATTTCTGGCAACATCACAGATCAAGACATAGATATTTTTGAGCAATTATTGGATTCGGTAGAAGGCCCCGTGCTAGCGTTCTGCCGAACCGGTACCCGTTGCACTGTGTTGTGGGCTTTGTCTCAAGTTGGCACATTAAACACAGAAGAAATCCTCTCACGTTGCCACCAGGCAGGGTACGATCTTTCCTCTCTTAGGGCCCGTATAGAGACTCGTGGGGGAACCTCAGATTAACAATCATTCCAGTTGTTAGACTTGGAGATAGACGATTAACCGCACTTTAAGGTCTTATCTGCCTTGTCTCGAGTGGGCACGGACTTATAACAGCGAACTGTTAGTGGATGATATGGTGGCGGCAGTTATTGTCACTTTGATGTTAATCCCACAATCCCTCGCATACGCATTATTGGCTGGATTGCCTGCAGAAGTAGGATTGTACGCCAGTATTGCCCCACTTTTACTTTACGCCATTTTCGGCACCAGCCGAGTATTGGCGATTGGGCCCGTGGCGATCGTCTCGCTCATGACGGCGGAAGCGATTTCTAAAGTCGCACCATTGGGAACGACCGAGTATTGGAGTGCCGCATTCACATTAGCTTTTTTATCGGGTATTTTTTTAATGGCCTTAGGTGCTTTGCGGGCGGGATTTCTGGCCAATTTTCTCAGCCATCCCGTCATTTCAGGGTTTATATCTGCGGCAGGAATACTCATCGCAACCAGCCAAGTAAAATATATACTGGGGCTCGAAGTCAGCGGTAATAATTTTATCTCCCTAATCAGCGCTACCGTGAGCGATTTGATGAACACCAATATACCCACCCTATCTATAGGCGTGTCCAGTCTAGTGTTTCTATATTTGGTGCGTGTTCAGTTACAGTCCGTTTTAGAAACCGTGGGAATGCCTCAACGTTCCGCAATTTTGCTGACTAAAACTGCACCCATTGTGGCGATTGTAGTGACCACGGGGGTGACCATTATCGCGAATTTGGCCTCTGTGGGCGTGGCCACTGTGGGCAGTGTGCCTCAAGGTCTTCCACCATTCACACTACCTGCTTTTGATAAAGAACTTTGGCTTAATCTTTCCCGCTCCGCGGTTCTTATCAGTGTGATCGGTTTTGTCGAGTCGGTTTCTGTTTCCCAAACTTTGGCAGCCAAGCGACGTGAACGCATTGATCCTAATCAGGAGCTGATCGGCTTGGGGACAGCTAACGTGGCGGCAGGATTAACGGGAGGCTATCCTGTTACCGGAGGATTCGCACGCTCCGTGGTCAACTTTGATGCCGGTGCGCGTACGCCGGCAGCCGGCGCTCTGACGGCCATGGGTATCGCACTAGTGGCGCTATTTCTGACACCTGCGTTGTATTATCTGCCGAAAGCGACGCTCGCTGCGACCATCATTGTCGCTGTTTTATCATTGGTGGATATCCCTGCCTTTTTTAAAACTTGGAGATATTCCAAGAGTGATTTTATCGCCATGGCAGCCACCTTGCTGGGCACATTGATGTTTGGCATTGAGTCGGGAGTCTTAACCGGCGTGGTGCTTTCTTTGCTGCTATTTTTATATCGCACCAGTCGTCCACACTGTGCGGTGGTGGGCCAAGTTCCCGGCACCGAACATTTCCGCAATATTCATCGACATGCGGTGTTAACTAATCCACATATTATTACTTTAAGAGTGGACGAAAGCCTCTATTTTGCCAATGCCCGTTTTCTCGAAGATAAAATTTTCGAGTTAATTACCGCCAACAGCGAAGCGAAACATGTGATCTTAATGTGTTCAGCGATTAATGCCATCGATGCGAGCGCGCTAGAGAGTATGGAAGCGATCAATCTGCGATTGAAAGACGCAGGAGTCTGTTTTCATTTGTCTGAGGTAAAAGGGCCTGTAATGGATAAACTTAAATTGACAAGTTTTCTTGACGATCTCACTGGAGAGGTGTTTTTGAGTCAATTTAAAGCCGTACAGCAGATTGAAGCTGAACTAAATGTACATACCTTAGTAATTTCAGATCCTAGTCAATACGATTAAACCAACAATGAAGATTGGCTGATTTGCGTCGATATAATCAGTTAAGCTAGACTATTTATAAGTTGACAAATTAATTATCCAGCAAAAACCGTGAAATTTCAGAATTTGAAATCAACACTGTACATGTTTGTTCTGCTCTGTTTTATGGGGCAGTCGCTGGCCTATGCCGTACCTAGTTGCACGATGGGTACAGTGCATGCTGGTGTGGTCACCATGGAGATGGTTGATCACACAAACCACACTGTTGATGTCTCGAATATTGATGAGATGGGCACGAATCAAACTGATTGTTGTGATACTAACGATATTTGTGCCTCCTTGGGTCACTGTGTAAAAGTGGGTTTCGGTCCTGTCGCTCTAGCCTCTACAACGAGCCTGACGACTACCACGCAATTTGGTCTCGTAGAAGATCCATTAAGACAACTCTTGAATCATTCTATTTATCGTCCTCCTATTCTCTTTTCCTAAAATCTTGCGGCTCTGTCATTAGCGCTTGGCTAATACCGTATTCAATGTGGCGATTGCTTATACCTGACGATCCGAACATTTGTATTTAATGGTACTACTGGCACTTGCTGGAGAATCTGCCAGGAGAAATGAGGGTAGATCTCGGGCGAACTTCATTCGAACGAGTTTGTAATCTCAAAAACCACAAGAACTGTTTAAGAAAACTTATATTAGAAATGTATTGTCCACTATGAGCACCATATTAATCACCACAATCAACCGAATTAGAGATATTTGGGTTATTGGATATTGGTTGAATGTCAATCGACGATTGACTCTACCAACATTTTTGGCCTACGCACTGTTGTCATCGACTCCGAACGTACTAGCAAACAACGGATCCGAAGAACCTCTTGAATTAAGTAAGGCGATCGACATCGCGGTACGAGACAACCCCAACTTGGCAGAAATAGATTCACGTTTTCAATCGCTATCCCTGCTGCCGGCCCAACAGCGTGCTTTACCGGATCCGATGATTCATCTCAATGCGATGAACTTCCCGGTAGATACTTTCGACCGTGAGCAAGAGCCCATGACGCAATTACAGATTGGCATCAGCCAGTCGCTGCCTTTTCCCGGAAAATTACGATTAAAAGGGGAGATAGCAGAATTAATGGCAAAAGTTGCTGAGCAAAACTTGGCAGAAGCGCGGCTGCAATTAATTAAAAAGGTTAAAGATACATGGTGGCAGCTTTATTATCTAGATCGCGCACTGGAGACGATTAATCAGACTCAAGTGTTATTGGAACAATTTATCACTGTCGCTCAAACCAAATATGAAACAGGCAAAGGGTTACAACAGGATGTATTGCTGTCACAACTAGAGCTATCGAGACTATTGGATCGACGAATTCAATTATTAGCTGCTCGTCAAACCCAAAGTATTGGTTTTAATTTGCTAATGAATCGAGCTTCCGAGTCAGCCATCTTATTGCCTACTGATGTGACTAGAGAGATCCCTAACTTGCGGTCCACAGAAGCACTCTATGACTTGGCCGAGAATAACAGGCCATTGCTAAAGCTTGTCCAACATCGTCTTGACGCTGCAGAAACTAGACTAACTCTGGCTCAACGAAACTATTATCCTAACTTTAATCTTGGTCTTATGTTTGGTGAGCGCACAGGTGAGAACCCTGGCAATGGTGACAAACGTGCTGATCTTGTCACCCTGATGCTGGGTGTCAAAGTACCGCTTTATGCGGGACAAAAGCAATCTCAGGCAGTCGCCCAGATGAGTAAAGAATTAGAAAGCAATCAATATTCGGTGCAAGACAAACAAGAAGAGGTGCGGTCTCAAATTTCTGCTGCTGTGGTTGACTTTCGGCGCGCACAGGAACAATACCTGTTATTTTCTAGTGGAATCGTACCCCAAGCGACACAAACAGTAGAGTCCATGCTTGCCGGTTATCAGGTAAATGTTGTGGACTTTTTAAACTTGGTACGCAGCCAGGTAACTTTATTCAATTACGAACTTCAATATTGGCAAGCACTCGCTGAAGCGAATCAAGCTTTAGCGCGAATACAGGCAGCTGTGGGAACGGAATCAGTCTATGAGTAAGTCTACTGTTATTGTGGCTATTTTTATGTTGTTGGTGGGTTTAGCTGTTGGTTATGGGTTATCTACTTTTCACTCACCTGCAGAACCTATTGTGCAAGAGAGTTCAACGCCTCTGTTTTACCGTAACCCTATGGATCCTACTATTACTTCACCCATACCAACTAAGGACTCTATGGGCATGGACTACATACCGGTTTATGCAGATTCGGGTCAGCAGGAGGTGGTAGGCACGGTTGAGATCGATCCAGTGGTGGTGCAAAACATTGGCGTGCGTACAGCGCAGGCAAAACTAGAATCGATGAGTCGACTGGTGCGAACAGCGGGGCGAGTGGACTTTAATGAAGAGAGCATGATTCATTTACATCCAAAGGTAGATGGATGGATAGAAGAGATCTGGGTGGATAAAACCGGTCAGGCCGTAGAGCACAACCAAATGTTACTCAGGATCTATTCACCTAAATTGGTCTCCGCGCAGCAGGAATATCTATTGGCATTGAACAATTTGGCTGCATTGGAAACCAGTCCCTTCAAAGAAGTGAGAAGCGGCGCAATTAATTTGGTAAAAAGTTCTCGTGAACGCTTGACGCTTCTCGACGTGCCGGAGCATCAAATTCTGGAATTAGAACAAACTAGAGAAATAAAAAAGAGTCTGCATATTCATTCACCTGTTAAGGGTACTGCAATCCGCATCGGCGCCAGACAAGGTCAGTTTGTCACGCCACAAACAGAGCTATACATGATTGTAGATTTAAATACCGTATGGGTGTACGCAGACGTGTATGAATATGAACTTCCTTGGGTCAAAATTGGCGACCAAGTGGAAATGACTTTGGCTGCTGTACCGGGGAAGACATTTATGGGTGCGGTCTCCTACATATATCCCTACGCAGATTCTAGCACTCGTACCACGAAAGTCAGAATGGTGTTCGATAATCAGGCGCAGCTGCTGCGTCCGGACATGTTTGCAGACATCAAAATACAATCGGATGTTGAAAAAGATGCGATTGTTATTCCCTCTGAGGCTGTGGTACGCAGTGGTAGTCGAACTCAAGTTTTCGTGGTGCGTGCTACCGGAAAGTATGAGCCTCGGATTGTACAACTAGGTGTGGAGTCCGAAGGAAGAGTGTCGGTACTATCGGGTGTAGATGTCGGCGAACAGGTGGTGACTTCTGCACAGTTTTTATTGGATTCCGAATCAAAACTAAGAGAAGCCACTGCCAAAATGTTAGAGACGATGAATGCAGAACAGAATCCTACCCCCAATGAGGAGGAAGGCTCTTCCGCTGGTGCACATAATCATGATTAAAACGATTATAGAGGCTTCCATACGAGATCGATTCATGGTGTTAATCGCTGCAGCCGTGATTGCTTTAGCTGGAGTATACGCTTATATTAATATTCCTCTGGATGCGATCCCCGATCTGTCGGATGTTCAGGTCATCGTGTTTACTGAATATCCCGGTCAATCTCCCCAAGTAGTAGAAGACCAAGTCACTTATCCATTAACCACATCTATGTTGGCTGTGCCGAATACTAAAGTGGTGCGTGGTTATTCGTTTTTCGGCATGTCCTTTGTGTATATCATCTTCGAAGATAATACCGATATGTATTGGGCGCGCTCCCGGGTGTTGGAATCACTCAACTATGTGAGCGGGCGATTGCCGAAAGGAGTGACGCCGACATTAGGGCCCGATGCCACCGGAGTTGGCTGGATATATGAATATGCATTAGTGGACAGATCCGGTAAACACGACTTGGCACACTTGAGATCGATACAAGATTGGTATCTACGCTATCCATTGCAAACAGTTGAAGGTGTCGCAGAGGTGGCTTCCGTAGGTGGCCACGTGAAACAATATCAGGTGGAAGTCGATCCCAATGCGCTGCTACGTTATCAGATCCCCCTGAACACAATAAAAATGGCAATACAAATGTCAAACCAGGATGTGGGCGGCCGCTTGGTAGAAATGTCTGAAACGGAGTATATGGTGCGCGGTCATGGATACATTCGCTCCATTGAAGATCTCAATGGCATTCCCGTGGGTGTCAATAGCAATGGTACACCGATACGTTTAAAAGATGTTGCTCATGTGCAAATCGGCCCGGAATTGCGTCGTGGTTTAGTCGATCTGAATGGTGAAGGCGAAGTAGTGGGTGGGATAGTGGTGATGCGTTTTGGAGAAAATGCACTCAGCACCATTCAAGCTGTGCGCAATAAATTAGAAGCGTTAAAACAGGGATTACCAGCTGGTGTTGAGATCCTGCCAGTTTATGATCGAGGGGATCTGATTGAGGGCGCAATCCAGAGTTTAAATACCTCTTTATTGCAAGAATTGATCATTGTCAGCTTGGTGGTCATTGTGTTTTTGATGCATGCACGATCCGCTTTTGTGGCGATAGTGACTTTACCACTGGGTATTCTGATGGCCTTCATTGTCATGAGATTTCAAGGTCTGAATGCTAACATTATGTCATTAGGTGGAATTGCGATCACCATTGGCGCCATGGTGGACGGTGCGATAGTGATGGTGGAAAATGCTCACAGCAAGTTGGCGATAGCCACAGAACAGAAAAAAAGAGCGCTCACCACAGAAGAGCGGTGGCACACTATTGGTGAATCTTGTTTCGAAGTGGGACCGGCACTGTTTTTTTCACTATTGGTGATTACCGTTTCCTTTTTACCCATTTTCACCATGCAAGCACAGGAAGGGCGTCTATTCAGTCCGTTGGCATTTACCGCCACCTATGCCATGGCCGCATCCGCCATTCTAGCAATCACTTTAGTGCCGGTGATGATGGGTTATTTTTTGCGTGGCAAAATCTTCGCCGAACAACAGAATCCGCTAAATCGTGCCATGCATTCGGTACATGGCCCTGCGCTTAAATTAGCAATGCGCTGGCGGCGGTGCACACTGTTAATCGCTTTAATATTACTGGTTTTCACCTATTACCCGCTGTCGAAATTGGGCAGTGAATTTATGCCACCTTTAGATGAAGGCGATATTTTGTATATGCCAACGACATTTCCTGGCATTTCCATAACCAAAGCAAAGGAGCTATTGCAACAAACAGATAAAATCCTCACTCAATTTCCTGAGGTGCATCATGTGTTTGGTAAAGTGGGACGAGCGGAAACCGCCACTGACTCAGCACCCTTAGCGATGATTGAAACCACTGTGCGCTTAAAACCCAAAGAACAGTGGCCTGATGCTGATAAAACCACAAGAGAGTTAATGGCAGAAATGGACGAGGCCATTCAGTTCCCTGGACTAGCCAATACCTGGACCATGCCCATCAAGACCCGAATAGATATGTTGTCGACCGGTATCAAGACACCCATTGGTATAAAAATATCCGGATCCAACCTTAAAGTGTTGCAACAGCTTTCTGAACAGATCGAACAAGCGATGAAGTCTATGCCGGAAACCATGTCGGCTTTTGGTGATCGATCAGTGGGTGGATACTACCTGGATTTTGACATTAATCGAGAGAAGGCCGCCCGCTATGGTCTCACCACAGGTGCCGTCCAAGATGTGATTAAAAGTGCTATCGGTGGCATGAACATTACGGAAACAGTGGAAGGACTAGAGCGTTATCCGGTCAATCTCCGCTATCCCAGAGAACTAAGAGACAATCTAGAAACATTAAAAAGAGTATTGATACCGACACCTACCGGAACACAGATCCCTCTCGCTTTGGTGGCTGATATCAGTTATCAACGTGGCCCCCCAGTGATCAAAAGTGAAGATGCACGTCCCAATGCCTGGGTGTATGTAGATATCTCTACATCCGATATCGGTGGTTTTGTTGCTAAAGCTAAAGAGGTGGTGAGATCTGAAGTACCAATTCCATCTGGTTATACACTAACTTGGTCTGGTCAGTTCGAATATATGCAACGTGCTGCTGATCGGCTACGAATCGTGGCGCCTGCTACCTTAGTCGTAATCTTTTTGCTGCTCTATTTGAACTTTCGTAACATCACAGAGCCGTTAGTAGTGATGTTATCAATACCTTTTGGATTAGTAGGTGGCATATGGTTCGTCTATTTTAACGATTACAATATTTCTGTTGCCGTAGCAGTGGGATTTATTGCGCTGGCAGGTATGGCCGCAGAAATTGGTGTATTGGTACTTAGTTTTATAGATCGAGAAATCGAACTCAGAAACACACGCAATCCTACTACATTATCAACGTTAGAGATAAGGGAAGCTGTGGTGTCTGCCACCTCTAAGCGTGTGCGACCTGTGGTGATGACGGCCATGTCTACTATGGCAGGATTGGTGCCAATCATGTTAAGTAGTGGTGTTGGGGCAGATGTTACCCATCGTATTGCCGCACCGATGCTCGGTGGTATGTTGACTGTGATGATTCTGAATCTTCTGGTATTGCCTGTAATTTATAGTTTTGTTTTGCAATTCAAGAATGAGAATAAAGTCTAAGTTGTCTACGGCAATACAAGCCAACTACTGGAGGAGTCTTATCGCTACACCATATAGTAGGGCAGTGAAACTGCTAGCGATCAAGATTGATACCCAAAAAACCACACCCTGTTTCAGTAGTGCCGGAAATATTAAGAAGAAGGCAAGGGAGGGCAACACCATCCAGAATATATTATAAGATAGTTCTGTTAGTCTTTGAATATCACGAGTCTCTATATAGATCCATATAATGGATAATAAAGAGATCAAGGGTAACGAAGCGATAACCGCAGCGGCTAGACTATAACGTCTGGACAGCTCTGAGACAAATGCCACAATGCATGCAGTTAAGATTATTTTTAGAATAAAATATCCCATCAGAGCAAATCACCAATCGCCAAATTACGTCACCGCGCTATTATGTAATAGTGACACTAAATAAGAACGAAACAAGTAAGCCGCTATTCCTTCATGAACTCTTCAAATGCCTTAAGGCGGGGCGTCTTCTAGTATATAGCCTGCGGCCCATTCAATACGCTTTTCGCCCAGTGATGCCTTATATGGATACCAATCAATACACCCCAAAGATTGACCTCAATTAATTTATGCCAGTTGTGCAAATTTTCCCAATACTTGGTAGGCAGAGAGATTCTGGCATTGTTAATCAGCACTTTGATTCGTCCACACTGGGTATGGATCTGTTCACAAGCACCTTGCATTCTGGCCAAATCTGGCGGCCAGCTTAGTTTGCTGCACTTTAGGATCTGCTGATCCAGATTAGTTATTTAACATAATATATATTATACGCAATTATATAGAGCACCATATCACGGCTGGTAGAACTCTATTAGATTTCTATTTAATCCTTCTCCATTCCTCTGTGTGTCAATAACAGGTGATATTACCCACAACAGAAGTCGCCCTGTTGCACGGGCGGACACTTCACTGTGCCGTACGAACAGAAGACACAACAGTCACCAGAGATTGGTCTTAAGAGTTGACCACACTGGCTACATTCGTAAAACCAAAGACAAGCGTTGGTCGGCATCCGTTCTTTTTTTTGTTGCCCGCATTCTGGACAAGTGAGAATGGATTCTAATATCACGTTAGGAATGTGTTTACTTGTCATCTTCACTAGGTTTGTCCTGAATAAACAAACTCGTGGGCTGAACTAATACTGTTAATAAGCATTGTTCTACTTAAATTCAACTCACTTTACACGAACGAGAGCCATGGTGCATTGAAAGAGAATCTTTTACAGAGACTACGTGTAGCTGCTAATCGAGGTTGGAGGTCTGGTGTCGGGTTCGGTTTGCTTGACTCCTTTATTATGTGTTCGATATTGGTGCATCTCAACAGACTCTATTTCGGAGATCATGGAAACGAATTGTAATCAGAGCTAGCGCTGAGTTTCGGTTTGCTTAACTCTAATCGCGCTATCATGGTAAGAACAGCCAGCTAATGGCCCTGCTTTTGGCCTATTTATACAGGCTAGCGCAAACTGTCTTATCTAAACTATCACAACCAACCACTATGAATGCTTGCTAACTATTTTTTCGAACCAATCGTACAGCTTTTTTACTTATCACTATTCTTAAGATTGTAGAGTGATTGTATTTAGCTTTTAAACAATCACATTTAGTTATCACAATTCAGACACACCTAAGCATGCACCATTATGGATCGTATTCTGTCTACGACAGTTGCAATTTTGCGAACATTGATGTTTTTATGCATAAGAGGTAAAGTCCTTCTCCAGACATAGCCAGTTGCAAAAGCATTCAACCGACTGAACTTTATCACTGCTGCTTATGTCTATTCTTCTGTGACTTTTAGTTTAGTTGCGATTGAACAAGACAAGGGAATAAACGACGAGTTCATTTCACGGCTAGTCGTTCAAATTGAGTTCTTATATAACGAGGAGATAACAGTATTATGAATAATGTAATGAAGGCAACGGCCTTAACATCTTCTATGGCTTTGATGGCACCTACAGCTTTTGCAGATGGTTTTCAACTCAGTGAAAAACTGAGTGTCAGCGGCTTTATCGACATGTCTACAGTGTATATGGATCCAGACGGCGGTGCTTCTTCGTCCTCGTCAGGATTAGATCAGTTTGAGTTGGATTTCTTGTTCCAATTTGACGACAATCTCAGTGCGCAAGCGGATTTGGAATACCACGATGATGGATCAGGTCAACTCACTGACATAGAACAAGCCTTCTTTACCTATTCACTTTCAGAGGGATTGAGTGTTAAAGCTGGACGTTTCTTAAGTTATTCCGGATGGGAGACTGAGGAGCCAACCGGCTTGTACCAATATTCTGGCACCGGCTACGCAGGATTGTTCTACGGCGGCTATCAACAAGGTGCGTCCGTGCATTATGGTA
>DJFZ01000066.1:15993-31923 GCA_002432655.1 Thiotrichaceae bacterium UBA5859 | reverse complement strand
TATCATGGTTAAGAATCATCTCGTTTGCATGCAGTTGAAATTTAACTAAAGAACCCCTATCTTATTGAATTGCAAACGGGCGTGAAGCATACCGGATTAAATAAAAAGTTACAAAACTATCGAAACTTTTTTCGGTCAGGTAGCGTGATAGAAAATGGGTCTTGAGCGCCAAACATCTTTGCCGCTTATTTGGTTATAATGCATTGACACTGATGAAACAATCGAGGAGAAGCGAACTAATGGATTCACAAGTCCAAGTTGCGAAAAGACAGGAATCAATATTAGCCACCAATAAGGTGCTAAGAAACACATATTTTTTATTATCACTCACTTTACTCTTCAGTGCCGGTACTGCAGGAACGGCCATGGCGTTAAATGTTCCACCCGTTCATTGGCTTATTCAATTAGGCGGTATGTTTGGCTTGCTGTTCTTAGTGCATGCATTGCGTAATAGCGTGTGGGGTATCGCCGGGGTTTTTGCTTTTACTGGGTTTTTAGGATTTACCTTAGGTCCTATGCTTGATTTTTATTTCCGGGTTCCTGGTGGCTCAACAATAGTGATGAGCGCATTAGGCACCACCGGCGCCGTATTCATTGGTTTATCTACCTACACCCTGACAACAAAAAAAGATTTCAGTTTTATGGGCGGCTTTCTAATGACTGGTCTCATTGTAGGTTTAGTGGCAATGGTAGGCCTCCTTGTCGCCAACTACTTTTTTAATGTTCAAGTGGCAGGATTGTACGTAGGATTGTCCGCTCTATTTGCGCTCTTGATGTCAGGCTTTATCTTGTTCGACACCAGCCGTATTATCCATGGTGGGGAGACCAACTACCTGATGGCAACGATAAGTTTGTATCTAAACATCTATCTACTTTTCGTACATTTGCTCAATCTATTTACCGCCTTGTCTGGCGACGACTAGCCTTAATCGAAATTAGCAAACCGAAAAGCCCGCTGATGCGGGCTTTTCTATATCACATCAAATTAACCATCAATCTTTTCTTTCCACTCGATAAGAAAAACTTTGGCAATACCACCTAGCCCTGTGGCCAAATAAGGTGTCATACTGACCTCATATTTTCTGCCCTACTTTGGAAAATAAAACTACCGACCCAATCGAAACATCTTTATTGCGTGGGAGGATCCGTTCCGATGAATGCAGTTACCCAACCTATTACTTCTTCTATCAGTAAACCAGAGGCTAAGCCCTGGATGTATATTCCCTACTTAGTGCCCATGGCTATTTCCCTGGCCGCAGCTTATTTGGTATTTACAAATTCCACAGTAGTGGGTTGGGGGTTTATCGCTTTTATGGTGGCGTTAGGCGTGCTAGAACCTATTTTAGGTCAGGACGAAGTCACCTATGAGTGGAAACATAGCCGCATCTTTGTTTATGGCATGTATTTTTATGGATTTTTTACTTTCGCGACTTTCGTAGGATTTCTCTGGGTGATGGCCCATGCCCATAACGGTGGTGATCTATTCGGCATCGCAGCGCTTACTCAATCAATCACCGGGTTCGATATGCTCGCCGCCCATGCGGATGATGGCATATTTCGTTATATTGTCGCCACCCTGCTGATGAGTGTGACCGCGAGCTTAGGCACCGTCGCCATCGGCCATGAACTTTGTCACCGCACCCATGAGCCCTTTTCAGTCGGCTTGTCCCGCGCCATGGGGGCCTTAAACCTGTTCAGCTATTATGCCATTGAACATCCCTACGGCCATCATTTGACCGCCGCCACACCCTATGACAGCAGTACCGCGCTACGGGGCGAAAGCATCGGACAATTTATCAAACGCACCTTTATTCAGGATTATCAAATTGTCTATGAGATAGAAGAAAAGCGCCTGAAAAAACTTGGTTTGCCCGTCCTGTCATGGAAAAACAAACTGTATCGAGGATTCGCCCTCGAGGCCGCGATAGTTTTGATGGTGTTTATTCTCACCGGTGCTATCGGCTTATTTTTCTTTGCGCTAGCGGTGATACAGTCTCACTTAGGATACAAAGCAGGGGTCTATATTCAGCACTATGGGCTCGTGCGTGATCCCGATCAGCCCATTAAAATTCATCACTCCTGGGGCTGTACCCATAAAGTCACCAATTGGCTGTCTGATGGTATTGGTCGACACGCAGATCACCACGATGTACCGGAACGGGAATTTTGGGATCTCTTGCCTCACCTCGAAGGTCCGCAACTTCCGGGTGGCTATATGAAAATGATGGGCCTGTCACGAAACAAAAAGAAATGGGAAGAAGCCATGGCGCCTAAATTGATTGAGTGGGATGAAAAACATGCCTCACCAGAGGAGTATCGACTGGCCATGGAAGCTAATGAGAAAAGTGGCGTGCCAATGTTGGTGGAACATGCCAAACAACAACGTCTAAAGCTGACAGCCGAAGGATTAATTTAACAAAGTATTACATGACAGAAACCCCTAAAAAGCCTGGCCAGTACGGTCAGGCTTTTTAGTTAGTGACATTATTTAACGTCCCGTATACGGGTGACGTCAACCTAGACGAAATTCAATATGCGCCCCGAGGAATGCCGCGTTAACAATAGATTACTGATTGACGGCTTGAGACGGGTTCGCCGCCGCAGTAGCCTGAAAGTAAAAAACCTCTTCTCCGCTTCTCAGCAACTTGCCTTCTGCTTCCAACGCTTCCATCACCGCCATTGCCTGACCTAGAGTGAGACCGAGTTGGAAATAGGGTGTCTTTTTACCCAATACCACCTCGATACATTCGAAAGCAGTGCGAGGTGTTTCTTGACAATGTTCCAATGTGGCTTGCATGCGTTGTTGATGAAAAGTACAGATCTCATCAATTCGTCCATGAACGTTGGTAAAGGTCCAATCGTGGGAAGGCATCGCCAAGCTATAGTCATACTGTTTTAACCACTGAGTGGATTCAAGGTAATTACCCAATGGATTAGCGGGCGTGCCCCACCACACACTGATGTTGGGGAATATTCGCGGCAACACTTGATCGCCGGTGAATACCAAACCGTCTTCGGCGCAATACAGCGTCGCATGGCATGGGGTATGTCCGTAACCATACAGCACCTGAAACTCTCGATGACCAATGGATAACTTCTGTTTATCCTGTAAAAAGGTGACTTCAAAGTCCAATTCTGGACACATGTTTCGAAAACCATCCTGCATCCCATAAATACCGTTGATTAAGTCTTCCGGCAATCCCCACTGCATAAAAAATTGTAAGACTTCCTCTTTGTGATCGCTGGCGCCGCGCCAGGAATTATTGACAATATCACGCTCAGCTTCGGTGATTAACATAGGCGCCCCTGTCTTTTCCATTAACCACTTACCCAAGCCGATATGATCGGGGTGCCCATGGGTCATATATATCTGTTTCACACCATTGCGACAGAGATCACCACAGAGCACGTTATCCCAAATGTCCTGATTTTCTTTGCTATTCATGCCAGTGTCTACCAGCGTGACACCCGCAACATCTTCGATGAGATAGCAGTTAATGTGTTTGGGTGAAAACGGCAATGGCTGCCGAATGATATACACCCCCTCCGCTAATTGAGTAGGCTCACCGATTGCAAATTCTTTTTTATCTTGGATAGTACTTTCACAGGTTAAATTCATTACCGCTCTCGAAATTTGTTATTCGCATTGCAATTTTAATTTGCCGCACACTGTACATTTTTTTGGCGGACAAAGCCACAAATAATTTTATTATTATCTTTTGTAATCAATATGTTATGTATTCTTTCAATAATTTACTACACGATATTACGTTGCTCACCAAGTTTAAAGCTACGAACATTCAAGGCAATTTCATCAATCAATCTTTGCCTAGCCTCTTGCGTTGCCCAAGCGATATGTGGGGTGACAATTAAGTTCTGCAATGAGCCATCAATTAATGGGCTACCTGCCACTGGCGGCTCCTCAGCTAATACATCAATTCCAGCACCAGCTATTTGATGATTTCGCAAAGCATGTGCGAGAGCATATTCGTCTACGATTGCTCCTCGCGCGGTGTTGATCAATAGTGCACTAGGTTTCATCAATGCCAGCTGCTCCGCGCCGATTAGATGCCTAGTTTCGGCCACCAAAGGACAATGTAGACTAAGCACATCCACTTCAGTTAACAATTGCTGCAAAGGTATTCTGTCCGGTTGCGGCTGAGCGGATCCCACACGTTGTGCGATCAATACTTTCATATCAAAAGCCCTAGCTATCTTCGCTACCGCCTGACCTAGATCTCCATAGCCGACTATGCCGATAGTTTTTCCGGCTAATTCAGTAATGGGAAAATCGAGCAAACAAAAAAATGGGTGTCTTTGCCATGCGCCCTCCAGCACCGCTTTTTGGTAATCGAGTAGACGGGTGGATAAGGCTAAGATTAAAGCGAATACATGTTGCGCCACTGCCGGGGCAGCATAGCGCGTGACATTGGTCACGGCGATATTTAACGACTTTGCTGCGTCAAGGTCGACATTATTTGTGCCAGTGGCGGCCAGGCAGATCAACTTCAGATTGGTCGCCTGACGCAGCTCTGACTCTGCTAAAACCACTTTATTGCTCACCACTACTTCAACATTACGAATGCGCTCTACCACCTCTGTAGGCGCAGTCAAATCAAAATAATGGCACTCTTCCAGCTCTGCTTCCAAAGGCTGGAAGGAGAGATCCCCTCTATCTACTGTCGATTTATCTAAAAAACTGGCGCGCACTTCTCTTTCCATTGTTAGAATAGCTGATAAAGAATACTAATATGACCAATTCGTTTTGCAAGTAAAGGTCACAGGCAGGATATTTAATGGCAGTCTCCCAAAGTTCGACAACTCCCCTCACGCCCTTTGAGACATTTCTCAACTTACGCATTGAGCGCTTCTCACCGCAGGGCGTCACCCTGGTTCTGCCTGCGCAACAGGCGACACTGAACATCGGTGGTACGCTACACGGTGGCGCCTCCGTGTCACTGGCAGTGATAGCTGCTCGCCGCGCCCTGGAAGCGCAGCTCACTGGAACAGCCGACCTCAAAATTCAAGTTCTGGATCAACAAGTACAGTTCATCGGCACGACCAAGTTGGAGCCGGTGACAATCGACGCCGCGATTTTAAAACGAGGCCGTGAATTGGCATTTGCTGAAGTCAACCTGAGAAAAAAAGATTGTTCACTGGTCTCTAAATCTCTCGTCACCCTGCGTTATGCTCAGGGCAATCCCGCTGCTGACCGAGAGATAATGCCTCCCTCTATAGATGTGAAAAATCATCTCCCGGAAGAATGGCAACCTGGCCCCTTCTCTGCTCCGCTAGCGGCCAAGGGATTCGGTAGCACCTTGGGGCAACGCATCATGCATATGGGAGATGGCCGCTCAATTGTGGAATTACCCGTGCAGTCTTTTCTACTCAATGAGGCAGAACATATTGATAACGCAGCTTTAGGGGCACTCGCGGACAGTACGGGGGCGATGGCGTGCTGGTCACTACTCAAACCGGAAATGAGTCGAGCCGCCACCACCGCCATGCATCTCAATTATTACACCGAACCCTTAGCAGAAAAACTCTACGGTTTAGGAGAAGGCCGATGGCAATCAGCAGAGAGCTTGGCCAGCCGCTTTCAAGTGGTTGGGGAGCAATCTGGCGCCGTGATAGCTGAAGGCCAACTGCTCTTTAGAGTCGTGAACGCAACACCCAATTTACGCAGTTAATCTGATAATCTTTTTAAAAGCCCAAGCGCTTGCTTCATGCAAAGTAGCAAGTAGAAAAGGCCCCAAGCGGCTGGATATTCAATACAATCCAGGGATACAAGATCCTGACACTGAACGATGTTTAGGTTAGCGCCGAAAATATGCGTTGTTTAATCTCCTCCACACCACCTATTCCGTTCACAGTAACATAAACAGGCGTTGTCGACCCACTCTCTTCAGACCAAGCTTTAAAATATTCTATGAGTGGACTGGTCTGTTCGTGGTATACCTTTAATCGCTTTCGAACCGTCTCTTCTTTATCGTCGTCTCGTTGAATTAGGGGCTCACCAGTGACATCATCCACGCCCTCCTTTTTGGGGGGATTAAATTCAACATGATAAGTACGGCCTGAAACTAAATGTACTCGACGACCGCTCATGCGTTTTATAATCTCATCGTCGTCTACTGCGATCTCTATGACATGATCGATATCGATACCTGCATCGCGCATTGCTTCAGCTTGGGGTAAGGTTCGGGGAAAGCCATCAAACAAAAAACCATTCCGACAATCATCTTGAGAAATTCGCTCCTTAACCAAATCCATGATCAATTCATCGGAAACCAACTCACCCCTATCCATTACCGCCTTTGCCTCTTGTCCGAGAGAGGTGCCTGCCTTCACAGCGGCGCGCAACATATCGCCGGTTGAGATTTGTGGAATATTGAACTTTTCTTTGATGAAACCCGCTTGGGTGCCTTTACCTGCCCCTGGACCACCTAACAAAATGATACGCATAATCTCATACTTTATTTTTAGCGTGAAAAGATCTGCATTATGCCCACTTTGACACTTGAATGCATCTAGACAACTTTTATTATTCTAATCGACACATCCTATGCAAATTATTGTTAAACTGAAACAAATAAGTTTTAGAGATCAAAGAAATATGATTCTATTTAACAGGAAGTTACTAAACTTAGTTATTGTATTTTCTGCGTTATGGTTCTGCTCTCTACCCGGCACATTGTTCGCTGCCTGTGAGGATCCACCCGCTCCTCAAGTGGTCTGGTCCAACTGTGTTCTGAATAATGTAGATTACAGTGGCCAAACCCTAACGGCAGCGGCACTGCAACGAACGCAAATACAATCTGCGAATTTTACGCACGCGGTAATGAACAGCGCAGACTTTTCTCGCAGTACCATCAGTGACACAAACTTCTCTTACGGCCGACTCCGCAGTTCTGCTTTTGGCAATGCACGGTTTGAGCGAGTGGAATTTATCGAAAGCTTAATGTCTAAAAGCAGATTTAATCGCGCAGTTATCAACAACACTTCTTTCCTACACGCATCCTTAGAGGAAGCAGTGTTTTACAATGTAAAAATTAAGGCCGTTGATTTTAGTCACGCAAATTTAAATAACAGTCAGTTCGAACGCAGTCAGGTTACAGATTCTGCATTTATTTCTGCCACGGCAAAACAACTTAATTTTGAAGACAGTGTGTTAGAGAACGTCAACTTCACCGGCGCAGATCTCTCCGGCGCCAGTTTTAAAAATAGCGAACTTGTGAACGTGCAATTTCAAAACGCGGATCTATCCAAAGCCAATTTCAGCGACGCCAATTTTATCAACGTAGAAGTGAACGGCGCAGACTTAAGCAGTACAATCTGGACTGATTACAAGCGCTGTCGGCTTGGATCGATGGGCGTTTGTCGCTAATCCAATTCACCTATCTAGTTAGATCCTTGACTTCATCAATGGCCATGGCGTATCGCCCCAGCCACTGAACCCCATATTAATGCAACCAGTTACAATTTAAATTTCCTATTCATGTCCATCATGTTTCACTCGTACAGCGACGGGAGCTTTTTGGGGTAAACTTGCTTAACCCACCATCTCGAATAGTAAACTGTTTAAGCGGTGCACAAATGTCGCCGGATCATCTAATTGTCCGCCCTCGCTTAGTAGCGCCTGCTCAAATAACACCATACTCCAATCATGGAATCGCTCCTCGCTCTGTTCTTCAGCCAACTGTTTGACAATCGGGTGAGTGGGATTCACCTCTAGTATTGGCTTCACATGAGGCACATCATGACCGGCAGCTTTCAACATACGCTCCAGATTCATACTCATATCCTGTTCACCCACCACCAAACAAGCGGGAGACTCAGTCAACCGGCTGGTAAAGCGGACTTCCTCTACTTTTTCATTCAATTGTTCCTTAATGCGTGTTAACACGTCTTTGAGCTCTGCTTCAGCCTTTTGCTTCTGCTCTTTCTCACTATCGGACTCGAAATCTTCCAGACCTAACTCACCCCGTGCCACGGAACTAATTGGATGCCCTTCAAATTCGGTCAAATGGCTGGTCATCCATTCATCTACCGAGTCGGACAGAATCAATACCTCGATACCTTTTTTACGGAATACCTCTAAATGAGGGCTATTTTTACCGGCGATGAAACTGTCAGCAGTAATATAGTAGATAGTCTCCTGGCCCTCCTGCATACGAGAAATATAATCCCTTAGGGACACAGTCTGTGCGGGTTCACCATTGTAAGTAGATGCAAAACGTAACAGATTAGCGATCTGATCTTTATTCGAAAAATCTTCTGATGGCCCCTCCTTCATTACCCGGCCAAATTGATCCCAAAATTTTTGATAAGTCTCTACATCATTCTCCGCCATGCGCTCCAATACTGTGAGAATCTTTTTCACAGCGCCAGCACGCATACTATCCACCGCTTTATTTTGTTGTAATATTTCTCGGGAGACGTTTAACGGTAAATCGCTAGAATCAAATACACCGCGAATAAATCTGAGGTAACGAGGCATTAAGTTTTCTTTGTCCTCTAAGATAAATACCCGGTTCACATAGAGTTTGACTCCTTGTTGACGCTCTACTTCGTAGAGATCGAAGGGTGCTCGGCTAGGAATATACAACAGATAGGTGTAGTCCAGTTTACCCTCGACCCGATTGTGGGTCCAAGCCAAAGGCGATTCAAAATCATGGGCCATCATCTTATAGAAATTTTGATACTCCTCCTCACTAACCTCATTTTTAGGAAGCGTCCAGAGTGCAGTGGCTTGATTCACCGTTTCCAATTCCCCAGGAGAGGCGTCTTCCTCTTCGGCTAGTGTCTCCTTGGGGAGCATAATTGGAAGATTAATATGGTCTGAATATTTTTTAATAATATGCCGCAGAGTAAAACCGTCTAGGAATTCATCTTCTCCTTCCTTTAACATTAGCGTGACACTGGTTCCTCTGACGGGCTTGTGGATAGTTTCCAGGGTATAGTCGCCTTCACCCTTGGACACCCAACGAACGCCTTCAGAGGCATCCAATCCCGCCCGTCTGGTTTCCAACGTCACCTCATCTGCGATGATAAAAGTAGAATAAAACCCGACGCCAAATTGGCCTATCAGCTGTGAATCTTTTGCTGCATCGCCTGTGAGTTGTTGAAGAAAGGATTTGGTGCCGGACCTAGCTATGGTACCAACATTGTCTATCACTTCCTGCCGACTCATGCCGATTCCATTATCAGTTATTTTCAAGGTTCGATTATCCTTATCGTATTCGATACGGATATCCAACTCTTCTTCACCCTCATAGAGATCGTGATTGTTCAGCGCTTCAAATCGTAGCTTTTCCGCTGCATCAGATGCGTTAGATATTAATTCACGTAGAAATATTTCTTTGTTGCTATACAGCGAGTGAATCATCAAATGTAGAATTTGCTTCACTTCTGACTGAAAACCAAGTGTTTCTTTATTGGTAGTCGTACTCATATTCAATACCCCATAAATGATAACAAGATTCTACTCTGGCCAAGAATTGGTGTCAGAATTGTACAAATTCAGAGCCAAATGGCAAGACAGTACAGATTTTTCTGCTCGTCCCCCAGAGATAATGAGATCGATGCTGCCGCTAATGGATTCCAGCTGAAAAAGTACGCCAGAATTTTTTTAATCGGTAGTTAGTTTTTTCGCCCTGACGTTGATTGCTACCAATCCCTCGTTTACGCACCTAGCCCTCTCATCCACACTGAAAAATAACCCCAAGGGACTTAGGATTCTGACCAGTTCGTGCCAGATCGCGGTAGAAACGGTTTCGCTCGACAATTCTTCCCATTGACCAGAGATAAGGTACCTATCAACGGGCGCCCCACCGCGAGGCCCCAGTTGAAAATTCGGTTCACTTTCCATGTGGTTTCAGTCAACCCTTTTACCGGTAGATCGATTTAGAGGCAGGGAAATTCATCCGCCTCCCAATAGACAAGCCTGCTGAGCCCCATTAATCACATCTCCATTGGCAAAATGTTAAATAGTAATAATCACTTGCATCGTCAAGATAATCTTGGCCCTGCGTCTTTTCTGATGGCGAAAAGTTTATTAATCCGTGCTCATACTCTCCAAGAGAGCATGTCAAAAGAACTTTTTTTGATTCAAGTACGGAGCGAAAAAACCATAATAATCCAATTGTCACTCTCTATATAGTGGAAACCATCTGCCCTTTTCGTGGAAATAATGCTAAGTTTCTTTTGCTGCACGTGTATCACACTAAGACTGGAACCAGGTGAGTCAGAACAGTCTTTAGGTGAGCAGTCATGAGGTGGCAAAAAGGGCACATTTCAAGTTTCCAGCGTTAGGTTATATGGTCACCATCCGCAGCGCGACCATATAGGCCACCATGGAGATAGAACACCGGTGATCCATCGTCCATTCAATCTGTTGTTCCTAGTCGTCTGCATTTGGTTTCCACCCGCCCACGGTGACATAACCAATAGATCCATCCTGCAAGCCGATGCAGACACTCTGAGGGCTGCTTTTATAATCAATTTTGCTCGATTCACAACTTGGCCCGTGGGTGCAAATTTGTCACCAGAGGCAGAAATTCATTTTTGCTTTTTTAAGGCAGCCAATATTCTTCACATTATCGACACCTCCAAAACTGCCACAATCAAGGGAAATGTAATCGCAGCTAAATCGATTGCGAACAGATCTAATTTAGCTGACTGTCACCTAATATACATTGGCGAGGCCGCTCCATATGAGATCACTAAGATTCTTCAAGCGACCAACAAGCTACCAATATTAAGCGTGAGTAACCTACCCGGCTTTGCCACATCTGGTGGCATGATCGAGCTCTATCAAACAGATAACACACTAAAATTCAGCATCAATATGCAGTCGGCAGAACAAAGTAAACTAGTATTCAGCTCACAGCTATTGAAGGCAGCAGAATCCGTTCTTGAGGGCACGCCATGAAAATAATTGCATGGACAAAACGCACCTCTCTTCCTTTTAAACTCACCACTATTATTTTAGTAATCAGTGCCTCTACTCTGTTACTAAGTGGCGCACTCATTCTAACCTCTAATTACATGACCGCGCGCGAACATCTTATTTCAGATATAGAGACTTTGGCCGCAGTGACGGCACACAATAGCACCTCGGCTATCCTCTTCGAAGACATTAGTGCCATCAAGGATGTACTCGTTGCCCTCTCCAGAGACAAAAACATTCGGGCAGCGAAAATGTTTAACATAGAAAACGTAGCATTAGGTTCTTTCAACTCAAAAAATAATATTGTTTCCAACGCATCAACAACTGACACCGAATTCTTACTCGACAATTATGAGTTAATTCCTGAAATACACACTTTGGTTACCAATAACTCGCTTATTGTCAATTACCCAGTTACGCTCAACAATGAGCAGATCGGCACCCTCTTAATACATGCCAGCTTAGATATTCTTCGCAAGCAGCAATGGCAAAGTGCGTCGCTATTATTGATCGTTTTCCTCATATCCATCTTGATCGCATTAGCTTTGTCTCTAGTTTTTCAGCGTATCATTTCCAACCCGGTGCGGAATCTCATCACTCTGATGGATGAAGTTTCGGAAAAAAATGATTTCAGCCTACGTGCAAATAAGGAGCGAGAAGATGAATTAGGGCTTTTGGCGAATGGTCTAAACGATATGTTGGAACAAATCAGTGCTCGAGATAGAAGGCTGTCGTCACAACAAACCTATTTGCAACAAGAAGTGGACAGACAAACAGAAGAATTAATAGATGTCAATCGTGCTTTAGAACAGACCATTGCACAGCTCGAGAAAGCGATGCAAGCGGCAGACACCGCCAATCAGACCAAATCACAATTTTTGGCCAATATGAGCCATGAAATTAGAACCCCCATGCATGGGGTACTCGGCATGGCCGAACTGCTGAAAACGACTGAACTATCTGAGAAGCAGCGTGAATATGTGCAGACAGTCCAACGTTCCGGTAGAAACCTACTGGCGATCATCAACGATATACTCGACATCTCCAAGATCGAAGCCGGAAAATTTGAATTAGAGCAGATTGAGTTTGATCTATTGTTGGAAATCTCCAAAACCATCGACTTGATTCAACCAGAAGCGGATAGAAAGAATCTAGAACTTGGTTATGTAATAGATGCCGACGTGCCAAGAATTTTAATAGGCGATCCAACGCGACTGTGTCAGGTGATTTTGAACTTACTCAGCAACGCCGTTAAATTCACAGAGCATGGATACGTCACCCTTGTGATTCGCCATGAATTGGATTTGAAGCAGCAGACACAGCTAGTTTGCACCGTTGCTGATTCTGGAATTGGTGTTTCCATTGAGCAACATCAACGTATCTTTGATCTATTTTCTCAAGCAGATAACTCCATCAGCAGAGAGTATGGGGGTACGGGGTTAGGACTGGCCATCTGTCGTAATCTAGTAAAATTAATGGGCGGCACTATCACAGTGCGACAGAACGAACCCCAGGGATCAATCTTTGAATTTTCTTGTTTCTTAAAGGTATCCGATAGTCGCTCAACTGCCGAAAAAACAACAACACTAGCTAATACAGTGCAAGTCTTGTTCTTGGGGCAAAATCATAGAACCCTCTACATGCTCCAGCAATGGTGTGCTCGTCTGCAAACACATTTTGCCTACCTACAACACATCGATCCGCACTCAGTGAAACAATTACAAACCCATACCCTTAGGGCGCCCTTGGTATTCTTTGAATTTAACGTCGACAAAAGTGAGTTGCCGCCTTCTGAACGTTGGCAACCACCTATATTGGATCGTCAAAACAGTCCTGTGACCTATATTGGTTGCACCGCCGCAATCAAGTCACTGTTAAAAAGGCAACCAAATTTAACCACGTTGACACTACCGCTCCACTACAACCAACTTTTAGAACATCTAGATCGGTACCCGTCCTATCCGCATACTAGGTTGTCTACCCACACCACCTTACTTGATCTCGAAAAAATCAGTGCGCATGTATTAGTCGCTGAAGATAATCCCGTCAATCAAACTTTGGTAGCAGAATTACTCTCTGTAATTGGTTGCACCTGCACTGTCGTCGATAATGGCAAAGATGCGGTAGATGCATATCTAACAGGGCACTACGATGTGATTTTAATGGACTGCCAAATGCCAGTACTGGATGGATATGCCGCCACTCGGACCATTCGAGAATGGGAAGCGGAAACTAATAGCTCCTCAGCTGAATCGATTCCTATTATCGCGCTCACTGCCAATGTTTTAGAAGAGGGCCGAGATGCGTGCTTGAATGCAGGCATGAATGACCATATAGGCAAACCTTTTAGCATCACCGAATTGTCACGCAAACTGAAATATTGGTTAAAGAAGAATCCATCACAGAGCGAAACTATTCTTCCAACATTAGATTGGGAAGTTGTCGGGACACTAAAAGAACTACAGAACGCAACAGACATTAATAGTTTCAACCATTTGACTAAAATTTATATCCCGCACAGCCAAAAAATTGTTAATTGCATTATTCATCAAGCCGCTACGGATCAGTTAGAGGAATTATCGAAAAGCGCCCATTCGCTAAAGTCCAGCAGTGCACACGTGGGTGCGTTGAAACTGGCCGATATATGTAACACTCTCGAACTGAATGTGTTTAAATTAAGTGAATCAGAACGAAACAATTTAGTGCAACAATTAGAATCGGAGCATACACGGGTTCTCGAAGCACTTTCACATGCCACCTAGCATCAGCCCCTATCATGAACCAGCATTCCCACGAACCTAAGAATATACTCATAGTCGATGATGATCCCATTGTTCGATCAGTACTGACAGACTTCCTTTTATCTAAAAATTTTTTAGTTCACGTTGCTTCATCGGGAGAGCACGCATTAACGCTTATTGATTCGATACAAACCGACCTAATTCTACTTGATGTGAATATGCCAGGAATAGACGGCATGGATACCTGTCGACTGATTCGCAGCAAACCCGATTGGCAATTGATCCCAATTATAATGATAACTGGCGCCGACGATATGGAATCTATTACTCGCGCATTTGCTTGTGGTGCGACAGATTTTATTACCAAGCCACTTAATTTAACAATGCTAGAACATAGAATTCACTATACTCTGCGCAGTACCGATACTCTACAGCAGCTACATGCTAGTGAAGCGAGACTAAACAGTGCTCAACGATTAGGAAAACTCGGTTATTGGGAGTTCGATTTTACCGAAAGTGCGATACATATTTCGTCAGAAACCTATCGCATATTTAATCGAAGTCCAGCAGGGGCGGAAGTTCCAATTTCCGAATTCACAAACGTACTACAGGCAGTGCCTGTCGAAGATCTCGAAAGAATTAACCGAGCCATTTTGAGCACCATCCGCACAGGTGTGGGCTTTGTGATCGATTTTCGTTATCAAATCCGAGACGATGAGACTAGGATACTACGCAGCCACAGCGAGATTGTGTACTCCGATCAACACACCCCCATCCTTCTCAGGGGCGCAGTTCAAGACATTACCGAACGTAAACGCATTGAAGAACAGATACACACCCTTGCTCTTTTTGATGGGTTGACCGGCCTACCCAATCGCAGTCAATTTAAAGCCAATATCGAAAAACATACCTCGCTTTCTAATGCATCCGATGAACCATTCGCAGTAGTTTTAATGGACTTAGATCGTTTCAAAAATATAAACGATTCTCTAGGCCACAATTCTGGCGATCTACTGCTCAGAGATATCGCACAAAAGCTGCAATGGCAAATCGATAATCATCAACAGAAAGTTCAGTGGCCAAATAATAGATTCATCCCGAGATTGGCACGTATCAGTGGGGACGAATTCGCCATCGTGTTAGGCGGCTTTCGCTCTATTGAACAGTTGATTGAGTTTACCGAATTTATCTTATCGATTTTCACGCAGCCCTTTCATCTGATGGGACACGAATTATTTATCACCACCAGCGTCGGTATCGCAATATACCCACAAGATGCCCAGACCGAGGAGGAGTTAATACAGAATGCCGATGCCGCCCTTTTTCACGCCAAAAAACAAGGCCGCAATACTTATCAGTTTTTTTCACCACATCACCAAAAAGAAGCAATGGAGCAGTTAAAACTGGAAAACGGTCTGCGTCGTGCTTTAAAAAAAGACAAACTGGAACTCTATTATCAACCTCAATTTAACATTCAGCGCGGAAACATAGTTGGTGTTGAGGCATTATTACGGTGTCAACAATCAGAACTTCGAATCTTACCGGCGTCTAAATATATCGCCATTGCAGAAGAGACAGAGCTCATATCAGACATCGGACGATGGGTCATTCAAAACGCCTGCAAACAGATGGGACAATGGTTACAAAAAGGTATTGCGCCAGATTATGTTTCAGTCAATTTATCTAGTAGACAATTTTCTGGCCAGGATTTACTACAAACGATATTGGATTCATTAGAAACATATTTAGTGCCACCACAATATCTAGAGCTTGAACTCACTGAACGCACACTCATGAGTCACGTTGGAAATACGCTCGAAACTCTAAACGCCTTAAAAGATCTAGGTATCCGTCTATCGATAGACGATTTTGGTACAGGTTATTGTTCACTAAGCTATTTACAGCGTTTTCCACTAGATACCATAAAAATAGATAGAACCTTTGTAAAGGATGTGAATATCGACAAAGGTGATGCCGCAATTACAGAAGCGATCATTCATATGGGACATAGTCTCAATTTGTGTGTTATCGCTGAAGGTGTGGAAAATGCTGCTCAGAAGGAATTCCTGGCACTTCACCAGTGTGATTTAGCGCAAGGGTATTATTACTCAAAACCGTTACCCGCAAGGGGTGTCGAAAATCTATTGTGCCTGTCGCCTAATTCACATAATTCGACCATTTAACACCCGACTCGCCAAATACACACAGCGGGTGGAACACCCGCTGTGTTCTACCTTT
>DJFZ01000066.1:0-15670 GCA_002432655.1 Thiotrichaceae bacterium UBA5859 | reverse complement strand
TCTCCGTCGATTTTAATCTCACCACTCATGAACGCTTGCATCGCTACGGAACGATCCTGTTCAATAAATAGTTTCTGACAGATTTCATAAGGTACTGTAATGGTGGCAGGGGCGTCTTCTGACTTTTGTCGCTCGAAAGCGCCGCTGACGATAGACAGCTCTTGATCTCCTGCTGGTGCACCTGTCACCACTAAGTTTAGCTTCAAATCTTCTAACTCTTCAGGCACCTCCATCTCACCAGCGTCTTCCCGCAACTTATCCACTGCTTCAAACCATTCCTCTGTTAAAAATTTTGGCATTTTATTACTCCAGTTAAGTTTCTATTATTTTAGGTTGATATATGCTTAATTTTTTTATACTACCCAGTCTGCAGGGTCTGACTGAAAAGACATGGACCCACAGGAAAGAGATATAACCTAAGGAGCTTTAAATAACAATTAACGAATGATTAGTCACTGAAACAAATAGTTCACCAATCAGCCTAACATGGCGAGTAATACCCCAGCAGCGACAGCGGAACCTAATACACCAGCGACGTTTGGCCCCATTGCGTGCATCAGAAGAAAATTATGAGGATTGGACTCCAGTCCCACCTTATTCACCACTCTCGCGGCCATGGGCACTGCGGAGACTCCGGCTGCACCCACCAGCGGATTCACTTTACCACCGGTTAATTTGGACAACACTTTTGCCATCACCACACCGGATGCTGTACCGATAGCAAATGCCACCGCACCAAGTATCAAGATCCCTAATGTTTCGACTGTTAGAAATTTATCCGCACTTAACTTGGAGCCGACACCCAACCCAAGAAAGATGGTCACGATGTTAATTATTTCGTTTTGAGTAGCATGATTTAATCTTTCCACGACGCCACTTTCACGCATAAGGTTACCAAAGGTGAACATACCAATAAGCGGCGCAGCAGAGGGAAGGAATAAAATGCAAAGACTCAGTACCGTCAGTGGAAACAACACTTTTTCCAATTTCGATACCGGTCGCAACTGCGTCATGACAATCTTTCTTTCGCTCTCCGTAGTTAGGGCTTTCATGATGGGGGGCTGTATGATGGGCACCAGTGCCATATAAGAGTATGCAGCCACGGCGATGGCGCCCAATAAATCCGGCGCCAATTTGGTCGCCAAAAAGATAGCGGTGGGTCCATCTGCTCCGCCAATAATGGCGATGGCCCCCGCATCCTGCAGGCTATATTCAATGCCTGGAACCAAATTGAGTGCAACTGCACCAATTAACGTTAGAAAAATACCAAACTGTGCCGCCGCTCCTAACACCAACATAGTGGGCTGGGCAATCAAAGGACCAAAATCCGTTAAGGCACCTACCCCCATAAAAATCAGCAATGGAAAGACACCGGTTTCAATTCCCGCATGGTAGACCATGCCCAACAAGCCCTCCTCACCGCCTATGCCGGCAACCGGTATATTACTCAACACGGCGCCAAACCCAATAGGCAACAGCAACAGTGGTTCAAATTCCTTGTTGATGGCGAGATAAATTAATATCAGGCCCACTGCCATCATTAACCCTTGTCCAGGGGTGATATTGGCGATGCCAGTGGAGATCCAAATTTGTTCTAGCTTATCCATATTAAAGTTTTATCCCACTGCTATCAGATCCGAATCCACTGCCACCGAGTCACCCGCGGCGACGAACACGTCTTTTACCGTGCCAGAGAAGGAACTGCGGACTTCAGTTTCCATTTTCATGGCTTCTAGGATGATGACCAGCTCCCCTTCGGTCACTGCCTGCCCAACCTTCACCACTACCTTAGTAATGCTGCCCGCCATAGGTGAACGAATGACGCTTGTAGTACCTGTGCCGATGGTAGCAGGAGAAACCCCCTTAGGCACAACGTCCGCCACTACCCCTTCTGGGGCCACCACGACATCAAAAGGTTGCCCATTAACAGTGACTGTATATCGCTCCGCAGTCTCTTCTGATGCTGTTTGTGGTAATTTTCCCGTACCATTTTGATCATTTTCTTGGGCAGAGGGCGTAGGCTCAAAAAACGCCGGGTTATCGCGATTTTCGAGAAACTTCATGCCTACTTGCGGAAAGAGTGCAAAGGTGAGCACATCGTCAATCTTATGTTGCGCAATCCTTATCTTTTGTTCTTTAGCTAAAGTGTCAAACTCCTTCATCAGTTGCGGCAGTTCATCTTCTAACAAATCTGCAGGCCGACACTCTATCGCTGACTCACCCTGCAATGCCTGTTTGCGTAAGCTCTCATTTACCGGTGCCGGCGTTGCGCCATACTCCCCTTTGAGGACACCCAAGGTTTCCTTAGAGATACTCTTGTATCGTTCTCCGGTCACCACGTTTAACACCGCCTGAGTACCCACAATCTGAGATGTAGGGGTCACCAAAGGTATATATCCGAGGTCTTTCCGGACTCGGGGAATTTCCTCTAAGACTTCATCAAACTTATCAATGGCCCCCTGCTCTCGAAGCTGATTCTCCATATTGGTCAGCATGCCACCTGGCACCTGAGCCAACAAAATACGTGAATCGGTACCTTTCAAAGAACCTTCAAACCGAATATATTTTTTTCGCACCTCGCGAAAATAGGCGGATATTTCCTCTAGTAAACTTAGATCCAAACCGGTACTTCGTTCCGTCTCGTCAAAAATGGCCACCACCGCTTCGGTGGAAGAATGACCATAAGTCATACTCATGGACGAAATTGAGGTATCCACCATATCGATTCCCGCCTCAGCCGCCTTTAAGATAGCGGCTGTACTTAAACCTGTGGTCGCATGACACTGCATCGCTATGGGAATATCGCAACTCTGTTTCAGTTTGGTGACCAACTCTTCTGCCACGTAAGGCTTCAATAAGCCCGCCATATCTTTAATCGCTATGGAATGACATCCCATCTCTTGTAAACGCTTGCCCATGTCTACAAACAGATCCACACTATGTACTGGACTGACTGTATAAGAAATTGTTCCTTGAGCATGTTTGCCGACATCTAGAGTAGCCTGAATAGCTGTTTTTAAATTACGTACATCATTCATCGCATCGAAGATACGAAACACATCAACCCCTGCCTCCGCTGCGCGCTCCACAAATTTAGTGACCACGTCATCTGCATAGTGGCGATAACCCAATAGATTTTGCCCACGCAATAACATCTGTTGAGGGGTATTCGGCATCGCCTTTTTAAATTCACGCATTCGATCCCAAGGATCTTCGCCAAGATATCTAATACAGGCGTCAAAGGTGGCGCCACCCCAAACTTCTAGTGACCAATATCCCACTTGATCTAACTTCTCAGCGATAGGCAACATATCCTCAAGCCGCATTCGAGTAGCAATTAAGGATTGATTTCCATCTCTTAGTACGACATCAGTGATTTTCAGAGGTTGTGACATAGCAAATACATCTTTCTCAAATAGCGGCTACAGTCAACACTAATGACCAACATACTGAAGCATTCGCGTGACTCTACGAACCTAAGTCTTAGATTTGAATTTTTTTATCGCAATGGCAATGGCAGACACCACTTCAGGCGAAACGGCATCAGGTGCAGAAACGGCGACCTTAATAGCACCGCCTTTTGATTCGATTTCGAACCTATTTGCCATTCGAGACATCAACATGATCACCAGTACCAATATACCTAGAAACATGAACACGATACCCATTCCCAATGACATTATCACAGCTGTTTCGATAAACAATTCGGGTAGTTTCATCTGAATTATTGGTTCCTGAGTCGGCAAAAGAATTGGATATATGCAGCAAGCAGATGGATGCTTTATCCACTTTCTCGCCAATTAATAGTGTTAGAAAACAGAATGGTTTAATTATAACTATATTGTAAAAAGAAGTAGATGCTTTTTAGTCGTCCGTTAAAAGACTACATTTTGCTACGCGTTGCTTTTGTGCCACATTCTTGCTGGAAATAAGCCTGAATAGGCCATGCGTTTGTTTGTGAAACCGCCCTGCGTAAAGAAAACGTCCGCCCCGTTCACACAAGTGCGCGGGTATACGCGCCAGAAATGCGTTCCGACCGGCTAAAATGACTAGGTATTATTTTTATGATTAATCGTTGAAATGAAAATCCAATACAAAACTCAATGAAGCTTAGTGCATATATTTGTCAAACAACATTGGGGCACTGAGAGACTAACAATCGGAAGCCTGCGCACAATCGCCTTCAGTACATACAAATAAAAAAACCATTGAATAGGTTCTGAGTTGCCAAGTTCATATTGGTCGGGACGAGAGGATTTGAACCTCCGACCACCAGCGCCCCATGCTGGTGCGCTACCAGACTGCGCTACGCCCCGAGAATACTTTAATTATACTTCTGAGTGGATAATCTTAAAACTAAAAGAACAACTTATCTGCGCTTTAGAATATCTCTTAAGTCTTCCAATTCACTGATCATCTGCTTGATGACCTGGTTGGAAACTTTCAGATCCTCTTTCGCGTCATCTCCAGACAGTCTTTGTCTAGCGCCACCAATGGTAAAACCCTGTTCATACAATAAGGAGCGGATTTGGCGAATCGTAATCACGTCATGCCGCTGATAATATCTTCGGTTACCGCGGCGCTTCACTGGTTTTAGTTGCGGAAATTCTTGTTCCCAATACCGTAAAACATGGGGCTTAACTTGGCAAAGATCGCTCACTTCTCCAATAGTGAAATAGCGCTTGCCTGGGATAGGCGGTAATTCATCGTTGTTCGTTGCTTCCAGCATAAGCTTCTACTCTCGCTTTCAATTTTTGACCAGGGCGAAATGTCACCACTCGCCGTGCCGAGATAGGAATTTCCTCACCGGTTTTTGGGTTACGGCCCGGTCTTTCATTCTTGCTTCTGAGTTGAAAATTTCCAAAACCAGATAATTTAACTGATTCGCCATTTTCTAGGGCCTGACGAATCTCTTCAAAAAACTGCTCCACAAGCTCTTTTGCTTCGCGCTTATTGAGTCCTAACTCCTCAAAAAGACGTTCTGCGAGATCTGCTTTAGTCAGAGCCATAGCTTCACTCCCTTAAAATTGCACCTAGGTGCCTGTTTAATTGGGTTGTGATTTGGTTCACCGCCTGTTCCACCTCTTCATCCGTAAGGGTGCGCGAAGTTGCCCTGAAGGTCAAGCCCAATGCGACACTTTTCTTTCCAAAATCAATACCTTTGCCGCGATAAACGTCAAAAATTCGAACTTCGCCCAATAACTCGGGCCGTTGAGCGTCGATAGTCTGCAGAATGTCGAAAGAGGATACCGCATCAGCCACAATGACCGCAATATCCCTTCGAATCTCAGGAAACTTGGAAATTGTCTCAAATCTAACTACAGGCAGCTCAGGTAAGGCATCCAGTTCCAACTCAAACAGCCAAACCGGCTGAGGGATCCCCAGTTGCTCTGCTAACTCGGGGTGTAGGGCACCGAGAACACCCACTTGTTCTCCTCCCAGCTTCAGTTGTCCACTTTGTCCGGGATGCAGATATGAAGCCTCTACTGGCGAACAGGTTAATGGTTGCTCATAGCCAGAGAGCAACAACTCCAGATCACCTTTTAAATCAAAAAAGTCCGTTACTCGTGCCTCCTGCCCCCACTGTTCAGGAACCACTGAGCCATAAAGCAATCCGGCCAAACAGTGCCGCTGCTGTAATTCGCTCCCCTGGGGCAAGAACTTAAGCCCACTCTCAAAGACCTTCAAACGATTGACTTGACGAGCCAAATTGTAAGTAAGAGTCGATACCAACCCCGGTAACAGTGATGGGCGCATCACGGACATGTCCAATGAGATGGGATTCTCTACTGCTAATAGCGCCAATTCAGGAAAAAATTTCTCTGCCAAGCTCGGTGAAATAAAGCTATAGGTGATGGCCTCAAAATAACCGTTCTGAATCAGTTTCGTCTTTAGCTGAGTTAGCTCATCTTGTACTAATGCATGAGGTTTGATTTGGCCGGTGAGAAGCGGCATACGCGTGGGAACCAAGTCGTAGCCTTTGATGCGTGCCAGCTCTTCAATCAGATCCTCTTCTAGATTGATATCAAATCGAGCGCTCGGTGGTGTGACTTTCCAGCCCCCATCAAGCGCCTCAAGCACCATACCTAAGCCAGACAAAATCTCTACCACTTCTTTGTCTGATAATCCCATGCCCAATACTCTTGCAATACGCCCCTGTCGCAGTTGGATGGATTTTTTTTGATTAACTAACTGAGGATCTTCCATGACGCTCACCGGACCCGGCTCACCCCCGGCCATGTCAATAATGAGTTCCGTTAATCGATCTAGTGCCAGTTGCGGTAAGTTGGGATCCACCCCCCGCTCAAAACGGTGAGAAGAGTCCGTATGTAGCCCGTAGCGACGCGCGCGACCTGCAATCGCCACTGGATCAAAATGGGCGCTCTCTAGAAATAAATCAGTAGTATCGTCATCCACAGCTGTTGCTAGACCACCCATAATGCCGGCCAACGCCACTGGTCCACTCTCGTCTGCTATCACCAATGAGTCATCATCCAGCGTCACTTCGTCACCATTCAGCAGCTCAATCTGCTCACCGGCGTTAGCTTGGCGCACACAAATTGCCCCTTGCAGTTTGTTGAGATCAAATGCATGCGTCGGTTGGCCCAATTCCAAAAGCACGTAATTAGTAGCATCCACTACCGCACTCACGCTTCTAAGCCCCGAGCGCCGGAGTCTCTCCTGTAGCCACAGTGGAGACTGTGCGCGCGCGTTAACACCCTTCAGGACTCTACCCAAATACACTGGGCAGGCTGCAGCGTTGTGCACCAGAATATCGTAAACCTGCTGGTGAGTCTGTTGTACCTTTGGCTGCGGGTGAGCTTTTAGCGCCTTGCCAGTTAACACCCCCACTTCGCGAGCGATGCCTGCAACACTTAAACAATCTCCCCGATTTGGCGTGAGATCGATTTCGATACTGCAATCGTTTAGTTGTAAAAGATCTCTTAATGACAAGCCGACTTCATATTCTTGTGGCAACAGCATCAAACCCGAATTGTCTTCACTTAACCCCAACTCATGGGCTGAGCACAACATGCCATGCGATTCGACACCACGAAGTTTGGTCTTTTTGATTTTAAAGTCTTCACCTATGCAAGCACCTAAGCGAGCAAATGGCACTTTAATACCAGCTCCCACATTAGCCGCGCCACACACTACCTGTACAGTATCACCGCTGCCATCATTCACCTCACACAGCCGCAGTTTATCTGCATTGGGATGTGGCTGGACTGATATCACTTCAGCCACAACAATGCCATCGAAATCATGGGCGACGGGTGAGACTTCATCCACTTCTAAGCCCGCCATAGTCAAGCGTTGCACCAACTCGTCTGTGGTTAAATCTATATCGACCCAACTTTTTAACCAGGCTTCACTTAAGCGCATGGGACTACTCTTTATTGTTTAAATTGTGACAAAAATCGAATATCGTTTTCGAAAAACAAGCGTAAGTCTGGCACCTCATATCGCAACATGGCCAGTCTTTCCACACCTAAACCGAAGGCAAACCCAGTGTATTTCTCAGCATCTATGTTCACATGTCGAAACACATTCGGATGCACCATGCCACAACCAAGCACTTCTAACCATCCAGTTTTACTACAAATGCGACACCCTTCTCCGTGACACTTCACACATGCGATATCTACCTCTGCTGAAGGCTCGGTAAATGGAAAATAAGAAGGACGAAAACGTACAGGCAGTTGTTGACCGAAAAATTGTGATAAAAACTCGATAATCACTCCTTTTAAGTCAGCAAAGGTGACGGACTCATCCACTAACAAACCTTCCACTTGATGAAACATGGGGGTATGAGTGAGATCGGAATCACATCGATAGACCCTTCCCGGCGCCAACACTTTAATCGGCGGCTCTTGCTGCTCCATAGTGCGAATTTGCACCGGCGAGGTATGGGTACGCAGCACATGTCCACCATCGATATAGAAGGTATCCTGCATCGCCCTGGCTGGATGGTGTTTCGGTATATTGAGCGCCTCAAAGTTGTGGTAGTCATCCTCTACCTCTGGACCTGAGGCCACATCAAACCCCATGGCAGAAAAGAGATCCAGAATGACAGTCATGGTTTGCGTGATGGGGTGAAAATTTCCCCTGGACTGGCGGCGCCCCGGCAGCGTGATATCGATCTTTTCCTGTTGCAGCTTCTGCGTTAAGAGAGCCGCTTGTAATTCTTCACGTCTGAGCTCAATACAAGATTGCACATTTTTTTTTGCAAGATTAATTTTTTGTCCCGCACTGCGACGAATGTCTGCATCTAATTGGCCCAGCTGTTTTAACAGCTGCGTGAGCGCTCCCTTTTTCCCCAGGTATTGCACCCGCAGGGCCTCCAACTCGTCCAGGCTGTTACTGTTTTTCACCGCAGTTAGGGCATCAGTTTCAATCTGTTCAGCATCTAACATCATGGATCCTTCAACAAAAAAGGGAAAGGCTAGCCGCCTTCCCCTCTTCAGTTAGAAACGAATTGACTCCCTGCTAATCCACGCAGGAAAAGAATTAAGCGTTCAATCGTGCTTTGGCTTTTTCTGCCAACGCAGAGAAAGTTGTCTTGTCGTAAACCGCTAAGTCTGCTAACACCTTGCGATCTAACTCAATCGATTCCAACTTCAGCCCGTGCATAAATCGGCTATAGGAAAGTCCACATTGCCGAGCTGCCGCGTTAATTCTGGTGATCCAAAGACGACGAAACTGTCTCTTACGTTGACGTCGATCGCGGTAGGCATATTGCCCTGCCTTAATGACTGCCTGATTCGCCACTCGATAGACTCGACTTCGAGCACCTTGATATCCTTTGGCCTGTTTTAACACTTTTTTGTGTCTGCGCCGGGCGACCACACCCCTTTTTACTCTTGCCATTATAGATACCCTAACCTTGAATCATTTTTCGAATGGCAGGCGCATCCGCATCCGCCACCATGGTTCCGTGCCGCAATTGTCTCTTACGTTTAGTGGATTTTTTTGTGAGGATGTGATTCACATACGCACGACTTCTTTTAAACCCGCCAGTGGCAGACTTTTTAAATCGCTTCGCCGCACCACGATTACTTTTCAATTTCGGCACTGATACTTACCTCTATATTTTTTTAACACATAAACCTCTAGCGTTTCGTTACTTCTTCGGCGCCAACACCATGACCAGCTGACGACCTTCTTTTTTTGGCTGCTGTTCCACGATACTGATTTCAGCCAAATCCTCTTCAATTCGTTCCAGCACTTTGATGCCTAAGTCCTGGTGAGCGATTTCCCGACCGCGGAATCGCATGGTTACTTTAGCGCGGTCACCATCGTTTAAGAATCGTTTCAAGTTTCTTAATTTTACCTGGTAATCGCCTTCCTCGGTAGCGGGGCGAAACTTCATCTCTTTTACCTGAACCTGTTTCTGTTTCTTTCGTGACTGTTGGCGTTTTTTACTTTTCTCGAACAGGTACTTCCCGTGATCCATGATTTTACAGACTGGGGGTTCAGAGTTGGGCGCGATTTCCACTAGATCCATGCCGACAGACTTGGCTAACTCTAGCCCTTTCTCGATACTAACCACACCGACCTGTTCACCTTCATGATCTATGAGACGTATCTGAGAGCTGGTTATCTCGTCATTAATAAGCGCGCGATTTTTCGAATTAATACGTTCTTCCTCCTAATTACTCTATGGTCTTGGTGGCTACCAAATTCACCAACTGCTCAACAATCTGATCGACAGAGAGTGTGCCTAACTCTTCTCCATTGCGTTTTCGCACCGCAACCGAGTTATTTGCCATCTCTCGATCCCCAATGACCAACAGATATGGAACCTTAGCTAAGGTGTGCTCGCGGATCTTAAATCCGATCTTCTCGTTTCTCAAGTCCAAAACACCTCGAAGCCCCTGATTTCTCAAGCGCTCGTCTACCTCGGTGGCAAAAACATTCTGTCGATCAGTAATGGTTAACAGGGCAAATTGAGTAGGCGCCAACCAAAGAGGCAATTCTCCCGCATAGTGTTCAATTAAAACGCCGATGAATCGCTCCAGCGAACCCAAGATAGCGCGGTGTAACATCACCGGCACTTGGCGCGAGCTGTCCTCAGCTACATAGTGCGCGCCCAGTCTGCCAGGCATAGAAAAATCCACCTGGATAGTGCCGCATTGCCACACTCTATCGAGACAATCTTTTAAGGAAAACTCAATTTTCGGCCCATAAAAAGCTCCTTCTCCAGGCTGCAAATCCCACTCTAAGCTCTTGGTGTTTAACGCTTTTTCTAGCGCGGACTCCGCCCTATCCCAACTTTCATCGGAGCCCACCCGCAGCTCTGGACGGGTAGAGAGCTTGACTAAAATATCCGTAAAGCCAAAATCTTCGTAAACCTCATACAGTAGATCGATAAAGGCGATCACTTCCGACTGGATTTGCGCCTCGGTACAGAAAATGTGGGCGTCATCCTGGACAAAATGGCGCACTCGCATCAATCCATGCAAGGTACCTGATGGCTCATTGCGATGACAGGAGCCAAATTCTGCCATTCTGAGAGGCAAATCCCGATGGCTTTTTAAGCCCTGATTGAAAATCTGTACATGGCAGGGGCAATTCATCGGTTTCACCGCATAATCGCGATTCTCTGAGTGAGTGGTGAACATCGCGTCGCCGAACTTGTCCCAGTGGCCGGACTTTTCCCACAAACTTCGATCCACGATTTGTGGCGTTTTCACCTCCTGGTAGCCATGTTGGCGTAACTTGTCACGAATATAGTGCTCGACACTTGTGTACAGCCGCCACCCTCGATCGTGCCAAAACACCATGCCCGGCGCCTCTTCTTGGGTATGAAACAGATCCATGACTTTGGCTAGTTTACGATGATCTCGTTTTTCAGCCTCTTCAATGCGCGCCAAATACTGTTTGAGCGCCTTTTTATCCGCCCAAGCCGTGCCATATACCCTCTGCAGCATTTCATTGCTGCTGTCACCACGCCAATAGGCGCCTGCCAGTTTGGTGAGTTTAAACGCTTTTAGATGTCCAGTATGGGGTACATGGGGGCCGCGGCAGAGATCAATGAAGTCTTGCTGTTGATAGAGGCCGATCTCCTCCCCTTCAGGAATGGACGCAATAATTTCAGCTTTGTACGCCTCGCCTTGCTGCTGAAAAAATTTTACCGCCTCATCCCGTGCCATAATTTGACGTGCCACCGGGATCTTCGCCTTGGCTAACTCTTGCATTCGTTTTTCAATAGCCTGGAGATCTTCCGGCGTAAAACTGCGTTCAAAAGCAAAATCATAATAGAAGCCGTCTTCGATCACCGGCCCGATGGTCACTTGAGCGCCAGGAAATAGCTGTTTCACCGCATGGGCTAAGAGATGCGCGGTGGAATGACGGATGATCTCTAACCCCGCCTCATCACGACTGGTAACGATAGAAAGAGACGCATCCGCGTCAATAACAGAGGAGAGATCCACCAATTGGCCATTTAAATTTCCAGCCAACGCAGCTTGTGCCAGCCCGGGACCAAGCGCTTCAGCCACCTGCAACACGCTGACGGGATGATCGAATTGTTTTTCGCTGCCATCTGGCAATCGAATAGTTGGCATAGGTTCCTCTAACGCGGGTTTTATCTGCAGATAGAATCCGTTGAAAACTCGCAACGCTTGGCCTGCTCAAGCAAGCTTCATTCCTTTTAATAACTTATCTAAGTCGGCAATTTTTCTGCCGATAATGACAAACAAGCTTTGAATTAGTTCAATCAATTATTTTGTAGATGCTGTATGGTAGGCGCGAGTGGGATCGAACCACCGACCACTACCATGTCAAGGTAGTGCTCTACCACTGAGCTACGCGCCTATTAATGCCTGCACAAGATAGCATATCGGACAAAAGCATCGCAATTAAACAATAACTTGTGACGACAATTAAGCTGTCGCAATTAATTTTTCGCGCAAGCCTTGGATCTCATCACGCAGCTGTGCCGCCTGCTCAAATTCCAAATCCCGCGCATGTTGCAGCATTTTCTGCTCTTTCTGTTGAATTTCCTTTAACAAGCGTCCCGGTGTCATCACCTCATAGGTCTCTTTTTTCTCGGCTACCCGGCTTTTCGCCGCATCCCAGGCAGTCACCCGCTCGCCAGTATCGATAATTTGCTGAACCGCTTTCTTCACCCCCACCGGAGTAATATTGTTTTTAACATTGTGGGCACGCTGCTTTTCCCGTCGGCGATTGGTTTCGTCAATTGCTCGCTGCATCGAATCAGTTATTTTATCTGCATAAAGAATCGCTCGACCATGTAAATTTCGTGCCGCTCTGCCAATGGTTTGGATCAAGGAACGCTCAGATCGCAGGAAACCTTCCTTATCCGCATCCAAGATAGCCACTAAAGAGACTTCGGGCATATCCAAGCCTTCTCGCAGCAGATTGATGCCTACTAATACATCAAATTCGCCTAGACGCAGATCTCGAATGATTTCCACACGCTCAACGGTATCGATATCAGAATGTACGTAGCGAACGGCAAGGCCATGTTCGGCAAGATAGTCCGTCAAATCCTCCGCCATACGCTTCGTCAAAGTGGTCACCAGCACTCTCTCTCCACGGGCGATACAAGAGTTTGCCTGCTCGAAAAGATCATCTACTTGGCTAGTGGCTGGGCGCACCTCCACTATGGGATCCAATAACCCCGTTGGCCGCACAACCTGCTCCACTACAGCGCTACTTTTTTCATGTTCATAGGGACCTGGCGTGGCAGAGACAAAAATAGACTGCGGTGCAATGCGCTCGAATTCCTCAAATTTTAGTGGCCGATTGTCCAGCGCCGATGGCAAACGAAATCCGAACTGCACCAGGTTCTCTTTTCGCGCCCTATCGCCTTTATACATAGCCCCAAGCTGGGGCACAGTGACATGAGACTCATCTATCACCAACAAGGCATCATCGGGCAGATATTCGAATAGCGTCGGCGGTGGTTGGCCTGGCGCTCGACCAGACAGATAGCGAGAATAATTTTCGATGCCAGTACAATAGCCTAGCTCTTGTATCATCTCTAAATCGTATTGGGTTCTTTGCGCCAATCGCTGATGTTCCACCAACCGGTTGTCTTCTTCCAGTTGTTGCAGTCGGGCTTTCAATTCCTCTCTGATCTCATCCAAGGCGTCTAACAAAGTTTGCCTGGGGGTGGCGTAATGGGTTTTGGGAAATATCGTCAAACGCAGCACTTCACGCACCACTTTTCCGGTTAGGGGATCGAAAATCTTGATAGATTCAATTTCGTTATCAAATAACTCTATTCTGACGGCTTCACACTCGGCTTCTGCAGGAAAAACATCTATAATCTCGCCGCGAACTCGGTAAGTGCCTCGACGGAGCTCCAACTCGTTTCTGGTATATTGCAGCTCGGCTAATCGGCGCAATAGATCGCGCTGATTTAACGTATGGCCCCGGGCCAAATGAATCACCATTTTCAAATAGGAATTGGGATCCCCAAGGCCGTAGATGGAAGAGACACTTGCGACTATTATGGTGTCTCTGCGTTCCAGGACTGCCTTAGTTGCGGAGAGTCGCATCTGTTCAATGTACTCATTGATAGAGGCATCTTTTTCGATGTAGGTATCTGTCGAGGGAACATAGGCCTCTGGCTGATAGTAATCGTAGTAAGAGACGAAATATTCCACCGCATTGTTCGGGAAGAATTCTCGCATCTCTGAGTAAAGCTGAGCGGCAAGGGTTTTATTAGGCGCCAATACCAAGGTAGGGCGTTGAGTTTGTTGGATAACATTGGCAATGGTAAAAGTTTTACCTGAGCCGGTCACACCGAGTAAAATTTGATAAGCTTCGCCACTTTCAAGGCCGGCGACCAATGATTTTATCGCCCCTGGTTGATCACCAGAAGGTTTAAATGTCGTGACGAGCTGGAATGGTTTAGTCATAGTGAACTTAATTCTGTTGCTATTATGACATAAATAGTAATAGACACTCTATCCAAGGTGAGCACATTGAGCATCCAAGTTTCAAAACGAGTAGACAAAATTAAACCCTCCCCAACTCTGGCCATAAGCGCCAAGTCCGCTCAATTGAAAGCTCAGGGTGTGGAAATTATCAGCCTTGCCGCCGGGGAACCAGACTTTGACACGCCGCAGTTTATAAAAGAAGCCGGAATTAAAGCCCTACAAGATGGCTATACGCGTTATACGGATGTGGCGGGTCTACCACAGCTGCGGGAAGCCATTTGTCACAAACTACAAAGAGAAAATAAATTAACCTATACCAGCGATGAAATTTTAGTCTCCTGTGGCGGTAAACATTCATTCTACAATCTTACTCAGGCTTTGCTCGACGAGGGAGACGAGGTCATCATCCCGGCCCCCTATTGGGTTTCTTATCCAGATATTTGCTTGTTGGCTGATGCTCACCCGGTGATTGTGAACACCACCATCGCCAACGGCTTCAAAATCACACCTGAACAGTTGGACGCCGCCATCACTCCAAAAACCAAACTAGTAGTACTCAATAGCCCAAGCAACCCAACGGGTGTGGTCTATTCTCAAACAGAACTGCGCAATCTTGGAACTGTACTGGCCAAGCATCCCCAGGTGATGATAGCCACAGATGATATCTACGAAAAAATAATATGGAGCGAAGAACCCTTTACTAATATCTTAAATGTGTGTCCAGATCTGACCGATAGAACCATCGTACTCAATGGTGTCAGTAAATCTTACGCCATGACTGGGTGGCGCATTGGATATGCGGCTGGCTCCGCTACCCTAATCAAGGCAATGAAGAAAATCCAGTCACAAAGTACTTCGAATGCCGCCGCGGTTTCTCAAATGGCGGCTGTGGCGGCACTGAACGGCGATCAAGCCTTTCTAACACAGTGGTGTGCCGCCTTCAAACAGCGCCATGATTATCTAGTAGAGGCGCTCAACACGTTGCTAGGCGTACACTGTTATCGAGGATCCGGTGCGTTTTATTTATTCCCAGATTTTTCCGAAGCCATTACCTCGTTACCAGGCGTCAACAACGATGTAGAACTTGCAGATTTCCTGTTGGATAAATGCCAGGTGGCTTTGGTGCCAGGCTCTGCATTCGGCACCGATAATCATATGCGCGTATCATTTGCGACAAGTCTTGAAGTATTACAACAAGCCATGGAACGTTTAACACCGATTTTTAAAACATGAAAAATATTGGTGAGTGCAGGATGCCTGTTTAGGGATTTTCGAGGACGTTGACTTTAATTCTACCCCCCTCTATGATTGTCGCCCTCTACACCTCTTCCCCGGTAGCTCAGTTGGTAGAGCAGGTGGCTGTTAACCACCCTGTCGCTGGTTCGAGTCCGGCCCGGGGAGCCATATTAGAATCAGATAAACGCACAAAAAAAATCCTGCGAATCGCAGGATTTTTTTTTTGTAAACCACGTAGATTACCAACAATCGTTTGTCGTACCTGTACCAGTATAGGACTGCGCCCCAGTTTGCGTTAATGTTAACGTAGCACACTTAGCATCAGTATGAGGAGGTACTGGACTCGCAGTGAGGCTATAGGTTGTAGTGGTTAAAGTAGACACCACCTGCCAATAACCATTCTCAGAAGTGGTCGTCGTTGCGCCCCCCGCATAACTGTTAGTAGTTGAAAATAAGCGTTCTAACCTTTGTGCCTCTTGCATTAGGGTCACTTTAGCTTCGGCGCGTTTACTTTTAGT
>DJFZ01000002.1:16776-17124 GCA_002432655.1 Thiotrichaceae bacterium UBA5859 | reverse complement strand
TTGGATTGGATACCGCCAAAACCTATACCGAAGTGGCTTACAGTTTGGATAATCGCGAGCATAAGAACTTGGTCATGCGATTGAGAACCTCGACCACAAAGGTAATGTGACTAATGCCGTGAATAGCCATAGAGTACTCTAACGCCTGTCAAGCCGGGAGTAGCATCCAGTGTCGCAAGTCCAATCCGTACGCCTTGCGCACAGTGATACAGCCCTATGTTAGATGATGTCTTGTACATTGAAAACCAGCCTTATTGATTGGATCAATCCCGCTTCAATTAAAAATGTTTGCGCCATTAAAGTCTCTATATTGTCTTTCTTAAAATTATAGATTAGGCAAACGGAGTT
>DJFZ01000002.1:8943-16492 GCA_002432655.1 Thiotrichaceae bacterium UBA5859 | reverse complement strand
TCAGCAGAGTCAAATTGATATAAGGGGCCTCTAAACTTGAGATCCTCAGAAAATATTTCTCTAAGAGAGGCATAATCGCCCGTACGGAAAAAGGTCTCCATGTATCTATGTACAACATGATCTTTATCCATGCCGCCTCAATATACCTGCTATTAGAATGCACTACGCGCCATTATAAAGCGCTCAATGACTATATTACAGGCAGGTTAATTTATGACCAATTGCCTTTGCTGAGAGGAGCATCAGATCGAATAGAATGAAAATCTATTCATGTGCTTAGATTGTTTAAATACAAGTATGGTATTACTTAGTAGCCACCTAAATATGACAAGAAAATGAATATGAGAAAAGATCTGCTCATGCAGATGCACATCCGATTTGTCTTCAGTCTCAAGCAACTTTATGGCTATCTAACAATGACAAATATCGGGCTGGGCGTACGAGGTAAGGAGGAATAATGCCTACTTTAGCTTAGCAGTCTAGGAGTAGGATAGGGCTTCCTGCTTCAGGAAGCATACGCGCAAAACCAGCCCGCGCCTACCAGATTGGTGAGCCATGAGATAATTGCTAGCTGCAAGGAACGGGAACCCTTTCCGTAACAGTGTTAGTTGAAAAGTGTTCCCTTCTAAATTCACTTAGTTAGAAACAAGCCAACCTTATTAGGGTACAGGATGCACAGGTGGCGGGATATCTCATCCGACTCATCTCACTAAAACATCTGCTACCAATGGGCCAGCACTATTGATTTAATACATCCGCTTTGACGCTACCGACAATCTTAAGAATATCGTTGATATGAGCCTCTTTTACCGATAGTTCCTCCAGAGCAGAGACTAGATTTTCTGCCACCGCGTTAAAATCATCTTCTGTGAGATGTAAATGTTGGTGTGCGGCGCGCAAGTTTTTTCCTGTATAGTGATTGGGGCCACCAAAAGCTACGGTGAGAAAAGCTTTTTGCTTCGCGCGCTGCCTATTCATATCGATATTTTCAAAATAGTGGCTAATGCGTTTGTCCGCTAAAATTTTCCCATAGAACACATCAACGGCGGCATCAACGGCAGCTTCGCCACCAATCTCTTCATATAAGGACATCATATATCTCCAGTAGTTAAATTGTATTTAGAATAGCGAGGTTCCCCGCCGAAATAGAATGTGTCGACACTTCGATCCGGTTAACAGACATGACCAAACCGAATCAGCTGTCGATGGGTACACGTATCACCACACCACCCATCACTTCGCCCAGTTCAAAATCAGTTTTGGGAGAGTCCTTATGTTTATTATGGCAGGTGGTACATGCCGGCGAGACAGCGACATCGGGGTAGACAGCAGTAAAGTAGGTGACATCGCCAAGTTTTTCTTCTCCATAAAAATTCTTGCCGGGATTGGCGGCGATAAACTCCAAGCCTTGCTTTTCCATTGGGGTTTTGGGTGCGTTCTGGGTATTGATAGGCCATAGGGACTGCAAAGAATAGGTGAAATCGGAAGTGTTTTCCGCCACTCGCTCTGATCCGGCGCGAAACATCTGTGCCGGTAGCGGTGTGCCATTGTCTAGATCTTCCCAGTATTCATCCGGTTTGATCACGTCCGCGCCGTTTGGGCCTAAACGCTGCACGACTAACTTGGTGTAATTAGCGCGATCCGCATTCATGACGGCAAAAAGTGAGTCAGTATAGAGTTTAGGTTCAATACCACCACTGCTTTTGGTCTCATGTTGGCAACCCGCCATCGCGAGTATGGCGGCAGCAGATAAACCGATTTTTACGTGTTTAGTCATTGTGTCTCCTCATCATTTACTCAGTTAGTTTTGAAACTCTCTTTGTAGCGCCCAGTCAATAGAGGGAATGTGTTGGCTGGGTTTACCGTGAAAATTATTATTTATAAGTTCAGGATCAGCTAATGCATCGATTGAAAACTCCAAGCTATGACAATGCATGCAAACAGAGCGAATCATTTTTTCATTCGGCCGCAGATTGTCATTTTGGTTGTGTTGCACTTGCCATAATTGCTCTCCGTTTTTAGTCACCGGGAGCCTAGGCAAATGACAGGTGGCACAGGCCACATTCATATCTTCGTGATTCTTCTCGCCAGTGGAGGAGTTTATTTGGGCATGAGGTGAGTTTCTAAAATTTAGGGAATGTGTATCACTGTGACACTGCAAACAGGCATCCTGGCGGGCAAATTGTCTATCGAATTCATGGGCACGGTGACAACTGACGCAGCTATGGGGTTGGGCGGCGCTTTCTGAGCGCATGGGCAGTCGCGCATTTTGGGTTTCTAGCCCCGGAAGTTGTTGCGCCAGGCGCATACCGTGTTTCCCTTGTTGGTAAGAATGGACTTCGTTTTGGTGACACTGGGCGCAACTCTCGATACTGGGGGAATCAAGCCAATCGCCCTGCTCTGTTTGATGGCAATGGCCGCAGCTCATTCCGGCCTCACCGTGTGCACTCAGCGCCACTGCATTGGTGATGTTAGGATGTGCCTCTTGGTGCGCGATGAACTCTGAAGACAGGATAGGATCCCGCCAACTGCTGTCGGAGGCAGCGTAGTTTGCGAGTGGAATATGTGCGTGAGATTTCACCCAGGGACCGCCTGAGTTTTCCACCAGGAAACGTTCGTACAGCGCTCTGTTGTCGTGAAAGTTATGACAACCTGCGGAAGCACAGCTGTCGTATTCTAATCCCTCATGACTGGGACGATGCTCGGCAATATCTTGGTGGCAGTAATAACAGTAGTCAGTGGGTAAAGTCACACCCATCTGCACATTTACGTGATTGACGTGTTCCTGGTGACAAGTGGTGCAATAGCGGGCGTCAATGGTTTTTAATAAATCGACATTGCGCGGATCGTTAAATTTCTTACGTGGATGGGAATCGTTGGCCGCATCTAACTCTTCTTGGTGACAGGAAACACATGCATTGTGCAACACTTCAGTGCCACCAAAAGCGGTACTGTGACAGGTGTCGCAGGCAAGCTCAATTTGATAGTGGCCATGAGTGGTTTCCCCAATCAACATCGATTCTTTATTCTCTGCATAAATCATCGTATATAAGTAATATCCTGCAATAGTGACGGTTATGGCTAGCCAGAACATCCAAAATATTTTTTTCACCTGTACGCTCTAATATCAAATGAGTCATATTTAAAAGTAATAAACACTCAACACATGGCTGAAGAGTAGTGCGGGAAGGGGCCATGTCGAGACAATATGAACCCAATTAACCAAGCGCCGGGCAGCGGTCGAGTTACCCGGTAGAAACTTCTGGCCGATACTAGAGAGACTGCCCGCGGTGGCGCCGATGGCTAGTACTAGCAGAAAATTGATCAGTAGCAGTTGATTTAGATTTTCTCCCATATCTAATCCAGTATGTAGAATCAAAATCGTGGCACATAAGGTTCCGAGGACAATATGTGCTAATCGCCAATTCGTAAATTTTCCCATCCAACTCCAATCCAATCGCTTTCTTAATGACATGAGCATGCCGATTAACGCCAGTCCTAACAGTGAAAAACCTGTGACCTGTTTCCAATATTTATCCAAGGTGATTTGTTGGAGCCAATGAACTTCTTGAACCGACACGGGTTGTGAAATTTCAGGGAGAAAAATTACTGTCGCAGCAATGAGCATAGTGAGCGCACAGAGCACAATGGAAGGGAACCAATAGGAATTGCCCTCAGGACTTGCCTTAGTACCACATAGTTGAGCCAAGAGAGGTTGGCAACCACCGCAAACAGTACCCGCGCCTGTGCACTGTTGGAGTTGAGGAAGTGAGCTGGCGCCGGAATGTATCTCTTTAACCAGACGTTCTTTATTAATTGACTTACATTGGCAAACTATCGTTGTGGCCGGCCAGGTGTCGATCTGTCCAGACCCTGAAAATGGCCAGAGTTTACCGCTGATAATAAATGATAGTTGAGAAAAAAGGCTTAGGGTGCGATCACTGTTAAACTGTTCATGGACACGCTCTTGCTCAGGCCAAGGACCCACGCCTGATGCGCCCACCAGTTTGCCTTTGTCAATCACCAATTGCCGGTATAGGGGCTCTTGTCTATTTCTTTTAAAGATTAGTTGATGTTGGCGAGGTCTATTCACAAGATCTACTACTTCGCCAATACTAAACACTGACTGGCCGAGTACTTTTAATCGAGTGCCGGTGTGGGAGCCGGTGTACTGTGCTTGGTTACCACAGATATGTTCCGCAGCCACCGCAGCCTGCTCCAGTCCCGGTTGTACCAGGCCGTAAGTCACGCCTCTATGTTCAGAGCATTCCCCAACCGCGAAGATATTTGGCCGAGCGGTTTCTAAATGATCATCCACTACTATGCCACGATTTACCCGAATTCCTGCCTCCCGGGCGAGTTGTACATTGGGTTGTACGCCGGTGCAGAGTAAAACTGTGTCACACTCTATGATGTCGCCGTCTCGGGTGCGCACACCCTCCACTGAGGTATCACCTAAAATTTCGCGCACACCTGATTGCAGAATGACTTGGATCCCTAGCTCTTCCAATGTGGTTTTTAGAATGGAGGCACCCGCCGCATCCAGTTGGCGATTCATTAAGTGGGGTGCTTGTTGGATTAAAGTGACTTGGGTGTGGTGTCGTAACAGGCCTTTCGCAGCTTCAATACCGAGTAACCCCCCACCGATGACAACCGTCTGTCTGGATCGCACAGTTCTCGCGAATAGAGCATCCGCATCTTTGCGGCTCCTAAAACAATACACTCCTGGTAAATCGGTACCAGGGATAGAGGGCACATGGGGTTTCGAACCGGTGGCAAGTATCAGTACATCATAGGGGTGGAAAGTTTTCTGTGCATCCTGCAGAGTCTTGCGCTCTATGTCTACCTTTTCGATATGGGTGCAGTGGTATTGGAAGTTGGGATAGGTATCTGCGGCCGGTAGTGGCAAAGCGAGTTTTTCACTGCTAAATGTACCGGCAAGATAGGAGGAGAGTTGTACCCGATTATAGGGCGCATGCGGTTCATCACCGAACAATTTGATGTGTGCGTCTGGTCGCCGTTGATAAATTTCCTGTACCAGTTGCACACCAACCGGACCGCTGCCAATGACTACAATTTGAGGACTGTCTAGAGTTGTCATCAATTTTATCCAAAAAAAAACGCTTTTCAGCCATGGCCAGTAGTTGACCAAGCTAAAAAGCGTCGTTGCTTTCGTTTATTGGGGTGTAGTTAATCCACTTTGATTCAGTCGTCGTCGACGAATCGTTGTAGTGCAAACAGCAAATGTTGCGCCAAAATCATTTATCCGTGCCACATAGCTAACTTATTGTAATTATGTGACTTAAAAAACGATTTCAGAATTTCTATTTTTTATCTTTGGTGCAAATTGAATTTCTTATGCACTAATATGTATCAGTCGTTGCTGGGCGGATGGGTATGAGTTGTCGCATAACGAATTAGAGCTTGAGCCGCAAGCACTACTCAACCATGTTGCAGGCTTTTGAATAGTCATGCTGATTAGGTAAGAATCTTGCCTAAGGCGGAGACAGCGGAATCAGCTCTCGATTTAAACAGATCTAGAAGTTGGATAATCACAAATTAGGTCACTAGTGTGCAAACAGTCAAGATTGTGACCACTGTACCTGTCCTAGGGATCCAAACCAATCTTCATCCTACCCATGAAATCTGTTTTACCAATAGGCGCGCCTTTCATCCTCAGCATGTCATAGGTGGTAGTGGTATGAAAATATAAGTTAGGCAAAGAGAAGCATTGTACAAAATTTTCTGCTGTAAACGGTATTTCCATACTGCCCATCTTGAAAAGTACGGGTAGGCCGGATCGCGCCTCCAGTTCTTCTGGGTGGATGGTTTTCAGATCTTCTTTGGCAACTTCCAACAATTCTACTAATCCATGGTAGTCCATTTTGGGTAAGGGATCTGGTGTGGTGAATTCGCCTGCAAGAATGCCACGGGCGGCATGTAGAGAATGATGTCTCACAGAATTTATCTGAAAAGTAAACGGGAACATATCAGGAGCGAGCTGCATGTTGACAATCTCATCGAGATCTTGACCAGCTTGTTGAAAGTGGGTCGCACTCTTTTGCATAAAGCGTATCGTTGCACCTAAAACGCGATCATAATTGGTGACAGATAATTCATATAGGCTGATCATTTTCTTGTTCTCCATTAACAATCCACTGGCAGACGCATGTTTCAGTCGATCTCTGAATTTGATGTACTGACAACGTCCATATACATTCTAACAAAAGTATTTATGCCAGGGTGAATTCACAGGCAAAATAAGACAGAAGAAAACTCTGGCTTGCCTAAATACTTCGTAAGCAAGGTCTGTCACGAGCTGTTGATAAACTTGGACGATAGCTCTGTCGATGAGCCACCCTGTCGGAACCCCGAATGTTGGCCTATACGAACAGATTTTTCAGCATCCCTAAATGACAATGAGGTCAGTGAATATGTATTTATCACTAATCAACCTGGACTCGGTGTGTGAGCGGAGGAGTAAACGTGATTTAACTGATTTCTGATACTTCAAGACTACCCTGGATTTCTAAAAAAGGGCAATTTTTCATCATCGCTACAGCAGATTCTATAGAATCTGCTTGAATAAGAGTGTGCCCGCTCATAGAGATCTGGCTGCCTTTCGATTCGGTACCGTCAGGAGAGAGCGTAACAGTATTTTTATGAGGAACCATAGGCTTAATCACACTGTCACCTAGAGAAGTTAGCCAGTCTTGATACTTCTTAAAGTGTCTCTGACCTTCTTCCTCACTAGCAGGTTGGTTACCACCTAGATAGTGTACGATAAACTTGGCCATAGTCGCTCCCGGAAAATTAGTGACGTTAGAAAAAACCGAAGTGTAACACAGATAGTCGAGGCAATATCTTGGTCATCTGAGGGCGCGGACGAGAACTATTAGGGTCCGTAATGTGTGCTTTCAAAACGTCCTGATTACCACACGAGAGATTGATGATGCGTGAAGGCAACAAACAGCAATTGTCGGGGCTGCGACTGCTGGACTGGTAATGCGCCCGACACCCATGTCCGCTTTGGGGAGGGAGGATGAGTAGCATACTTTTCTTGCTCATCGATTTGTTCTGAGTGTAATCAGGTAACTATTTCTTGATTTGGCATTTATCCAGTCAGTGAATTATTCTTGTTCATCTTGGCCTGATACATTTTTTTGTCGCCGGCCGCTAACATTTTCTCAAGAGTGATTGTGTCCGTGGTATCAACACTAGTCACACCGCAAGACACATTAATTTGATAAGGGAGGGAACTTTGATCGTTAAATTGAAGCAAGATTTTTTGAAATTTTGACACAAAAGATATCGCGCTCGATTCACTCGTGTTGGTGAGCAGCAGGGCAAATTCGTCCCCGCCTAAACGGGCATATAAATCTGAATGGCGACAACTTTGTTGCAAGAGCTCGGCAAATCGTCTTAGTGCACGATCTCCTTCCTTATGGCCATAATCATCATTGATGCTTTTAAAATTGTCTAGGTCAAAAAAGACGAGAGAGATAGGTAATTGTTGTCGCTCGCAAAAATGTAAGCTGTATTCCGCGAG
>DJFZ01000002.1:6347-8703 GCA_002432655.1 Thiotrichaceae bacterium UBA5859 | reverse complement strand
TGAATCCGCGTCGATTAGCGATGCCAGTTAATTCATCCAACGTGGCCATTTGTAGGGCCGCTAGTTCCTGGCCAACCATATTGGCTAGATCTTGCAGAAGCTCTAAGTCTTCTTGACTAAGTTGCCGTGGTTTTCGATCGATTATGCAAAGTGTACCCATTTTGTGACCGTCTGGAACACTGATAGGACATCCGGCATAAAAGCGAATATGTGGCTCGTCTATCACCAGTGGATTATCTGCGAATCGTTCATCTTTAAGCGCATTGGGAATAATGAATATTCCGTCACCTAGGATCGCATGGCCGCAGAATGAAATGTTCCTGTCGGTTTGTCTCACATTAAGTCCAATGCATGATTTAAACCATTGGCGGTTTTCGTCTACCAGACTGACTAGGGCAATGGGTACATCAAAAAGACGTTTGGCTATTCGTGTGAGGCGATCAAATCTCTCTTCGGGCTCTGTATCCAAAATATTTAAAGCATTTAACGTAGTCAGTCTAGATGATTCGTCATCTGGGAGATCAGGGATTTTCAATGTACTCATCCATCTACTAAGGTCGGATTGAATCCTAGCCTTGAATATGTCGAAGATTTTAGTTTAATCGTTGGCTTGGCACGCGACAAGCGAACATTGATTGAGAGCCGAACCATTGGATCTCTATTGTGATAGTCGCTATGAAGCATGAACGTACTCCAATATAATTCTTCGAATGCTCATACCGACATCATTGTCTCACTGGTGGCGGATCTTGGTGAAATTCAATAACGTTGTTGTCTGGATCACGAATAAAAAACATAATGCCACCATCTGCTAGGGTGATTGGGCCTTCAGTGATATCAATGCCCAGTTGATTGATGAAATTTTCCACCGCTTGAATATCTGAAACATCTAGTGCCATATGGGTATAGCCGGGATATTTCTCCGACACATCCATTAGGATATTTTTATCTACATTCGTATTCGTATTTAGGATGAGATTAATCGCCACGCCACCAGGATGTACCATGATAGCAACAGGCTCTGGCCCGATAGGGCCCGCGACAAACTTGAAACCCAACTTTTCATAGAACGTACGGGCCTGTTGCAACTCTGAGACCCTTATTCCAACATGGTTAATGCCTATTATTTCCTTCATACACAGCATCCAATCGTTTTATCAGATTGCTAATCTAAGTAGATTTATGTGGGTGTTCGGCCGCAATTTCAATCTGATTGATTTGTCAGGTGCGACATTTTTAGTTATCGGAGAGTACGCATTAGGCGGTCTTCCGTGCGGGTGGCTCAGGCTCAAAATCTTCGGCGTCTGCGAAGGCCTGAATGAAAGCCGGTCGTGCCGACAATCGAGATAAATATTGCTTAAAAATCGGATCCTCACATAGCTGATAGCTCTGTGCCCAGAGCATATTGTGGCCAATTAGAATATCTGCTGCGCTAAAGTTCATGCCACAAATAAAGTCTGTGGAAGTGAGTCTGCCTTTAAGCTGAGGCTCAACTTCGGTAACAAACTTATTGCGATATCTCTTCGTAGTACGGGGATCGGCTTCTTCACTAGATAACAGGTGTTCATGTAAGCGGATCTGCCATAGCATCATGTCCATCCAGCCACCAGCAAAGTGTAGCATTTGAAGATAGTCTGCTCGCTCTAAAGAGAGTCCCGGTGCAGGCGCTAATTCTTTCTCGGGAAAAGCATCTGCTAACCAAGCCACCATGGCAGCACTCTCTAACATGATGTGTACTGTGCCATCTGTGCGTGTGATTTCTAAAATAGGTACATTATGATTCGGGTTCTTGTCTAAATAGGCTGGTGTATATTGAATTCCTTGATACAGCTCGATCCGTTCAATTTCGAAATCTTCACCCAAGGTTTCTAGCAGCGCCCAGCGGGCACGGGCACTGCGTGTGGCTGGGTAGTGGTAAAGCTTGAATTTTGTGTATTCCATTTGGTCGCCAGTCCATTGGGCACGTCAAGAGTTGCCTTGTCAATCGATGCGCCCATTATCATAGGAACAACAATTTAGCTGTAGGGTAGTGCACATCGGTCTAGAATTCAATTGAGATATAGAGTCGCGTAACGGTCGTATTTATTAAGTGGTTTCAGTAGAGATTTTAAGTTGGGAGAAATTGGAATGATGTTGAATACTGTTTAATCGATACATTAGAAAGACCAATGTCGCCAATTCAGTCTGATTAATTCATGCGAAATCGAAAGCAAGAGAGCCAGATGTTAATACATGATTGCTCAATGACGGTTCTTCCCTCTACTAAATGAAATTACTTGTTTAGGAATTGTTTGTGAATCAAGCTCGGGCAAGAAGATTAAAAAATTGTATAGCGCTAATGGAGTAATCAATATCG
>DJFZ01000002.1:0-6112 GCA_002432655.1 Thiotrichaceae bacterium UBA5859 | reverse complement strand
AATGCCGAAAAGTGTGGCCATTCAAGGTTATTCTACAGTGAGTTTTCTAGCGAGATATACGCCGTAACCGTAGTGCGAGTTATATTTCTTATATAGTTCTATTTCCTGGCGATCTGCCTCTACTATGTTGCGAGCTTCTTCGCTATTTCCATTTCGGTTGAGAAATGACTCAAAGCTATCTTGCAGGGGGGCATAATAATTATCGAGCCAGCAATGCTTTGGTAGTAAAAAGTAACCGATAGGCGAATAGCCATTTTCTTCCAGTACTTTTATTTTTGCGGAAGGCGTGTCGATTTCGGAGTATGCTCCCTGCCAGAATTTCTCGAGTTCAGAACAACGGCTATTGGTAGTCCAGCTAATCTCAGACACTACTAGCACTCCGCCCGGTTTAAGGTAGCGATGCCAATCCACTATGCCTTTTTTAAAGCCCATATTGTATATGGCGCCCTCGGACCAGATTATATCGAATTCTTCCAAATCGAATGGTAAGTTGTCCATTGATGCGCAAATTGGTGTGATTTTTTCAGAAAGTCCTTCAGCCTCGGCCCTGTTTTCCAGTTCGTCGAGAAAGTCTTGAAGAAAGTCTACAGCGGTAATGTGAGCGTTTGTTAAGCGCGCCAGTGTTAGAGTGGATGCCCCGGTACCACATCCTATATCTGCAATTTTTAACGGTGTGTCGCGATCGAGCCTTGCCAAGTCAATGGCTTTCTCTGTCTCTTTATCGCCACCTGGTCCTTGTCTCTTCGCACGCTTATGAAGATCTATCAATAGTTGAAGTTCATTCATTGACCGATGTTCTTCGAAATTGTACCGTTCACTCCAAGTGATAATGGTTGCGCGATCAGGCAGCTATGCCTTTCGATTCTAAGAATTTAGCTGGCACATCTCCATTTTTACGACCAGCGATCGCAAAATAATATAGCGGCTCTCCTTCTATAGAGAGTCGATGACGGTATCTTTCAATATGGTAGATGTCTAGATATTCCGAGAGAATCAATTCTCGAATCATTTTTGAAAAACCTGAATCGTCGCTGTTGTCAAAGAAAGTCTCTTTGATATTAAAAGCAACCCATCCTTCAGTGTTGATAATATTAAATGCTTCAATAAATGCTTTAGTGGGGATATCTCCAAAGCCCAGAGCCGCAACAGTGACCATACAATCACATTGCCACGAAGCAATATCTTCTTTCGTTTCGTCATCTAATTGAGTGAAATCTTCAACATAATAGGCATCATATAATCCAGGCCTGTCCCGAACGGTGGCTTCATATGCCTCTGGAATAATATCGATACCAATTAGGCGAGATACACCGTGCTTTTTCAATTCCTCTCCCATCATTCCATTCCCGGCGCCCAGATCGAGAACACGCAACTCAGAAAAGTAATCTTGAGATTGCTTAACCGCAGATTCAAGGATAGTAGATACTTTGCTAGGGGAGCTGCATTTTAAGCGATCATAAAATACCTGCTCATATAAACCTTGTTCTTGGTATATCTCATTGTAGTCATGAAAGCGAATTTTTCTATTGTCGCCTGAGTTTTGAAGGTAAAAGTATGCTTCATCCTGGCTAAGATTAGATGATTCAGGTTTCGGAAATCGTATTCTGTGTCTTTTGTGCATGGTTCTCCAATTAGAGATTGAGTTAATTTAATCAAATGCGCTGAGTATAGTTAGCTCATTACATTGGGTGTATTCGGTTACGCCAACCAGCTATTGGCGGTAACTTGACACCGGTGTGCAGGATGTGACGAGTACTCATATTGCAGTATTGGGTCTTGTATTGCTGAGTACATACCCACCTATCGAAACCGGAGGTCATTCAATCAATATAGTTTACCAGATTTTGCGGTCAATTTTTGATGCTTGTGTAGCTTCTTGCCCAATAGAGACTATTTAAGGTGGATTAGGGAGGTGTGACGATCAGAGGAAGGTCTTTGAGTAGGGTGCTTGAATATTTTGTTGACTATCATAGTAGGCGAACAATAGTCTGATAAATACAGGTCAAATACTATTTAGCTAGGTGACTGTGAGATAGGTTAGGAAATTTTTGCCAATATTTTATTTCGTTGAGGTATGTCAACATGGTTTTCTGGGATTGGTATACTTTAATCTATCGGCCGCCAAGCAACCCAATCCTCGTGTTCCGGTAACAGATTACCATACCTGTCCCATTCTGCATTATTGGCAATGAATCGGCGAAATTTAATTTTAGATTTTATAGGTATGTCTAACGTGCCTAATGATATAGAAGATTGATTGTATCTGCCGAACTAGCTCCGAAGACCAAAGAACCACATACAAAACAGAATGATCTGGTAGTTGTTATCTCTTGTTGACAACCGGTCAATTGATTCTCTCCGCAAACCGATGTGCAAATGAATTATATACACGACCGTAAGCGGCCATTGCTGAACGAGAAAATGATCTACAAACTGAAGCTAGGACAGTAAGAACAATCGAAAGAGTCATTGGTAGATTGTTACTCGATAGTTCTGTATAGAAAGGGATCCTTATGCATAGTCATGCTCCTTAAATATTATCGGATATATGTGTCTGAGATAAATATATCTAAGGTGAATAGGGCTATGAACTCTTGCTCTATATATTGCTTGCTTATTAGGAAGATGAAATAAATATTGTTAATGCGATGTATTATCTATTGCGTATAACGTTTACTCACTTAGTCAAGGATAGATTTTCGTTCTTTGATTTAGGCGTATCTGCGAAAAACTGGGAGAGTATTATTTAGAATAAGTGAGCCGAATCATGTTATGGTGAATAGCTCAGTGAGAATGGCTAGTTCCTTGGCCAATTGTGGTTTTTTCCGAATTCGTTATTTTACTTAATTGAACTAATTGAAGCGGTTAATTGATTGCACTCTTTCAGAAAGTGTATTCTGTTGAAAATAGTTCTTATAGTGCATGAAGTTAGTACATAGATGCTGGGGCTTTGTCTGAAAAGTAGATAAATTGTCTGCAAATATATGTGTCTGCTCAAATTCATCCATATATCTTGTTAATACTATTTCGATAGCAATCTCTGTCATCACATTCTTTGTTCTTGCTTGATCATATGGTGGGCTCAATCTTCGAATTTCTTCATCTAAATGGCGAGATATGACAATCAGTCCTGCTTCTTCTACCTCTTCATCCAGAATAAGACGAAAACATTGGTGTTCTTTGTCTAAAAAAACTACGAATCGCATAAAAAGAAAATTGTATTCCCGTTTTAGATTTGCCAAAGCTTGGGAAAAAGTAGACTCGTAAATATGGCCATTTGTCCCAGGGATGATACAAGTTCTCGATTCTTTCGATACGAATTGGAAAACCGGGGCATCATTAAATCTCCCGGTGACTTCGATAATATCTCCAAATCGATTTCGATAGATCCCTGATGCTGTCGTGATGACCATGCTATAGAACTTTCCTTCTTCGATTTCCCATAGGAATTTCGTGTGCGGATTTTCTTGCTCCCACTGATCTTCGGGTATAAATTCAAAAAAACCAGCGTTAGATGTTGCGATGCCTGCGGGCCCATCGAAGATGGTGACGTTATAGATACCTTCGGAACTATTGTGAGGCAAATCAAATAGACTGACATTGGGGAAATAGGCCAGTAGCTCTGGAATATAAAATGACAACGAACCCCCTCGCCAGGTACCGATCGAACGTAGATTTGGCAAGAGTAGGGACATAAGTGTTTGAATAAAATATTTTTCTGGTAGATTTCGATTTTTTAGTTCTAAGATGGCGCGTGCTAACTCAGGGTTGTGATTATAGGCGGCATTATTTGGAATAACATCATCAAGAGAAACAGATGTAATTATTCCTTGACTTAAATCTTCTGCCAACAGTTCTGCCCGTTCAGCAAGTACCCTTGCCATTGTCACGATACCCTTACAAGACATACAAGTCATACACGCTGTATTAGTACCTGCTAAGTAGTACCCCATTAGGTAAGGTTTGTCATACATATCTTGAATAGACAATACCCATGGCGGAATGACGCAACCTGCGAGCTTCGACATTGGCGATATTCTGTATTGTCTTCCCGAACCAAATCCCACAGGTATGCCTTGAGGAGATAACTTCGGTGGACTATCATCTGCCATGAATTGCATCGGCTCTTTTTTCAAATAAGGAAATCTATCCAATACAGAATGGTTGTATGCAAAGATATCGATGACCGGGCCGGGTAGAGGTTTAGAACTATTTGGAACATATTTAGGTATGCCCGTGGTTCCAGATGTGATTGAGAATGAGAAAGGAGGTTTTTCCATCAACTTGTTATAATTGCCTTCATATACTTCTTTTAGTAACGGTTTGATGTCGTCCCCTACGATAGGAACTGTCTGACGGAATAGCTCGGCGCTTTCTTTTAATTCCAAGAATCTGTATTTCTGTCCATATTCAGTATTGCAGTTTCGCTCTAATATTCTTGCCAAAGCATGTCTTTGCTCTTGTTCCACTCGATGGGTAGTTCTAATAAATGCCTGATAGCACAGTCGGAAGATAATCTTAACAATAGATTTTAGGAGAAACATTTTATCCTCTTTATCAAGTAAGACTTCTCTAATGGGTAGGGTGGTTAGTCCATTGGCAAAAGTATATATAAAAATCAACAAACTAATTTATTGGTTAAACCACAATAGGAAAAGATGCGCATAATTATTTTCCTATTTGAAGTTGTCGCTCATTAACTTTTGTGTCTTAAATTATCGTTCAGTTAATAGGAGAAAATTCTCAGTTAAAACGTGGAAAATTTTAGTACAAATGTGTTTGATATGAAAACTTTCAGTCAATTTGTTTTTCTGTAGGGTTTACGAGTATGAAAGGGTTTTGAGCAGCATTGGACGCACTATTTCATGGTTCTTCTATAATTACTAAACAGCCAAGTTAAATAGTTACAGTTACCACTGAAGTGACAACTCTTCTAGATAGTTAAATGCGGTGAGATCGCCTCTCTGAGGAGCCGCTACGGCATCAGCCACCGTCGCTAAGGCGCCATCGGAGGTGGCACCCGTAGTAATAAATGAAGTACATCCTGGGTTAGGTATTTGTGAGCCATTGGGGATCAGATGGGTGCCTAAATCTTGCATCACTTCACCTATCCCCACACCCTTTTCAGGAAGCGATCCCCCTAACGCTTGTTGCCAACCAGTTGCATTTTGTAAAGGATCAGGATGGTCAAAACGTAAGTATTGATCCAGATCTTTACCCAATTGCTGCATCAACTTCGACAGTTCACCGCATTCTGCTATTTCTTCATTCATTCGCTGTTCTCTGTATTGATTAGCTCGGTTATTAACACTCGCCATCGTATTTGACTCATTAAGCAAGTAATTTGGCACTGCTGTCGACAGGATAACTTAGTTTTCGGCGAACTTGTGATCAGATCACGACTCTGTCAATTAATTGTTCTACCAAGAGCCTCCTGTGTTTTACGGGCCAGGGCAGAGCTAGATTTTGCCACCTTTGGCGATGACAGCCGATACATAGTCCACCGGCAGTTGATATCCTTTTACCACCAGAATATTTGGCCCCTTGTCACACAGAGTTTAAGGGAGATAGGGACAGATGCTACATCGAGCGCGTTTTGTTGGCAGACTTTGGTTTTTCATAAAGAAGGTTAAATTCTGTCATTCTTTAGAGTAGCTTAGATCTCAAAGTACTTCCTGAGCAGTGGGAACGCGAATTTAATTAGAATAGAGAACTATAATGGTGGTTTTATAAACTAATCACTGGTAATATGTTTTGGCATCACATTAGAAAAATAATCTTCATATATTTGAAAAACTTAAAACAATTATTAATGATTAATCTGAGGCTGGATCAACATACTTCGCGGTATATTCCTTGCGGTATAGGCCAGAAGCCGTTTTCTTGCTTTTGTGCCACTAGGAACGAAAAAGCTGTTTAGTAGTACGAATTAGCACTTCGGTCAGTGACTTCACGAATTCAGTGTCTAAATTAACTCAGACAAACTTTGTTTTGCTAATCAAATAATGCGGCTCGCAGAGATAAAAGTGTTACTACTAAAACTACGTCTATTTTTACCTATTTTGTTCGGTCTTCTGTTACTACAAGGCTGTTTGCATGATGACGACTCTGA
>DJFZ01000001.1:19961-54949 GCA_002432655.1 Thiotrichaceae bacterium UBA5859 | reverse complement strand
TTTAGCTTTCATGAATCGCCTCTCTAAGTTTACTTCACTATAGTGGAATGTACTCACCTCGATCGAGGTTCTATTGAAGTAGATTAATATGAACGTGTCGTATCAATAGTATTAAATCTAAATGAACACTAGACATAGAAAAGGTGTGTCTGAACGTAAATGAAATGTGTATCTCATTACTAACTGCTTGTTGCCACTCTTGAGTGTGCTCATTCTGTAATCAAAGAAGGGATCTTGTTGGTGAGTAGATTGGAACAACATGCCACCTGTAGAAGCGAAGGATAAGCTTCGAGGTGCGGGAAATAGTAGGTTCGGGAATCTAAGTACAGCGGCACACACAGGAACAGAGCAAATCTGCTTAAATAGAAGATTTTGCCAGCCGATGAAAATCGTAAAAAGTGAAATAATGAATTAGTTTACTTGTTACTAACCAAGCGCGTCTCTCGAAGTGAAAAATAAAGACGCGCACATTAGTCACGGATTACTTAACCAGAATAGGGGTATTGACAGTAGATAGCTATCGTAAACGAACAATGATTTCTTGGGGACACCTATCCACACAAACACAAATCAAGGGTATCCATCTGCTAGACACGCTCGCCGAATGAATACATTTTAAGATTCAAATACTTTTACATCACCAGGATGCCTGAGCATTTTATTTACTTCGTCTAGATGCATCTCTTCTGCTACTACCATCTCCCGGGCATATTCTTCTAGTAAAACAGAATGACCACGTTCCGCCAACTTAAGCAATCCGTAGTACAATTGCAGTGAGGCTTTTTCATGATTCAGGCTTTCCCTGAGAATATCGCCAATATCGTGCTTCTCTGTTTCCAGGAGTTCCCCAATAGCCAAGGAGGGATGCCCGCCTAATAATGTGACCAGCTCGCCAGCACGATGTGCGTGATCCAGACTTTCCTGCGCGTTACCTTTCATCCAATCGACGATGGGTAACCGACTGTAGCCGTAAACCATCAAAGAATAATGGGTATAACGAACCACCCCAGCCAGCTCCATCTCCATAATTTTGTTTAAGATGCGGATGGCCTCATCTGTATCTGTCTGATTCATATTTGTTTGCCTTATCAAGTCAACTGACGTAGATGGATCCGTATGGGAACTGCTCACTACTGACCATATTGGGATAAATTATATGCTATGCACTAAATAGATGATTGAGAGAAATCATAGCAAGCCACACCAGCTAAGTCGAGTTGAAGCGGAGACACTGTGGCGCATAACCATTCGGTTAGTGGTGTGTGTCTTCTGCCATTCGATGCAAAGGACGGCAGTTTTTGTCCAGACTCTGATCGAAAAAACGACTAGAAGGTTCAAAAGGATTGACCTCTCCATAAAACTGATAATGCTTCTTTAGCATCTGAACTGAAGTTTGATAGGCTCTCTGAAATTCTATACCAGATGATTCACGTTGTTCCCCTTCATTCACAAGTAGGTAATGTACTTCGAGTAAAAAGTGTCGTTCCGCCTGTTTCTCGCCTAGCGCTCGCAAGCACTTGGACAGTCCATATATCGATAAAGACAATCGCTTGTAATTATCCAGTTCAGGGTCGTGCGGCCTATTATTAAGTTCAATCAGTAATAAAGAAATATCATAACAGGAGCCAATATGAGGGACTGCCTCGCCATATCGAGTCGCATCATATAAGACGAGGGTCTGCCGCATACCAGATTGCCAGACCTTTTTGGCATGGGTGGGATGCTGAGAAAATAGTTGTCTATGGTGTCGACAGATAAAACTCATGGCTTGCCTCTTTCTGCTTGTTTCGAATATCCGACTCAATCCAATCCCAGGCGAAACTTAATTTGTCAATGGCCGCTGCTGCCACCAAGGGTTGGCCCAATCACTTTGCCGCCAGGCGCCAAGTAAAACCAGCATCAAGCACCCTAAGGATAGGAGAAAAATCCGATGCCACTGGGTCGATACATCTTCACTGCTGTTGATCTGTTCAAGTTTTTGCCCGGTGACGGTTTCTGTTTGTGAACTGGGGGCTGCGGACAGATCCATGGCTGGGATCTCTACCGGCGGCAGAGTCGATTGCCATCCAAACCCGGCGGCTTGGTCCGTTAAAAATTCACGAAGTTTATGGTTGTCCACCACTAGATTATGTTGTGTCACAAGCTGTTGATAACGCTCCACTAATGTCTGTAAGGTTAACTCATCTGCCTGCCAGTAGTCTTTGCGAATCGCTTCCAGCATCCGTGCCATGATCTGCGATTGCGCATGTGGGTTGACTTCACTAAACCATTCATTGAGGGCTAAATCATGGACATCCTGCACATAGACCTCAAACAGAGCCTGCCACTGATCGTCCCTCACCAGAGCGGGATCCATCACCTGCCAACCAAAAAAATTGCTTAGGGTGCTTGCCATGGTTACTGCACCGCTATAACCCTCTTTTTTCATCTCTTCTACCCAGCGCGGATGTAAAGTACGGGTACGTAGCTCTTTAGCTAGAAAGGTGGCTGCATTTTCCATCTTGGCGCGATTGGCATCGCGTAGGTTCGTGATAAACATCTCTGGTGATTGTCCATCCAGATGCCGGACGGCAAGTGCCAAGCCTCCAAAATACTGGAAGGGATCATCAGAAGCCAATAATCCATAAACATTAGAGGATCGGGAAAACAGCGCGATATCAGTACCAGACAATTGCTGCGCATACAGATCGATATCGCCGGGTGCTCGGCTGCCCCAGCGACTGTCGTCCGCTCCATAAAAGTAACCCATACGAGTAAGATATAAATCAGCCAGTTTATCGTCAGACTCCCAGCTATCAGAAGTCATCACAGCATCTCCCAAGCCCGAGCCATAATTACCGGACTCATTGGAAAACAGTCGAATAGTAGATAGGTAAGCGGCCTCTTCTTCTGCTATTCCCGCAGCCATGAGACGGGTTTTGACGGTCAGTGAATTGACCCAAACCGAGTTATTCTCCTCTTCAAGCTCAGCCACCTTCTCTACCGCTGCGGCCAACCATTGCATAACATTGGGAAATGCATCGCGATACAAACCGGTGGCGGACAACACCACATCTACTCGAGGTCGCTGCAATTCACTGGCTGGAATGATTTCAGTGCCCACCACACGCCCATCCGTACTCCAAATAGGACGTACGCCCATGGCAGACAGTGCTTGCGCTTCCAGCACGCCGTAGTGACGCATGGTTTCCATAGACCATAGAGAAAAGGCGAGCTTTGTCGGATAACGCCCATGTTTTTGGTAGTACTCAGCAAGCATGGTCTCGGTGAGTTCGCTTCCCTGCTGCCAAGCGGCTTGAGTGGGGACTTTGGCTGCATCAAAACCATAGAGATTATCGCCTGCAGGCAATGTTTCTGGATGGCGTATGGGATCGCCACCATTCTTAACGGGCAAGTATCGTCCGCTCAGGAAATCCAACAGATGAGGCAATTCGCGGATAGCAATCATATTCTGATACAGTGCTCTACCTCGGGAAACGTCTTGTTGTAACTCGAAGTCAAGGTGCGAAACATCCTTCTCGCCAAGAACATAATCCAGTATCGTCTGATAACCTACCAAATTCTCTATATCAGTGTGATCAGACAGATCGTCAGCATGGGTAATATGCTGATGCGACTCTTGGTTGTGAGCGTGGGTATGATGATGGCCTTCGGAATGACTATGGTGATGTTCAAGGCTCTGTGCCCGATCGACGAATTCCTGACCTAACATTTGGATCAGGGTAGAAATGATCAAACGTTCTGCTGGTAGTTCACCGAAACTATGTAGCCCCAACGGTTGATTCTCTGTCGCCAACTCGGAAAGATAGTCATGTAAGGCTTCAAGAAAGCCTTCAAAATCCGCGTCAATCATCGCTTGCTGCCAGCCAATATCTGTACAGAGGTCTTTACGCATACAATACTCTACGATCTGTCCAGCCGTTTTTTGCTTCACGCCTCCTTCATCTAGAGATTTGTATTGGTGCATCAGCTCATGCAGATCTGCCACTTCTCCATGTAACCCGGCTGCAGCGAAAGGAGGAGTCATGTGGGCAATGACGGTCGCTCGACCGCGGCGTTTTGTTTGCATCGCCTCACCCACATCATCGATGATGAATGGGTAGACAATTGGTGTGTCCCAAGCAGCCAAGTTGCCTTGATCATAGAGCGATAATCCTCGCTCTTTACCAGGCAGGTATTCATGAGAGCCATGGGTACCCAGATGGATAATGGCATCACTGCCCCAATAAGCACGCGCATAATAATAAGCAGCCAAATAGTAATGGTTCATCGGTACGGTACCTTTGTGATACAGGCGTTTGTCTTCCTCATCATTATCTGCGCGCGGTGGCTGACGCATAATCAACATCTCTCCTGCTCGAATACGCGGCAGCACAAATTGATGCTTGCCTTCTCGCTCGACGACCATAAAACTGTCTTTTGCTTCACCCCAGTAATCATTGATCGTGAGACGTATAGACTCCGGCAAAGTGTTAAACCAGGCCAAATATTCCGCCACCGGCATCAGTGCCGCAAGATCATCATTCAATAACGCATCTAATTCGTAAGCGCGATAAAAAGGATTCAATATGCGATCAATTCTGGAAGTGAAATAAACATCATCTACGACAGGAATGTTATAGCCTGCCTGATTCAATTTGGCAGCAATGGAACTTAAGCTCTCTGGCACATTCAAAAACGAGGCCCCAACATCGCGGCTTCCCCAGACCATTACCGTTAATTTTTTATCACGATTGTGTTTCTTCTTCAGCGCGATCACTTTAAGACTCTTTTCAACTAAATGTTGAAGCTGGTAATCGATGATTTCCGGTTGACTGGTTTTTTTATTGGTGGCTGCCACAATCCATGGATCAACGACGCCTGCCGACTCCGGCAGAATCAGCTGGAAAGGACTCATGGTCGGTGAGATCCCCTGAGTGCTCTGTTCCCACTGTTGCTGATTACCATCATAAAAGGTGAGCGCGTGCATAACCGGTACAGCCAAAGATTCAAACTCTTGCTGCCTCTGATCTGCCCAGTGTATGTTGCGGAAATTGACAATCAAATCTACCACCACTCGATCTGCTTGCCTCAACAAATGGGTGTAATCTGATGACGTTCGACTGAGCTCAAAGAAGAAGGGAATTGCCAAGGCTCCCTTACGTTCGAAGCGTCTAACGGTGTCATCGATCAGTGCCGTAGAGTCAGACTCCATAGAGGCCCGCTGAAACAACAAACCAATGACCGGGCGCCCATCCAGTGTGTGTTCTCGCCATGCCAAATACTCGGATAAATCGGTGAACACCTTGGCATCGTAGTCTGGGTGGTAAATACCCACTTGTGGATAGACAAGTGGCGGCAGTACGGTTTTGTCACTTTGATTCAGCAATCGGTATTGCAAATAATCCACCATGCGGCGCAGGTTTTCTGATCCACCATTACTGAAATAGGCGAGTAACTGTTGCGCCTCGCCGATACGTATCCCTTTGCGTAAAGTTTCATTTTCCGGCCATTTAATTGCGACAAACCTAGTGTCACTAGACACTACCAACGGCGCAAACTGTTGGTGAGACAGTTTTGTATCACGCTCTGAGACGGCGTCAAATACCACCAGATCATATTCACTAAATTCACCTGCGGTCTGTTCCAGATCGGTGAGATCTCGTGCCTGACGGTGCACCAAACTTAGCCCTTTTTTGACCGCGATATCGCTCAGTAAAGCTATCTTAGCTTGATTGCTATGCGATCCGCTGACAAACAATACTGAGTATTCTGCTGCCCTTGATGAGTTTCCTGTGAGCAGCAACAAGAGAATCAAGATTAATCTAATTTGCTTTGAGTTCATGATTGGTTCCGGAACACACCCTATTGTGTGCTATCGCTAAATTGTTTTCATAAATAAGATGCATCTAAGAACTGACATGTATCAATCACTGGTGACGCTGCGACTCTGGCACATAAACCAAAGAGCCATCCGCCATTTTGTATGCCACTCCTGCTTTGACACCGTCCCCGGTACCGACCTCTCCACTGCTTGTGTAGGTTTCAATGGTGTTGCCGTTTTTAATCACCATTTCCATGTCTGGCTCTCCTGCGTTTTTAATGACGGTCACATTCTCTTGCAAAAAGGGATTCATGGGATTTTGCGCAATCGCAATCAGTAGTGCTGCAATCAACACCAAAAAAACATCCACTAAGTTCACCACCGACAAAGCCGGGTTATTGGTTTCATCTTCATCAAGCAGCTTCACGATAAGGCGCCTCTTGCTTCTTTTTTAGTTTTTTTTCCTCCAGATGGCTAACAATCTCAACCAGCTCAATCGCCAGCCAACGCTTTTTCACGCTGGCAATCCAGAAAGTGATGGATGCGATCACTAACCCGAAGATCACTGCAGAGAACGCAACAATCAAATTTTCACTGATGCCTTGTATATCACCATCGGCTAGAGATTTGAGCGCCGGCCCCATTGGCACCATGGTGGCGATCAAACCCAACATGGGCGCCAGCCGACTCACCAAACGAACACTTTCTAAATGCTCTAGCGCAGCAACATCCAGTTGATCACGAGTGACCTCAGGGGACTGCTGGGCTAAGGCAAGTAACGGATAGCCTTTTATGCGCTGCGCCACCATGGTTTGCGGCAATAGTTTCACCGCCTGTTGGTAGTTTTTTCTGGCATGATGACGCTGCCATGCCTGCCAGCCGAATGCACCCAACGCCAATAAACTATAAGCAAACAAAATGACCAAGACGATCAACACAGGCGCCATAAAAAAGTCGGACATCTGGTACATCAATTCTTCAAGACTACGCATCATCACTACCTATCTTTCGTTTCCTGTTAATTATTGTCGGGGTTGACTGATGACTCCGTGCTAGATGACTGCATCAGGAACTGCGCTGTGTTCAAGTCCCGCACTTGCAGCCAAGCAAATAATTTCAACACCTTTTCCAGAGAAGCCTGGCGATCCCCTGCGATAATAATGTCGGGGGTCAGTTGCTTATCTGCATCGCCCTCAAGTTGTTGGCTAAGCGCCTCTTCAAAAGCCGACCAATCACTGAATCTGCGTTCATCTAACCCCCAAACGCCTGGTTCGGCCGGTAGGGTGATAGTCACAGGAGTATTCATTTGCACGGGTAGGGACTGGCTTGAATCTTCAGCAGGCAACACAACCTCTAATACCTTAGGCACACTGTTGGCAGTTAGTAATAAAAACACCAGCAAGATAAAAATTACGTCTAGCAGTGCGGTCAAATCCGGGAAGGACAATTCGTCTGTGCTGTCGCACTGTTGCGGTAAGTGGATCACGCGCGTTGCCCCTGGGTTAAGTCTGGGGAAAACTCTGATTGAGATGTCGCCCGATTAACTACAGCATCTGCCGGTGCTTGCTGAATGCCTGCAGGCTGTACTTTATCAATGGCCTTAGCAAGCACATCACGACTGTCATCAAACAGCGAGGACGAATCTATCAGAGCAGTTTCCTCAAACAGATCACACTCATTAAGCACAGCAGACATTATCTCCATACGGTGAGAGGTCCAGATATTCAGTCCATGACCAGCCACTAACGCGGGGATGGCGATGATGATTCCAAGGGCGGTAGTCAGCATGGCTTGCCACATACCCGCAGCCAACAGGGCGGGAGTCACCGGCCCTGTATGTTGGCTGACATCTTGAAACATCACCAGAATACCGAGCACAGTGCCAAGTAAACCCAATAGCGGGGCAAGCGTACCGAGCAAAATTAACCAACGAGTGTGAGCCAACAGTTTTCGCCGCTCATCCAATAACCAAATCGATAACACTTCTTCACGTACCGACTTAGGATAAGCGCGATAACGGGACAATAACTGTAATCCCGCCAATAATCCCCGGTTGACTGCAGCAAGGGTGTGCACCTGACGGTTACGATACTGTTGTGTACGTAATTCTGCTTTTATCCTTGGGTAACGTAAATGCACAATCAAGCGTTCAAGGATCAGTGCTACGCTGATTAGTGAACATCCTAATAATGGATAAATGACAGGACCACCATTTTTAATATTTAGGAATAAAATGGAAAACATATTTGGCTTCCTATAGTCAGATCGACTTATTGGATCTTGAATGCCACTGGTACTTCTACCCAGGCATCAATTGGTTCACCATCCTCTTCGGCGGCGACAAAATTCCACCCCTTGACAGCATGCAACGCAGAACGATCTAAAATGGCATACCCACTAGAACGCTGTAGAAACACATTCTGTGTGTTGCCCTCTGCATTCACCAATACCCGTATCAATGCCTCACCCTGTTGATGGCGTCTCAAGGCTTGCCGTGGATACACCGGTGGTCTAGGTGTTTGGCGAAAACGAGCTTGCTTTATCACGGGTAACGCCTCGAGCCCGGGTGGGTGCTTCCTCTTGAGAGTAGTCGCGGCACGGGGCATCACCGCATCATGCGCTTCTTTGTCCTCGTCCAACTTAGCTGTGGGCTCCATGGATAATGGGTTCTTTTCAGGTTCGGACGTCGCCTGAGCAATCGCCGATTGTGTGGATTGCCTCTGCGGCGAATCGCTGATTGGCACAGGGGACAAGATGTTTTCCGGTGTCATCACGGGTTCTTTCACTAGGTTTGTAGGTGCTGGCGCTTGCGGTTGTTCAGTGTCCTCCACCTGGCGTCTAGTTGTTGGTATAGACGCTATCGAAACACTGAGCGCTATCGGTGCTTGAGCAGCCCCACCGCTAATAAGCGGTGGTGACTTATCCAACGTAGCTGACAGCCAATACCAATGCAGCAAACCAGAAATCACAAATGCCACAGTGCGCAACATGACGGGCTCCGGGAACTTTCGCCATCCCAATAGGCACAATTAGTCTCAATTTGAATAATGATAATCATTATCGTTATCATTTGCAAATGATAATCGTTTACATTTATAGTGGCGCTTGATGACACCGAAGTAACCCATGCAAACTCAAACGGAAGTCCAAAAATTTCTATGAAAAACTTACTACTCAAACCGGTCATCGTTGCTACCCTGTTTGCGTCGCCGGCGCAGATACAGGCCGCGGAGGCCCCGGAGAGACGAACATTTGCTTTAGACAAGATCACTGTGTCCGCCACTTTGACCGAAAAAAAATTGGCAGATGTCACCTCAAGTGTCAGCATCATTGACTCTGAGCAGTTAGATCGCCAGCAAGCGAGCGACATTCGCGATGCGATTCGCTATGAACCTGGGATCACTACCCCCCATAGCGGTCGCTTCGGCCTGCGGGGATTCAATATTCGTGGCATGGAAGGGAATCGTGTCAAAATCATTGTAGATGGCGTTGAGCAGGCGAAAGAATTGAACACCGGCGGCCCATTCTTAAGGGCCAACCGCCAATTTGTTGATCTGGATACACTAAAACAAATTGATGTGGTGAAAGGACCTTCTTCTAGCCTCTACGGCAGCGATGCACTCGGGGGCGTAGTCGCTTTCACCACGAAAGATCCCCTAGATTTTCTTCATCCGGGTGCACAGTTTGGTGGCTCCGTAAAATTTCAGTATCACCAAGACAACAATGCCTTTAGTGAAACACTCGCACTGGCCAACAAGTTCCAGTTTTTTGAAACGCTGGTGCTGTACACTCGTCGCGATGGAGATGAGACTGCTAATTTTGAAGAAGGATTCAACGACGGCCAAGGCGATGATCGCACACTTCCAGATCCCGTAGAGTTTAGTAGCAATAACTACTTAGCGAAGATCTACTATCAGCCTAATGAAGAATGGCGGGTTGGACTCATTGCCGAACACTTCTCCAGCGAGGTGGCAACTGAATTGCTCTCCTTGGAAGGCCCCACCTACAGCACTACGTTTAACTATGCAGACTATACCGGAGACGATGGCACCAACAGAGATCGCATCAGTTTTCTTGTAGAGCTGAAACCAAACCGCTTTCTCTTCGACGATGTCCATTCAAAAATAAGTTGGCAAAGTAGTCAGACAGAGCAAGATACACGGAATTTTACCAACTTCGCTGGTTATGGCCATCGTTTAATCGACTATAGTCACGAAGAGGTCAATCGGGAATTCTCCCTGTTATTTCATAAAAGGCTACCCCATCATACCCTCACTTATGGCACCAGCTACCAACAAGCGGAGATGGAAAATATCACCGACAAATTTTACCTCGATGGTACTCGACCCGCAGATCTGAGCCGCTATACTCCAGTGATCGAAAGCGATACTTTTGGTATTTTTATACAGGATCAAATCAGTCTGGCAGACAAGCGTCTGATGCTGACCCCTAGCATTCGCTATGACAAAGTAAGCGCCGAACCCACTGCTGACTCACGCATTACTGTGGACTTTGATGGCCATCAAAGTGACAAAACCACCGCTCGGTTGGGTATGCTCTATCAATTGACGGCGAACCATCGGCTGTTCGCTCAATATAGTCAAGGTTTCAAAGCGCCTGATATTTCACAGCTCTATCATGAAGAAACCAGTTCAGCCTCCCGTGGCTATGTCATTCTAGCGAACCCCGAATTAAACCCTGAAAGCAGTGATTCCTACGAACTTGGATTCCGCTCGACAAGTGACACCAGCGCCGTTGAATTCAGCATATTCTATAATCAGTTCGATGACTTTATTGAGTCTATTAGCACGCCGGGCACCTTTGCAGGACAGAACCTGGACGTCAACCAATATCACAATATCGCAGAAGCGACCATTCAAGGCGCGGAGCTTCGCCATACTCTGTGGTTCGATACGCTTGTCCCGCAACTACCAGGACTATCACTCAATACCTCTATTGCCTACACCGAAGGTGAAGATGACACCAACGGAGAGCCGTTGCAAAGCATTGCACCAGAAAAAGCCGTGGTGAGTTTGGCGTACCTATCCGCCGATGAGAATTGGGGCATGGCACTGCACAACACACTAGTGGCCAGTAAAGACGAAAGTGATATGCCAAATATCGCCACCACTCGCAATCCCACCGCCGAACCATTTTCCACACCAGGATTTGGGCTGTTGGATTTCACCCTATTTTATAAACCTGTCCCCGCATTGACTGTACGAGGTGGTGTGTTCAATGTTACCGATAAAAAATATTGGCTCTACGAAGATGTACGCGGCAGGGACGCCAATGAAACATTCCTTGATCGATTTACTCAACCCGGTCGCCACTATTCACTGAGCCTGACGTATGATTTTTGAGTGCTTCATCAAACCGAACCCACTGCGCTTACAGCAGATAAGCTTTCTGTTTAAGACTAGTGGCAAGCCTCAACAGAGGCTTAGTGTGTCTCTGCCTCGCAGAAACTATTTTTACCCTATGCACTAAAGGTGATAAAAAATGGAAATAGTGTCATATCAACGGTTCGACAGGCATGCTATCTCTATTGGTCGCCGAGATAGTCTCGTCTGTCGTCCACATACAACGTCGATCCAGGATCGAGGTGTCTTTCTAGCCTCACGGAATCGATCTAGTCAGCCACGATATGAACACCCAACTACTCAGGTGATAAAATGCTCGGTTACTCTGACTTGTACTTCTGCACAAGAGATAGATAAGTTTCGCTCGGCTTCCTTGGCCATCTACACACTTCATTGTTAGGCGGCGCATTTCCCAATGATTGAATCTCTAAGCTATTTCGGTGAGCTACTCACTGGTCCATTTAACTATATTGCCAATCCGCAGAAGAGAATATTTTGGCTTTACCTGTTGAGCAACGGGCTCATCGCCTTCGCTATTCTCTATGGGCGCAAACATTCTATATTTGAAATACTGCGGGCAGGCTTCAGCACACGCACTTGGTTCAACTCATCAAGCCTATTGGATCTACAGTGGATTTTCCTAAATCATGTGATCAATAGAATTTTAATCATACCCCTACTCGGCGGTCAGATAGCCTTTGCTTTGGGTGTAAATCGAATCCTCTCTCTCCATTTCGGGGAAGGAAATTTTATTCATTGGCACGGCCTCAGCGTCAGCGTTTGCTTTACCCTCTGCTTATTTCTGTGTGATGACTTCAGCCGATTTTATGTGCATTATCTTTACCATAAGATCCCACAGCTATGGCGATTTCATGCCATTCACCACAGTGCAGAGAGCCTCACGCCTCTAACCCTTTATCGAATTCACAGCGTAGAGATGCTCCTGAACAGTATGCGAAGTCTTGTGGTCACCGGCACCTTGAGCGGTATTTTTATATACTGTTTTGACGGTGCGATCGATACCATCCAAATACTGGGCGCCAGTTTGTTTAACTTTCTATTCAATATGGCCGGTGCCAATCTTCGCCACAGCAGTGTGTGGTTAGGCTTCGGTCGTTTGGAAAACTTTTTTATCAGTCCAGCGCAACATCAGATCCACCACAGCGCCAGAGCCAGGCACCTAGACAAAAACTTCGGCGCAATTCTGGCCATTTGGGATCGCTGGTTCGGTAGTTGGCTGGCGAGTGAAGGTCAGCAGATCAATTCTTTTGGTTTAGTTCACCGCAAGGTGGAACAACATCTTGGCAAGCAATTATTCGGCTTATCGAACAACCACTGATCGGTCAATTCATGTTGGCTAGAGATCCATTAAAAAAGCCAAAAAGTCTTCTCGCTCACTGCGGTTAAACTGCAGCACAAGCCGCTTTGACTCTTCTGCTTCACCGCCATGCCACAATACCGCTTCCATCACTGTTCGCGCTCGCCCATCATGTAGAAATGTAGCATGCGGATCGACAGCCTTGGTCAAGCCAATCCCCCAAAGGGGGGGAGTCCGCCACTCGCGCCCATTGGCTAAGAACTCCACCAGCACCGTGTCGGACACAGGCTGATTATCCAAAGTGAAGTCCGCTAGCTGCTCACCCATATCGTGTAACAATAGATCGGTATAAGGAAATATAGATTGTTCTGACAACTCCGGATGTGCACTGCTGCTGGCCGTATCATAGCGGGCAACATGGCACTGGTCGCACCCTGCATCTTGGAATAAAGCTTTGCCGCGTTGTACTTGCGCCCCATAAGCATCACGACGCTGTGGCACCGCGAGGTGGGCAGCATAAAATGCAACCGCATCGAGGATGGCATCTGAGACCTCATAGTCATAGCTATTCACGCTATCACCATTGCCATTTGGTGTCGCCAGACAATCCACTTGGTGAGGCATACAATTTTCATCTGGCTGTAGGCGGCTGGTTAACCCCATATCATTCACAAAAGCACCCGCACTCTGTTCCAGTAGACTGGGCTGCCCCGCCTTCCATCCAAAGCGGCCAAGGGAGACCGCTTGCTGCTCAATACTCCACACTCGGTTGGCTCGACCAGAGATCCCATCGCCATCCATATCGTTGGGATCTTCCTGTGCAATAATCGCAGTTTCGGGGATCAGCGCCAGTAACCCGAGTCCGATCATGGGGGGCGCAGTACGCACAGAAAAAACTGTATCCTGGTCAAAGCCCGCATGTCCCTGAGAGACATAGTTGTTGGTAATATGCCAGCTGGGTTGTCGCAATGTCTCGATGTGACCGTCTGCAAACTGCATCTCTACATCAATGTAGCTGACACGCAGATCGACCTCTTTCATCACACCTGCCACCGCATCGTGCTGCAATTGCCCGCCCGCACTGCTATCCGGCACATTAGCCTTTAAGGATTGCAACATCATGTTCTTATCGGTTTCTGAAATATTGCTTCGAGTGGCTCGAATCAACGCACTTGAAAAATCTGTACCGTCTTCTGTAGCAGAGACATTAGGCGCATGTCCACGGCCATCGCGAATGTGGCAATCCTGGCAAGCATTGTTGTTAAATAGCCCACCCAAACCATCTCTGGAAGAAGTACTGGCCGAACCGGCAACCCAAGGGTTTTGAAAAAAGTCGTTACCCAGATTGAATTTCTGTATACGACTCACCTCGCTCATGTTTGCCGAATGAGCAGAAAATGCGTTGCTGGTGACATCCACTACAGTGGCATCACCGGCACTTCGGTGCTCAATTTGTGGTTCATGATTGGCGGCATCCGAGCCTCCATTACCATCGCAGGCTACCAGACAATGGGTAGAAACAAAGACCACTAAAAGGGAAATTCTCACGTTGTACATCCTGAAACGACAAAGCGATGAGAAAACCTCATCGCTTTTTTTTAGCAGATGAATATCACTAAAGATCAATCACCATCACCGCTGCCATCGGTAGATAGTTCAACCAACGACAGTAGCTCCTTTAGGTTGAGAAACTCCGTATTGAGTGCAACCAACTCAGCACTTGCCGCTTCAGCCAACTGCCGCTCAGCTCCATCGGCACCTTGTCCAATAATCTGATCAAACTTGATAGGATCCACATCACGCTCCCCAAGCTCGTAAAGCGCCAGCATTTTTTCTTCAATACTATTGAAAGCTGCATCCAGAGTCTGGAAGGTCGCACTATTTTTAGAGCGCACCAAGTCTGCAAGACTGGTCCCTGAGACATCGGCATAACGTCCATAAAATGCATTGCGTACCGCCTGGAAATTGTAATAAATGGCGACGTGGCTCAAGTCGCTAAAGCAATCATGTTCTTCTTCAGGGTCGCCAAGCGTCAAACCAGCCCCCATACGTGCAGAGGCCAATTCATCTGTGGCCATAACCACCATAGAGCCGACGATATAATCCAGTGCCAGATTGCTGTTTAAAAAGTTATAGGCTAAGGTGCCTTGAGTGGTTTCCGCTTGCGGACTCCATTCCGCTACCATCTCAGTCAAGTCAGCAACCAACAAATCGGTAGCGGTTTTTAGATAGGCAGCACGCCGTTCACAGAACGCATCCGCACAACTGCCATCATTGGCAAAATCAGTAAAGGGACGCATACCTGCACCTGGGCCGGTGCCGTTCAGATCCTGGCCCCACAACATGAATTCAACGGCGTGCACACCGGTGGTGACATTGGCTTCGCCACCTTCACCATTCTGCGCAATGAGTAAATCGCTATTGATCTCTTCACTACCCTGGATGAGGGAAACGATATGGTTTTCATCCAGAGGCCAGGCATTCACTTGCCCCTCCCATTCATCCACACTCGCGGGCCCGCCATCGGCAGAAAGATCGTTATTTAAAGTAATGGCTGTGTCCCAACGCATGATTTCAGACTGCTGATAAGGCACTCTGGCAGCTTTATACGCTGCCCGTGCATCCTCTAATGCGGTTTCAGAAGGGCTAGCAATCAATACATTCACCGCGCTTTGTAAATCCTGTGCAGCCGACAGCGAATCTGAATAAGAAGCGAAAGCCATGGCCACATGATTTGATTTAATAGCCTCTTCACTTGCGGTTGGATCATCGTCATCACTGTCGTGGCCACAGGCCACAAACAGAAGCGATATAAGCGGCAAACATGCCATGGTTAAATGTCTAAGCTTCATTAGGCTCCCCACGCGGATATGGTCGCAATTTGTCCAGTCCTATCACTGATTACCGGACCGTTAATAATATTGCTAATGATAATGATTATTATTTATATTTTCAACAATTGTTGTGGCGCGATCTGTTACTTGGCAAATTTGGCCCACCAAAAAGTGCCACGCCATGGCTCAGATAGAAATTGAGACAACTGACGGCAATAGAACTGAGCCGCCACCGAGCACAACAACAATAGTCTCTCTTTAGAGCCTATAAACAGCGGCACCCTCTACGGTTTTTGCTGCCGGTGATGATGCTCTGGAATAGCTTCTCAGCTAGATCCTGTCACCATCTATCCACACAGGAAGATAGTCTTAGGCATGCACACTCTACTTCAACCTCGTTACAGCTAGTTAGCGTGGAAAAATCAGCTATATTCTGGCGCCACAGAAGGTGCAATTTGCATATACCAGTGCGCGGAACGTATAGAACGTCGATCAGACTTTATTGTTCATCAGATACAACATCCAGCGTCACGCCCAGATACATACCTGAATAAAACAGCACGCGTTCGTATTAGTGACAATTAACAATCAAGGGGGGCAATTAACTGAGCTCCTTCGTTGCGAGCATTGTTTGCCTCTTTGCTAACGGGATAATAGTACAAATCATTGACAGGCCCAAAGTCCTGCTCCTCCACCACTGATTTAAGATCGCCCTCTAACCAACGTTGTGCATATACCGTATCCAATATAAACGGCATTCGATGGTGTAAAGCAGAAAGTGAATCATTCGCAGCTTGAGTCAATATGGTAAAAGAGGACTGTCCTGCCCCAGAATCCCATAAACCTGCAAATACGAGGGGCAACCCTTGACTGGAGCATACGAAATAAGGTTGTTTGCCGCTTACTTCATTTCTCCACTCATAAAATCCTAAAGCAGGAACTAAACAACTTTGACCTCGACGCCATGCTTGACGAAATGCAGGCTTTTGCGGCGCAGACTCCACCCTGGCATTAAAAGTTGAATATTTTAACTTCGCCTCTTTAACCCAGGTGGGATCCAGTCCCCATTTCATGGGCATGGTAACAGTGCCAACCACTACAGGTACAATCTGCCCAGGTGAAATATTGTATCCAGTAGGAATCCCAGCGGGCCAGTCCCTAAGGATCTCTGACCACTGCTGCATGGCAGTTACATGGTTGGCATAACGTCCGCACACAGGATTTCTTTCTCGTGATATATCACATGCTATAAGGTAGGGTATTTTAGAATAAATTAACGCGTCAAAAGATCTATAGATTAGCATCCCATAGTGGGCCTAGACCTTTCATAAAGGTCTCCACTTCATAGGTATAATTGCTGTTTTTCCCCAGTCCTCTATTAATTTGCGTATGAGTAAAAGGCACACTGACCACCTCCGCATGAGTTCCAAGCTCTCGTGCTCGATTGGCGTAAGATCGCGCTTGGCTACAAGAGATTGTTCTATATTCGGAACAGATCAACAACAATGGTTTTGCTTGCTGAGTATGTTGTGCTTTCGGTGACACCAGTTGCCAGTATTCCGGATCATCACCAAATGCCAAGTCATACAAATTAGGATGGGGAGAAGCCATGATACCCATCACGTCTAGAGCAACTCCGTCTAGCGCAACAGTGCCTAGCCATGGTTTCACCTGGTGCGCATAAGCTGCTTCAGGATTAGCGTTGATCAAACTCACTAAATGGGCACCTGCTGAATGCCCCATTAGCACAAAACTGTCATCATTTGCGCTCAATCGAGAGAGTGTCCTCTGCGCATAGGCAAGTGCTCGTATCACATCCTCAGCCTGTTGCGCAGGATAGCTATCTGGAATCAGGCGATAATTACTAGATATTAATATAATGCCTTTATTCACCCAACGTTCACGTTTATTGTTCACTAATGCGGCGTAATCCTTGTCACCAAAACGCCATGCGCCACCATGCACCAAGAATAGCGTAGGTGCGCCTAACAGATGTTTCGGTAAATAAATGTCTATTCGCTGTTTTGCATGCTCGCCGTAAGGCAAGTTCTTTAAGATGAACTGGCAATGGCGATCGGACTTTAAATATGGCAGTAAATCGTTTGGAATTTCAGGTGCCATACAAGGCTCTGCATTCACTCCGTTCGCACTGTTCCTTAGCTGCAAAGCACAACCCCACTGTATGGCTACTAGAAATATACTGAGCAAAAAATAAATGAATCGATTTTTTTTCATTTTCGTGTTCACTAATCTGACCTTTAATGTTAGTGAATTGATGGTTTATTTTGACTTGTCCACGTTCATGTTTACACAAGCAACATATTCGACCTACTCTATAGTGTCAAAGTCATCCCTGTAAATACTCCATCAGGTTTATCAACACAAAACCAGAGGTAATAATAAATCCCGCTAGTGGCAACCAGGCCGGCACGGCCATTGTGCCCTGATAGTCAGGTAGTTTCAGCTTAATTCGCCAGAGGGAGAGATTCACCAGGCTAAAGACACACAGCATTAAAAAGGAGGTGATAGTTGCTAGGGTTGCCAATCCTGCAGAAAGAGCTAAAAACATCATACAAAAGGTCACCACCATCGTTGCCACTAGGGGTGTCCGAGTATGGTGGTGTACATAACTGAACACCGCAGGTAGTTGACCTCGGCAACTCAATCCGTAAATCACTCTGGTCGCCATAATCAGTTGGATAAGTGCGCCATTGATGATGGCAAACATGCCAATAATCGGCAGAAGAATCGCGCGTTGTTGACTATAGTGTTCATACAAGTCCACTAGAGGCGCTTCGAAACTGCTGAGCGTTTCAGGTGGAAAAGTGAGTACTGCAGAGATCATGATCAAAAAATAGAGCACGGTGGTTATCACCAACGTGATGATTATCGCCAATGGTAAATTTCGCCGGACATCTTTCACCTCCTCCGCCACATCTACCATATCTTCAAAACCTATGAATGCATAAAACGCTAACAGTGCACCTTGAAACAACATCATGGTGGGCATGTCCGCACTGATAGGAATAAAATTTGGCCACATGTGCGGCAGGCTGTTAAAGCTATCTCGGCTGACAACTATGACGGCCAATAGCCCGCCCACCTCTAAAATAGTGATTGTGGTAGCGACAAAGACTGCTTCTCGAATACCGTAAGCTGCCACTGCCCCTAAGAAAAATACCACCCCCAAGATGATTGGTGTTCGCGGTAGCCAAATAAATTCTCTTAAATAACCCACAAAAGCGTTCACCAATGCCGCCGAAGAAACCACGCCAGCAACAATCACCAACAAGCCCACCAAAGTGGAAAGAGTTTTCGAGTTCAATCCTTTTTTCACATACAGAGAAGCCGCACCGGCACGCGGATAACGACCGGATAGCTCAGCGAAACTAAGCGCGGTGATCGCAGCCAAGGCAGAGGACAACACAAAAGCTAGCGGCGCATAGTAGCCGGACACCGCTGCCAGCTCGCCTACTAAAGCGTAAATTCCCGCGCCAATGGTGGTACCTAATCCGTAAAGCACCAACTGAGGCAAAGAGATGGTGCGCGCCAGAGCCAAATCGTCATCACTATCCATGAAATGACTTCTCAAGTGATTTCTAGTTATATTTCCACAGCACCCGATCGTACCCACGAAAAGGCTCTTGTGGGAAGGCATAGCTGTTCAAAAGGAACTAATTGTATCTCAGGTGGTGAGAAGCTATCTCAAATTTGGTCGTGGCCGCGTGGCGAATACTAAGACTGGTTGCAGATAATACGAAGGAGGGGATCAGCTTATTAACTTCTATCGCGGTAAATGATATCAGAATGACGAATATCGGTGCCGCGGACAATATAGATGACCTGTTCACAAATATTACGCGCGTGATCCCCAATGCGCTCAATCGCCCTTGCCGCCCAAATAACATCGATAAAATGGCGCACATTACGTGGATCTTCCATCATCAAGGTGATCAATTGGCGTGTAATAGCTTCATACTCACGATCCACTCGCTTGTCGATACGTGCCGTTTGCAGTGCGGTTTCGGCATCCATACGGGCAAAGCTATCCAGTGATTGGTTCACCATTTGAATCACATGGCTGGTGAGATTCTCCATCTCTAAGTAAGTTTTATTGGAGGCGTTCATGAGTGACAAATCTAACCCCATTCTCGCCACCTTTGCGGCTTCGTCACCCATCCTCTCCAAGTCTGTAATGATGCGAAACACGCCGATCACCAAACGCAAATCACTGGCAGTGGGTTGTCGTAATGCCAATATTCTCGTGCATTCCTCATCAATTTTTAATTCTAACTCATTTATTCGCGTATCCTTCTCTATGACTAATTCAGCCAACTCAGGATTTAAGCTCAATAAGGCAGTTACCGCATCTGCAAGTTGTTGCTCCACCAAGCCACCCATGCTCAGAACACTATGGCGGATCTCTTCCAGCTCCTCATTAAACTGCTGTGAAATGTGTGTTGCGACGTCACTCTGTTTCATCTGAATAAAAACACCTTACTAAGTGAGTTAACCATAGCGACCAGTAATGTAATCTTCCGTATTTTTCTTTTTGGGATTGGTAAAGAGTTCACCTGTGGCGCCAAATTCCACCAACTCACCTAAGTACATAAATGCCGTGTAATCGGATACACGTGCCGCTTGTTGCATATTATGGGTGACGATGACAATGGTGTAATCTTCTTTTAAATTGTAAATCAATTCTTCAATTTTCAGTGTTGAAATGGGATCTAAAGCCGAAGCAGGTTCATCTAGTAACAGCACTTCCGGCTGAATGGCGATTGCCCGTGCAATCACTAAGCGTTGTTGTTGTCCTCCTGAGAGTCCGAATGCGCTGTCGTGAAGTCTATCTTTCACCTCATCCCATAGCGCGGCACCCACCAGAGACTGTTCAACAGTTTCATCTAGCACCCGTCTATCGCGGATCCCCTGCAAACGTAAACCGTAAGCGACATTCTCATAGATAGATTTCGGGAACGGGTTCGGCTTTTGGAACACCATGCCCACCTGTTGGCGTAACTTGGCCACATCTACATTTCTGGCGAAAATATCCTGTCCCTTGAGGCGAATTTGACCCTCTATGCGGCAGCTGTCCACCAAATCGTTCATGCGATTAAAGCAACGTAGGAGAGTAGATTTACCGCATCCGCTAGGACCAATAAATGCCGTGACCCGGCATTCTGGGATATGCATCCCTATATTTTTCAACGCCTTAGTTGTTCCGTAATAGAGATCCAAATCCTCAACCTCAAAACAGATTTGTTCAGGCTTAACAACTTTGCCGCTGCTAGGGGACGAAGAATCAGGCACATTCACGTTAATATTGGGCATCTGCTCTACCTTAGCGTTCATACCCTTATCTCCTTTAACTTAGGTTTGGTACTTTTCTCGCAGTCGATTTCGCAACATGATTGCAGTGAGGTTGAGTACCGCTATTATGGCAACCAAAAGAAAGGCTGTGGCGTACACCAATGGGCGGGCAGCCTCCACATTGGGACTCTGAAAACCTACATCATATATGTGAAATCCCAAATGCATAAATTTTCTATCCAGATGAAGATATGGAAAATTGCCATCGAAAGGTAGTGCCGGTGCCAATTTCACCACGCCCACTAGCATCAGTGGCGCCACCTCCCCTGCTGCCCGTGCGATTGCTAAAATCAATCCTGTCATGATTCCCGGCATCGACATGGGCACAATCACCTTGCGCATAGTTTCAGCCTGGGTGGCACCCAGCGCATAGCTACCCTCACGCAGTGCTTGGGGGATCCGTGATAACGCCTCTTCAGTGGATACAATCACCACCGGCACTGTCAGCAGTGCCAAAGTGAGCGAAGACCAGAGTAATCCCGGAGTCCCGAGAGTGGGTGCGGGAAGGGCTGCTGGGAAAAATATCTCATCAATGGAGCCGCCGAGAAAATAAACAAAAAACCCGAGACCAAACACACCATAAACAATAGAGGGCACACCAGCGAGATTGTTCACCGCAATGCGTATGGTACGCACAAAAACACCTTGTTTAGCATATTCACGTAAATAGATGGCCGCCAACACGCCGAATGGGGTGACTAGAATAGACATAATCATCACCATCAAAACAGTGCCGAAAATGGCAGGAAAGATACCGCCTTCAGTGTTAGCCTCACGGGGATCTTCAGTTAAAAACTCTAAAAATTTGTCTAAATAGAAAGAGAATTTATTAACTATATTCATAGAGTTAGGATGATAAATTCGAACAATTTCTTTAAGTGGAATAGCATGGCTGGTGCCATCCGATAACTCTAGTTCTACCTCGCCTTGCTCCATTTGCTGAGCGATCTGCTGCATCTTTTTTTCAAGTTCTACATATTCTTCCTGCAACGCTGCTCGCTGTTCTGCCAATTCGGCCTGTCGGGATGCTGTGAGTGCATTATCCAGCTCATATTTACGCTCCTTCAACCGCAAACGCTCGAGACGATAATTGATACTGCCTATGTCCTTTTTCTGCACCTCCACCAATGTTTCATGTAGCTGTTGTACATCCTGCAGACGCTGTTCGATCATCTGATAACTGGAATCGCCCTGCGCAATCGAACGTCCATTTTGCCGCAGCCCCTGAATGACGCCGATGGCATCTCCCCATTCGCGCCGTTCAACTAGTGCCGCATCTGCCGGGAACTGGAATTCACCTAATTCGTTGCCAATTAGCCATCTAAAGTCGACGCCAAAAACATCCCGATTGCCCACTTTAAAGAGATAACGAGTTTCGAATTCCTGCCCTTCTGGAAGCATGATCCCCGCTTCCGCCAAGCGCGCGGCACTTAGGGTCTCGTCACGATTCAAGACGCCATAAATCAACTGTTCACCTTGAGGAGACTGCCAGGTAGTCTGCACGATGCTCTTTGGCCAAAAATGGCCCAAGCCATTGGACAAAATTAACAACAGCATGCCAAATACCAAGATAAGGCTGGTAGAGACTGCGCTGCCAGTCAACCAAATCCAAGGAGAACCACTTTTTATCCAATCGGAAAAAGTCATGACCGAATCACAGACTACCGTATTTTTTACGTAAGTTTTGCCGCACTAATTCACCCACGGTGTTAAAGAAAAAAGTAAACGCAAATAGCACCAAACCAGTGAAGAAGAGAATACGATAGTGAGTGCTATTCAATTCTGACTCGGGCACTTCCACGGCGATGTTTGCCGATAACGCCCGCAATCCTTCAAACAGATTAAAGTCCATGATAGGCGTATTGCCGGTGGCCATGAGCACGATCATGGTTTCGCCAACAGCGCGCCCTAAACCGATCATCACCGCAGAAAATATTCCCGGCGCAGCGGTAAGAATGATCACACCCACCAGGGTTTGCCAACGCGTTGCACCCAGGGCTAATGACCCCTCTGTGAGCATTTTGGGCACCGAACTCACGGCATCTTCAGCAATAGAGAAAATGGTAGGGATGACAGCGAAACCCATAGCAATGCCGATCACCATAGCATTGCGTTGGTCATAGCTGATGCCCCAATTAACCTCCATATGTTGAGGCAAATTGCCGTTGAACCACGCCAATTCCAAGTAAGGCCCTAGAGCGATACAGAGCCAACCGGCAATTAAAATCAACGGGATCATTAACAGACTTTCCCATCCATCTGGTAATTTGGTACGCATAGACTCTGGTAGTTTGAACCAGAAATAGCAGGCTGAAATTACCACCAAGGGCAACATCAGCAGAATAGCAAAACTACCAATCAGGTTTTTCTCCAAGATGGGAGCTAACCAGAGACCGGCAAGAAACCCAAGAATCACTGTGGGCAAGGCCTCCATCAACTCAATTGCCGGTTTCACTTTGCCCCTTAATACGGGAGACATGAAATAGCCGGTGTAAATTGCGCCAAATATCGCTAGTGGTATGGCGGTTAGTAGGGTGTAGAAGGTCGCTTTCAAGGTGCCAAAGGCGAGCGGTGTGATACTAAATTTAGGTTCAAAATCATCAGAGGCCGATGAAGACTGCCAAATAAACTCCGGTTGGCTGCGGCTTTCATACCAGATCTTTCCCCACAGCGCCTTAAAAGATACCTCCGGATGTGGGTTATCGATGTGCCAGCTTTTTATTTCTCCGCCTTCGGTATAGAGCGCCAGTAGATCATTATGCGGAGATAAAGTAATAGATTTAATTTTGCTGCTTGTGAGTTGTTTTTCAAATATTTTTCGTTCTGCAGTGGAGTGATAGAGGGCAAATTTACCGTCCTCCCCTAGAGCCAAGAAGCCTTTCCTACCGTACTCTGTTTCAAGCTTTTCAATAGCGCCACCAGGTCCTTTGAAGGTTCTGATCTTAGTCAATTTTAATCGGTTGTGTTCATCACGAACAGGAAACCATTGAGCAACTTCACCCCTACTGTCCCCCACTAAAATGGATATGCCCCCGACCAAAAACCGCGTTGCAGTGATGGTGCTATTTGGCGAAGCAATAGACAGAGTCTCGATGAGTTCAGGCTCTTCTTTGTCGAATAGATCATAAAAGTAGGTTCGACCATTGGGCTCAATTATATAAAGCGTATCCTGAGCCCGATTGAGTAATAGGGAAACAGCTCTTGGTGCCAATTGCGCCACCTCTGCTTCAACCATCTCATACTCATCAGGTTGAATGAATCCATCCTCTTCGATTTCGTAGGATTGAAAACCAATCACCCCTGATTGGCGCTGCACCACAATTGTTAACAGACCATCATATTTTTGCACCGCCAGCTGCATAATGGCTTGCCCTTGCTCATCCAACTGGACCGGCGAGTTGCCTAATGGGTAGAGGATGGAGGGGGAAACTGTACGCTTGTCCTCAGGATAACTGATGTCAAAATCCAGCTCTGCCACCAGTACCGTGCCGTCATTCAATCCCAAGGCAAAGAGGTTAGAGCTGGATTCACCCTTGGCGAAACTGGTAACCGCCACATCAGTCTCGATGGGCAACTTAACACTGGTAGTGCGACTTCCAGATTCAATATCGAAAAACTCTACAACACCTTGTTTATATACAACAAAACCAATTTTTCCTTGCTCTTCAAAAGCAAGCCATTGAGGTTCATCCTGAAGTGGACTGGAAATACTGCCTCCCTCATGGATAGCAGCAGGAGAAAAAAGTGGGTAAACCACGTAGAGCAGATAAAAGAATATTAAACCTACTGCAGTGATCACGCCTACACCGCCAAGAGCCACCCCATAGCGGGTTAATCTGTCTAATAAGCGGCGTCTGCTGTTACGCTTGTCTTCCTTGTCATTACTGGACTGCAATATGGAGAGGGAAGTATCGGCGTTTCGCATCGTGCCATGCTAAATCTTAATTGTTACAAAATTGTTACATCTGCTATACAACCACCTCAAATTAACGTGACAAAGTAATTAACAAACAATTTATAAACAATAAGATAAGCTGTTTTCTTTATTTTAAATGTTAGCTTATCACCACGACTAATGGCGAGCTCAATCTGTGGCTACAGGTTCAGTCATTTTTTTCCTGCTGCACGAACTGCACTCGTTCAACAGGGAAACAGCAAGAAAATTGGCTGCCTTCACCTACCACACTATCTATTTGCAACCCTGCGTCGTGACGAATCAATATATGTTTCACAATTGCTAGGCCTAAACCGGTACCTCCTTTATGTCGCGATCTCCCCACATCTACTCGATAAAAACGCTCTGTGAGCCTAGGCAAATGGTTTGTGGGGATCCCCGGTCCATTATCAGACACCTTAAACTGAGCGCCCTTCTCGGTCCTCTCCCAATTCACATCCACCCTACCCCCTGCCTGTGTATATCGAACCGCATTAAATACTAAATTGGAAAAGGCACTGCGAATTTCTTGAGGATTCGCCAACAGTGTCACGGACTCATCTAAATGACTCTCTATATGGTGATCCCCATTGCTGAGCTGCATCGCATCTGACACGACCTCTTCGATGAGATGACACACATTAATCCAAGTTTGGTTTTCCGGCTGTTCCCCGGTCTCCAGTTTTGACAGCGTGATCAAATCCTCAACGATAGAGACCATACGCGCAGTCTGGCGCTGCATGATGGTTACCGGTTGACTCGCTTTGCTGTCCGGCTCGATCTCCGCTTCCAATATTTCCAAATAACCGTTGATGACAGTGAGCGGTGTTTTTAACTCATGGGAAACATTAGATATAAAATTACGGCGCATATTCTCTAGGCGTTTTAGCAAAGTAATGTCGCGAGCAATTACCAATAGTCGACTATTACCATAGGGCACTATTTGAATGAATAATATTTTGCTAGTATCAACCGGAGATGGGATTTCCACACCATCATTTTCATTTTGACTCTTGCGCTCATAGAAACTTAAAAAGTTGGGGTGCCGAATCAGATTATCTAACCGTTGGCCGCCGTCTTTTGGCCAGCGTAATCCCAACAGTTGTCGCGCCGATGGATTACACCATTCAATATAGCCCCCGTCGTCCAGTACTACCGTACCATCCGGTAGCGCAGCGGTAGCTTTGACGAAGCGTTTCAGAGTCTTCGACAAGGTCTTCTTACGCTGATTATGTCTTTGTTGGCGGTTGTAGAGATCATCAAAGACCTGTCCCCAGATACCGCGTGAAGTGGGAATATCTAGCTTTTTATGAGATCCCGTCCAGGCCGCTAACCGACCTAAATTGTAAATATGCCAAACCAACATCAAGATCGTGGTGAAGAGCAGCGTCCAGAGAAACTGACCGATCAAAATCCCCAAAAAAGCACCTAACAACAAACCGTAAAGGTGTCGTAGTAGTAGTTGCAGTGGAAATTCTTTCAAAAAAGCCTCACCTCTCTCCCTAGCAGGAGACTATTATAAACACGGTGCCCGGTCAGATCGCAGAAAAATCAAGTATAATGCCGAGTGAAGGAAAGGATTGCCTCTTCCACTGTTAAAACACATCCGCTACCCTTTTCGGCAGCAATGCCGAATAAGATACGTATCACAATATGGATAGGTGCATATTTTGAAGAAATTACTCTGTATTTTTATGTTGGTTCTGGCAACTACGCATGTACATGCTGAAACCGTTAAATATATATCCGACCAACTGCAAGCTCCGGTACGCTCTGGACCCTCTACCAAACACAAGATCCTACGCATGCTAAACGCAGGTAAACAAGTCGTGATACTGGAAAATGCCGAGAGTGGTTGGAGCAAAATTCAGATCAGTAATGAAGACGAAGGTTGGGTGCTCACTCGTTACCTGATGAATCAACCAGCCGCACGGGATCGACTCGCACAAGCAGAATCTCAGCTGGCCAAATATCAAAATGAAAATAGCCGCTTAAAAAGAGAGCTCCAGCAAGTGAGCTCACAGTCCAAGGAGCTGAGCAGCACCGTCAAACAGGTGAAAAAAGATAACACGCGCTTAAGTCAGGAATATGAAAGTCTGGAAAAAACAGCGTCAAGCGCCATCGCCATTGATGCTGAACGTATGCAATTGAAAAACCGTCTGGCGCAGTTGGAACAGGAATTCAAAATCCTCGAGCAACAAAATGCCCGGCTCACCGATCGCAGTAAACGAGACTGGTTTATTGTCGGTGCAGCAGTATTATTCGTCGGATTTGTGTTGGGCTTGATCATTCCGAGAATACGCTGGAATCGCAAACAATCTTGGGATTCGTTTTAGGCCGTTGGCTCAAACATAAAGCCGAAATGCGTCAATTAATCGAGCAAATGAGCCAACTGGTGGCCTCGCCATCGGTGAGCTGCACGCATGCAGAATGGAATCAATCCAATCGTCAGGTAATTGATCTGCTTGCCAACTGGTTTCAAGATGAGCAGTTTGACACCATGCAGCATCCCATCCCAGATCATCCGGGCAAGTTCAATATGGTGGCCAAAAGAGGCAGTGGCAGCGGCGGCCTACTGCTTTCCGGACATTCAGACACGGTGCCCTTTGACGCCCCCCTGTGGCAGCATGATCCATTGCGACTCACAGAAAACGGGCAACGCTTCTACGGCCTGGGAACTGCAGACATGAAATGCTTCTTTGCCCTCATATTAGAAGCCATACGGCAATTGAAAAATGCTAAATGGCGTGCGCCACTATGGGTGATTGCCACCGCCGATGAAGAAAGTACCATGTCAGGGGCGCGCTACTTGGCTCAACAAGGGGGTATAGATGCGAAGTTCGCCGTCATCGGTGAACCCACAGATCTGATCCCAATCAACCGCCACAAGGGTATCATGATGGAGGCCATTCGCATCCGTGGTGCCTCGGGGCACTCGAGCGATCCAAGCCAGGGGCGCAGTGCTTTGGAAGCCATGAGTAGCGCCCTGCAAACTATCTTAGACTGGCGAGAAAGTCTACAACACAAGCATAAAAGTAGTGATTTCCGTGTACCGGTACCGACCTTAAATCTCGGCCGCATTGAAGGAGGCGACAATCCCAATCGCATTTGTGGCGCCTGTGAACTTCACTTCGATTTACGCCCTCTCCCGGGGATGGATTTGCAGGATTTGCGCGGTGAATTGTCCGCACGTTTGGCACCCATTGCCGCTCGCTACGACGTGGAATTAAGCCTGGATCCTCTATTCCCAGGTGTGCCGCCAATGCATACCAACACCGAATCAGAGATAGTTCAACTCACAGAGCAGTTGACCAACCGAAGCTGTCAATCGGTGGCTTTTTGTACCGAAGGGCCTTTTTTCAATGACATGGGCATTGAGACGGTTATACTTGGTCCAGGGAGTATTCGACAGGCCCATCAACCAGACGAGTATATCCCGGCGACACAGCTACAGCCGACCATTCAAATATTAAAAAAACTGATTCAACACTACTGCATTGCATAACATATGAACGCCCCGCTCACCGATTCTGAATCTGCCCAGTTTGTCAGTTGGTTTCGCCAATCCTTACCCTACATGCAAACATTTCGGGACCAGACTTTTGTCATTGTGCTGGACGGATATGCAATCGCCGACAATAGATTTCAAACACATATCCAAGACATAGCACTGTTGCATAGCATCGGCATCAAAACGGTAATCGTGCATGGCGCCGAACCACAGGCCATTGAGCAGCTGCAACAACAAAAACTGCTCACCGAGAATCGATTGCCCGATATCATCGACGCCAACATGATGCCCTGGATGCAACAATCCATCGGTAACGTGAAGAGCAAAATCGAAGCGCAAATCTCCCTGGGCGTCAGTAATTCACCTCTAGCCGGGCACCGTATCAGAGTGGCAACCGGAAACTATCTCACCGCCTTGCCGAAGGGCGTGATCGATGGTCGAGACCATCTGTTCGCGGGCAAGTTGAGAAAGGTGGATACAGATGCCATCAAACGCCAGTTAAAGGATGCTTCTATTGTCCTGGTATCACCGCTGGGATATTCCTTCACTGGTGAGATGTTCTACCTGGATGCAAAAGAGGTAGCGACCCGCATCGCTTTGAGTATCAAAGCCGCGAAATTAATTTTCCTCACCGAAGATAGCCTCATTCGTACACAGGAAGGCGAGTTGATTCGCGAATTAACTCTCTCCCAAGCCGATGACTTACTTACAGAATGTCCATCTGTGGCACTAAACCAGGCAGTCTCCGCCTGTCGCCAAGGAATCAAGCGCAGTCACCTATTGGATCACCACCAAAACGGTGCTCTGTTAGTGGAACTCTTTACTCGGGATGGATTGGGCACGCTGATCAGCGCCGGCGACTATCAAACTATCCGCCCTGCTGAGCTGGAAGATCTTGGCGGCCTCACCGCACTGCTTGAGCCATTGATGCAGCAAGGAATATTAGTACCGAGAACTCAGGCGCAGATAGAGGCGCAATTGTCTGACTATTTTGTGGAAACACGAGACGGCATGATAGTCGGCTCAGTGGCATTACATAAATTTGCCCATACACGAATAGCGGAACTCGCCTGTTTAGCAGTAGATGAACGTTATCGAACCGCCGGACGCGGTCAAGCTTTGCTCGCAGCGGCAGAAGAAATCGCCAGAAAAAATAATATAGATCAAATAGTTGTACTCACCACACAAACCGCACACTGGTTTGTCGAGCGTGGCTACGCGGCCTGCTCAATTGAGGATTTACCAGTGGAGAAAAAAATGCTCTACAACCACAAACGCAATTCCAAGGCATTTCTAAAAAATCTCACAGCCAAAACCTGATTGAGAGACGAGATTAAGCTGAGCAACCAGCCCGCCGCTAAGTTATAAAGTAAATTCTTTTATCGGTATGAAGGATGGGAAAACCGACCAAATTTTCGGATATCTCAATCTTGTTGGTGGAGCCCTCTTCCTCCCAACATCTGTTTATCCGTAGACAATTGGAATCATTTGGCATCACCGATCTTCGCTGGGCGGTGAATGGCAAACGCGCGGCTTTTGAAATCAGAGATCGTATTCCTCATCTTCTCATTAGCTCCATGCACTTAACGGATACCACTGGTAAAGATCTGCTGCTGACCATTCGAGAAATCCCACAGTGGGGCACAATCCCCTTTTTACTCATCAGCAGCGAGACAGAAGAACGTTATCTGGAACCAATTAAGCAAGCCGGTGCTTTAGCTATTCTATCCAAGCCGTTCGAATCATCTGACCTGCGTCATGCGTTGAATGCGGTTCTCGATATTTTCGATCCAGAACTGCTTGAATTGCCTGAAGATGAATTATCTCAGTTAAATGTATTAATAGTGGATGATAGCACTACCGCTAGAAAGCATATTAAGAAAGTATTATTCAATTTAGGCTTCCAAAATTTCTCTGAAGCCCAAAATGGTGAACAAGGCATTGCTTATCTGCAACAGGAACATTTCGATTTAATTGTCACCGACTACCACATGCCGCGCTTGAATGGTCATGGATTCCTCACCTTTATTCGTAACTTCAGTGAAAAAAACAACACACCAGTCATTATGATAAGTTCGAAAATGGATCAACAAATGATTACTAGCATTGAACAACACCACATGACTGCGTTCTGCGACAAGCCTTTCTTACCAGATACGGTGAGAAATTTAATCATGCAACTCGTGGTGGAGACGAGATATTGCACCTAACTTTATCCGCCTCTATCTCCACACCTCTTCAACGGCGGCATCTTGCCCTCATTGCCTAGCCTGATCATCTCGTTGACAGCAAACACGCCAAAGCTACAACGCTCTTTTCAAAGCAAGGCAATATAGATCTGAACTAGTATAGTTAACGTATACGCGCCATCATCCACATGCCAGCCGCTAGAAATAACACACTCGGGATAGTTGCACCTAACCAAGTGGGGTAAGCGTACACCAAGCTCATTTGACCGCTTACCTTATTCACAATATAGAAGCCAAATCCCACTAGCGCACCAGTGACCACTCGCTGCCCCATACCAATGGAACGCATGGGCCCAAAGACAAAGGGAATGGCTAGAAAAATCATCACCATTGATGAAACTGGTTGCACTACCTTATTCCAAAAAGCGAGCTGGTATCGACCCGCTTCAAGTTCATTTTTTTGCAAAAAGTCAATGGTATCGTAAAGCTCTCGGGTGGACAGTTTATCCGGATCGATCATCACCGAATTAATCACACCCGGGTTCAATGTAGAATCCCAAGATGCCTCCTGCAACCGCGCCGTGGTGATCTGCTCCGACAAAAACTCACTGCGCACAATATCGTTCAATGTCCAGGTTCTTTGGCGATAGTGCGCGCGATCAGCAAATAAGGTGGACTGAAGTTTCCATTCCTTGTCAAATTCATAAATAGTAATACCCGAAAACAAGCCCCCCGGAAAAACCTTATCGATATGAATAAATCGCTGGCCATCACGTGCCCAATACCCCCTTTCAGCACGCATCAGGCTGTCCCCGGATATGGCGGCGGTTCGAACCCTATTTCCATACTGTTCTGCCACAGGCGCGACGAATTCACCCAGTGCAACCACTGCCGCCAATACCAATATGCCGAACCGCATCACTGTGCGGAATATCTGCATAATGGAAGCCCCTGCCGCCTGCATCACAATCAATTCTTGGCTGCTACCGAGGATACCCAAACCCAAAGTGGTGCCAATTAAAGCAATCATAGGGAACATTTCATAAATGCGGCGCGGCACTGAGGACAACACGTACTGTATGGCTAGCCAACTGCTGTACTCGCCTTTGCCAACATCACCCATTTCATCCACCATTGAAAGAAACAGATCCAACCCCAGTATCACGAACAGTGTCGCCATGCCGGCAAGAGACACTGATCTGACGATGTAATTACCGAGAATAATCATGGATGTCTCACCTTCAACCAGATACGGTTAAGTGAGCCCGTAAAATAAATCCAATAGGCAACGGTCAGCAAAATCAAAACTAGGTGCACCAACCATAAACCCGCGAATACGGGTAACTCACCCTTCTCCATCGAAGCGCGGGAAATATTGAGTAGGTTCATATACAAAACATAAATCAATACCCCCGGAACAATACGCGAAAAACGACCCGATCTTGGCGCGGTGCGACTTAATGGGACGGCTAACAGAGCCAACAACCAAATAGCGATGGGCAGAGACAAGCGCCACTGCAATTCTGACTGCATGTAAGGATGTTTATCCTCAAGCAGTTGCTTAAATGGCAAGGCATTGGATCGTACTCTCGTCTCAGCGGCTGATTTTGGTCGGAGTTCAAAACCATACTCTTCGAAAGAGACGATTCGGTAGTCGGCTCTACCAGGTACTCCCTGGTAAAGATGGCCATCCTGCAATACTAAATATTGATATCCACTCTCCTCCTCTTTACGCTGTTCACCAGTATTCGCTGCCCAAACCTCCACCTGACTGTTTGCATTCGGTTCATTGATTCCTCGCGCCACAAATACCCCCTGCAACTGTTTACGATCCTTACTTAGCCCCTCAACAAACAACAGTCGATTGCCATCACTGGAGAGTTGAAATCGTCCGGCAGCCAGAGTATCCAACTGAGATTGGTCTTTGATTCTAGCCAGCAACTTAGACTCTTGAACGGCTGCCCAAGGCGCGAGATATGCCGTGAGGCTAAACACCAACAAAGCGATGGGGGTCACCGCGATTAACACGCGCCAACCTAGTTGCAGGAATGAAATCCCCGATGCCTGTAATGCGGTCATTTCGGAGTCCCGATAAAATCGACCCAAAGCAAATAATACCGCCAGAAACAGGGACAAAGGCAACATCTCGCCCAAATATCTGGGTATCTTAATCAGCACTAAGGTCAACATCGCTTCCGTAGGTATGTCTCCAGCGGTGGCATCCGCCAGATAGTTGACCAAACGACCACTGATCACAATCATTAGCAACAATAGGCTAATGGCCAAAAACGCTATCCAAATCTCCTTGGATAGATATCTAGAAAGAATCAATTATCCCTCTCAACTAACGATTTTATGCCAACATTTTCTGTGATATAGAGTACACTTAGCGCTTTGAATGTGAACGTATTCATGTAGTGCATTCTCTACTTATGGGGTAATTTCGGTAATTTAACAAAATATAACCGTATTTATTAGGATTTTCTATTCAGAGAAGAATTATGGAATTCAGCGTAAAAAGTGGTAGTCCTGAAAAACAGCGTACAGCTTGCGTAGTTGTCGGTGTCTTCGAACCTCGCCGTCTCTCTCCGATAGCAGAACAACTTGACCACGTCTCCGGCGGATTTCTAGGTAATCTGCTGCGCCGCGGTGACATGGAAGGCAAGTTTGGTCAGGTTTTATTACTGCACAATGTTCCCAATACACTTTGCGATCGCGTTTTACTCGTGGGTTGCGGTCGAGAGCGAGAGCTAGGGGACCAACAATATAGGAAAATTATCGCCAAAGCTATCCACACCCTCAATGATACCGGCTCGATGGAAGCAGTCTGTTTCCTCACTGAGTTAAATGTCAAGGGACGCGATATTGGCTGGAAAGTTCGCCACGGGGTGGAAGCCAGCACTGAGGCTTTGTATCGTTTTGATAAATTTAAGTCCAAAAAGGACTCCGCTCGACGACCACTACGTAAATTGGTTTATAGCGTGCCCACACGGCGGGATTTACCTGGCGGCGAACAAGCGGTGCAAGAAGGGTTAGCGATTAGTAATGGCATCAACTTCTGTAAAGATCTGGCGAATATGCCGCCTAATCTTTGCCATCCCACCTACTTAGCAGAAGAAGCCCAGGCATTGGCTGGACGCAGTGAAAATCTGAAGGTCACCATTCTCGATCAAGCAGAGATGGAAAAGCTGCGCATGGGCGCATTGCTGTCCGTGGCACGTGGTAGTCGCCAACCCCCAAAATTAATCATCATGGAATACAAAGGGGGGGAGAAGTCGGAAAAGCCCATTGTAATAATAGGCAAAGGCGTTACCTTTGATAGTGGCGGAATTTCCATTAAGCCCAGTGCCAATATGGATGAGATGAAGTACGACATGTGCGGGGCCGCCGCTGTGTTTGGCACCATATCCGCACTGACCAATCTGAAACCACAGTTGAACGTGGTAGGCATCGTTGCCGCTGTGGAGAATATGCCCGATGGCAATGCCAGTCGACCAGGTGATATTGTCACCAGCATGTCCGGCACCACCATCGAAATACTCAATACCGATGCCGAGGGACGATTGATTTTGTGTGACGCCATTACTTATGCGAAAAAATTTAATCCATCGGTGGTGATCGACGTTGCCACTCTCACTGGAGCCTGCGTCGTTGCTTTAGGCAGCCAACACTGCGGTTTGATGAGTAACCATAACCCCCTCGCCCACGATCTGGGTAATGCGGGTCGCAGCAGCACCGATCTCGCGTGGCGACTACCACTCACCGAAGAATATGCAGAACAGTTACACAGTAATTTTGCTGATCTCTCAAATATCGGTGGACGAGAAGCTGGTACCATTACTGCGGGCTGCTTTTTGCAACACTTTGCCAAACGTTATCAATGGGCACATCTAGATATTGCTGGTGTGGCATGGAAGAGTGGTAAGGAAAAAGGCGCCTCAGGTCGTCCCGTACCACTGCTCACCCAATACATCATCGACCGGTGGCATGAAAAACTCGCTGAAGCTAAGTAGATCGTGACGCGAATTGATTTTTACGTCGTCGATTTTGATGTTCCGCACGCCCGCTTCCGCATGGCTTGTCGACTGTGCGACAAGGCCTATCAACACCAACAAGAAGTCTATGTGCACACAGAGACACCCGCCCATGCGGAAATAATAAACGATTTACTATGGACAGAAAATGAGGAGAATTTTCTCCCTCACGGTCTAATTAGCGAAGAGACAGAGGCGCCGATAGTAATTGGCTACCAGCAAGAAGTGGATTCCGAAGCACCGATACTGATTAATCTGGATCTTCAAGTACCTCTGTTTTTTAGCCAATTTCACCGGGTCATAGAAATTGTACCGAGAGATGATGAACAACGTCGACTGGTACGAGAACATTATCGTTTCTACAAAGAACGGGGTTATCCGGTAAACACTCACGAAATCAAACAGAACCCCTTTCGCAAATAACTGAAAATTTTGGAACATCGTCAATGTTCCCTCGTCATGTAAACAGCAGACAGATCGACTCGTATGGACAAGACCTATAATCCCAGCAGTATTGAAACTAAGTGGTATCAGACTTGGGAAGATGCCAATTATTTTGCCCCTAGTGGGAAGGGGAAATCCTACTGCATTATGATCCCGCCTCCCAATGTGACCGGCAGCCTGCATATGGG
>DJFZ01000001.1:3132-19700 GCA_002432655.1 Thiotrichaceae bacterium UBA5859 | reverse complement strand
CACGCCTTTCAAGACACGATTATGGATGCGTTGATCCGCTACCACAGAATGCAAGGCTGTAATACGCTATGGCAAGCGGGATCGGATCACGCCGGTATCGCCACGCAAATGGTAGTGGAACGCCAATTGGCGGCGGAAGGAAATTCGCGTCACGATTTAGGCCGGGAAAAGTTTATTGAGAAAATCTGGCAGTGGAAACAACAATCCGGCAACACCATTACCCGTCAGTTAAGGCGCATGGGCAGCTCTTTGGACTGGAGTCGTGAACGCTTTACCATGGATGAGGGATTGTCCGCGGCGGTCACCGAAGTCTTTGTCAGCCTCTATGAAGAGGGGCTCATCTATCGCGGTCAACGTTTAGTCAACTGGGATCCTGTCTTACACACTGCATTGTCAGATTTGGAAGTCATTTCCGAAGAAGAGCAAGGCCATCTATGGCACATGCGTTACCCTTTGGTCGGTCGTGATCAGTATCTTATTGTCGCTACCACTAGACCGGAAACCATGCTCGGCGACACAGCAGTGGCCGTGCACCCCGAAGATGAACGTTATCAGGAATTGATTGGTCAGGAGGTACAACTTCCGCTTACCGATCGCACCATCCCCATAATCGCAGACGAATATGTGGATCCGGAATTTGGTACCGGCTGTGTGAAAATTACCCCGGCACACGACTTCAACGATTACCAAGTTGGCCAACGCCATCAATTACCGATGATCAACATTTTTACCATCGATGCAAAAATAAATAATCAGGCGCCAACTGCTTATCAAGGTCTAGATCGATTCGACGCTCGTAAACAGATAATCGCCGATTTAGAGGCGAAAAATCTCTTAGAAAAGATCGAAGATCATCGATTGAAAGTGCCTCGTGGGGATCGCACCCATGCGATCATCGAGCCACTGTTAACGGATCAATGGTTCGTCAAAGCGCAGCCCTTGGCTGAGCCAGCCATTGAAGCGGTTAAAAATGGTGACATTCGATTTGTTCCCGAAAACTGGTCTAAAACCTATTTTGACTGGCTAAACAACATCGAAGATTGGTGCATCAGTCGCCAAATATGGTGGGGCCATCGAATTCCTGCCTGGTATGACGAAACCGGTAAAGTGTATGTGGGTCGCAGTGAACAAGCCGTGCGCGAAGCGTATCAACTCTCTGCGTCGGCGAAACTCACCCAAGATGAAGATGTACTCGACACTTGGTTTTCCTCTGCACTCTGGCCATTTTCGACGTTGGGTTGGCCAGATGAGAGCAAAGCGTTAAACACCTTCTATCCCACCAGCGTGTTGGTGACGGGATTTGACATCATCTTCTTTTGGGTTGCGCGCATGGTGATGATGGGGTTGAAATTCACCGGGGAAGTGCCTTTTAAAGAGGTCTATATACACGGTTTAGTCCGGGATGCCGAGGGACAGAAAATGTCCAAATCCAAAGGCAACGTGTTAGATCCTATCGATCTCATCGACGGCATCTCGTTGGAAGAGTTAGTTGCGAAACGCACTTCAGGTTTAATGCAGCCGCAAATGGCAACAAAAATCGCCCAGCAAACAAAAAAGCAGTTCCCAGAGGGTATTGCGGCCTATGGCACAGATGCATTGCGATTTACTTTTTGCGCATTGGCCAGTACCGGCCGAGATATTCGTTTTGATTTGGGTCGCACCGAAGGGTACCGAAACTTTTGTAACAAACTGTGGAATGCCTCACGATTTGTGTTGATGCATACGGAAAACCAAAATCTCGCTGGTGACGCCGAACCCGTACAACTATCGGCGGCAGATAAATGGATCATCAGTGAACTGCAAAAAGTTGAAGCATTAGTGATTAAAGATATTGAAGCGTACCGTTTTGATTTGGCCGCACAGGCCCTCTATGAATTTACGTGGAATCAATATTGTGATTGGTATCTTGAACTCAGTAAGGTGGTACTCAATGATCCAGATACCACAGCAGAAGCGCGGAGGGGAACACGCCGTACCTTAGTCCGAACCCTTGAAGCGCTGTTAAGATTAATCCATCCCATTATGCCCTTCATTACCGAAGAGATTTGGCAGAAGGTCGCGCCCGTCGCAGGTATCTCGGGAGAGACCATTATGTTGCAGCCTTACCCGCGACCAGATCAGAGTAGAATCGACGAAGAATCCAGCGATGATATCGCCTGGATGATTCAATTCATCGTAGGGGTGCGTAACATTCGCGGCGAAATGAATATCGCGCCGGGGAAACTGTTAGACGTGCTGTTGGCTGAAGGAAATGCAAAAGATGTAGAGCGTGTCTCTAGACTAGAAGCCAATTTGAAGACAGTCGGTCGTCTACAAAGCATTCGTTGGTTGCAAAAAAATGAAGCCAAGTCTGCAGCGGCGACTACCTTGGTGGGGCAATTGGAAGTGCTAATTCCCATGGCAGGACTGATCGACAAAGACGCTGAACTCGCACGGCTGGATAAAGAGTTACTCAAGCTAAAAAATGAGCTGGAGAAAGCTAAAAACAAACTAAACAATCCGAACTATGTGCAAAAAGCACCACCAGAAGTGGTACAAAAAGAGCGCCTTCGTCTACAAGAAGCTGAAGAAGCCGTGAAGAAACTCAACTTACAGAGGCACCAGATCGCGCAACTCTCATGACTAATATCAATCCCGCGGATCTGCCCTTTGCTCCTGCCTGTGAACGCAACAAAGAGCCTATCCTGGCAGAGCTCGTCAGATTACTAAAAAAGCAATCTTGCGTGGTAGAGATCGGTAGTGGTACCGGTCAGCACGCCATATATTTTACCGAGCACCTACCACATGTGACCTGGCAACCGACAGATCTGAGCCAACATCTGGCGGGAATTGAAGGTTGGAGAGCCTATCGTCCTCAAGCCAATCTATTACCCTCGATCCCATTGGATATCTCCAAGACCCCTTGGCTCATTCCTCCGTGTGATGTTTTTTTCACCGCCAATACCCTACATATCGTTTCTTGGGAGCTGGGTAAACTGATGATAAAAGAATGTGGGCATCATCTACCCTTAGGTGGGCAACTGGTTATTTATGGCCCCTTCAACTATCGAGGTCAATACACCAGTGACAGTAATGCCCACTTTGATCTCTGGTTAAAAGAGCGGGATCCCGCGAGCGCCATCCGTGATTTTGAAAAGGTCGTGAAGACAGCAGATTTAGCTGGACTACAGCTTAAAGAAGACAATACCATGCCAGCAAACAATCGCTTATTGGTCTTTGAAAAAATTGCTGAAAAATAAGCCTCGGCTTTTTAATTGATACCTAGGAGCCTCTACGCCGATATGACTCACAGTGTTGAGTAAATTGCGATGCGGCTACATGAGCAATATAAAACATCACCGCATGGACAACAGACCGCGAACACTTTATCAGTGTCCCACGCTATCATACACATTTTGTTAACAGCTAGGTCTACTCGTCAGCAATGGCATACCTGATCACGCTGCTGCCTCCAATAATTACAAGCTATTTAATAATTTTTCAGCTTCTTTAGCCTCTGGAAATGTAGAAGATTGCGCCAGAGCATTTTGCAACACTCGCTTTGCTTGCACGGCTTTACCATTCTTCACTAAGGACTGTGCATAATGAAAGCTCATGTTCGGATCAAAATCAGACAACGAAGAAGCCTGTTCTAAAATACGCTCCGCCTTTTCAGACTGACCTTGTTCTAATAGAATGAGGCCGTAAGTATCCAATACTGCCGGATTTTTAGGCACGGCTTCATGGGCACGAGTAGCCAGCGCCAATGCTCGCTTTGGATTAGTTTCTTTAAGTAACCAAGCCAGATTGTTCAATGCCACGTAGTTTGTTGGTCTGACTTTTATCACTTTTTCATACAGAGGAATCGATTTCGCCCCCTCTTTTTCGGCATCGTATACTGTTGCCAATGCAAACAAGAGATCGATATTCTCTTGATGTCGACTTAATGTAGTCTCCAACAATTCCACGGCCTGATCACGCTTACCCAAGCCCATCAATGCTCGTGCATACTCTGTGGCTACACCAGGGCTGGCTAAAGTGTTCCAAACCTTCTCATAGGCATTTTCAGCCAGCACGAAATCTCTTTCACGTAGCGCCATCCATCCTTGTAAGGTCCACACGGCGGGGGAATCTGGGTGAGCATTAAGCAGTTCATTTAAGGAAAAGTTCGCACCGCGTTTATCACCCAATTCAAATTGAAGCTGAGTTTTTTGTACTTTAGCCTGTAAATGGTCGGGATCCAATTTCAGAGCCACTTCTAAATCCGCCAACGCACCCTCTTTATCGTTATCCACCAAACGTGCGCGAGCCAAAGCCATTCTAGCTGGCGCCGATCCTGGGACAACTTGAGTCAATCTTTTATATGAGGTTACTGCCTGTTGAGTTTCTCCAGAAGAAAGTTGGATCTGCCCTAACAGGCTCAAATAGTATTGGTTGTCCCGTTCCGCTTCTGATACCTGACCTAACACTCTCGTTGCCGGTTCGGGTTGGCCTGTTTTAAACAAATACTCCGCATAGGCTAATGCTGGCATTAAGGCAGCTGGATCGACATTATTAGCTTTCGCCAACCACTCTCCCATCGCTTCGCTATTGCCCGCATCACGTTCAAGTTTTGCCAAACGCATGAGCGCTCCGACATGCTTCTCGTCCTGCTTCAATACTTGTTGATACGCAGCACGAGCCGTTTCACTTTGTCCTCGTTCTGCAAAAAAACTGCCTCGCGCCAGATGAACCGCTAACGCATCAGGAAATTTCTTCTTCATCGTTTGCAACAATTTTTCTGCCTGAGAATAGTCCTTATTGTGTTGAAGAACCATGAGCTTGAGCAAATAAGCATCCACTGAGTCCGGCGTTTCACTGATGGCGTCTTCAGCAATTTGCAATGCCTGCTCGGGCTCACCCTTGGAGAGGTGACCAATCGCCAAGATAGTGCGCGCTTGCGAAAACTCCGGCGCCAACTCCAATGTCTTTTGCAATTGCCGCATAGCTTGCTCACTTTCGCCTGCCATAAACAGGCCGCCGGCAAGCTGATATTGAGCCGCAGCCGCTTCAGGCGCCATTTCCGCAGCCTGCTGCACCAATGTCAGCCCTTTATCGGTTTCGCCCATCCTTAAATAGCTGGCACCTAACAACTGCAGGGTTTGTGGATCTGCGACGCTAGACTTCACCAATGGCTCTAGAAGCCTAGGTATTTCAGCAAATCTTTGCTGCTGAAACAGGGTGGTCGCAAATAATTGTCTCGCTCTTACATGGGCAGGATTTAAACTTAGAAAGCGTTCAAAATAACTGGCACTTTGTTCATAATGTTTCTGCATTAAATGGCTAATGCCGGCGAAATAGAGTGCCGGTGTAAATCGTCCGTCCGCTTTAACTACCTCCTCAAAAGCATTCTGTGCACTTTCATATTCATTCTTCTCCAAATGAATTAATCCCTGTAGTTGTCGCGCCAAGGGATTTTTAGGTGCGCGCTTGAGAATTTGTTGTGCGGACTGACTAGCCTGATCCATATCTTTGTTAGATATCGCCGCCAATCCCAACTGGTAGTAGGCATAGGTACTATAAGGCGTTAATTCAACGGCTTTGCGAAACGCTTTCATAGCTAACTCAAAATGGCCTTGAGCCAACTCCATTTCACCTAGATATAACCACGCATCACTGTTGCTATCATCCCGCTCCACGACCCTTTGTAACAACTGTGTTGCTGCCTCTGGATCTTGATCGATGCCCTTAATATATGCCTGTACAAGCAGCGTCTCGTTCGCTTCAGGCGCCAATTGGGTTAAAGAAGATTCAATGTCACGCGCCTTTTCTGGCTTATTCAACATCAAGAAAGCCTTAGCGCGCATTGCCTGCAGTGCATATTTTTCCCCCGGGCCTAAATAGGGCTCCACTATTACTTCATCCACCAAACGACGATATTCACCTTGTAACATCAGGGCTTTCGCCAAGGGGACTTCCACGGGAAAGGAATCCGCATTCGGATTGCGGGAATTAAGCGACTTCGCGCGCTTAATTTCTTTTTCCGCTGAGGCGCCATCGCCAATTTGCAGATAAATCAATCCAAGCTCCCATCTTGCCTGCGCATGCTCAGGTTCTTCTTGTAACGCATTTTTGAATTCGATAATACTTGCTTGCAGATCCCCCTCCGCTTGAAGTTGCCGCGCCTGCTGCAGGTATTCATCGGCCCCCTTGTTAAAGAAATCGCAACCGGCTACTAACATCAACACCAAAATCAACGAAACAAAAACGCGATGCGCCATATGCTATAACCCCCCCAATTCATGAGATTGTCCAAATAAAGTTGAAAAAATAACTAACAGTAGACTAATGGCCAATCCGGCCCAAAAAATACTTTGTGTAGTATATCGGTTCTGTCGTCAAAGGGTATGAATGAGCAAATAATTTAACCGGCAACTGCGGCGATTGGCAGATGGTTACAAACACTATATATAGTAATTTAGCAAAACGAGAGATAAGCGTTTGGTTTTGAAAACATTTAACTCAAAATTAATATCTAGCTGTTTTTAATATAGTTTTTCCTCAAAAAAAAGGCTCAAAAAACACTTGCCGTACTACATTGGTTAGCGTACCATCATCTCGTAACACAATATATTGTGTTTGAGCCAAGCATCTACCACAACCAAGCACCAAAAAAATATCAACTGACAAAAGGAATCGATTGTCCAATGAGTAGCCCACTCAAAGCCGTCAACCTATCCACCAGAGAAATAGAATTCCAGTCCGCCTCTCTGGATATCTGGGACACGAAATATCGTTTAAAAAGTAAATCCGGTGAAGCGGTCGACGCTTCCATCGAGGACACCTATAAGCGCGTGGCCTTGGCTTTGGCTGATGTAGAACAAAACCAGGAATCAAAAGATTATTGGTACGAACGCTTCCTCAAAGCGCTGCACAACGGCGCTCTTCCCGCCGGGCGTATTATTTCTAATGCGGGTGCCCAAGAGCATAAACCTGCTACCTCGACTATTAACTGCACCGTATCTGGCACCATTGGCGATTCCATGAACGACATCTTAGGTAAAGTACATGAGGCAGGATTAACTCTGAAGGCTGGATGTGGCATCGGCTATGAATTTTCCACCCTGAGACCCAAAGGGACCTATGTTTCCGGTGCTGGCGCCCACACATCAGGGCCCCTCTCATTTATGGATATCTATGACAAAATGTGCTTTACCGTCTCCTCTGCAGGCGGCCGAAGGGGTGCACAGATGGCCACCTTCGATGTTTCCCATCCCGACGTGTTCGATTTTATCCGCGCAAAGCGAGAGGACGGTCGATTACGACAATTCAATCTGTCATTACTTATCACCGAAGAATTCATGCATGCGGTAAAAGATAATCTAGATTGGCACCTCTCTTTCCCGCTCACAGAAGAGCGCATTCGCAAAGAACAGCTCCAACTAGATAATCCTGAAAAAGTCGTGTGGCGCCATGTGGCCAATGCAAAACGGTACTTTAAAAATGATGAGGGTCTAGTGGCCTGTGAAGTACATCAAACTGTCCCGGCACGACTGTTGTGGGACACCATCATGCAATCTACCTATGACTTTGCCGAACCAGGTTTTATCCTCATTGACCGAGTCAATGAAATGAACAATAACTGGTTCTGTGAGGATATTCGAGCCACCAACCCATGCGGTGAACAGCCTCTGCCCCCCTACGGCAGTTGCTTGTTGGGTTCAGTCAATCTCACTAAGTTTGTGTTAGATCCCTTTACGCCGGAAGCCCGATTCGATTGGGACAACTATCGAGATACTGTGGCTGTGTTCACCAGAATGTTAGACAACGTAGTAGAGATCAACGGTCTGCCTCTACCGCAACAGCAACAGGAGATTTTCCGTAAACGCCGCCACGGTATGGGCTTTCTCGGTCTTGGATCTACCCTAACTATGTTGCGCATACCCTATGGCAGCGAAGAGTCCACCGAGTTTACCGAACAAGTAAGCAAAGAATTAGCCATGACTGGTTGGCGGACAGCGTTAGAGTTGGCCCGAGAAAAAGGTCCGGCACCGATTATGGAGGAACACTTTACCATCACTAACGATATGCTCACAGCACGCCCGGAACTCAAACAAGATGGTTGGCGTTTGGGCGATCGCATCACCGGGAAAGTACTCCACGCCCGGTACAGCCGTTACATGCAACAGATCGCAGCAGAAGATGCCGCACTTGTCGACCAGTTAGCAGAAGTAGGCGCACGCTTTACCCACCATACCTCCATCGCACCCACGGGCACTATCTCTTTGTCTCTGGCCAATAATGCCAGTAATGGCATCGAGCCCAGCTTCGCCCATCACTATTCACGCAACATTATCCGTGAAGGTAAGAAAACTAAAGAGAAAGTGGATGTGTATTCATTCGAGTTGTTGGCTTATAGAGAACTAGTCAATAGCCAAGCCATGCCCTATGCCGAAGAGGCTAAAGATCAACTACCAGACTATTTTGTCACATCGGAAGACATCACCCCCACGCAACATGTAGACATCCAGGCGGCAGCACAAAAATGGATCGATTCTTCAATTTCTAAAACCGCGAATGTGCCTTCCGACTACCCATTTGAAGATTTTAAAAACATCTATCTCTATGCATACGAACAAGGGTTAAAAGGGTGTACTACGTTCCGCTTCAATCCTGAGGCATTTCAAGGTGTATTGGTTAAAGAAAAAGATCTGGAAAACACCACTTATCGATTTGTTTTAGAAGATGGCACACTGATCGAAGCCAAAGGCAATGAAGAGATTGAATACGACGGAGAAGTCCACACTGCGGCCAATCTTTACGATGCGTTAAAAGAAGGTTACTACGGCAAGTTTTAATAGGCGAATGAATATGGCTAAAAAAATTGAAAAAAGAATAGTTGACTTCAGTGTGCACCAAAGTGACACACCGGCAAACGAACCAGAAAAGCAGATTGAACAAGAATCCTTGGAAAGCAACGTCATTCATATGCATGAAAGTGTTGCCAGACCGGAGATGCTACTCGGCTCTACTTACAAAATTAAAACACCTCTTTCAGACCATGCTTTATATGTCACCATCAACGATATAGTGCTTAACGAAGGCACCGAGCATGAAATTCGGCGCCCCTTCGAAGTGTTTATTAATTCTAAAAACATGACCCACTTTCAATGGGTAGTTGCACTCACTCGAGTCATCTCCGCGGTATTTAGAAAAGGTGGCGATGTCACCTTTTTGGTAGACGAATTAAAAGCTGTGTTTGATCCTCAAGGCGGGTACTTTAAAAAAGGCGGCCAGTTTATGCCATCACTGGTAGCAGAAATAGGCTACGCAATTGAATCCCACATGAAAATGATTGGCCTGTTAAAAGAAGAATCCTTAAGCCCCGAACGCCAAGCGCTAATCAACCAAAAACGTCGTGAGGCTGAGTCACACACTCAGGAGACCCGCAAAACTAATACAGACGCGAGCTTTCCGCCAAACTCTGAGTTGTGCCAGCTATGTTTCACTAAAGCGGTAGTCCTATTAGATGGCTGCATGACCTGTTTAAACTGCGGTGACTCCAAATGCGGCTAACCCAGATCTTCTACCAATTAAGAATAATTCCTGTCTGATGCTTGACATCAATTCTGTGGCCATAAGTTTGATCAACTTGGCTGTCGCGAATCAGTCTTTAAAAGGTACCCATTCAGCAATACATTTGGCGTAAAAAAATCGGCAGGGAATAGAGCGCCAAGCAAATCATGAGGTATCTCTTTCAGCAGATTGAAAGCATACTGTTCCCAATCACATAAACCATTCAGTCCGACTCTACTGACAGCAACTATGGGCTTGGTCTGTTTTCGATGGCTAGTCCAAGCACGCTGTTTGGGTGCTCACAAATTCATTTCCCCAATACGGGCACACCAATAAATCCGTCTGTACCTCCCGATTAATTCTCGAACGTTCGTTAAAGGATTAAATGACGAGCATGTCTACAATATGTTAAACGGATTTTACTCAGATTCAGTTATTCAGTAAGCTAAGTAAAAATAATTAACATATTAACGGAGGAATTCATGACGACACACCTGGCACCAAAAGATCATGTCATTCAACCCAGGCCAGCAAAATTCAATATCACGGAAAAAAGTCCACGATACTGGTTTGACAATGATCCCTTTCGCACTCACTTTTTTAACGCGTTTCTCACAACATTTCCGCCTGGCGAAACGTTTTTCGTTCGAAGCGTTTTAGACTTCCGTCATCTGGTGACTGATGACGATTTGCAACAACAAATATCGGATTTTTGTAGTCAAGAAGGCAACCATGCCCATGCCCACGATCTACATGCAGACATACTAGGGGTTCAGGGTTATAGTAGCATTGCTCGGGATAATCGATTCCTCGACTGGGGATTGCACCAACTCAATCGTTGGATGCCCAAGTTTTCCTTAGCAATTACGATCGCCATTGAGCATTTCACCGCGATACTTGCCCACCAGGTGTATTCGGCGCCAGAATTATTTATCGAGCCGGCCCACGAAGACTTTAAGCCCATGTTCCAATGGCATGCCGCTGAAGAGATTGAGCACAAGGCTGTTGCTTATGACGTGTACCAAGCGGTAGATGGCCATTATGGTAAACGCATCACCGCCATGGTGCTTACCACGATTGGCATATTGATGATAATGTTTGTGCGCCTTTTTCCCTTGTTAAGAAAAGATGGCTTGTTGTGGAATTGGAGTACTTGGAAAAATGGCATGCCCTTCCTAGTCGGGAAAAACGGCCTACTACGTCGCCCATTACACCACTACTTTCAATTCTATAAGCGCGACTTCCATCCTTGGGAAGTAGATGACTATTATATGATTCAAGAGTTTCGGGAGCAGTATGATTCGGGTGAATTTTTATCCGATGAGAGCATACAAACTGCATAGACCATTCGCCAACCAAAAAAAACCCCACTTTCGCCAGTGGGGTTTTTTATCTCCACAAGAACCACTCTATAATTTTTTTGCACCCTGTTCCTGTTGATACGACCTTCTTGTTCCTTACGTTATTTTAGATAGACAGAGCTCATCTTTAAGTTTCGCCTTTCATAGAGCTTATTTGCATCTCACCGTTCAACCCTAAAAAGACATGTTATTCTGATAATTTTTTCAATTGAGGCTTATCGACCACATCATCCACTAATAGTGGATGTTAGAAGGGCTACTTCCCATTTCAGACACCCGCAGCCCATAAGGGACTGTTTGTCGAGTATCGATGAGCATGGTTGCCAGCACTAACATCAAATATGCATTGAACTCCATCAATTCTTCGTAGAATTGTGCATTGGCCACTTCTAGATACTGTCTATCAAATACACCTCCTACCAGTAGAAACATCCCACTGATGACCAGCACGATTCCGGCGGAGGTTTTCATAAAAAGAGGCGCAGACAATACTAAGGAACGCGCTCGACTGGAACAAAAAATGAAAAAACTCAACCAACACAGTGCTAACATCACTTTCTTTCCGAAACCACTTCCAATAAAAACGATTGCCTGAGGTAGGCTGTATTTTTCTATATCTACCTCTCGAAGAATGGCGCTGATACAAAATAGTATTAAACCAATCATATAAATCTGAAGTGATCCACTGGGTAAACTACGGCCCCTGTACAATAGAATCATAAGAGCCGAAATTAATAACAGCACTTGAGCAGACTCTAACAATCCATCTTCCACCGCCAGATCTGATTTATCTGCAATCAACAATAATATCGCTATAAAATCCGCCAGACTTAAAACCAACGGCGCCAAGAAAAGAAGCATTAAAGTAGTATGATTGTGATTACGAAGTCGCATGCTTGCCCCCCACCAACAACATTGTTTCTGTTTGATTTTGGTCAGCACATCATTGATGAAGCGGATAATGAGGCATATTTGTAAAAAAATCCAACTCTTCTAGAATGCAATAAATTCATTCTATTTATAACAAAATGTTCTCAATAAAGTCTCTGATTCAGAGCTTATCTATAGATGGTTATTGCTCTACTAATTGATATATACTTTCAACTAGTTAGCCCCAAGACTGACACTTTCCAAGAGAACTCGCGAGGGGGTATCAGAATGCCAATCAAACTCGGCAGCTGCCACTGCAGGGCCGTGCTATTTCAGATTACACTCCCTAATGGAATGGGCGAACTCAGACGATGCAACTGTTCAATATGTCGTAAGAAAGGTGCGATAATGGCCAGTGTGCCAATTGATCAATTTGTCGTACTTAGTGGGATAGAAAATTTAACCTTGTATCAATGGCACACAAAAATTGCCAAGCACTATTTTTGTAAAACATGTGGAATATACACACACCACCTTAGAAGAAGCGCACCAAATGAGTACGCATTTAATGTAGCTTGCATAGAAGATATGGATGAAATTGACGAAGCAGAGATCGTTCAACTAAATGGTGCCGATGATTCCGCTTTTTTAAAATGAACTCACTTCCGCCTATTAATTTTGTTGCGATCGAATACCAAGCAGTCCATTCGATCACGGAACGGTACCCAATCAGTCTACCGCCGTATCTTAGACAAAAAACCATGGCGCAAGTTGTCAATAGTGCTTAAACAGCCCCTCATACACCAACTTTTTACACCGAGCCAGGGTAACCGACCAGATCTCCGTTCTCTCACTATTAATCTGAAAAATACTCTCGGTGCTGCACTTATTCTTCCACTGCACAAAAAACAACAGTCTCTACACTTTTCTAATTACGCGGAAACTAAGCCCGCATCATACAAAGACGATTCCGCTATGGGAATACGAACTGTAAATGATGTGCCTTGGTTCACTTGGCTATCTACTTCGATAGAACCCGCATGTTGTTCGACAACTACTGAATAGGCAATTGCGAGCCCCTGACCAGAACCCTTCCCAACTTCTTTAGTGGTGAAAAACGGATCAAACACTCGACTACGAACTTCTTCCGACATGCCACATCCAGAGTCAGAAACCTCAATCAGGCACCAGTGTCTACTTTCATAGTCCGTACGTATTGTTATCTTTCCCTTGTGATCCTGTCCCTCTGTATAAACCTCCGCTACAGCTTGAGCAGCGTTCAGCAGAAGATTCAACAACACTTGATTCAGCTCTCCCACGAAACAGGGCACAAGAGGCAGATCCTTATCTAAATCCACTTCTATATCTGCTATATATTTCCATTCGTTACGAGAAATATTAATTGCACTCTCCACCATACGGTTAATATCTGCTGGCTTCTTTTCTGTACCGCCTGGATGAGAAAATTCTTTCATAGAACGCACAATTTGACTCATTCGATCTATGCCCTCCAGTGATTGCGTCAACGCCTCTGGAATTTCTTTACGAAGAAAATCAATGTCTGCGTATTCGATTCTCTCTTTGATCTCACATAGAAGATCAGGTGTAATTTGCCCAGACTCTGCGGCGTTTTGCAGTTGTGAGAACTTTTCAATCAGTATTTCTATCTCGGCGAAGGATTCATTTAGAAATTTCAGATTATCCCCCACATATTGCGCGGGCGTATTTAATTCATGCGCCACTCCTGCAGCCAGTTGACCAATGGATTCCATTTTTTGTGCGGATAACAATTTGATCTGAAGCGCATGCTCCTCAGTCAGATCCCGAATAATACTGGTAAAAAACCTCTTTCCATCTGGTTCGTGGAGTGCACGAACTTTAAGCTCGGCATAAAATTGAGTGCCATCACCTCGTTGAATTTCTATCTCACGTCGTTTGCTCATTGTGCCGCCATCAACGTCCGCAAGATTGTGTTGTAAGAATTCATCTTGCAGAGAAGTTGATAACTCGGGCATCAGCAACTTAATGTCTTGCCCAATCACCACATTGGGATGGAAACCGAATATTTCTGCTGCGGCAGGATTGAACGCCTGGATGGATCCGAATTCATCAAGCAATATAATCGCATCTCCTGTGGATTCGAAAATGGCTCTGTATCTGTCCTGGATCTTTGCCGTATTTTGTTTTGTGAACACCACTACCAGAGTGACAATTAGAATCGAACCGGTGCCGAGCAAAATCAAGCCAACCAGAGCTTCTAAAGAAATCAGATCTTGATGTAATCTGGTCGTGCCCTCATACGGCAAATAGTATGCCGCAGCCATTCCAGTATAATGCATCCCGGAAATGGCCAATCCCATAATCAACGCCGCAAGCAGTGTTTCCGGTTGATTACTTTTAGATACATGAGAATGGTCGAGAACACGATGCTGAACGTAGAGAGAGCCGGTTGCCAATAAATGCGCGAGGAGAAGCGAAAACGCAAATATGCCCCCATGATAGCGCATTTCTACATCCGCTATCATTGCGGCCATACCCGTATAATGCATGGCACCGATACCGACAGCCTGAATGAAACCAGAAATATTGATCCGCCATAATCTGCCTTCGTGCGTCGCCAACACATGCATCACTACCGCACTCGCTAGAATACCTGGAACCACAGAAATCATAGTTAACCTAGGATCATATTGAATCGGTACAGGTAACGAAAAGGCCAGCATTCCGATGAAATGCATCGACCAGATGCCGATACCCATCGTCAGGGCGCCTGCGGCCAACCACCGCCATTTACTATAGATGGAAAGCTCTTTACGTCTAACAATTCGGGAAATTTGCAGCGCAGCGTAAGATGCCAAAACCGCAGTGACGACAGAAAGTGTCACTAAAAGGGACTCGTAGTTTCCTTTCATGGACTGCTCTAAATCCACGCTCCCATCTAAGAAATGAAGCGTTGGGGATAGCATAGGCGGGGCTCCGTTTGTGAATTTGGCGGATATCCAAATAAACGGCAGAATTTTTCACAAACTTAGCGCATCGGTTAGCTGTTCCTATAAAGTTTTGGAACTATGAAAAATCAATGCTCTAATCGAATTAATCTATAATCCCTCCCGGTAGGAAAGCATCCATAGAGCGAGCTAAATTTTTAGCTTAGACGATACATCTGCATCCCGTTCTAGAGTCCAACAGAAATTAATGGGAGTTTCATTAAAAAAACCAACTCGTTATATTCCCTACCATGTATAAAAATTAGTACCTTTAACAACAGATATTTCAACAACTTTGAAGCAATCCTCCAGTTTGCTCTTCTGACCGATCTTACCTCCACAAACTGATAGAACGACACCCAACTAATCATGTTATCACCGAGCAATGAAGCTACGTTATGTCAAACCGTCGTTCTAGACTATTATTTTTCTCCACCTATAAAAACATCAAATAACTTATCGTTTTCTAGTTTGGTTAGACTGTTTAACGAGTTCTCCAACACAAGGAGCGGTAAAGTGGCTCATTCCCCCAACCCGCAAGGTGCCCTGGCACCCTATCGAATATTAGATCTCACCACCTCACCGGCTTGGTTGTGTGGACGTCTGTTGGCAGATCTCGGGGCCACTGTCATTAAGATTGAGCCCCCTAGGGGTGACAGTTGCCGAAGTGAAGCGCCTTTTTGGCAAGATATGCAAGACCCTGAAAAAAATCTAAGATGGTGGTTTCAAAATCGTGGAAAACAATCCGTCACTCTAGATCTTGATAAAGAATCCGATCAGATCCTATTACGACAGCTAGCAGAAGGCGTAGACGCCATTCTGGAATCTTTCCCCGTGGGTTACTTGGATGAACGTGACCTCGGCTTTAAGGTGTTGTCGCTGATCAATCCCCGTCTCGTATTCACCAGCATCACGCCATTTGGACAAACCGGCCCTTATGCCAATCATCAAGCCAATGACTTAACACTTTCCGCACTATCGGGCGCCATGTATCTAACCGGCGATAACGATCGTGCCCCAGTTCGTATCTCAGTGCCACAGTATGAGATGCACGGCGCCACAGAAGGTGCAGTCAACACCATGATGAGTCTGTATCACGCGCGTCGTTCTGGTCGAGGGCAACAGATCGATGTCTCTTCACAGTTAGCTGCTATCCGTACGCTAATGAATGCCACTCAATTTCCAATCCTTGAGGGGCGTGATCTCAACCGCACAGGGGTCTGGTTAGAAGTCGGGCCGATGCGTTGGCGTAGCGTCTATGAAGCAAAAAATGGTCACGTTGCGGTGATGTTGGCTGCGGGAGCCCTGGCCAGCTCTACTTTTTCTGGCTTGGTAGATTGGGCACGTCAGGAGGTGCCTATTTCAGAGGCCATCAATCGTGTCGACTGGCAAACCATTGATCTGCCCATGCTGATGTTTGATCCCAGTAAATCTCATTTATTAGAAGAGCTCTCCAATGTACTCGAGCCATTTTTTAAACTGCATACTAAAGAAGAGCTCTATGCTTACGCATTAGAAAAACGTGTCCTGTTAGCACCTGTCAGTACTGTTCCAGATATTCGCGAAGACGAACAACTCCAAGATCGTGACTATTTTAAAGCGGTCGATCATGGAGACTTGGGATTAGTGAACTACCCTACCACCTGGGCGAAACTTTCACGCACCCCCCTAACGTCCAGTGTTCGTGCACCTTTCATAGGTGAGCACAATGAGCTGGTGTTAGGTGATACAAAAGAGTCACCCGATACTGCATCAGCACAATCATAGGGAGTCACTCCATGAGCACTACACGAATTTTTGAAGGATTAAAAGTATG